>NZ_JCBCPS010000007.1:98058-148112 GCF_059874745.1 Niallia sp. CD-39 | reverse complement strand
GCGAAGGCTTCCGCGATTGGGCGGATTTGCTCAACTAGCGCCGGTAGCTTGCTAAATTGGTCGCCAAACCATTTCATGCCGGCCTGTAGCGCTGGCTTATGAGGCTCGATTAATTTTGCCATCGTGTTAGATATGTTAGAGCGTAGGCTGTCGATATGACCAGTCCAAGTCTCCTTCATTTTCTCCATAATACCGTCCATCGATTTCGTAGTTCCGGCTAAGCCTGTTGTACCTTTCTGCATCCCTTCGACTAGCTTATCAATGGCTGTAGCGCTATCAATTGCACCCGATGATATAGCCTTCCTCATTTGGTCGGTAGTTTTACCGTATTGATTGGCTAAAATTAGTAAAGCGGGCACTCCGCCACTTTGTAGACGATTAATTTCTTCTAAACTGACTCGTCCGGCAATCTGCATTGCACCGAATGCGTCACTTACTTGATTTAACCCTTGCGCACCTTTACCGGTCGCCGCAGCCGCGTCACCAATCGCTTTCATCGTCGGAACGACCTTTTCCTCCGCCATACCGAACGCATAAAGATTCCGCGCAGTTTCCGCAAGGTCGGGGAAAGCAAATGGCGTCGTCCGCGCAAACGCAAGTACGTTATCCATAAACTTTTCCGCCTTTTCGGTATCACCGCCCATCATAACGGACATTGATACGTTCGAGTTTTCGAGCGACGATAGACGGTTCATACCGGCGTTAAAAAGACTAGCACCGCCCGCTAGTCCCGCGCCTGCCGCAAGACCTCCAAGGATAGACTTGACGGATAATAGTGGCGCTTCGAGTCCGCTTTTAATCGAGCCGCTCATGCCGGATACTTGCTGATTGATACGGCTCATTGCGCGCCCTGCCGTTTGTTGCATCTGACTGAATCCACGCCCGACCGAACCTACTGACGTTGCTAATCTGCTAGTCATTCGTTGCATACGATCCGTACCTTGCGTTACTCTGCGCAAGCGATTACTGAAACGATCTTCGAGGGATAAGACGGCTTTTAAATTAACGGCCATTAGTTATCCCACATCCCGCGCAAGATACGGTCGCTCTTTTGTAAGCACCTGTCTGCATTTCGCAAGTAATTTCGCGCAAGGGACTTGTTACCGTGATTTACCGCATGGCAATAGCGCAGATAGTTATCAATCATTTTTTTATGCTCCTGCCTCGCTTTGATCTGCGCAAATGTGTCGTCTTGCTCGTCCAATAGAGCGCGGTGCTGCTTAAATTCCTCGATAATTCTCGTTGGCACATGGTTCGGATGGTCAACGAGTTTCTCAATAGTGGTCACGATTTTGTCCATAACCTTCGGGTACTTCTCCCAATTTTCCATTTCGATTCCTCCTTAAACGTAAAAAAGACGCCTTAATTGGCGCCTTCTCTTGTGAGTCGTTCTAGTTTTGCATAGCGAGCAAGATTTTCCGGTGAAGGAAACTTGCGCGTATATTTTTTGGCGAGCATTAAGTCGCTTGCCGATACTTTTTCAGCCTCCGCAGCTAAATCTTTAAGTCTGCGCTCAATCTGTCTATCGTCCAGATGTTCATTTTTTAATCGATACTCGTCATAGTCCCGTCGATCTTGCATCATCGCATAACGCGTCTTTGCGTGTTCGTCTGCGTCAGTGGCTTCGGCTTCTTTTTTTAGCTGCGCGACGTATTCTTCGGAAGGATGTTCGTTAAACGGTCGGCTATCGCTAAATGCGTCCTGTACAAGTGATTGATAATTATGCTTTGCAGTTGCTAGTCGCGCCATTTTATCAATATGTCCGTTTGCCATGCGCTCCATTTCGGTTAACTTTGAGATTGACGTAAACTTAGTCATTAAAGCTCGCCTCCTTCATATGCCTAAATGTGCCAGGCAATTCGCCTCGTTTAAGAAGTTCCATGTCGCGGTCGGACATGTAGTAATACTCTTCCTCACTTTTCCACTGAAAAGCGACAGTCTCTCTTTTGTACTTGTAGTCATTCCCAAGCACTCTAAAAATATCGTCACGCAAAACCTCAAATTCCTTTACCGCGGCGTGGTAATCTAAACATGCCTTTGCATACTCAACTTTTGCAATTGCCATCCGTTCTTTTACACCGTCAAAACGTTTTTCTCTGAACTCAGGCGCTACTACCTTATTAAAATGCTCTAACAATTGATCCTTTGTAATTGCGCTACTTTGTTGCAACTGTAAATATGCCGTATACTCAGCTTTGCGGATATCTACAACCTTACGTGCCGCATCAATTTTACCTAGTAACGTAGACGCATCTGCATCGACATTTTTTCCGGTTTTTACGCTGCCCTCAATTAGTAGTTGATACTCGGTTTTAAGTTCAGCAAGCGCTGATTCCGCTTCTTGGACAGCTTTTTGGTATTCTGTTCTCTTTTTAGCTAACTCAGTATTATCAGATTCCCATTGCTCTAATAGCTCATTTTTTACTGTTGTCATAATTAATTCCTCCGATTTTATCAATTAATTTTGTTAATATATCGCAAATCCATTGGCGCCACCTTGCTAGTTCAACCGCGTCCGGATCGCTAATATCATATAAATCTAGTAATATATCCGCATTATGCTTAATCGCTCCTGCTGTACAAGAAGTATCACTTTGATGCTTAAACTCTGCGCCAATACCGACCACGCCGAGCAACCGACCGTAAATATCACGATTGCTTGTCATTACATGCGTTACTTTCATTTCCACCAATAGCTCGATAGCATCGTCGATCCCTTCAAAAGGCGTAATTAGCTGATCTTTAAGAAAAGCGCCATCATAGGCATTAATAACAAGTAAGTCCATGTCCTGCAATCGCTCAATGTTGACTATCGCTAACATATCTCATAACCCTGTTGCTTCAATTTCCCTTTAAACTCATGCTCGGCCGCCCATACTCTTGATCTATTAGTTTCGATTACTCTCACATTTATCTCATGTCTCGCAATTTCTTCGTCAGTTAGAGCGTCAATCGCGCTAAATATCACATTGGAATAGACTGAGCCGAATGGCGTCTTAGTTTCCTTTTTTACAATAGCTTTGCGGACAGGTATAACCGGAATAGCTTGGACGGCAGGATTAGCGACCATTGTCCGCACCGGATCAACCACCTCCGGATTGACTAATTGACGGCTCGTAATCATAATATAAACTTCCTTTTCTTATAAAATTTCAAGAAGAACGTCACGTTGTCCTGACCCCTTTCAATTGATTAATAGTTTTCTGCGATAATAAGTCGACTAGCTTAAAACCCCGTCTAATCGCGGTTCGTCGCTTTCGTTTCTCTCCGCGCATTCTATCGCCTCCCCTTTCTTTTGCATCTGCGCCTTGACCTCGTTCGCATCTTTGTTGCCGATTTTACAAACGACGAGGCCGTTATATTTCCGCGCATGGCTAATTGCACGATCGATCGTATCTGCAATCGCGTTGTAAATATTGCCGTGCTTGGTCGATTTGCGCTCAAATGCGATCATTTCGCCGGCGCTTGTACTAATCTCCCACGATGTCCAATAGCCGCAATCAATCGGCTGTACGTCGTAGTTGATATAAGCAACATTCCCCGCAAAGAACTCGCTCGTCCGGCCACAAATCGCTTGTCTCTCGTAATATCCCATGTTTTTCCCTCCGTAGTTGCCATAATACTTATGAACTTGATAAATGCACTCCATTTTTACACCGCCTTACGTCGTGATTTTCGGTTATCCATGACTAACCGGGGCAAAATTGCGTCGATTGTTTGACGCGATATATAATGCCCGAACAGATAATCAATCGTTTTGCCGTCGTCAAATGTTACGCGCGCCGTTTGTGGCTTGCGCATTGTGGCGTCGCCTTTGATTAACTCGTATTTAAAAGCCATCGTTATCCCTCCCGTGATGGAAAATAAAACATTAAAATCGACAGTTTGGATAGATAGTACCCGACCCTCATTTTGACGCTCTATAAACGTTGATATGACGCGGTTTATCAGAAGCTATTTTCCATCACTTACCCTTGCTCTGCTTATTCCTCCAAAAATGTGTGTAACCAACAGATTTTTAATAAAATCAACGGTTTTTAGGCGTTAAAAAACCGTTTGAGTATTACGCTTAGGGTTCGCTCCTAAAACGCCTCAAACGGCTTCATTTTGCTTATTTTCTGTCACTCTGAACATTCGCTCGGCGGAACGTCTTTGTTCGACCGGAATCTTAAATTGCACGCCTATCAGCCGACCATGTTTATAATAATCCGCCATAATCGTCCAATCCTTTTTATAACGCTTGATCCGGCGGATTAAATCGCGGTTTTCCGTGTAGCCTGCGAGCCAGCCCGTCTCTATTTTCCAAATTTCATTTCCCGTAAGTCATTCTCCTTTCCGAGCAAAAATAAAAAAGACTATGAAGTCTTTAATTAATTCGGCGCATCTTATCATAAAAATCTGTAAAGCCAGCATCAATCGGAACTCGCGCAAGCTTAGCTTTAATTCGCGGCGTGATATCTAAACTTTTTGTCTCAATCCGACCTATTGTAGTGGTCGATACCCCTAACAACTTTGCAAACTCCGTCTGACTCATATCCATATAGTATCGCAGCGCTCTAAACTTCTCGGCAGTCATTTATCATTTCCCTCCTTTTTATTACTTTCACCCCTAAAAATAAGGGCTTGTCTGATACCTTCTCACTAATACCTTTTTGTCGCCGTTTAAATTTTTCTCTTCTTTTTTTCTTTTTCAAAATAATTAAGACTGGGATCATCCATATGCTTATGTTTAGGCTTAACACGATTCCCATCTCCTAAAGAATCTTTTTGGAATGAAACAAAATTCATTAAGTCTACCCCTCTTGGTACTTCGTACTTCCATGAGATTTTCATCATGCTGTATTCATTGATCCAAAAAGGATACTCATGCCACCAATAATAATCATCAACTAGCTTTCGTTTTCTAGGTTTTGGATTAACTAGCGCTTGTTGTTCTCTCTGTATCTGCTTTTGTATCGTTTTTTTCGAGGTATGACATTCGTCTGAACAAGTTTTTTTCGTGTTTCGCAGACTGTCATCGCGCCAGTAGTAATTACAAACTAGACAACGTTTAACTCTCTTATCTTTTTGATCATGTAATTTTCCACTATTAAGCTTTGCAATAATCGGTCTTGCTTCATTCATTGTCATTCCTTTAGTAAACTGACGCGCAAATTCAATAGCTCCTAACCCAGGCTCAATACTTCCTTTCATCCAATCTCCCCCATGTTCTATACAGTTAAATTTTATACGTATGCTTGTCTCTCTTATCTTTTATAAAAGTTCTTATTTGCGCAGAAATATATTACTTATAATTGGTAGCATCTATAACGAGCGATAGCGAGTTATAGGTGCAACGTAATTATTAATAAGTAAATCTAAGTAAGTAAATCTATATAACAGCTAAAATTTAACTGTATATACGTATAAAATTTAACTGTATATACGTATAAAATTTAACTGTACGATGATTTCTGCCTTATTTAGCCCATCTTTGTAAGCTTGCTGCTTTAGATTCTAAGAGCTTCTTCTCATGTTCATCAAACTTTTTTTCAGCCTCCGGAAACTTGCGAAAAAATACATCCTTGTCCTTAATTGGCGCAAACGGAATATACACGTTATTTCTCGCGGCCCCGACATATGTCTTTTTAACCTCAACGAGTCCCACCTCTTTTAGAGTAGCAATTTGCGTTTTCACACTCGACTCACTTAGTCCTGTATCTTGCGCAAGTTGCCAATACGTCGGAAATGCGTATCCATAATCGTCATTGTAGTAAGCCATAATAGACTCATAGACTACAATCGTGTTGCCCGTAAACTTAGGACAGTACATGTATAATCTGCGCAGGCTATTCGGACTTTTTGTAAAATCCTCCGTAATATTAAACGTATCCCCCATGTTTTTACTCCCTCCTATACACTTTTAAAAAACTCTCGACATTTGCTGATATATTCAGCGCCAAAGTGATCGATTAGTCTCTTACTGACCCTTGCGCTGATATTTTTCTTTTCGTGCTCAATTAGGCATATTAACGTTTTACTTACGCCTAAGATGTCCGCCATCTGCTGTTGAGTTAAATCGTTTGACTGGCGAATAAAGCGGATTAACTTTGCGTTCATTAGATATATCCCTCCTAAGTTAAATTGTGTTTACCCCACGACCAAAAAAAATCGAAAGGCCATGGGGATAACCTCTCACCAATACCTTTTTGTCGCCATTTAAATGGTGTCACGTGACACCAAGTTAGAAAAAAACTCATCCTCAACTTCTTTTGGTGTTTTCCCTGTTAATGTTGCAACTTTTTCACACGCCAAATCGGCAACATCTTTGAAATGCTTTATCTCAGCAGTAATTTCCTCAAGTGATTTTGCTGGTTGTTTATTTAAATCTGATAATTTTAACTGCCTAGGCTCTAACCATTCTGTAAGATTGCGAGATTCATCCCAATATCGGTCAACCATCCACGGGCGAAACTTTTCATTATAGTCTTTTTCAAAGTAGTTTCTTTCGAAATCATTAGCAAAGTCAAAGTCGCTTGGCATTAATAGTGATAGATTTAGATTGTACATTCTACAAAAAAATTCAGCAGTGAGTTCGTATCCCATTGAATAACCAGTTATTTCGTCACTTTCGCCTCTTAAGTGGGCTACTATCGCTCGCACGATTCGATAATAAAACCAATCCGCCCACTGCTGAACATCTTTAACCGTAACCTTTTTACCAGTATCAACGTCATACCAAAAATCGTTGTGAAAAAGCCTTTGAACATAATCAAAAGGTGTATCTTCTGTGAATACCGCATTTATAAGTAATCTATTCATAATGCTTTCTAGTTTTAAAATTTGTTTCGCATGTCCATCTGTTAGTGACCCTTTTGAAATCCATTCCTGTATAAAAGGTGACAATTTCAAAAGCCTTAGTCTACTTGTGACGTAAGTTCTTCCCTTACTTACCTTTTTCGCAATTCGATCATGAGTGTAACCCATTTCGACATACCTCATAAATGCCTGCGCTTCCTCAATTGGAGATAACTGTTCTCGCTGAATGTTTTCGATCACCGCTAAATGAAAAGACTCTTCCTCCGAAAGTTCTTCCACAAATGCCGCAATAGTTTCTAATGCGGCAAGTTTGCTCGCACGATAACGGCGCTCACCTTGGACTATTTCATAACTTTCACCTATTGGCCTAACAAGAATAGGAGTTTTTAGACCGTCATTTGCAATTGAATCAGCTAATTCTTTCAACCTTTCCTCGTCAAAATATTTTCGCGGTTGTTTCGGGTTTGTTTTTATTTTTGTTAGTTTGATTTTGATAGCTTCCATTTGAATACCTCCCAATTGTGTCATGTGACACTTACTTGTTCTGTCCGTTAAAAAAATTGTACAATACAAAATTCAAAAAATAGGAAAAGTACACAATCTATTAAAATAAATACTTAGTGTACTATCCACTCATAAGGTGATACATCTGATATAATAATTATTTGCACGAATTACGTTTTTCCCCCTTATAAATTAATAACGTTTGACATTTGAATAATGGTCAATATTCGTTTAACTTTCTCTATTCGTATGACGTTTTCGAAAATAAAACCGCTCACATTTTGGGGTTTTTCTTGGAAATTGGACCGCCCAAAACGGGCGATGCAACTAAGGTCACAAATAAACGTATCCTGTTCTAATACCGTCAGTTTAACTGACAGTTTACCTGATACACATAATGTTTGGGTCAGCTCTTCTTTTTGCAAGGATGTCAATAGTAGTTACCCCCCTTTAACGGCCAATAGCGTCGGCTCTCTGCGCAACAAACACACAGTTGCCGCTGTATGTGCTCCGCAAAAAGTCGACGCTATCATTTAAGTCGTTAGCTGTTCCGGTAGCCTAAACCGGTCAACGTAACGATCACCTATTTTCGCGACCTACCCCGCTAGCAAGTCGATTAGTTCATCGAGGGCATAATCCTCCGGCGCTTCATCTAAATCGACTAAGTAGACGTCCTTTTCACTCGTTGCTTTTACACGATAAAGCCCTATCTCGCCGCCGCCAGTTACTAAAGCTTTGTCGCCAAGTAAAATACCCGTTTCAGTGTCATGCTCGCTAATAATGCCCTCAAATAAATACTTAACCGTTACTTTTTTCATCTTAAATCGCTCCCTTTGCGTATTTTTTAATAAAATCGATTAACGACATACTTTCCAATTCCTCTAAAGTGACATCCCTATAATCAACGCTGACAACCAACAGCCGACACGCGTCCAAGTCGACGCTATCCCCGATCGGCTTGGGACTTACGCGAAACGCTACGCCCTCCAATCCGTAATCCTCAACGACAATATCCGGCGCAAGCAATATCGCCTCGTCGACCGTCGGTTCGAAATCGGCGTCGAGCGAAGAGTAGAACCGGATTACCTTACGCATGACCATCGCCTCCTTCAACAACTTCGATCATTATGCCTATATGTGCGCAGATTAAACGCATTCCGTATAGCTCGCGCTTGTTCATTTCGGCTAGGACGCCGGTCGATTGGTTGATCGACTTAACTTGGCGCTCTAGTTCGCGCTTGATGCGGTTTATTTCGAATTGGCTCAACGGACAGGAATCTCCGACTTTGAGCTTAATCATGGCGCACACCTACCCATCTTAGCGCGATGATTGCAGTAACGTAGGCTACCGTGAACCAACCGATTGCAAATAATACTCCCATTTCAAGACCTCCTTAATTACGTTATTTAGTAATTTATAACCTTATTATAATTACGTTATTTCGTAATGTCAACAAATAAAATTACTAAATTGCGAAATTTTTTCATTTGATATATAATTAAAAATATAAAAGGTAGGGGAGATTTAAAAGATGGGAAAAGTCAAACTTATAATAAGATTGGACAAAGTATTAAAAGATCGAGGAATGAGTCAACTAGACTTAGCCACTTTGATAAATCAAGAACGTGATAAAGTTGGAAATGAAAGAAGAGTTAGAACCGCGGCTATTAGTGAACTCTACAACAACCAGCGCAAATCTCTAAATAAAGAACTTATCGAAGAGATTGCATCCGTACTAAATATTGAAAGAATAGAAGATCTAGTAGAATTAGAAAAGACCTCCGAATAAGATCGGCGGCCTTTTTTATTTTACTACGTATCTGATCCCTCCGGACGCTACTTTCTGCGCAGGGTTGCTTGGCTTAAACATCGCCATGAACTCGTCAAAGCTCGGCGCTTGAAACACGCGAAAAGGTAGTTCCATCGGTACGTTATACTGAACATCCGAAATAATTAAAAGGTGAGGAAACGGATTTAATCGATAAAGTTCTTCATATCGTTGGAGTTTTGCATCCATCACTTTCGCGCTATATTGCGTTCGCTGCACTTCAATGTAAAACGGTGTCTTGCGGAAATTCACCTTTATGTCCGGCTCTGCCGTTCCCTTTGCGCCTAGCTTCGGCTCTACGACAAACGATTCAATCGGGCCAAATTTTCGCATCTGCTTATAGACGTCGAGCATCGCAAGCCAATGATTTATCTTAGCGCTATCTTTTTTGATTCGTAGTTCTGCGCCATAGTAAACGTAAGGACTAAACGACGTCGAGCGCTGAATATGACCGTCGCGATGTAATCGTAACAATACTGCATTTGCTGCCGTGATCGGCTTTTTAAGTCCGTTGAAATGAAGTTCTGCGATACTGTCGCGATCCATTACACGGAACCTAGCCAAGTCCGCTATGATTAATTTATCGCGCTTAGTTAACATCGTTGAATACCTCGCTTTCTTCTAGCTGCTCGACTATATTAGCGTCCGCAAACTGATTATGCCAACCACCTATTTTATATCTTTCGAGCATTAAAGCCGCATCCTCTTCCGCTAAGTATGGCGCCTGCAATTCCACTAAATCATCGCGCTTACATATAAACCTTCCCGGTGTCATTTTGCTTATTTTCTCGCTACCGGGCGTCCCTATAATCCGTGCGTTTGATAAGTCTGTTGTCCTAAAACCCATGCGCACGGTTAACAAGCCTCGAATCTTCGTATCGAGGATGTCATGCGATGGTCGTTGGAGCGACAATATAACGTATATGCCAAGCGCACGACCAAGCGCGACTAATTGAACGAGTTGCTTGCGCATCTGCTTATCGTCCATTATCATTACTATTTCATCAATAGCTAGCATGATATAAGGCGGTCGTTTGGATAACTTATTGATATGAGTCACGCCGTGTTTATTAAGCAATTCGCCCCTTCGCTGCATTTCCCCATGAAGAAAGTCCAACATGCGCGATAGATGATCGGGATAGACGCAGACCGACTTTACGTGCTGAACATTGCGAAATAGAAAAAACTCGCTCATTTTTAAATCACCGAGATAGATATGCAATTCTTCTGCTGATTTCGTCCGAATAAGAGTCGTGAGAATAGAGCGCAATTGTGTAGACTTACCGGCGCCCGGCTCGCCTGCTATAAGACAATTCGGCTCGTTTACAGCGTCATATACGACCATGTTTCCAGCTTCGTCCTGACCGCATAGTATCGGGACATCGTATTGTGAAAAGACAGGCAACTCATACACAAGTTTTGACGGCATCTTGCGATGATTAATCGTTAAAGTAAAACGTTTATATTCACCGTCAAGGCTAATGTTTGCGCCAAAATATTGATGAAAGACATAGGAATGTTTCGTGAGCTTCTTCGGATCAAGTCCGTTTGGAATAGTAAATGATGTAGTAGTAGAATCAGTCGTAATATTTACGCTGTGGATTTTAGGAAGGATAGGCCGGCTATCATCGCCAAGATAAAAACCGCCTGCTTTAAATGCTTTAACTAACTTGTGACGGACGGACAACTTAGCGCGCCAACTCATCGTAGCCAGCCCAATATCGGATTAGTCTCGATAAAATATACGCCCGCAATTAAGCCGGCTATAGGCAACAATATGCGCAAGGTGCTGCCAACCCATCCGTAGCCGTACGACTCCAACGTCCGATCCAATGCCGCCACGGCAACCGTCGCGCCGGCCGCCAACAAAACGCCTCCACTAAATAACATTTTACATCGTCTCCTTTTACACAAGTTGATTAATTCGCATGATGTCAACGATTAGATGTTATAAACTGCGGTAATTATGCTATGTAGAATCTTATGTAATTAATGCGGTAATATTGCGTGTCCCTACATAATTTATACCTAAGTAGTAGACGGCTTGTCCTCAATGATAAATATATCGTTAACTGGACGGCCAAGTTTGTCACTTATCCGGATAGCAATTTCAAGGGATGGCTGCGTATGATTGCGCTCATATCGGTTATACTGGCCATGACTTATGTTAAGGTAGTGCGCAAATTCCGTTTGATTCATGTGGTGGTCATGTCGCAGCTCTTTTAATCGGTTTTTTAATGGCATATCGGATCACCTCGCCTAATACATTCGACAAAGGGAAAATAAAACCTCTTCTACCGTCCAGCTTATAAACGTTTTCACTCGTGGCGATACTTGCTTATAAGGAGTGATCGTCATGCTTGATTACGTTGTATTTATCGGCCTTATCGTAGCAGCTATTGTTGCATTTACCTTCTACAAACCGCCCAAAACTAAAATTAGTGCTGAACCTGCATGCGAAAGCTATATTGAACGTCGGCTCTATAATGCGCTAGTATCAAATGGATACGTAGTTAGTCCACAAGTCCGCTGCGGAAAGTATAGGATTGATCTGGCTATACCTTCGCTTAATTTAGCGATCGAGTGCGACGGTAAAGCCTATCATTCATCGCCCGAACAAAAAGCGCACGATCGACAGAAGAATAAATATTTGCGCAAGAATGGATGGCAAGTTATGCGGTTTAGTGGTCGTCAGATTAATAAGGAGTTGTCGAAGGTACTCGCGAAGATAGACGAAGCAGCGACGCCCCGAGTTTGAAAAATTGCGCGGTGGTATTTTTAAGCAGTCAGGCGGCATTAAATGGGGCGGCTTGGGGGTCTGAAAAATCGACTATTTTCCAATAGCAATATGCTAATTTTCGTCCCTTTTTCATACGTAATGTTGCATACAAAATACAAAGTTAGTTTACATAATAAACCCTACCGGAACCGAACGTTTTTTCAAACGTAGTCATATCAATACTTTGCGCAATATGTAAATTTATCTTTTATGCACGTTTTTATACATCCTTGTCATATCAACGTTTTCAGAGCAAATGATCGCGCAGATTATGCATAAAACAAACGTTATTAAAACGATAATAAATTCGGCTAAAACCCCCTGAGTTTTGGAGCCGTCCGTCCACGGGCGACCCCTCGCTGATTTTAAAGCATTACGCCACCTAACTATGTCCCCCGCCCATATGTCCGAGCTGAAAAGCGTGACACGTGGCACGGACTTGTAAATGCGACGACGTCGTCGTTTTCCGTAAGACCAAAATTGCGGACGTCGGCAATTCTACGGTGCGCGCCGTCAACTTTTAAACCATTTGGTTTAGATGTTAGGTCGCTAGTTCAACGATTGAACGACCGAAAGTTACGATGTAAGGTAGCGCTCAAATAAGCCGTCTAAATAGTGCTTTTTAGCCTTTCGCTTGACTGCTCCTGCAAAGTATCCGATAGGATTACGAAGGCTCTTACGCTTTGATTTCATGGCTAAGAACGCTTCTATGCCGATCGATGATCGTTCATCTTGCGCAAGGTTATACTCGTATGTAATAGCGTGTACGCTCCGCCAATAATCCTCGATTTCTCGAACGCTATGAATATGCGAAACTACCATATCGAAAAAAGCCTGCGGAATCCATGCCGGCTTTATCGGCTGCGCTAGCGTACGTACTTTAGTAAATGTATTTGTTTTAGTAGGAAGTGGTTTTATTGGCGTGACATTTTCGGCGACGTCTTGTGTGACATTTAGCGCGCAAATAGCGATAGCATTCGACGTTTGCTGCATGTCGCTCTCCCGTTTCATGGCGTATTGACGGATGATGCCTAACGCCTCCAAACGCTGGCAGACACGTATAATAGTCCGCCTAGACTTGTCGACCAGCTGGCCGATCTTATTCTTGCGCAAGAAACTAACGCCTTTGTACTTGGCGCTATATCGATGCAATATATCTAGGACGGCTAGCTCCGTCTTGTTTAGCTTGTGCGCGTCCTTGTGATTGCGGACGGCATCGTTTAAGGCTTCGACTGATTCGAAGGTTGCGAGGGATTCAAACGTTGATTCCGACGCGATTATGTCGATTTGCTTCATCACGACTCCTGTTCCGCGCAGACCCCTTCCATTTTTAAGGCATACTCAAATAAGCGTTGCATGACGCTATTTTTTTCGGTATACTCTATGTATAGTGATTTCGGGGCGTTGGGTTGTTGGTAGCAACCCGCGCTATTTTTTTTGTTTATAGAAACTTTTTAAGACCTTCGGCTACTTCTTCTTTGTCTAAGTGTAAATAGCGTGTTGTAACCGCTAAATCACTATGTCCAAGTGCCTTAGATATAAGCGCTATATTTGCCCCTTTGTTTAGTAAATTCTTCGCAAAACCCCGACGGAGTGCGTGAGGGTTAATATTTTTTAATCCATAATCTTTCGCATACCTTGCCAATCTTTTTGTTATGTTATTATTCGTTAGTCCTGACGTCACTTTTCCGCCATTCTTAGTAATAAATAGGTAGTCATTATTAACACGTTGTTCTTTCCTTACGAGCGCGTTCTGTTCTATTAAGGCGCTTAAAACTCTTCCAAGCGTATTGTCAAACGGCAAATAGAGAGACTCGTGGTTTTTAATGATTCCTCCGTCGAGCATCAAGAGTTTTTCATCTAAATTAACGTGAGATTCGCGCAATTCAACGATCGTCCCAATTCTTACGCCCGTTTGATACATCATTAATATTGCGGCAGCATCCCGTAGCTCTACAAATTTAGTTAAATCGAGCATGGCCAGCACAATTTTAATTTCCTTCTCCGTTGCGCCTTCTTTGACGGGCATATCTACTTTAATTTTGATTGATGACCAAAAATTGACGGACAACCAACCGTTAGTAAAACACTTTGATAAAAACGCTTTTAAACACTTTAGTCTCGTAAGTTTCGTTTGGTTGCTGACGACCATAGACGATAGCCAACGATAAATATAATCGGCCGATAGCTCGTCCATTGTTTGTGCGCCAGTTACAGTTGCGAAATGATTTACGTGAGTTTCGTAATCAAGTATCGTTCTTTCGCGCATACCGGTAGCCTCCATTTGGCGGACTACTACCTTTAGCGCATTTTCAATCGGGAATCCATTTGTTACGTGAGGTTTAATTGGGGTTGGTGCGTCAAATATTCCGGTCAAATCGTGCTTAACCATGAGCGACGCTTTCCTTTTCGTCATAAAAAATAAGCCTCCTAGCGTATTAGTTGACCGAATCATTGACCGTTTCAACTAACGAACTAGAAGGCTTATATAACGTCGACTTTCGCCGTAATGGGTAGTGTATGTAGTAAATAATGGCGTCCCAGGAGAGATTCGAACTCCCGACCGACGGCTTAGAAGGCCGTTGCTCTATCCTGCTGAGCTACTGGGACATGATGTTTGATTAGTAATATGTATGCCTTGTAACAGGACAAGATTTATTATATTAGACAAGCTTTATAAAGTCAACAGGTTTTATAAAACTTTTTAGAGGAAAGTGTTCACTTTCCTCTATATTTATAAAAGGATTATATCATAAAGTTTTGCTCAAGGTTTTGAAGTTCCTCACCATCGACGGTAAATACTTTTGCAGTCACTTCATTCTCAGTGAATTCCAACAGCAAATATGTTTGCTCTCGTCTTCCTCTTGGCAAAAGAATGCTGCCAGGATTCATGAAGACAACTTCATCGATCTTCTCCATACCGAGCATGTGAGAATGTCCGAAGAAAACAAGCTTTGCTCCTACTTCCTTCGCTCGATACTGAAGGTTTAACAAAGTTGATTTGACTGAGTATAAATGTCCATGCGTTACATAAAAAGGCGTGCCATGAACCTCACTAAGAAGCTCATTTGGAAAATCCACTTCACGATCACAATTGCCTCGCACCACTTTAAATGGAGATAACACTGAATCATCTCTCATTAACTCTGAATCTCCACAATGAATAAACTCACTGGCTTCGTCTTTATGTCTTTGATAGAGTTGTTCTAAGACTTCCGTTGAACCATGGCTATCGCTGACAACGACCATTTTCATGCATTTTCATCTCCAATCAGATGATGCAACTCATTTTTTAATTTTGCTAGAGCATGTGCTCTGTGGCTAATCTTATTTTTTTCTTCTGGCAAGAGCTCTGCCATTGCTTTTTGTTTCTCATTGCTAAAGAAGATCGGGTCATACCCAAAGCCGTTCGTACCACGTTCTTCACGTAAAATACGGCCTTCACATGTTCCAGAAACAGTCATTGTTTCTTTTCCTGGTATCGCAACTGCCAACGCACAATAGAAGCGGGCAGTTCGGTCGTTTTCATCGACCTCTTTAAGCTCCGCTAATACCTTCTGAATATTCGCTTGATCACTTTTCTCTTCACCTGCATAGCGTGCAGAATAAATACCCGGCTGTCCATTTAACGCATCGATCATTAAGCCCGAATCATCCGCTATTGCAATCGTATTCAGTTCCTTTGATATCGCTTCAGCTTTGATGACTGCATTCTCTTCAAATGTTGAACCTGTTTCTTCGACATCTGCTATTTCTGGAAAATCTAATAATGTTTTAACTGAATAACCTAAAGGTGAGAACATATTCACAAACTCTTTTGCCTTACCTGCATTTTTTGTCGCAATAATCACTTGTCTGCTCATTTCGCTTGGCCACCCTTAATTTTTTCGACAATTGCTTCACCTAAAGCTTGTTTTTGAATATTAAACAATTCATTGATTCCTTTTTCCCCAGCTGAAAGCATTT
The DNA here is from genome assembly GCF_059874745.1 of Niallia sp. CD-39. Lineage (NCBI taxonomy): Bacteria > Bacillati > Bacillota > Bacilli > Caryophanales > Bacillaceae > Niallia > Niallia sp. CD-39. The sequence goes on along the minus strand of NZ_JCBCPS010000007.1, from coordinate 132,236 downwards.
GCTGAAGTTGATTAATAGAGAATGTCGCTTCTTCCCCAGTGCCTTGAAGTTCTACAAATTCACCATTGCCTGTCATAACGATGTTCATATCAACATTCGCTGACGAATCCTCTATATAGTTCAAGTCAACAACTGCTTCACCATCTTCTAAAATACCAACGCTCGTTGCTGCTAAGAAATCTTTAATAGGAAAAGTCGATAGCCTCTTTTCCTCAACAAGTTTACTTACAGCTAATGAAAGTGCAACAAATGCACCTGTAATCGATGCTGTTCTTGTTCCACCATCCGCTTGAATAACATCGCAATCAATCCAGATTGTTCTTTCACCTAATGCATCTAAATCAATAATTGCACGAAGAGCACGTCCGATTAATCGCTGAATCTCCATTGTTCTTCCTTGAACCTTTCCTTTAGAAGACTCGCGAATATTACGATCTTCTGTTGCCCGTGGGAGCATCGCATACTCTGCTGTAATCCAGCCTTTTCCTTGTCCTCGCATAAACGGAGGAACTCGATCATCAATGCTCGCTGTGCAGATGACTTTCGTATCTCCAACCGTAATTAGGACAGAACCTTCTGGGTGTTTTAAGTAATTTGTTTCGATATGTATTGGTCTTAATTGCAACGAATCTCTTCCGTCGTGACGCAATCTTTACTCCTCCTTCTATCACATACGCGCATTTATTTCTTCTTTTTTAGTAAAAGTTGTGATGAAGATGGCGCATGAAAAAGAGGTAGCCATAAGCCTACCTCTCTTTTGTTATTATATAGTATATCAAAAACTGTTCTTTAGAAACTACCTGTATTCACTTTTTCTGGTCTTGTCACAGATTCCGATACTTTTTCTCCATCTTCTGTTACAAAATCAGTTTGGCCATCAACCGTTATTGCAATACTCTGAATTCCTTCTAGTTCAGTTAGAGAAAGTGCGATCGAGTTGATTACATGCTCTGAAATCATATTCTCTTCAAAGCTGCCATAAATATATTCATTAAAGTTTAATGTCACTTTTCCTTGTTCATCAATTTGCGGCGCATCTAACAATGCAACGTCACCATCAAAATCATTTAATAGTTTTGATTGATGTGATGGTCCTTTTACAAGCTCCTGAATCGCCGCTACTATATTATCCTGAATCTTGTTGCTTACTCGTTTTGTAACAGGTACATAATAGTAAGAATCCCCTACTTCACTTAAGTAATAAACAACCACTGGTTTAGTATTCGTAATATCAGCTACATCAGTTGTATCTATATTAATTCCATTGGCACGACTCAATTCAGCACGAACTGGTGTCCCATTAACCGGCATTTCCTTTAGATCGTAACCATTCATTTTCAGTTTAACCTTATCGATTGTATCAAACTGAGTTAACGTCCATGTAATCGATTGAAGGATTTTCGCTTCATCTTCAGCTTTATACTCGGCAAACTCCTCAGAGAAATCAACTGTAGCAACACCATTTTCATCCACCGAAACAGATAATTCCGTTCCTGCAGGAATGACTGCACGAAAATTATTAGGCAGCATCTCCGTCACTGGTCCATTTACAACTAAATGCTCTAATACTTGTGTAGCAACTGACGTCGTTCTTGGCAATTCTAGTGTTTGTGAAACAACATAGCCATTATGATCAATTAAATAGATTTCTCTAGCTACCTTTTCTTCAACACCTTCTTCAGTTTCTGTATCTTCTGTTCCTACCTCTTCATCATCTGTATATTGGACTGTTTTTGGTGGATCGACTGCTTCCTTCTTATCCCCACCAAATAAGCCACAGCCACTTAAAACAGTTGCGAGTGCAACCATCGCCGTGATCAGTGCTGTTTTTTTATTCATCATCATCGCTTTTCCCTCCTAAGACAGTTTGTACTACATGTATACGAGCTTGTTTCAAAATTAGACCGTCTAATGATAGAAAAGTAAAAAGAGATTTTAGACAAATTTGGACATCCCTTAAAAGACAACAAAGAAACGCAGACAAATATTGCCTGCGCCTAGAATTTACAATTTAATTTTATCTACTCTAATTTCGCCTTTATTTAACCAATTTGAAGCAATTTTTGAAAAGATTGAAGGGGAGCCGGTTGTATAAAATTCATACGTCGGCTGTTTTTTGCTCCGATTTAATTGTCGCTTATGAGACAAGATTGTGCTCGCTTCTCTCGCCGTTTCGTCCCCAGAGCTAATTACCTTCACTTCTTTTCCCATCACTCGCTGAATTAGAGGTTGCAATAGCGGATAGTGGGTGCAACCCAAAATTAATGTATCAATTCCTGTTTGATGCATGGGACGTAATGTTTCATAAACAACCCTCATCGGAATTTCTCCATCGTATTCTCCACTCTCAACAAGGGGAACAAATTTAGGACAAGCTAGTCCGTGTGCTACAACATCTTGATGAATATCTTGTAGGGCATGTACGTAAGCTTCGCTATTGATTGTACCTTCCGTTCCTAATATGCCGATCACATGATTATTCGTTACTTTGATTGCTGTTCTTGCACCTGGTTCGATTACACCTAATACAGGGATTGGTAGTTCAGCATTTATTTCATCTAGTGCTACCGCAGTTGCTGTATTGCATGCGATAATCAGCATTTTGATTTGTTTTGTCATTAAAAAGCGAGAAAGCTCCCATGTAAACGCTTTTACTTCTTCGCCTGTTCTTGGACCATACGGACATCTTGCCGTATCTCCTAAATAAATAATATTTTCATTTGGGAGCTGACGCATTACCTCTTTTGCAACCGTCAACCCTCCAACTCCCGAATCAATAATTCCAATTGGGTTATTCAAACATACCGCCTCATTCTGTACGCATATCATGATGCAATCGTTTTAATGTCTCTCGTAAATGGGTCACTTCTTCTACATTATAATGCTTTAATAATTCGGTTAAATAGGCTTGACGCTTCAAAATAACTTCCTCAATGATTCTTTCACCTTCTTCAAGAAGATGAATACGGACAACACGTCGATCATTAGGGTCTTTCACTCTTTTAACAAGAAGGCTTTTCTCCATACGATCAACAAGATCTGTTGTTGTACTAAATGCTAGATACATTTTATTCGATAATTCACCAATTGTCATGTCGCCATCTTCCAATAACCACTGTAAGGCAACGAACTGAGGGGGAGTAATTGTATAATTGCTTAGTATTTCTCGTCCTTTTTGTTTGATAATACCTGAAATGTATCGCAAATCCTTCTCGATATCAGCAACTAATTCATATCCTTCTGATTTCTTTAACTCCTCAAGTTCCATTCCATACACTCCTATGTAAATAAATCCAATTTTTCGGGTTACTAAACTCCCTTTTGATTCATTTTCACCTTTTTCACAATAAAATTCAAGTTGAAATTGTCGAATCTTCTAGAAATCCCCATAAAATCTGTTAACCGGCAGCCAATATTGACTGCCGGCCTAGATTAAAGTTCTAGCTCTCCCATTCGAAGGAGCTCTACAACAGCTTGTGATCGCCCCTTTACACCAAGCTTTTGCATGGCATTCGAAATATGATTCCGAACCGTCTTTTCGCTTATAAACAATTCACCAGCGATTTCACGTGTGGTTTTGTCCTGGACTAACAGTTCGAATACTTCTCTTTCGCGTTTAGTGAGTAACGGCTTGTGAGTATATTCATTCTCCTTCAAGTATTGTAACCCTCCTTGCCTTTCGCCAGCTATGAATCGCGGGGTGGGTATATATTTAGTCATCATATCTTATGTACATTGCTGGGAGGGAGTGACTATAATTCATCAACAAGATAGGATTTATTTTAAAAATGAGGAGTTTGTCCAATTACGCATCATGTAGCCGTTTTACAGCGTTATAAGTACGCATGACTTGCTCTGCGCATTGTTCGATCATTGCCGACCCTTCATTCATTGCATTTTGCAGTGTCATTGGCCCTTGGATGATACTATGGATGCTTGTAATTCCGTATTGATAAAGACGATCGATACCTTCTCCTACTGAACCAGCTATTGCAAAAACAGGCAGTTCGTGTCGCTTTGCTAGTTCTGCAATGCCCATTGGTGTTTTTCCATATGCCGTCTGTTCATCGATCTTACCTTCTCCAGTTAGAACACAGCTAGCGTCATGCAGATGAGCTTTTATATTTGAATATTCTAGGACGATTTCAATCCCTTTTTGTGTTTTCGAAGGAAAAAATGCTTGGAATGCTCCACATAATCCCCCTGCTGCTCCAGCCCCAGGTAGCTCATGAATGCTCTTGCCATTAAATTGTTGTATCTGATCCGCCCAATGTGATAAACATCGGTCCAATCTCTCAACGATCTCTGGTGTAGCACCCTTTTGTGGACCGAAGATGTAAGAGGCGCCAGTGATGCCAACAAATGGATTTTGCACATCAGAGGCAATAAGGAATTCACTCTCTTGTATTCTTGTATCAAAACTTGAATCATCTATTCTCGAGATCTTTTCAAGCCCTTCACCACCAAGCCCTACCTCGTAGCCTTCTTGATCAATAAGCCTCATTCCTAGCGCTTGAAGCATGCCTGAGCCACCATCATTTGTTGCACTTCCGCCCATGCCTATTATAAACTTTCGATATCCTTGATCCAAAGCATGCTTAATTAGCTCACCCGTTCCGAATGTCGTCGTTTTCAGCGGATTGCGCTCCTCCTCTGTTATTAAGTACAAACCAGAGGTTGCTGCCATTTCAATTACACATGTTTTCTGATCCCCTAACACCCCGTAAAAAGATTGTTTTCTGCGATAGAGTGGATCCATTGCTTCTACTTCTACTATATGACCTTTTGTTGACTTTACAAGGCTGTCAACCGTTCCTTCTCCACCATCAGCCAGAGGAACGAGAATAGCCTTTGCATGAGGGATTGCTTTTAAAACCCCTCTTTCCATCGCTTGAGCGACTTCATAAGCTGATAAACTACCTTTAAATGAATCTGGAGCAATAATGATTTTCATTTTATTCTCCTTTTGGCTATTTTTTCTAATAAAAAAGAAGAGCACTTTGCCCTTCTATTTTACATTATTCATTTAGCCTCTTAAAGAATACAGGTTTCACTTTACCGCTATATTTTGAGTTGTCGTAAACTGAGCTTTCATTAATTCCGTCCAGGGTTCACCTTTTCCAGTCTTTCTAGACATTTGTACGACAGTCCCTCTTCCAGCAAGGACTACCTCATCTCGTTCATTCTTCCCCATATAATGAATATCGACTGAGGAATTTCCGATTGCATTTGCCTTTACGTAAAGCTTAATTTCTTCATCAAAATAAATTTGCTTTAAATAATCACATTGTAGATTAGCTACAACAGGAATCGTTTCACTTGTAGGTGATACCCAATCCTGCATAAAGCCTAGGCTTTTAAAATACTCGATTCTCGCCAGCTCAAAATATGCAAATGTCACTGTATTGTTTAAATGACCGAACATATCCGTTTCTGAAAATCGGACTTTAATGGGATAATAAAAAGCAAACTCTTCTTCCCATGTTTTAAAATCTTCAACATACGCTATCTTTGCCATCGTATACCCCCAGTTGAGTGAATGATCATTCATATTTTCCATTATAGTAGAATTCAGAATATTTTAAAAGGAATTCACACAAAAAACCTCTCCTAATGGAGAGGTTTTTCTCATGGAATCACACCGAATCACTACCGAAGAAGCTACGGAATGATTCGAATGTTGTATCACGGTTTAACGCTGCAATTGATGTTGTTAAAGGGATTCCTTTAGGGCAAGACTGTACACAGTTTTGTGAATTTCCACAGTTTGCAAGACCACCATCACCCATAATTTCTTCAAGACGCTCTGATCTGTTCATCTCACCTGTTGGATGAGCGTTAAACAAGCGCACTTGAGAAAGTGGAGCAGGTCCAATAAAGTTAGAACGGCTGTTCACGTTAGGACATGCCTCTAAACACACACCACAAGTCATACATTTAGAAAGTTCATACGCCCATTGACGTTTCTTCTCAGGCATACGAGGTCCTGGTCCTAAATCATACGTACCGTCAATCGGAACCCAAGCTTTTACTTTCTTTAAAGAATCAAACATACGGCTACGGTCAACCTGTAAATCACGGACAACAGGGAACGTGCGCATTGGTTCTAAACGAATCGGCTGTTCAAGCTTATCAACAAGCGCTGTACATGATTGACGTGGCTTTCCGTTGATGACCATTGAACATGCACCACAAACTTCTTCAAGACAGTTCATATCCCAAGAAATAGGTGTTGTTGCTTCCCCTTTAACATTGACAGGATTACGTCTAATCTCCATAAGAGCAGAAATGACGTTCATATTCGGACGATATTCTAATTCAAACTCTTCCTGATACGGGGCAGATTCAGGGGAGTCTTGTCTACTAATAATAAATTTTACTGTATTTGTCTTAGTTTCTTGCATTTATTATTTACCCCCTTTTTTCTTAGTGTAGTCACGCTTACGTGGTGGAATTAAGCTTACGTCTACTTCCTCGTAATGGAACTGTGGAGCAGAACTCTCATCTACGAATTTCGCCATTGTTGTTTTTAAGAACTCTTCATCGTTACGATCTGGGAAATCTGGCTTGTAGTGAGCACCACGGCTTTCGTTACGGTTATATGCACCAATTGTAATAACACGAGCCAACTGTAGCATGTTTTGCAATTGTCGTGTAAACATTGCACCTTGGTTGCTCCATTTAGCTGTATCATTGATGTTAATATTTTTATAACGCTCTAATAATTCAACAATCTTCTCATCTGTTTTTAATAAGCGATCATTATGACGTACAACTGTTACGTTATCTGTCATCCACTCACCAAGCTCTTTATGAAGAACATATGCATTTTCTGTTCCATTAAGAGATAAGATGTCATTCCACTTCGCTTCTTCAGCTTTCTCAAATCCTTCAAACAGTGAAGGAGACAAGTCTTCTGCACTCTTTTCTAAACCACTGATATATTCGATTGCCTTAGGACCAGCAACCATACCACCGTAGATAGCAGACAGCAATGAGTTCGCTCCTAAGCGGTTAGCACCATGTTGAGAGTAATCACACTCTCCTGCTGCAAATAAACCAGGGATATTCGTCATTTGATCATAATCTACCCATAATCCACCCATTGAATAGTGAACAGCAGGGAAAATTTTCATTGGTACTTTACGTGGATCATCACCCATGAATTTTTCATAGATTTCAATAATCCCACCAAGTTTAATATCAAGCTCTTTAGGATCTTTGTGAGAAAGATCTAAGTAAACCATGTTCTCTCCGTTGATACCAAGCTTTTGATTAACACAAACGTCAAAGATTTCACGGGTTGCGATATCACGTGGAACAAGGTTTCCGTATGCCGGATATTTCTCCTCTAAGAAATACCAAGGCTTACCATCCTTATACGTCCACACACGTCCCCCTTCACCACGAGCAGATTCACTCATTAGACGCAGCTTATCGTCTCCTGGAATTGCTGTTGGGTGAATTTGGATGAACTCTCCATTTGCATAGTATGCACCTTGTTGATATACAATGGAAGCTGCAGAACCAGTGTTAATAACAGAGTTCGTTGACTTACCAAAGATAATTCCAGGTCCACCAGTTGCCATAATTACTGCGTCACCACGGAATGATTTAATTTCCATTGTTGTTAAGTTTTGCGCAACAACTCCGCGGCAAACTCCATCGTCATCAATTACTGCACCAAGGAATTCCCATCCTTCATATTTCGTAACGAGTCCAGATACTTCATGACGACGTACTTGCTCATCTAGTGCATATAAAAGCTGTTGACCTGTCGTTGCTCCAGCAAAAGCAGTACGGTGATGCTGTGTTCCACCAAAGCGACGGAAGTCTAACAATCCTTCTGGTGTTCGGTTAAACATAACACCCATACGGTCCAATAAATGAATGATTCCTGGAGCAGCATCTGCCATTGCCTTTACAGGTGGTTGGTTTGCTAAAAAGTCTCCACCATAAACAGAATCATCAAAATGCTCCCATGGAGAATCTCCTTCTCCTTTTGTATTTACAGCTCCGTTTATACCGCCTTGTGCACAAACAGAGTGAGAACGTTTTACCGGAACTAAAGAAAACAAATCAACTTCATGACCTTTTTCAGCAACTTTAATTGTTGCCATTAAGCCAGCTAAACCACCGCCGACAACTATTACCTTTCCTTTACCCATCTGACTCACTCCCTTAATACTTGTCCAACCTAAAAATCAAAACGATTCAGTTTATACGAATGCGAAAATCGCACGTAGACCAACATAAGATAATGCGAAAAATACACCTAAAGTAACATAGCCAGAAATCACTTGAGAACGTGGTGACACTGTAATTCCCCAGCTTACAAGGAATGACCATAATCCATTCGCAAAATGGAAAATTGTTGAGATTACACCGATTATGTAGAACCATAGCATGAACGGATTCGATAAGATGCTCTCCATCATGTTATAATCTACTGTTGCCCCAAGAGCAGCTTGGACACGTGTTTCCCAGACATGCCAAACAAGGAATATAAGTGTTACGATTCCTGTGACACGTTGTAACACGAACATCCAGTTTCTAAAAAAGCTATACTTTGTTGCGTTGTTCTTTGCAGTAAATGCGATATAAATCCCATAGATTGCGTGGAACAATAAAGGTATAAAGATAATAAAGACTTCAAGGAATATACGGAAAGGTAAACTTTCCATAAAATGAGCAGCACTGTTAAACGCCTCTTCCCCTCTCGTAGCAAAATGATTCACAACTAAGTGCTGAACTAAGAATAAACCTACCGGTATGACACCTAGCAATGAATGCAATCTGCGATAAAAAAACTCACGATTACCTGCCATAAAAAGACCCCCCAATTTGATTCGAGATGCAGTTTTCCATTTATATCCATGGTTGCATCATAAGTTGTTGAATTTCTTACAATTATGTGACATGTTCATTTTACTCCCATCAGTAAGGAGCGTCAAGAAAACGAATACACTTATTCTTCAATATTAATAAAATTTTTAAATAAATTACATTCCATTTGATTATACTTGTTTCAAGTATTTTCCGAATCTCTCATTCTATGTGCCCGATATATTAAAATAGCAATTTTTTCACATATAATAATTCATTATACCCCGAGAAATGCACAGCAATATTGTATATAATAGACACATAGAAAGAGGGGAGAATCTTGATTGAAATGGAATCTTCACAAACAACCGAAAATGTTGAAAAGCAAATTTCTGCATTTGGATATGAATTAATACGAGAAACCTTATTAACAGACTTACTTGGAAAAGAAGCGCCAGAAATTCTTTATTGGGCTGGAAAACGGCTTGCCCGTAAGTATCCATTAGCCTCTATGGACGAATTGATCTCATTTTTTCTACAAGCAGACCTTGGTCAGCTTTCAATTAAAAGCCAATCGAAGAAAGAAATTGACTTTTTACTGACAAGCCCTTTAATTAAAGAAAGATGCAAAAGAAATAATCAAACTACATTCCAATTGGAAGCAGGTTTTTTAGCCGAACAATTGGAACAACATAAAAAGGTCATCTGCGAAGCTTTTGAACACCCAAAGAAAAAGAACGGCATTGTTTTAATTACAGTTAAATGGGACGCTAAAGACTCAATTGACGAAGAATAAGATGTACTTCATTTCCTGTTAAACAGATTAAAAGCCGATTGAAAAGAGGATCATCCTCACTTCAATCAGGCTTTTTCTCATGCCTTTACCATCTCTGCTAATTGAAAGGCTTCATGTAAAACTTCAACTGCGTTGATCATACCTGCTTCTTCAATGACTACAGAAACCTTAATTTCTGAAGTACTTACCATTTTTACTTCAATGTCATTTTTAGCTAGCACGTCGAACATCTCCGCTGCAACTCCAGGATTTGAAATCATTCCTGAGCCAACAATTGATACTTTCGCTAACTCTGATTCCCATTCAATTCTGTCATAGCTTAAAGCCTCTCGGTTCCTTTCTAACACTTTAACTGTTTCAACTAAATCTTCATTTTTTATCGAGAATGAGATACTAGACTTGTTCTCTTCAGTTACACTTTGGATTATAATATCAACATTAATATGTGCTTTTGCTAATGTAGAAAAAATTGTCGATAGGCTTGTTAAAGAATGCGGCAATCCTAAAATGGTTACGCGCGTAATATCATCCTCAAAAGCTACCCCTCTAACGACTAAATTCTGTTCCATAAATACTTCCTCCTTAATGACTGTTCCGTTTTGCTTCTCTATGCTTGAACGAACCTCCAATGGAATCCCGTAGTTCTTTGCAAATTCAACTGCTCTTGGATGTAAGACGCCCGCTCCTAAATGTGCAAGCTCTAACATTTCATCATAAGAGATCGCCTCAAGTTTCCTCGCCTTCTCTACAAATCTAGGATCTGTCGTAAAAACCCCTGGTACATCGGTATAAATATCACATTTGTCTGCTTTAAAAGCTGCTGCCAATGCAACCGCGGATGTGTCAGAACCACCTCTACCAAGAGTCGTTATTTGCCCATCTGTTGTTACCCCCTGAAATCCAGCAACGATCACTACTTTTCCTTCGTTTAGGCTTTTCTCGATTGGTAATTGCTTAATATCAGTTATTCTTGCATCACCATGAATCGCTTCAGTCATGATGCCAGCCTGCCAACCAGTATAAGAAATTGCCTGAACTCCCTTTGCTTGCAGAGCAATACTTAATAACGAGATTGTCACTTGCTCACCCGTTGCAAGCAACATGTCCACTTCCCTCTTCGGTGGAGTGGGAGAAATCTCTCTAGCCATCCCTACCAATTGATCTGTCGTTTTCCCCATAGCCGAAACGACAACAATGACATCATTTCCTTGATTTTTTTCTTCGATAACTCTGTTTGCTACATTTTGAATTCGATCGACACTACCGACTGATGTTCCACCAAACTTTTGTACAATTAAACCCACGTTTTTGTCCCTTCTTTCTGTTCGTAAGCCTCTTCTGTCTATGTGTCTGCAAAATAAAAACAGCAATGAGAACAATTATCTCATTGCTGTGCAGTCCAACGTATATAAACATACGTACACACAGTGAGATAGCTCTCCAAGACTTTAATGGTCTTGACAATCCAGTATTTCTTCAACACTGAACCAGCATAAAAGCTATGAGTGCTTTCATACTTCGGCGAACCTTCCCTTTCAAATCCCTTCAACAAAGCTCATACTTCTCGGAGATTTTACTGATGAAGCTCGCACCTCTACCTTCACTTTTACGTAAAAAAGTGAATATTCATTAAGTTGCCACTAAGTATAGCACAGGAAAAACATTGTGACAATGTCATTCTTTGAGTTTTTCTGCTAGGTCTTTTGCCACATTTTCAGGCAAGCCAGCCTTTTGTAAATCTTGTACACTTGCTTCTTTCATTTTCTTAACCGATCCAAACACTTTTAACAATTGTTTTTTTCGTTTCTCCCCAATTCCTTGAATATCATCTAACATCGATTGAAACGAACTTTTACTTCTAACTTGTCGGTGAAAGGTAATTGCGAATCTGTGCACCTCATCTTGAATTCTCTGAAGCAAATAGAATTCTTGACTGTTTCGTGCTAGTGGTACAACTTCCAACGGATTTCCATACAATAATTGAGATGTACGATGCTTCTCATCTTTAGCCAAGCCAGCAATGGGAATGTCTAAATTCAACTCATTTTCGAGTACTTCACGTACGGATTCAATATGGCCCTTCCCTCCGTCTATTATGATTAGGTCTGGTAATGGCAATCCTTCTTTAAGGACCCTTGTATAACGCCTTCTTGTCGCCTCTCGCATTGACTCGTAATCATCTGGGCCCTTCACTGTTTTAATTTTATACTTTCGGTACTCTCTCTTCTCAGGCTTTCCATCAATAAAAACAATCATAGCCGATACTGGATCAGTTCCTTGAATATTCGAATTATCAAATGCCTCAATTCGATGAGGCGTATAAATGCCCATTTGCTCTCCTAGCTTTTCAATCGCATGAATTGTTCGGTCTTCATCTCGTTCAATTAATGAAAATTTCTCTTGAAGGGCAATTGTTGCGTTTTTCTCCGCTAGCTTCACCAGATCTTTCTTTTGACCCCGCTGTGGAACTTGCACCTTAACGTTCAGTAAAGTTTCAGCCATTTTTATATCCACCGTTTTTGGTACAAGAATCTCCTTTGGCTTAAAGTGATTGGTTTTTTCATAAAATTGACCTAAAAACGTGAGAATCTCCTCGTCTGGTTCATTATACAATGGAAACATTGAAACATCTCGTTCGATTAACTTCCCTTGACGGATAAAAAATACTTGAACACACATCCATCCTTTATCAACGGCATAACCAAATACATCTCTGTCGGTAAAGTCTGTCATTGTAATTTTTTGCTTTTCCATTGTGGCATCAATATGAGCGATTTTATCTCTTAATTCTTTCGCCTTTTCAAAGTCTAATTGCTCCGATGCTTCTAACATTTTCTTCTCTAAATCTTTCTTAATGTCTTTATACCCTCCATTAAGAAAACGAATAATCTCCTCTGACATTTCACGGTAGCGGGCTTCTTCTACTTCTTTAATACATGGTGCTAGACATTGACCTAAATGATAATAAAGACATACTCGATCAGGTAAGGTTGTACACTTTCTTAACGGGTAGATTCTGTCTAATAACCGTTTCGTTTCATTTGCTGCATGAACATTCGGGTATGGTCCGAAATACTTCCCTTTATCTTTCTTAACCTTTCTCGTCGTAATAAGCCTTGGATGCCTCTCAGCCGTCAGTTTAATAAATGGGTAGCTTTTGTCATCCTTTAACATCACATTGTATTTAGGTGTGTACTCTTTTATTAGATTCAGTTCAAGGAGGAGAGCTTCCATATTTGACGATGTCACAATATATTCAAAGTCCTCGATTTCCTGTACTAGCCTTAATGTTTTCCCATCATGCGAACCTGTAAAATACGAGCGTACTCGATTCCTCAATAGCTTAGCTTTTCCAACATAAATAATCGTGCCTTGGCGATCTTTCATTAAGTAACAACCAGGTTGCGCTGGGAGAACCGCTAATTTATTTTTGATCGTCACATTCATTTTCGTTCTCACTTCCTTTAAAACACGTTCCTATTTCCTTTATTATATCGGATTTACCTGTAGGAGAAAAATAGAAGTAATCAATGAACATGAATCTAATTTTATAAAAATAAAACCCTTAGAACAATCGTTCTAAGGGAATGTGATCTTACATATGTTTCTCTAATAATTCTGCTAATGCTTCTTTTGGTTGGTATCCGACAACTTTATCTACTACTTCTCCATCTTTCATTACAAGTAAAGTTGGAATACTCATTACTCCAAATTTCCCTGCTGTTTCTTGGTTTTCATCTACATCTACTTTAACGATTTTCACTTTATCGCCAATTTCTGAATCTAGTTCTTCAAGAACTGGTGCAATCATTTTACAAGGCCCACACCAAGTTGCCCAAAAATCTGTTAATACTAAACCAGAACCTGTTTCAGCGCTAAAGTTTTGATCAGTTGCATTTGTAATTGCCATTTAAAAATTCCCTCCTAAGCTTTGTGCTTTTCTTAACGACAGTATAGCATTTCAAAGACTATTAAGCCATTTATTTGCTCGACTGTAATTTCCCCTGTTGTACTTGATTTCATACAAGCTGGAAACATGCAAAATTAGCATAGCATCCAATACAATAAACAGCAATAATTTCTTCTTCTACAAGGAAAACGGATAGACAATGCTATCCGTTTCCCTTTTACTTTATTCAGCTAATATGAAGATTGCGAATGTGTTAAGCGTTTACTAATACCTTTTTAAGCTCTTCTGTTAACATAGGTACTACTTCGAATAGGTCTCCGACAATTCCATAATCAGCTACATTGAAAATGTTCGCTTCTGGGTCTTTGTTGATCGCAACAATGACTTTAGAGTTGGACATCCCCGCCATATGTTGAATTGCTCCAGAAATCCCACATGCGATGTAAAGGTCCGGAGTAACAACCTTACCTGTTTGACCGATCTGTAATGAGTAGTCACAATAGTCTGCGTCACATGCACCGCGTGAAGCCCCTACAGCCCCTTTTAACAAATCTGCTAACTCTTTTAATGGCTCGAATCCTTCTGCACTCTTTACACCACGACCACCAGCAACTACAACTTTCGCTTCAGATAAGTCAACACCTTCAGTAGCCTTACGAACAACTTCCTTCACAATCGTACGTAAATCTTTTATTTCAACCGAAACTGAAACAACGTCTCCGCTTCTTGACTCATCTTTATCTAATGGCGCAATATTGTTTGGACGAATTGTCGCTAATACATGTCCGTCTGTAATGATTTTCTTTTCAAATGCTTTCCCTGAATAGATTGGACGTGTGAATACTAAATTCCCACCAGAGACCTCTAATTCAGTGACATCAGATATTAAACCAGATTGTAACTTAGCTGCTACTTTTGGTGCTAAATCTTTCCCTAATGCAGTATGTCCAAAGATTAACCCTTCTGGTTTTTCACTATCAATGACAGCCATAATTGCTTGAGAATAAGCATCTGACGTGTATTGCTTTAATTTCTCGTCCTCTACAGTGACAACACGATCTGCACCATATTGAATTAGTTCTTGACCTAGTGAACTTACAGACTCTCCCAGAAGTACTCCAACTACTTCTCCACCTTCAGAAGCGATCTTTGCCGCTCCAATTGCTTCATAAGATACGTTACGCAACGCTCCGTCTCTAGCTTCACCTAAAACTAAGATTTTTTTACCCATTCTGTCCATACCTCCTGCACATTTTTTATCGACGTATTTAATCAGACAACTTTTGCTTCGTTACGAAGTAAGCTCACAAGCTCTTTTACTTGATCTTGTAGGTCTCCTTCTAAAACTTTGCCTGCTTCTTTTTGAGACGGTAAATAAATTTCAATCGTTTTTGTTTTTGCCTCTACATCATCTTCTTCTAAATCAAGATCATCAAGTTCTAGCTCATCCAATGGTTTTTTCTTCGCTTTCATAATCCCTGGTAGTGAAGGATATCTTGGCTCATTTAATCCTTGTTGAGCGGTTACTAGTAATGGCAATGAAGATTCAATCACTTCTGAATCCCCTTCAACATCACGTGTAATCGTCGCTGTTGCTCCATCGATTTCTAATTTTGTAATTGTTGTTACGTAAGGAATATCTAATAGCTCCGCTACACGTGGGCCAACTTGACCTGAACCTCCGTCAATTGCTACGTTTCCTGCTAAAATTAAATCCACATCTTTGTCCTTTAAGTATTCAGAAATAATTTTCGCCGTTGTGTATTGGTCACCATTTTCAACGTCATCTTCTGTGTTTATTAACACAGCCTTGTCCGCTCCCATTGCTAGAGCAGTGCGCAATTGTTTTTCAGCTTCCTCTGTTCCAATAGAGATTACTGTTACTTCGCCGCCATGAGCATCTCGAACTTGAATTGCTTCTTCAATTGCATATTCATCATAAGGATTAATAATAAATTCAGCACCATCTTCGTTGATTTTGCCGCCGATAATTGTAATTTTCTCTTCCGTATCGAAAGTTCTTTTCATTAGTACATAGATGTTCATAATTAACCTCCTAAGTAATAAAGAATCTTTATATTTATAGCTGTGGATCTAGATATTTATCCGAATAAATAAACTTGCGCATTTCTTAGAAAGATTGGGAAAATTTAAGACATAAGAATTGAGCGTTCGCTCAATTTAATAGTCTTGAGAAGGTTACTCCCCTTTGAAGTTCGGTTGTCGCTTCTCAATAAATGCAGAAATTCCTTCTTTTGCATCAGCTGAAACAAATAACTCCCCGAATAGTGCAGCTTCTCGTTTAACACCTTCATGAAACTGGTCTGTTTTTGTATAGTTTAATAGCTCAACAGTTGCCTTTAAGGCACCTGGACTTTTCTTCGCAATCTTCTTGGCAAGTTCATCTGCTTTAATGAATAATTCTTCGTCAGAATATGCATGATTTGCAAGTCCATATTTTACAGCTTCAACCCCTGAGATTGGTTCACTTGTAAACATCATCTCAGCAGCACGACCAGTACCAACTAATCTTGGCAATCTTTGTGTACCAGCAAATCCTGGAATGATTCCTAATTGTAATTCAGGCAAACCAAGTTTCGCGTTTTCTGATACAAGTCTGAAATGGCACGACATTGCTAATTCTAGCCCACCACCTAAAGCAGCACCATGAATGGCTGCTATCACTGGCTTTGGAAAGTTTTCAATTCTTTCAAAAAAGTCTTGACCATTAAACGCTAAATCTGAAAAACCATCCTCTGATTTAATCGTCGTAAATTCCTTAATATCTGCTCCGGCGGAAAAAAACCTACCTTCTCCTCTCAGAATTACGGCTCTTACAGTCGAATCCTTTTCTATCTCATCAAATGCCTGTGCTAACTCTTTAAACAATTCCGTTGCAAGTGCATTAGCTGGGGGTCTATTCATTGTGATTGTTGCAACCATATCCTCAGAAGTCCATTTAATAAATTCCAAAGTGTCCATCCCCTCCTCTATTTGATCAGCAATTGGTTAACTTCCATTGCAGCCATGAATAAGCAGCTTGTGTACCTTTTTAGCAAGTGAGGGTAAATCATATTTTTGATCATTCATTACCCATGTAGTGACTGTTTCATCCATCGTTCCAAAGATCATTTGTCTTGTCAAACGAATGTCAAGGTTTTCGGAAAACTCACCAGTTTCCTTGCCTTCTTTTAGTATTTGGTCGACTAAGTCTAAGTAGCCCTTTAAGACTTGATTGATCTTTTGTCGAAGTTCTTTATTAGACTGTCTAAGCTCAAGCTGTGTAACAATGGCAAGATGCAAGTCTTGAGAAAGCATTTGAAAATGGCTTTCCACCATTATAGATAATTTCTCTGAAGCTTTCTCTTTTCCTGCTATTTTTTCTTGAATAACTTCAACAAAATAACCCATTTTTTCTTGAAAGAGAGAGATGAGTATATCTTCTTTGTTTTTAAAATATAAATAAATTGTTCCATCCGCCACACCAGCTTGCTTCGCAATTTTTGAGACTTGTGCTTGATGATAGCCATTCTCTGCAATCACAATAACTGCTGCATCGATAATCTGCCGGTATTTAGGCTTGTTTTTTTTCAACGAATCTCTCCCCCTCAAGAAAGTGCTTTCATTTAAAGCTATTGTTTATTTTTTGAAGTAAATCTTAGAACTGAATGAATCATCATTCATATTTCCATAATAGTCCCACAATTGAATAATGTCAAGAAATTATCCTTCAAAAATATTTCTATTTTATTGTCGCTTAAAAAGCTCTTGAGGACAAGCCTTTTAACTCAAAAAATAAGAGGCTCGAAAGCACTCAAATGTTATGCCTTTTTCTCTTCTTGTTCAGCAAATTTTCTTTTATCTGCTTCTACAAGCTCTCTTCTTAATATTTTCCCAATTGCGGATTTCGGTAATTCCTCTTTAAATTCGTATATTCGTGGAACTTTGTATGCGGCCAGATGCTTTCTTGCAAATTCATTTAGCTCTTTCTCTGTCACATGCTTTCCTTCTTTTGTTACAATATAGACCTTTACTGTCTCGCCACGATATGGATCTGGCACACCAGCAGCTACAACTTCTTGAACGGCATCATGTTCGTACAGCACTTCCTCTATTTCTCGAGGGTAAATATTAAAACCACCAGCTATAATCATATCCTTTTTACGATCTACTACATAAAAATAGCCGCGATCATCCATATAACCTAAATCTCCAGTTAAAAACCAGCCATCCTTCAATACCTTTGCAGTTTCTTCTTCTAAATTCCAATAACCTTTCATAACTTGTGGACCATGGACTGAGATTTCTCCAACTTCACCTATTGGAAGTGGTTCACCAGTTTCCGGATGAACAATCTTTGCATCCGTATTTGGCCAAGGGAGACCAATGCTTCCTTTTACTCTTGGCTGATCCCATACAAAGTTGGCATGAGTTACTGGAGACGTTTCAGTTAATCCATAACCTTCTACTAGCTTTCCGCCTGTAATTTGCTCAAATTTTTGTTGAACTTCAACAGGTAAAGCAGCAGAACCACTAATACACGAATCAATTGATGATAAATCATACTTTTGTAAGTCCGGATGATTAAGTAAGCCAATATAAACTGTAGGTGCACCAGGGAATAAAGTAGGCTTTTGTTTATCAATTGTTTTTAACGTTTGCTCTGCGTCAAACTTGGGCAGTAGAACCATTTTATTTCCATCCATTACAGATAATATAAGTACAGTAGTCATTCCATAAACATGGAAGAATGGAAGTAAGCCTAAGACAACTTCTTCACCAGGTTTTGTTTTGTATAACCAAGCTTTACACATCGCAGTATTTGCAACAAGATTATGATGTGTTAACATAACCCCCTTAGGTGTACCTGTTGTTCCACCTGTATATTGCAATAGAGCTAAATCCTCTTCGAAATTGAACTCATATTCCTTCAAAGCTCCGAGAGGGCCTTTGAGAACTTCTGTTAGCAAATGGTTCGTTCCTTCGTGTTTTACATTCACGACAATTCCGTATTGTTTCTTTTGAATAAATGGGTAAATTAAGTTCTTAGGAAATGGAAGAGCATCTTTGATAGCGGTTACAATTACATGCTGTAAATTAGTATTCTGCTTAATTTTCATAATCCTTGGATATAAAATATCCATTGAGATAATGACTTTTGCCTCAGAGTCCTTCATTTGAAATTCAAGTTCTCGTTCAACATAAAGTGGATTCGTTTGAACAACAATCCCACCAGCCATTAGTATGCCATAATAACTAATGACAGATTGAGGAGTATTTGGCAGCATAATTGCTACGCGGTCACCTTTTTCGATTCCTAAACTTTGTAAATATGAAGCTAGTTTAAGAGCCGATTCATAAATATAACGGTACGTAAATTCTTTTCCCATGAAATGAACAGCAATCTTATCTGGGCTTTTTTTCGCTGTAGCTTTTAAGAAATCTTGAACCGGTTGCTCTAGGTAGTTAATTGTGTGGGGGATTGCTTCCGGGTACATCTTTAACCATGGCTTTGCATCTGTCAATTGACTCCCTCCTTACAAAATAATTAGAACATTCGAACTGTTCTTGTTCATTATAATATAATCACAATTATGTGACAAATAGAATAAAATGAAATTTCAGCCATTTTAGAACGGTGGGTACCACTATATAATAAAAAGTGTTCAGAAGCGATAAAACCTCTGAACACTTTTTTTAACTTCATTAGGCTATAAACATTAGATAAACAAACCCAATCAACACAAATACAATGCATAGCGCCATTAAGATTTTTGCTAAAGTTTCCACTATGTAATCTCCTTACTATGAAATTCCAGCACCAATGACATAGGACAAACCTACTGTTAAAACCATTGAAATGAGACCGACTGCCTTATTATTGTTTCTTATTTCTTCATCTACGTTGAATTTAAAGGTTAAAAACTCGAAGATAAAATAAGCAATCGATAATAAAATGAATCCAAAAATTCCCCAGAGAATCATCGTAAAAAAGGCATCATTATGCATAATTGAGTGCCTAAAGACATTCGCAATCCCAAAGATTTTCCCACCGGTTGCTAATGCGACAGCTACATTGCCGTTTTTAATTTCATCCCAATTTCGATACTTTGTTACTAGCTCAAATAGCGCCAAAAACAAAAAGATACATAAGATCACAACACTGAAGTTCGCAGCTGTTTTTACAAACTCATTGCTCCAAAAATCGTTCATTTTCAGTTCTCCTTGAATTTATTTAAACTCAACGATTGTGACACCCGTGCCACCTTCACCAGCTTCTCCAAACCTGATTCTTTTTACTGAGCGGTGATTACGCAAATACTCTTGAACACCTTGACGAAGTGCTCCTGTCCCTTTTCCATGAATGATGGAAACACGTGGATAGGAGGCTAACAGTGCATCATCAATGTATTTTTCAACTCTCATTATTGCATCTTCATAGCGTTCACCACGGAGGTCCAACTCAAGGTTAACATGAAAGTCTTTTCCTTTTACTGTTGCTAATGCTTTTTTCTCCACTTGTTTTGGCCTGCTGATATATTCTAGATCTTTTTCATCGACCTTCATTTTCAAGATCCCAATTTGAACAGCCCATTCCTTATCTCCTGCTTTCTCAAGCAAATGCCCTTTTTGACCAAACGTGAGCACTTTCACTTCATCCCCTGATTGAAACACCTGCTTGGCAGCGACTGATTTTTGTTGCTGTACATTTTTCTTGTGTTGCGGAGTAGCGTCTGACAAGCGCTTTTTCGCTTCGATTAGTTCATGTTCCTTTACTTCAGCATTTTTTTGCAAGCGTAGCATTCTTAACTCTTGAATAATTTCTTCCGCTTCACTCTCTGCCTTTTGAATAATCTCAGCTGCTTTTGTTTGCGCTTTATCAACAAGCTCCTCCTTTTTTTCATAATACTCAACCATTTGCTTTTGCAAATCTTTATGGAGCTTTTCAGCAGTTTTTAAATATTCATTTGCTTCCTGTCGATCAAGTTCAGCTTTATTTCTACTTTCTTCTAGTGATGCAATCATTTTTTCTACTTTGTTGCTATCGGCTCCAATATACGAACGTGCCGTATTGATTGTTTGTTCATTTAACCCTAACCGTTTAGAAATTTCGAATGCATTGCTTCGTCCAGGAACACCAATTAACAATTTATAAGTAGGACTAAGTGTTTCAATATCGAATTCAACACTTGCATTTACGACCCCTTCACGGTTGTAGCCATACGCCTTTAATTCTGGGTAATGAGTAGTGGCAATCACTCTTGCTCCACGGCTATTTACTTCATCTAGGATCGAGATCGCTAATGCTGCACCTTCTTGAGGGTCAGTACCGGCACCAAGCTCATCAAATAATACTAAGCTCTCTCCATCCGCCTTTGCGAGAATCTCAACAATATTAACCATATGGGAAGAAAATGTACTTAAACTTTGTTCGATTGACTGCTCATCACCGATATCTGCATACACCGCGGAAAAAACAGCTGCTTCACTCCCATCTAATGCTGGAATTTGCAAGCCTGATTGCGCCATTAAAGTGCATAAACCGACTGTTTTTAATGTGACCGTTTTACCACCTGTATTTGGCCCCGTTATGACAATTGAAGAATAAGATTCACCTAGAACAATATCGTTCGCCACGACTTCATCTCGATCAATAAGTGGATGCCTTGCTTTAAACAGTCGTATTTTTCCCTCTTGATTCATCTTAGGTTTTGTAGCTTTTATCTCTTTTGAATAGCGTGCTTTGGAAAAAATAAAATCAAGCATCGCAAGCACATCAATAATCGTTTCGATTTCCAGCTTGAACTCACTTGTATATCCTGTTAAAGCAAGAAGAATCTTTTCGATCTCCTGCTGCTCCTTTACTCGAATTTCCTGTAAATCATTATTAAGCTGAACAATTGATTGTGGCTCAATAAACAACGTTTGCCCAGATGAACTTTGATCATGAATAATCCCACCATAATGACCGCGATACTCTTGCTTAACTGGTAAAACAAAGCGATCATTACGAATCGTTACAATTGCGTCTGAGAGCATCTTTTGTGCATTTGATGAGCGAATCATCGACTCAAGGCGCTCTCTGACTCTTGCCTCTTTTGTCCGCAATTGTGTTCTTAGGCTCCTAAGTGTTTCACTCGCACTATCTAAAATTTCTCCACTTTCATCGATAGCATTACGAATTGATGTCTCAAGCTCAGAAAGGACAATAATTTGATCAGTATACGATTGTAGCAGTGGGATTTCACTATTATTTTCCATAAAATCATCTATAAAGCGCTTCATTTGACGGCTAGCATGAATAGTAGATGCTATCTGGATAAATTCATGTGGACTTAATATTCCTCCAATATGTGCTCTTTTTACATGTGGTTTAACATCGAATATTCCACTTAAAGGAACATTTCCTTTTATTCTATAAACTGTTACAGCCTCATCTGTTTCAGCTTGCCATGTGACTACCTCATTAAATTCATGTGATGGCTTTAGCTCCTTGATTTTTCTTCTACCTAAATCTGAAGATGCATGCTCCATCAGCTTTTCTTTAATTTTATTGTATTCCAAAGTTTGCAATACTCTTTCTTGCATGAGGGGTTCCCTCCTTTTCTCACGTTGCTTTTATCATTCCTTCTTCATTTTAATAAATGACAGGAATTCTTCAGTGTTCATTGTATTTACCACCATTGATTTTCTTACTTTTGCTTTCATTGCTGCTGCAACACCTACACCCATATCATCTAACATGCCGATATTATGAGCATCCGTATTAATCGCGATTCTCACTTCGGCTTCTTGTGCAAGTTTTAAATGTTCCGCCATTAAGTCTAATCTTTGAGGATTCGCATTTAACTCTAATATCGTATTTGTCTCCTTAGCCAGTTGAATAAGACTAGCGATGTCAACATCGTATCCTTCACGTCGTCCAATTAACCTTCCTGTTGGATGAGCAATCATATGAACATGAGGATTTTGCATTGCATTTTTTAATCTCTCCATGATTTTCTCTTGAGGTTGTGTAAAAGAGGAGTGGATTGATGCAATGACAAAATCGAGTTCGGATAATAACTCATCATCAAAGTCTAAACGACCATCTGGAAGAATATCCATCTCCGTTCCACATAAAACGGTTATGTCTTCATATTTTTCATTGATCTCTTTAATCTCCTTTATTTGCTTCCTAACTCGCTCTGGAGTAAGACCATTTGCAACACGGAGATAATGTGAATGATCTGTTATAACAAGGTATTGATACCCTTTTTCACGACATGCCTGTACCATTTCCTCGATCGAATGTGCACCGTCACTCCATGTCGTATGCATATGAAGATCGCCTTTGAGATCATTCAATGCAATATAATCATGATCTTGTTTATACCATTCAACTTCAGTTCCATCCTCACGTACTTGTGGCGGGAATAGAGGCAAATCAAAATACTTATAAAACTCTTCCTCTGATTCAAACGTTTTGATTTCACCAGTTTCGTTATTTTCTACACCATATTCACTAATTTTCTCTCCACGCTCTTTAGCAATTTGACGCATCTTCACATTATGATCCTTTGAACCTGTAAAATGATGCAATGTCGTGGCGTACTCTTCCGGTTTAACAATTCGGAAGTCAACAGACACATCGTATCGATACGCTAAAATGACTGAGACTTTCGTATCTCCAAATGAGATAACCTCTTTTATTCCCTTTAGGTTTCCAAGCTGTTCTTTAACGATTGAACGATCTTTCGCAGAAATGATAAAATCCAAGTCTTTGATCGTTTCTTTTAATCGTCTTATACTCCCTGCTCTTGAATAGTTTAAAACACCTTTCATCGTACTCAGTGCATACTCTATGTCTTCAGCAATTGGAAGCATGAATGCTAGTGGAAGTCTTTCAGGTCTATTGCCAGCACTATTTAATGCCTGTAGAATCTTTTCTTCCGACTTAGCTCCAAATCCTGCTAACACTTGTACCTTTTTATCCTTACAAGCTTGTAATAAATCTTCGGCACTTTCAACTTGTAATTCTTTATATAACTTAGCGATTTTCTTTCCACCTAAACCTTGTAAATCTAATAGTGGAAGCAGCCCTGATGGGACTTCAGCTTTTAGCTCGTCTAATACTGTGGATTTTCCTTCTTCCATGTATTCTTTTATAACGGCTGCAGTTCCTTTCCCAATTCCAGCAAGCTTTGTAAAATCTTCAATTTCCCCTAATGTTTTTTCCGTCGTCTCTATAGCAGTGGCAGCTTTCCTAAAAGCTGCAATTTTAAAAGGGTTCTCTCCTTTAAGTTCCATATATGTTGCGATCATTTCTAATAGTTTTATGATTTCTTTTTTAGTCAATTTCTACACCTACCTCACAAATCAGTTATAACTTCACCATTATAGCATTTTCTTCAAGATCATATAAAAAAGAGATTGGAATTAGCTCCAACCCCTTAATTCATGTATTCAATCCACATTCCCTTAATTTGATCTGACAGGATAGGAGTATGCTCCACAATAAATGTTGACAAGAAAGAATTGTTAAGGAATTGTTGTATTCCTTCAATTGGCAATAATGCTGCTATGTATAATAGAATAAACATGATAAGATAGACTTCGACAATACCTAAAATTCCACCAGCCCAAACATTGAGCTGTTTGAGAATCGGTAAGTTCGCGACAAAGTCTAACATACTTCCAATAATCTGCAAGATAATTTTTACAGCAAAAAAGATGATGGCAAATGCAATTGCACGGTAATAAGCATCTTCGAGATTAACGTTCTCAAAAAACATTTGCATTGAATCACTGCCGAAGTTAGGATATGGGATCCATAGAACGAGTTTCTTTGACAAATCCTCATAGTACATAACGGCTATAATAAATGCAATAATAAAGCCAGTTAAGTGAATTAATTGTAGAATAAAACCACGTTTTAATCCCATGAAAAAACTAAAAATAAATATAAGTATAATTGCTAGATCAAGCATGACTTTTTTCAGTCCTCTTCTTTTTTTAGTTCTTTTTCAAGCCGCTCTACTTGAGCCTTAAGTTTTATGTAATCATTTATTGTATTAACTGCTGTTAAGACGGCCAATTTGCTGCTATCGAGTGACGGATTCTTAGAGCTGATTTCACGCATCTTATCATCAACAATGGAAGCAATGAAGCGAATTTGAGTTGAATCCTCTTCACCAATTATGACATATTGCTGTCCATATATCTCAACACTCGTGCGATTTTTTTGTGTATTTGACACCCTTAAAGCCCCCATTCGTAAGAATCCTAAACATAACTATAACATGAAGAGATTTTTGTGGGAAGTCAAAGCAAATGAAAAAGTCAAATCGTGTCAATATATCTTCATCTAGTATACAAAATACGACATTATTATCTATTGATCCTATTTTTTCGTTGAAAGGAAATCATTATGAGCCAAGTTGTTCTACAATTATCAAAGCAAGAAATAGAAAAAATGCAAAACTATTATTCGTCTTCTTTAAAAGCGCAAGCCCCACCAGGCAGTATTTTTTCTGCAAAGCTTGCAACATGTGCAATTACTGCCTATAAGTCTGGAAAGGTCCTATTTCAAGGAAGCGGTTGTCAGGTTGAAGCAAAAAAGTGGGAGGGTACTATACAACCTCAAGCTGAATCAAAAAAAACGATAAACAACCAATCACATTTACCATCTAATATTGCTCAATTATCGTGCATAGGTTCGGATGAAGTTGGAACTGGGGATTATTTCGGGCCGATGACTGTAGTAGCAGCCTATGTGAGCAGAGAACATATTCCACTATTAAAAGAGCTCGGTGTAAAGGATTCAAAGCATTTAAAGGACGAACAAATCATTCAAATTGCAAAAACAATAAAAGACGTCATCCCGTTTAGCCTTTTAACACTTCGAAATGAGAAGTACAATGAACTGCAAATGAAAGGAAAGATGACTCAAGGTAAAATGAAAGCAATTCTTCATAATCAAGCGATCAATCATTTGCTTAATAAAATTGCTCCGATCAAACCTGAGATCACATTGATTGATCAATTTGCCAAAGAGGACATTTATTACAAGCATATTGTCAAAGAAAAAAAGATTCACCGTGAAAATGTATACTTTAGCACGAAGGCTGAAAGCGTCCATATTGCAGTAGCCGCTGCCTCAATTCTGGCTAGATATGCATTCGTACAATACTTTGATAAATTAAGTGAGCAAGCTGGTTTTAAATTAACGAAGGGAGCAGGTTCAAAAGTGGATGAGGCTGCAGCGAGATTAATTCATTCCAAAGGACAGGAAGTGCTTCCAAAGTTCGTCAAACTTCATTTTGCCAATACAAATAAAGCGTTAAATCTGTATCATAAAAAATATAATAAATAGTAGATCTTTTTTAAGATACAAAAAAAGCTGATATCACACCGTAAGTGTGAACATCAGCTTTTTTAATTTTCACCCTCTTAAAACAGCTCCTGCTTTTTCTTCTAATGCCGCCAATACTTTGCTATGAGTTTTGACAACTTCTTCATCTGTTAATGTTTTCTCTGGATCGAAATATTTTAATGAGAATGCAAGAGACTTCTTGCCAACCTCCATTTTTTCACCTTCATATAAATCAAACACATGTACATCCTTAAGCAATTTCCCACCAGCATCTTGGATAATGGTTGATAATTGTCCAGCAGATGTCGCTTGTTCTACCACAAGTGCAATGTCACGAGTAATTGATGGGAATCGTGGAATTGCATTGTATACAAGTGGCTCTACTTGAATTGAGAATAAAGAAGCTAGAGAGATTTCAAAAACGTATGTTTCTTTTAAATCGTATTCTTTTTCAACTGTTGGGTGTAGCTGTCCAACAAAGCCAGCCACCTCATTGTTTATAAGAATTTGTGCACATCTACCAGGGTGCATACCATCCATTTTTGCTTGATTAAAAGTTATAGATTTCTCCACACTCAACTTTTCTATCATCGCTTCTACGATTCCTTTTGCCACGTAAAAATCCACTGGCTTTTTCTCACCTTGCCATAAATGATTGACCCAGTTCCCAGTTATCGCGCCTGCTACATGCTCTTTTTCCGTAGGTAATTGTGCCGTTCCATTTGGAATAAAAACTGAACCGATCTCATACAGTGCTAAATCATCATTTTGACGTGCTTTATTATACTTTAATGCATCTAATAATGAAGGAATTAAACTTAACCGTAACACGCTTCTTTCTTCACTCATCGGCATAGCTAAAGCCAATGGATCAGTCCCTTCCAAAGCGTATTGAGGGGCTTTTTCAGCACTTGTTAATGAATACGTGATGGCTTGGTATAAGCCGGCACCCTCTAGTGTTCTTCTAGCAATACGGCGCTTTTTCTGATAATCCGTTAGCTCACCTTGCGTTGTATCACCATGAGGAAGCGTTGACTTCAAATTGTCATACCCGTATAGCCTTGCTACTTCTTCAATTAAATCCTCTTCAATTGTAATGTCTCCACGACGAGTAGGGACAGTAACCGTTACAGTTTGCTCTTCAACAGTCACATCAAACTGAAGACGTTCCATGATCTCTACAACTTCATCTACAGTTAATTGCAAACCTAAAACACGATTGATTTTTTCAAGTTCTACGCCAATAACCTCTGGCTCTACTTGAAGCTCATTTACTTCTGCATTACCAGTCAGAACTGACCCCTCTGCATAGAGTGCGAATAATTGTGCAGCTCTTTCAGCAGCTAAATGGACACGGTTTGGATCCACTCCTTTTTCAAAACGTGCACTTGCTTCACTTCTAAGACCGTGATCTTTAGATGCTTTACGTACCGTGCTTCCTTTGAAAAAAGCGGATTCAAGTAGAACAGTTGTTGTATCTGCTTGAACCTCAGAGTTTGCTCCGCCCATTACACCTGCTAATGCAACCGGTTCTTTTCCGTTTGTAATAACAAGATGATCACTTGTTAACGTTCTTTCCGCATCATCTAAAGTGACGATCTTTTCACCTTCTGTTGCTTTACGTACGACAATTTCCTTAGAATCTAAACGATCATAATCAAATGCATGAAGTGGTTGACCATACTCTAATAGTACATAATTCGTAATATCTACTACATTATTATGCGGGCGAATTCCTGCTGCTGTAAGACGTGCTTGAATCCATTGTGGTGATGGCATAACTTTTACATCTTTAATGACTTTTGCGATATAGTAAGGATTCTCATTTTTTGATTCGACGCGAACAGTGACGTAGTCAGATACATGCTCTTCGCTCATTTCAAGCTCAACAAGAGGAAGACTTACCTCTCTATCTAGAACAGCTGCTACTTCGTAAGCAACTCCTAGCATGCTTAAGCAATCCGAACGGTTTGGTGTTAATCCTAGCTCCAAGACTGTGTCATCGCGAAGCAACTCTTCTAATGCATCTTTACCGACCTCAACATCATTTGGGAAAACATAAATGCCTTCTGCATATTCCTTAGCGACTAGCTTACTTTCAAAGCCAAGCTCTTGAAGTGAACAAATCATTCCATGTGATGCTTCACCACGTAGCTTCGCCTTTTTGATTTTAAAGTTGCCTGGAAGTACTGCACCTACTTTCGCAACAGCTACTTTTTGCCCCTTATCAACATTTGATGCACCGCAAATAATTTGAACTGGCTCATCTTCTCCAACGTCAACTAAACATTTATTCAACTTATCCGCATTCGGATGTTGTTCTCTTTCTAATACATGACCGATTACGACACCAGAAATCCCTTCATTTAAAGCTTCCACCGATTCTACTTCAATGCCACTGCGTGTAATTTTCTCTGCTAATTCTTCAGGTGTATATCCAGTTAAATCAACATAGTCCTGTAACCATTTATATGAAACGTACATTTATATAAGCCTCCCCATTTTTATTCATGAATTGAAAACTGTTGTAAGAATCGAATGTCATTTGTATAGAAATGTCGAATATCATCAATTCCATATCTTAACATTGCAATTCGCTCTACACCCATGCCAAACGCAAACCCAGAATATTTACTAGAATCGAACCCTGACATTTCAAGTACGTTAGGGTGAACCATTCCAGCACCCAAAATCTCAATCCATCCAGTTTTCTTACAAATATTACATCCACTTCCACCACATTTAAAACAGGAAACATCCACTTCAACAGACGGCTCTGTAAATGGGAAGAAGCTTGGGCGTAATCGAATCTCGCGGTCTTCACCAAACATTTTCTTCGCAAATACTTCAAGTGTGCCTTTTAGATCACTCATGCGAATGTTTTCATCGACAACCAATCCTTCGATTTGCATGAATTGATGAGAGTGCGTAGCATCATCGCTGTCACGACGAAATACTTTTCCAGGACAAATGATTCGAACTGGGCCTTTTCCTTCATGCATTTCCATTGTGCGTGCTTGAACTGGAGAGGTTTGTGTTCTAAGCAAAATATCCTCAGTAATATAGAAAGAGTCTTGCATATCTCTTGCTGGGTGATCTTTTGGAAGATTTAATGCCTCAAAGTTGTAATAATCTTTTTCCACTTCCGGACCTTCTGCTACTTTGTAGCCCATTCCGATGAAAAGATCTTCTATTTCTTCAACGACTCTTGTTAATGGATGATGATTCCCAGTCTTAACAGGTCTAGAAGGCAATGTTACATCGATTGTTTCTTGAGATAGCTTCGCAAGAACAGCAGCTTCTTCTAGTTCCTTCTGCTTCGTTTCAATTGCGCTTGTAATATAATCACGAACCTCATTTGCTAGCGCACCCATTTTTGGTCTTTCTTCTGGTGAAAGCTTACCCATACCCTTTAATACTTCAGTAATTGGGCCTTTTTTTCCTAAGTAGGAGACACGGATATCATTTAAACCTCTTAGGTCTGGTGAAGCTTCAATCTTTTCAATAGCTTCTACTTGCAATTCTTTTAAGCGTTCCTGCATTTTCCCTTCCTCCTTAAAGCTCTCAATTTGGTCAAAATAAAAAACCTCCATCCCTGGAAAGGGACGAGGTTTCTAGATCGCGGTACCACCCTTTTTAATACACCAAAAAACATGTGTATTCACTTCATTCGGATAACGGCAATGGTGCCGGTGCATCTTTACAATTGGTTCCCCACTGGTCCCGATGCCAACTCAAGAGATGAAACTTCAAATACATTCCTCTATAAAATGCTTTCAGTCAACGGCATTTTATCCCTGAACTAGTATCATGTATCCTACTTTTCTCCATCATCGTTTGTTTCATATGAATTGTTCTATATTATAGTATAAAAAAAGCGAAGTTTCAAACCTATTTCAATACTAGCCACGTAAATAATAGAGAAGAATTCCTGCTGCAATTCCAACATTCAATGATTCGCTTTGTCCATAGATCGGTATATAGAGATTTTCATCTGTTTTTTCCAAAAAAGTTGGATTCACGCCATTTCCTTCATTCCCAACAAGTAAAGCAAAGCTTTTCGATGGTTTCACTTCATTATATTGCCTTGCGTTATGCAGTGCTGTTCCGTAAACAGCGATCTTCGACTCTTTCATTTTCACAATCCATTCATGTAAATCTCCATGTAAAATTGGTAAATGAAAATGACTGCCTTGTGCAGAACGGAGAACCTTCGCATTATATGCATCAACTGAGCCCTTACCAATGACGACTCCATCCATACCTACCGCATCTGCAGTGCGAATCATTGTTCCTAAATTGCCCGGATCCTGAATCGCATCGAGTAGTAAATATCGACTTCCGTCAATACTTAACTCCTTTTTTTCACATACAGCAAAGATTCCTTGAGGCATTTCAGTATCTGTTAAGAGCTGAATAATCTCACTAGTAACTGTATAAATTGGTGCTTCTTCTCCATTTAAAAATGTTGGAAAATCAACATGTTCAGAAAGAATGACTTCAATCACTCTATCGGCCTTTACAGCCTCTTCTACTAAATGAAATCCTTCCACTAAAAAGGCATTCGATAGATCTCGTTCCTTCTTTGTTAATAACTTCTTCCACTTTTTAACCTTTGGGTTTTGAATGGATTGAATGAATTTCACCATTCATCCCTCCTTACATCCTGCTCTTTTGATTTTTATATTATAACGTAAAAGCGATACATAAGATATTCAATTAGTGAAATCCTAATATTGTAAGAAAAATAAAGGAGTGAATAGGATATGGATTTAAATTTACGTAATGCCATTCTACATAATGTAACTGGAAATTCACAAGATGAACTAAAAGACACCATTGTAGATGCAATTCAAAATGGAGAGGAAAAAATGCTTCCTGGTTTAGGCGTTTTATTTGAAGTAATTTGGAACAATTCTTCTGAACAGGATAAGCAAGAAATGCTGCAAACATTAGAGGGCGGTCTAAAGTAACCAAAGCTTGAGCAACGTTTACGAATCCTTTCAAGATTCTAACTAGCGTTGCTCTTGTTGATTTATTCCGAGGATTTAGAATATTATAGGTAAATGGTACTATTTTGATAAGTTTTACAAATAAGGAATGGTTTTTTTACAATTCTTTGTTACACTTTAATCGACAAAATAAACATTTTAGGAGGAAGAAATGAAGAATATTGTTGGAATATCGTTCCTTAGTCTAATCTTAGTTCTTGGGGTTGTGTTCCCATCACTTATGCCAATTGGACATACGGCAGCAAGTGAAAACGACATTGTTAAACTCCGTATTTTGGAGACGACTGATATTCATATGAATCTACTAAACTATGATTATTTCACAGATAATCCATCTGAAAGTTTAGGGCTTTCAAAAACAGCTACATTAATCGACCAGGCCCGTGAGGAAGCAGAGAACACTCTCCTATTTGACAACGGTGACCTTTTACAAGGAAATCCTTTTGGTGATTATTATGCGACTGGTGGTGGACTAAAAGAGGGAGACATTCACCCAGCAATTAAAGTTTTAAACCACTTAAAATATGATGCAATGACACTCGGGAATCATGAGTTTAATTACGGACTAGATTTCTTGAATAATGTAATTAAAGATGCTGATTTTCCAGTTATTAGTTCTAACGTCTATAAATATGACAAGCAAGATGAACACTACTTTGATTATCAAGCGATCTTAGAAAGAGAAGTAAAGGATGAAGGTGGACAAACTCACACATTAAATGTGGGAGTTTTAGGATTCGTTCCCCCGAAAATTCTTGAATGGGACAAAGGACATTTAGAAGGAAAAGTTATTGCGAATAATATTATAGAAGATGCCAAAATGTTAGTTCCTGCTTTAAAAGCTGACGGAGCAGACGTTGTCGTTATTATTTCTCACTCTGGAATTGCAGACTACAATGCTGACGGTAGCTTAGTCTCTTATAATGACACAGAGAACGTATCGTACTACTTAACTCAAATCGAAGGTGTTAACGCTGTTTTAACTGGACATGCACATGGAACATTCCCTTCTAATGATCCTGCAAGCGCAGACTACCCTGATGGGCATGGCATCGATAATTCTACAGGACTTATTAATGGTGTACCTGTTACAATGCCTGGATCATTTGGTGACCACCTGGGCGTCATTGATCTAGAATTATCAAGAGTAAATAACAATTGGGTTGTCAATCAAGCGCAATCTGAAATTCGCTCAATTGAAGGCGTTGATAATGATAACGAAATCAATGCTTTGATTGCAAGAGAACATGAAGAAACGGTTGAATACATCAATCAAGCTGTTGGTACAACAACAGCACCAATCAATAGTTATTTTTCATTAATTCAAGATGACCCTTCTGTGCAAATTGTATCAAATGCTCAGCAATGGTACTTAGAAAACTGGGTAAGTGATAAACCTGAATACAAAGATATTCCTGTACTGTCTTCAGCAGCACCTTTTAAAGCTGGAGGACGTAATGGAGCAGACTACTTTACAGATCTTCCTGCAGGAAAAATCGCTATTAAAAATGTTGCAGATTTATACTTGTACCCGAACACTTTCTACGCAGTCAAGATAAATGGAAAAGAACTAAAAGAATGGTTAGAATGGTCTGCTGGTCAATTCAATCAAATTGATCCAGATAAATCGGGAGTTCAACCTCTTATCAATGATAACTTCCGCTCGTATAACTTCGATGTTATTGATGGAGTTACATATGAAATTGATGTAACTGAACCACCAAAATATGATGGTAGCCAAAATATCATCAATCAAGGTGCAAATCGTATTAAAAACTTATCGTATGATGGTAAACGAGTAACAGACAATATGGAATTTATTGTTGGCACAAACAACTATCGTGCTGGTACAAATAAAATTATGAATAAAGACGGAAAAAATACAATCCTTGCATCTCCTGATGAAAACCGTCAAATTATTATTAATTACATTTTAGAAACAGAAACGATTAATCCATCTGCAGATAATAACTGGACGTTTGCACCATTAACAAAGGATACAAAAGTTTCCTTTGAATCTTCACCTAAAGCACAAGATTATATTGAAGAGAATTCACCAATTGAGTATGTTAGTACGTTAGATAGTGGCTTTGCTCTATACGAAACGACTCTATTAGGTGGAAAAGTTGCGAAAGAATTTAAAGACGTGCCAACTAGCCACTGGGCTCATAAATACATTTCAGAGCTAGCTGGGAAAGGTATTATTAATGGCACAACTGAAACAACGTTTGAACCTAATAAAAATGTTACTCGCGGCCAATTTACGGCATTAATCGTTCGTGCCTTTGGCATCGAAAGTACAAAGAAGTCTCCTTTTACAGATATTAAGGGAGGTTTTGAGAACGATATTCATGCAGCATACGAGGCTGGTATCATCCTTGGAGTAACGGGAACTAAGTTTGAGCCAAACAACCCCATTACTAGAGAACAGATGGCGAGTATACTGATGAGAGCATATAATTTTGTGAATGACGAAGAGTTTAAAGGATCGAAAGAATTAACATTCAGAGATAAAAACAGTATTAGCCAAGCTCATTACAACGATGTAAAAGCTGCGACAGAATTAGAATTACTTTCAGGCTATGGCAATAATGTCTTTGGACCAAAAGATTATGCTAAACGTGAGCAAGCAGCGAAAGTAATCTACTATTTACTACAGCTTTAAAAAATCAAAAATTACTAATTTACCACTGACTTAATAAAAACAGATAGTATTCGAGGATCTGAAAATGTAGACAAAGTCGATTTATGACGTTGTCTACATTTTTTTATTGGAATCTTTAATATTAGAATAACCGTTAGAATTTCTTGAAAATGTTTGTCAGACTAAGAGCGCAACCTTAGTAAAGACTCGAATAGAACATAAGATTCATGAGGAGACTTCGATGCCAATCAACAACGTATGCGAGCGTTTGTCCACAGTCTGAAATAGTCTTCGGCTATCCAGTTAAGCGGACACTTTCAGCGGGCGGTCCGAGAGCCGCCTATCCTCTACGTTCCCTAGACACACTTTTCTGAGACGGAGTCATCGCCTTCGCTCTAATCGAAGGATTGATATTTGTTCTGCTCAATAATAAAAACCCAGGGCGCATAGAGCTAGGCAGTGTTTAAGATTTTATAT
The DNA here is from genome assembly GCF_059874745.1 of Niallia sp. CD-39. Taxonomy (NCBI): domain Bacteria; kingdom Bacillati; phylum Bacillota; class Bacilli; order Caryophanales; family Bacillaceae; genus Niallia; species Niallia sp. CD-39. Next base: position 98,216 of record NZ_JCBCPS010000007.1, on the reverse strand, counting down.
TTCCAAAAAAATACACTTATCTCAATTCATCGAGAAATTTCTAAACATTCTTTCTTATCCTTTAAAATAAAAACCCCCTCTAAAAATCCTAAACAGGAATTTTAGAGGGGATTTTTTATCCAAATGTAATTTTATCGACTGTTTCTCGATCCAATCGT
>NZ_JCBCPS010000007.1:97593-97903 GCF_059874745.1 Niallia sp. CD-39 | reverse complement strand
CGGTACTGAATCGTATTGATAAGGAATTTGTAGCTCATCTGCCGTATCTGTCACAAAGTCTCTTAATCCTTTATGTGAAACCATAGATGCATCATAAAGGATAATTTGAGGACCATCGCCCATCTTACTAAGTGCCTCTTTCTCAGTAATTCCTGGCGTATCTCCCGCAATTCCAACATCGACGCCAAAGCCGATATCGGGTTGAATAGTTTGTGCAGATGTACGAGCTCCACGTAATCCTACTTCTTCTTGTACAGTACCAACACCGTATACAACATTAGGATGCTCTTCATCTTTTAAAGCTTTAAGG
>NZ_JCBCPS010000007.1:0-97024 GCF_059874745.1 Niallia sp. CD-39 | reverse complement strand
CTTGGTCAATTATTTCGACCCCCTTAATATTCTTGTTCATTATTATACTAGATTCCCCATGAATTGTACAAAGATTCTAGTAGCCCTGCTCTTGCCTTTTATAGTTGACTTCATTTTTCTTTTTATAAGCTAGAATGACATCCTCCGGTGTGAACCCTAAGCTTATCCCTAATTTTATATAGCATTTAAACGCTTCTTCATATTTCTTAATTGTTGGATTCTTTCTAAACTCATTCATCACATCATACATAGCTAGAAACTGCTCTGTAAGTGGCTCAGCTGATTTCTCATTGATAAATGCAGCTTTTTTATCATACCCCTTTAGCAGACCAAGTGATAATAAGAAGTGAACTCCATCAACATACTCTTCTAGAATGATCTCTTTTTCTGAGGCAGGTTTAAGGCTCCAAAATTTAAAGCATCTCGTTTCATTTGCTAACTCCCCAAGTTCCACAAGCATTGCTAAAATCTTTTGATCAAACAAATCCTCTTTCTCTACTTGATGTTTTCGCTCAATATGTTCATCCAACGCTTGTTGCATTGGAAATAGTTCTTGATAATTCATGTATCGATTCTCCCCATCCGTATTTACCTCTCTTTTTCATTGTAATGAAAAGATAAAAAAAACACAAAAAAATGAAACCTTTTTAAATCTCAATCGTATGCAAAGAAACTTATACGCAGGAGGCCTTTTCATGGTTGTCATTTTTCGTTTTCTCATCCTCGCACTGATCGTTTTTATTCTTTATCGTGCATTTAAATATATTGTCAGTCCTAAACGCAAGCTTGAAAGTGCACATGAACAAAAAAAGTTCTTCTTGTTGGACGACCAAGAGAATGTTCGGAAAAATTTCTTTATTACCTATAAAGGTGCTCTTTTTGAAGGAGAAAAATACCTGGGCACAACACCAAATTCCTTTGATGTTGTCTCTGTCTTTATCTGGTCAAAGCATATAGATAGCTTAAGAGGGTTTGTACGAGAGGACTTCTTATTTTTGGAGCAAAAAATTCATCTGCACTATCCAAATGCTAAAATTGATTGGAAAAGTCCAGTTAAAGACTTTATGCAAAAATCGAATAAAGAGGATGGCCCCTTCACTCCATAAAAAAGATGTACGAGAAATTTTTCTCGTACATCTTTTTTATTCTTTTTTCACTTCACGCACTGGAAAGAAATCATACCACTTTATAACAGTCACCTTTTGCCTTAAAAGGAAGACTAGTAATGCTAGTGCACATAGAACAATAACAATCAACGTCGGTGTGAATTGACTAATAAATTGCCCAAACACAGTGTAAAAAATTGCTAATGGAAGGTTTGACAGAAGAGACCCTTTCATATAATCCGTAAGCCCTTTTGATCTTTCCATTAAACAAAAGCTTAATAAATGATAGTGAATGAATGGGATAAGACGAAGGATTGAAATTTGCGAAACTGTAAAATCTCGATGTTCTCCGAATAATTTTTTCTTTAATCCACTCAACTTTTCTAGAGTTTTCGGAAAGCGGTGAATAAGCAAATAAAACAATAAGCTATTAATGAATAGGCCGATTAAAGAGTATAATGCGCCAAAAAAACTCCCAAATAAAAGCCCACCTGTTACACATATAAGTATTACAGGGATGAAAAAAAATTGACGAATAAGGTGAAGCAATATAAAGAATAATGGAGCTAGTATTCCTGATGTTGATACAACTACAAGCAGCATTCCCCAATGCTCTTCCACTTGATTCACCCTCTTTTTAACTCATTAATTACCCCTTTTTACAAATCATATGGACTGTTCCACTCGATTATGTCCATAAGTTAATCAGGACGATTAAGAGAAACAGATGTATAACCATCAACACAGGCAGGCCAACACGAAAACGTGTGTGCTGTGTTTTATGGCGAAATATTTCCATTGATAAAGTCATTCCTAAGGCCCCAAATAAGAACGCAATCGTCCATAATGTCTTTTCACTAATTCGATATTGACGATTGATCGCCTTTTTCTTATCTATTCCCATAACAACAAGTCCAATGATGTTCATCACTATGTATACATAAACCCAAAACATGCTTATCACTCCTAGCATAAAAGCCACCCTCTATAGTAGAGAATGGCTTTCTATGGTGTCTTACTTATTTAAGCTATTCTTTGCAACATTCGCTAATTCTGCGAACGCTTTTTCATCAGCAATAGCTAATTCTGCAAGCATTTTACGGTTTACTTCAATACCAGCAACCTTTAATCCATGCATTAATCGGCTATAAGAAAGGCCGTTCATACGAGCAGCTGCGTTGATACGCGTAACCCATAGCTTACGGAAGTCGCGCTTTTTCTGACGACGATCACGGTAAGCATAGTTATAAGATTTCATAACCTGTTGGTTAGCAACTTTATATAATGTATGTTTTGAACCGAAATAACCTTTTGCTAATTTAATGACTTTTTTACGACGTTTGCGAGTAACTGTACCGCCTTTTACACGTGGCATTTGTTTTCCCTCCTAGTTTCGATATTACTTAAGATTTACTAATAAGTTACGGATGCGTTTGTAATCGCCAGCAGAAACAAGAGTTCCTTTGCGAAGCTTACGCTTTTGTTTTTGTGATTTATTCGCGAACATATGGCTTCTATAAGCGTGAGAACGTTTTAATTTTCCAGATCCTGTTCTTTTGAAACGCTTAGCAGCGCCACGGTGAGTTTTCATTTTTGGCATTTGGAATTCCTCCTCTTACTTTTCAATTTTCGGTGCAAGTACCATAAACATGCTGCGTCCATCCATTTTTGGATGTGATTCAACAGTACTGATTTCAGAGCAAGCCTCTGCAAATCGAACAAGTACACGCTGACCAATTTCTTTATGCGTAATCGCACGTCCTTTAAAGCGAATTGAAGCTTTCACTTTATCGCCTTTTTCTAGGAATTTAATAGCGTTACGAAGTTTTGTGTTAAAGTCATGCTCTTCAATTGTTGGACTTAAACGAACTTCTTTCACACTAATAATCTTTTGGTTTTTACGAGCTTCTTTTTCTTTCTTCTGTTGCTCAAATTTGAACTTTCCATAGTCCATAATGCGGGCTACAGGAGGCTTTGCATTCGGTGCAACAAGAACAAGATCAAGGTTGACACGAGCCGCTATTTCTAACGCATCGTTTTTTGATTTAATTCCTAATTGCTCGCCATTCTGATCGATAAGACGAACTTCACGGGCGCGAATACCCTCGTTTAACAACATATCTTTGCTAATAATTAGCCACCTCCAAGGTTTATTCAGAACACAAGGTTTGGGTCCAGAATCATCATTCCAACACTTCAAACGTACGACCTTTTACATAAGAAAAGGTGCGGATGAATATCACCCACACCTTGAAAGAACGTACTAATTAGTTAAACGTACTTGTCATACCTGTCAACAGCAAAACTCGCGTCAAATCAGGTGAGAAGCGGGTGCTTCTTCTTTTCCACAAACTGTATTCAATTACCTTAGATACTATAGCATAGATTAATCGTGCATGTCAAATATGATGTATAATTAAGCCAACGAAGAAAATCATATCAAATAATTTCCGTTTTGGCAAGAACCTTTTATGTTTTATTTTTGCACTTCGTCTTTAACTGTTTGTAAAAACGCAGAAAACGGAACAGTTTCGGACTTTTGCTCACCGTATTTACGTACGTTTACGGCTTGCTGCTCTACCTCTTGATCTCCAACTACTAGCATATAAGGTGTTTTTTGCATTTGTGCCTCACGAATTTTATAGCCCATCTTTTCATTACGGCCATCAATCTCCACACGGAATCCTGCTAATTGAAGATCTTCTTGGACTTTTTTCGCATAGTCAAAATGAACATCGCTAGAAACTGGGATTATTTGAACTTGAACTGGCGCTAACCAAGTAGGGAAGGCACCTTTATACTCTTCTATTAAGAACGCAACGAAACGTTCCATTGTAGAAACGACTCCACGGTGAATAACGACTGGACGGTGACCCTTTCCATCTTCTCCGACATACGTTAAGTCAAAGCGCTCTGGTAATAGGAAGTCCAATTGAACAGTGGAAAGCGTTTCTTCTTTCCCAAGTGCTGTTTTGACCTGAACGTCGAGTTTTGGCCCGTAAAATGCAGCTTCACCTTCAGCTTCAAAATAGTCTAATCCCAGCTCATCCATTGCTTCCTTCAGCATGCTTTGAGCTTTTTCCCACATTTGATCATCATCAAAGTATTTCTCTGTATCAGCTGGATCACGATAAGATAATCTGAACGAGTAATCGTTTAAGTTGAAGTCTTCATAAACAGCTAAAACAAGGTTTACAACGCGCTTAAATTCTTCTTTAATTTGATCAGGACGAACGAAGATATGTGCATCATTCAATGTCATTCCACGTACACGCTGAAGCCCTGATAGCGCCCCTGACATTTCATAACGATGCATCGTTCCAAGTTCGGCGATTCGAATCGGTAGTTCGCGATAGCTGTGAATGCTGTTTTTATAAACCATCATATGGTGAGGACAGTTCATTGGACGTAAAACGAGCTGCTCGTTGTCCATATCCATTACAGGGAACATGTCTTCTTGATAATGAGCCCAGTGACCAGATGTTTTATATAAGTCAACGCTTCCCATCACTGGTGTATAAACATGCTCATAGCCTAAGCTTACTTCTTTATCAACGATATAACGCTCAATAATGCGACGAATTGTCGCTCCTTTTGGAAGCCATAAAGGCAATCCTTGTCCGACTAATTGAGAGTTAGTAAACAAGTTTAATTCTTTACCAATTTTACGATGATCTCTTTCCTTCGCTTCTTCTAGCAAACGAAGATGCTCCGTTAAATCTTCTTTTTTGAAGAATGCTGTTCCATAAATACGTTGTAGCATCTTATTGTCGCTATTACCGCGCCAGTAAGCACCTGCGATATTTAGCAGCTTGAACTCTTTTAATTTACCAGTTGAAGGAACATGGACACCACGGCAAAGGTCAATAAAATCTCCTTGCTCATATAGAGTTACTGTCTCATCTTCTGGTATCGCACCAATTAGTTCAACTTTATACTCATCCTCTTTAAACGTTTCTAGAGCTTCATTACGACTAACAACCTTACGAACAACCTCAATGTTTTCATTGATGATCTTCTTCATCTCTTTTTCAATTACAGGGAGATCTTCTGGAGTAATTGACTCTTCCATATCAATATCATAATAGAATCCACCCTCAATGACTGGACCGACTCCAAGCTTTACATTTTTATATAAACGTTTAATCGCTTGAGCCATTAGATGTGCAGAGCTGTGGCGAAGCACTTCTAACGCATCTTCATGATCTGGTGTTACAATTTCAAACTTTCCATCAGATTCGATTGCTGTACGAAGATCGATTAATTCTCCATTCACTTTACCAGCTAGAGCCTTCTTCTTTAAGCCTGGACTAATGGACGCTGCAATTTCTTCTGTTGTTGTACCAAAAGGAAATTCCTTTTCTGCTCCATCAGGAAATATCATTTTTATGATGTCTGCCATCTGCTTTTTCCTCCTAAAAATCAAAATAAAAAACCCGTCCTTAAAAAGGGACGAGTTATATACACGTGGTTCCACCCTACTTCTCATTTTTAATATCTTAAAAATGACTTGTAGCAACATAACGAGTTGTAACCGTCAGACTCTACTAATTGAATTCTCAACTTTAAAGACTGAAGTTCAAAGGTGGTAAGCATTCAAATCGTGTTAGGAAGCTTGCAGCCAAATGGCTTCCCTCTCTTTAAACCGTACAAGAATACCCATGTCCTTATCATGACCATAGCAATATGTTTTTTCAATATGTACGTAATTATAGTGTCAAATGAAAAGAAAATCAAGAGCATTCCTAAAGTCTTAGTCTACTTTCTCTTGTTTTTGTAGGTTTTCAAAAAAGCACGCAAGCTCGGTAATCAATACTTTTTCCTCAAAGATGCTTTTAATCGTTCGAACAATGGGTTGTTCGACATCATTTGTATAAATTGTGATCGATGTCGGTGCGATCGAAAGGAGTGGTGCGATTGCAACAGAATCAACATAAATCGGATGATTGAATAATAACCTGCGATCCACTAGTGCTGTTAGCTCACTTCTGCGAATTTCTTTATACAAATGATCAAAAAAGACAATTTCCTCATCAAATAAAAGATGCAGTTCCTCTTTTAATGGTGGTCTATGCTTAATAAAATCACGCAATGTATAAATAAATGATTGATATTCAAGCTCCATCTTGTATTCATCAATTGATATTTCCACGTATTTATTCAAATACATCATTAATGGTCTAATACGAAACTGAACAAAGGAATCAAACGAAAACGAGTTCGATTCGTCTAACATTTGATCAATCGCGGTAAAAATAAATGATTTAATGTCAACTTCATTTAGAAAAGGAAGCAATTCATGATTTTCATCATTGACGAGGCCATGGATAATTTCTAAGATTTGATCCTGCTCCTCTACATCCTCATAAAAAAAACGACTTGCTATTATTTCTCGAAACCATTGATCCATTTTATGTCCAATTAGAAATTGATAAAACCCATCTTTAACTGTATTTATATGAACGAGTGAATCTTTAATGACTACATTATTTAATTCGTCATTCAAAAAAGAAATCGATTCGACAATCCCAATCTTCTTCAGTTTTCTCTGCATAAAGAAAAAAAACGCTTTTGCATCTCCCTTATTTTGGAAGTTGATTTCAATCAACCAAATCCCCCCTATTGCTACATAAATGCTATCGAATGAGTCTACACTTATATATATGGGGAACTGTCCAAAAATAGAAGCTAGAATTAAGAAATCCGCAATGCGCTTTAGGAACAAAAGTGACACCTTAATCACCCCTTCAGCCGCACGCTTTCCACTGGAATTGAAGCCTTTCAGAATCGAAAAGCATCCATAAATAATAGTAGAAAAGAAAACACAACCTCATAAATGAGATTGTGTTTTCTTGATTATTTACGGCGATTTGCTCCAGAAACTAATACTGGCTTTGTTAAGTACTTAATTCTTTCCATCACTCTTCTTGCCTTCATCTTTTCTTCTTCTCCACGCTGGCTATAGGAAAGATGGTGTTCAAGCTCTTGAAAATTAAAATTAGACGTAAAGAAGGTCGGTAAATTCTCAAGCATTCGGAATTGTAGAATAGGACCTAGCACTTCATCTCTTGTCCAACTTGACATTGTTTCAGCTCCAATATCATCGAACATTAAAACCTGTGCTTTTTTTATTGCTTCAATTTTGCTATTTAATGTTTGATCACCAATCGAGCTCTTCATTTCTCTAAAGAATTCAGGAACATAGACAATCATAGATGAAACTTTTTCTTTAGCCAACTCATTTGCAATGGCACCAAGCAAATACGATTTTCCAACACCAAATTGGCCGTAAAAGTACAGTCCTTTTTTACGTGTACCTGACTGAAATTCATTGATAAAAAGAATTGCTTGTTCAACAGCCTCAATCCGATCATCATCTGTATGCAGCTCATTAAAGGAAGCATGCAAAATATCTTTTGGAACATACAAGCTTTGAATGAGCTTTTCACTTTTTCTTTTTTCATCGTCGATTTCTTTTCGGGGGCATTTATCATATTTAATATCGATCATGCCTCTCTCCAAAATGAGTTCTGGATGATAGCCTTTCATAAAGTTGATACATCCCTCAAGACTAGGACATCGATGACAATCCTTGCTCAGCTTTGAGAATTCAAACAGCTTGATCAAGCTTCTATCAATAATTGAGTCTGTCAACTCACCGTGATGTTTCTGAATAAACCTGCGAACCTCTGGGTGGTTGAGCGTTTCTCTTTTCTGTTCTTCATACCGCTTTTTAAAGTCTTGGCTACCAGACAATCTTTTTAATGTTTGATTAATTTTTTCCATTTTAAGAATCACCTGCCGAACGCAGCTTTTTTAATACATCTTCCATGCTCTTTTTCTTGCTTTCATTTTCTGATGTTTGCTCAGCTTGAACTAACTTATCATTTTCAAACCAGTCAGGAAGCATTTCTGTTCTTGTTACTTTTTTACTTGAAGTCTTTTTCGTTGATTTATTTCCGTTTGCCCATTCCAAATACTTCTTATGCTCTTCCTTTGCAATTCTCATTGCTTCTTCAACTGTTTTAATCTGTTTACGCGTCCAATGGCTCGCTATTTTTTCAACATATCCTTTTGTAATCTTCATATCTGTGCGCAAAAGGACAAAGTGAAGCAAAACATTCATAACCCCAGCGTCTAACTTTTGATGAAACATCGCATCCTCTATGATTTTCAAATCAGACTTTGAAGGTTTCGCCCCACCAGATATATCAATTAAGAGTTGCCTTGGAGAAGTCGTTTCAAAATAAAGGATCACTTTTCCCTCTTCTGAACTTTCATCATATCCTTGACTACGCTTTGTCGCTGGCTGTATTTGATCTATCAATATAGGAAGCTGGTCATTATTCTGAAATTGATACCAATCTCTTGCTGATTTCCTAAGCTCTTCAATCTGAACCATCGATTGATCATCCAATGCACTTAAGATAATGTTCTTCATATTGATTGGGTCGATTCCATATAAAAATGCTAAATTGGATATCGCTTGTTTAACAGCTTCCGTCAAATGTTTCTTAGGAAAGAGCGATTCTGATAACCCAGCCATTAAAAGGTCAAAATCAAAACGAGCTTTTTTTATTTTAATCGGCTTCGTGTCATATCGGCCCACCGACATATCTTCTTGCTCCATATGTATATGTTTTTGATGGTTTGATGCATGAAAGGCAGATTGATACACTTCATCAAAGGAGCGAGTTACTTCTTTATGCCCGTCTCTTTCTGCGATTGCTTCATGTAAAAAATGGCGCTTCGCCTTCACGTAATTTGTCTTGCCAATTTTTCCATATAAAAAAACACTTAAAAAACCGTCTGCAAAAAATTCCTCAGGTGTCAGTGGAGGCAATAATTCATAGATGAACGAACGATCTTCCTCGCCTTCTTTGCCATACACCTTTAATAAACCTATACCTTCAAGCTTTAGTCGAGCTTGATAAATATCTCTTAAGTTAAGGTCCATCGTCACCATTAACTGATGGTGCGTAGTTTTCTCACCCTTCGTACGATCATTTTCTAGTTCTGCCCATAAAGACATGTATAAACTAAAACAGATTGGCCCCATTAAAGGTTGGTATAGCAGAGTAATTACCTTACGATCAAAATCATGAATGAGACCTGCTGATGTCACAATATACTTGTCAATCGGAAGAATCTCTTTCCAATGCTGGTCCATCGTCATACAACCTTTCTAAACATCTCTTACATGAGCAAAAGGAGCCAAAAAGACTTTTTCAGCTCCAACTTCCTCATTACTTCTGTTCTTTCTTAATGAGTTCCTTTAGTTCGTCAATAAAGACATTAATATCCTTAAATTGTCGGTAAACAGAAGCAAAGCGTACATATGCTACATCATCTACTTTTGCAAGTGAATCCATAACCATTTCTCCGACTTCATCACTACTTACTTCTGACAACCCAGTGCTTCGTAAGTTTTTCTCAACTTCAAAAGTGATCGCTTCAAGTTCCTTTAGCGATACTGCTCTTTTTTCACAGGCTTTAATCAAGCCTCTTAAAATTTTTTCCCGACTAAACTCTTCGCGTGTGCCACCTTTTTTCACAACAATTAATGGCATTTCTTCCACCTTTTCAAATGTTGTAAAACGATAACTACAACGCTCACATTCTCTGCGACGGCGAATCGACTTTCCTTCATCCACAGGCCTAGAGTCTAGTACTCGAGTATTGTTATGTTGACAGGAAGGACACTTCATACAATCAACTCCGCTTCTATGCATTCAAAATGACTCTAATTTAACGACATTTCAAGATGTGATTACTTCTATTGTATATTTTTTTGAAGAAAATTAAAAGGAGTGCGCGATTCGCACTCCTATAAATTCATTTTCTTACATTACATTTGTCTTTTTCACTTGAACTGGACCCATACCGCGAGGCAACTCAATGTTTTCACGTGTTTCAGCATTTAATGCTTCTGCAATATAATTAGCTGCTACATTCGGATCAAGATCTCCGCATGTATAAACATCAATACTTGCATAACCGTGCTCTGGAAAACTGTGAATTGTTAAGTGGGATTCAGAAATAATGACGACGCCGCTAACACCCTGTGGTGCAAACTTATGAAAAGCAACCTCTCTAACTTCAGCACCTGACTTCAATGCTGCATGTACAAAAGTCTGCTCAATAAATTCCATATCATTTAACTTGTCGAAATCGCAACCCCATAACTCAGAAATTACATGTCTACCCATTGTTTCCATATTCAATTTCCCCCTTTACAGAATGAAATGAAACTCTAAACGCACGCTGACGTCCTTCTACCACGGGGGAAAGTTAGTCCAAAGAGGTCCTAACCCTTTAAGTAGTGATCATCCGTCATTGCTTTAGAAGTTCACGAGGATTAGTATACTTTGTTTAGTTTCGTTTTGCAATACATCTTAGGAAAAATAAACAATAATATTCATATAGTAATGATGAAAATGGCGTGAATACTGCACTTAGAGGACCTTATTAAGTAAAAATTTATTTGATCAAAATTTCCCCTATTTGCCAAAAAAGCAACATTGCATTCAAACGTCAATGTTAACAGTACTCACAACATATGAACCTCAAAACTACAAAAGAAGAAAAAAAGTCTTGTATCTTGCTCTATTATATTTTTATTCATAAGTCTGCAACGTCCGTCCTTGCTCCTGACAGGGCGTCAAATATATCCTACAGACAAGACAATAAGAATAACTCTTCATTATATCTTGACAGAATCTATATTTTCCTTAGAAATAAAAAAGCCCTACCTTAATAGGTAGGGAAAATTGATGATAAAATGTTAGTAAAACAAAACAATAAAGATGAATATTGAAAGTTCCTCTCAAGAAACAGTCAAACCCCTCACTTATCCTAATTTAACCGCGTTTTTCGATAATTCATTTGCAACATGCTTTGTTAAGTCAACAACTCGGCAAGAGTAACCCCACTCATTATCATACCATGCGAGTACTTTTACTTTGTTATTGCCAATCACCATTGTTGATAAGTTGTCAATAATTGCAGAATGATCATTCGTGTTAAAATCAATTGATACTAAAGGCTCATCAGTCACACTTAGTACACCTTTTAATTCTCCGTTTGCGGCATTAGCAAATGCTTCATTCACTTGATCGATCGTTACATCGCTCTTTAAATCAACAACTAAATCAACTAATGAAACATTTGGTGTTGGTACACGTAATGCCATTCCATGTAACTTTCCTTTCAAATGTGGCAGTACTAATGACAATGCTTTAGCAGCACCTGTTGAAGTAGGAATGATGGATTGTGCACATGCTCTTGCTCGACGTAAATCCTTATGTGGATTATCAATATTCTTCTGATCATTAGTGTAAGCATGAACTGTTGTCATTAATCCATTCTCAATACCAAACTGATCATCTAACACTTTTGCAACAGGTGCTAGGCAGTTTGTTGTACAAGAAGCATTCGAAATCACATCATGCTTTTCAATATCTAATTGACCATGATTGACACCCATAACAATCGTAACATCTTCATTTTTACCTGGAGCAGTTAAAATGACTTTCTTCGCACCTGCATCTAAATGTAGGCTCGCTTTATCACGCGAATTAAATTTTCCAGTTGCTTCAATGACAATATCAATACCAAGGTCTTTCCAAGGTAAATCAGCTGGATTACGATTGCTTAATAATTGAACATGCTTCCCATTCACAATCAGAGCGTTGTCTTCTGTTTCAATTGTACCTGCAAATGTACCGTGATTTGTGTCATACTTAATTAGATGCGCTAAAGTTTCTGCTGGATAGCTCGCATTTACTGCTACTACGTCTAAATTATCATCAACGATGGCCTTTCTAAAAACCATACGTCCAATTCTTCCAAATCCATTAATCGCGATCTTCGCCTTCATAAGATGGCCCCTTCCAAATTAATGTTATACTTTATCAAGCATTTCTTTGTTATTAGTATAACATATATTGTTTATTATGTGATGGCTTATATAATGGTTTTTAAATGTTTTATTATTCTGAACATATCTTGTAAATGAAGTAATAATCAAAAAATAGTTATACACAAACATAGAAAATAAAATAGCTAATTCAACAAAAAAAGCCTCGGGTCGATTGTTCCCAAAGCTTTCAAGCTATACTACTCTCCATTTTCTCAACAATGTTTGAAATTGTTCATACGTCTCGTCCATAGTACTATTGTTATCAATAATGTGATCCGCCAATACCCGTTTATCAACTAAGGGCATTTGAGACTTAATTCTTGCCAATGCTTCTTTTTCGTTATACCCGTTACGATGCATCAAACGCTCTAGTTGCGTTTTTTCACTAACATATACAAGCAACGTTTGATCAACAACGTTTGTTTGCTTACTTTCAAATAACAAAGGAATATCCATAACGACAATTTGTTCGTTTTTGCTCAATGCTGTTTCACGTTTATGATTCATCCTTTCTCTAATAGCCGGATGAACAATCGCATTTAGTGTTTGTCGCTTTCCTTCATTATTAAAAATAATCGACCCTAGCTTTTCACGATTTAGTGTTCCATCAGTATGAAGAACTTCTTTGCCAAAAGTATCTACAATTTGCAAATAGGCTTTTTGACCTTGTTCTACGACATTACGCGCTTCTATATCCGCATCAATAACTGTAATTCCCTCTTGTTTAAAAAAGTTAGCAACTGTACTTTTTCCACTTGCAATTCCACCTGTTAAACCAATAACTAAAGCCACGCTCGAATCCCACCCTAATTCTCTAAATTTTCCATACACCGATTAAAATGAGGAGAACGCCTGGAAGAAATGAGAATTTTTGCACAAACTTATGCCCTGAAAGAATCGCACCGATACGAATCCCTGTGAATACAAACAATGAACTCATTACCGCCACCGATAATGCCAATACAACAGGGGAGTATCCTAAGAATGCCGCACCGATTCCAGCACCAAACGCATCTAATGATAAAGCAAATCCCAGAATAAATGCTTCAATCCCTGTAATTGTCCCCGATTTATCTATATCGGCTACCATTGGTTTTTTTAAGATATGAATAACGACTCCTAGCGATTTAATTTCAAAGTTTACGATCATTTTTTCGTGAAGTAATACCTCTTTTTGCGGCTCTGGTTTAAAAAACTGATACAACACCCAAACACCGATCGCTATGAGAATCGCTCCTCCTACTGTTTCAGCAGCAGATGGAGAAACAAAACGAATAAGTAAATGCCCAATCGCCATCGCCAAACTTAAAACGACTGCAGAGCAAGTCGCAATAATGAGTAATGATTTAAACGGGATTCTCATTTTTCGTAGACCATAAGTTAATCCAACACTAAAGCTGTCAATGCTGACAGCGAGAGCCAACAGAAGTAAAGTAACTGAATATGCCATATGTTGATAGCCCCTTCCAAAAAAATCACTAAGATAGTATATGGAAGGAGCCCATCCTTTGTGTTATTCAATTATTTATAGCTAAATTAGTTGGCATGTTGGGCAAAAGACTGTTCCTCTACCTCCAGTTATGATTCGTTCTAACGTCTCTCCACAGCGCTTGCAGCTCTCTCCTTTTCTTCCATAAACAAATAACTCAAGCTGAAACAAGCCGATTTGTCCTTGTGAATTCACATAAGAACGAATTGTGCTTCCTCCTTTGGCAACTGCTTCATCTAAAGTTAAAATGATTTCTTTATGCAATCGCTCAATTTCTACATCAGATAAAGTTTTTGCCAATCGTTCAGGATGAATAGCTGCTCGGAACAACGCTTCATCAACATATATATTACCAAGACCTACTATATTCTTTTGATCAAGCAGTGCAGTTTTAACTTTTCTTGTCGTTTTCATCAACAATTTCTTCAAGTAAAATGTTGTAAACTCTGAAGAAAACGGTTCAGGTCCCAGCTGTGATAATGGTAGATGGTTGAATTCATCTCCCTTTTCAAACAAATGCATCGTTCCAAACTTACGTACATCCTTGTATCTTAAATCTGTATCATCATTAAAATGAAAGATCACATGAGTATGCAAATCCTCTTGTTCGTCTTGCTGAAAAAGGCCATACCTTCCTTCCATTCGCAAATGGGAAATCAACGCATAATGCTCTGTATAGAGGATAAGAAACTTCCCACGTCTTCCAACGGACTGAAAGGTTTCTCCTATTAATGCTTCCTTAAATTGCTGGACATCATCTGGATGTTTAACCATCTTAGGCCAATATACATCCACCTTTTCCACTTGCTTACCTACGATTAACTGCTCTAAAGTAGCTCTTACCGTTTCAACCTCTGGTAGTTCAGGCATATTCTCACCTCATTAATCCATTCATTATTTTGCATCAAACCATGTTGGACCGTATGAATAATCAACCTTTAAAGGAACGGATAGCTCAACCGCATGTTCCATTACATCTGGAACAATTTCAATCAGTTTTTCAATTTCAGATTTAGGCGCTTCAAAAATTAATTCATCATGTACTTGCAACAACAGACGTGATTGAAGCTTTTCTTTTTTCAAACGATCTGCCATATCAATCATCGCTTTTTTTATAATGTCAGCAGCGCTTCCTTGTATTGGTGTATTCATCGCTGTTCTTTCTGCAAAGCTTCTTAAATTAAAGTTTCGGCTTGTGATCTCTGGCAAGTACCTGCGGCGGTGTAGCAAAGTTGTGACATACCCATCCTGCTTTGCTTGATATACAATATCATCCATATAATCTTTTACACCAGGATAGCTTTCTAAATAACGCTCAATGAACTGACCTGCCTCTTTCCGTGTAATATTAAGGCTTTGGGATAGACCGTAGTCGCTAATCCCATAGACAATGCCGAAGTTGACCGCCTTTGCATGCCTACGCATATTTGATGTCACATCTTCTTTTTCCACATGGAAAACTTCCATTGCCGTTTTTGTATGAATGTCCGAGTCTTCTTTAAATGCGGAAATTAGCTTTTCATCTTTTGCTATATGAGCAAGGACGCGCAATTCAATTTGCGAGTAGTCTGCCGCAAAAATAACCCAATCTTTTTCAGATGGAATAAAGGCTTGTCTAATTTTTCTTCCTTCTTCTAAACGAATCGGGATGTTTTGCAAGTTCGGATCTGTTGAGCTTAATCGACCAGTTTGAGTTAATGCTTGATTAAATCTCGTGTGTACTTTATTCGTATCCTGATTAATTACCTTTAACAATCCTTCAATATAAGTTGACTGCAATTTTCCTAATTGACGGTAATGTAAGATCTCTTGAATGATTTCATGATCATCTTGTAACTTCTCTAGCACATCAGCAGAAGTAGAGTAGCCTGTTTTCGTTTTCTTAATTACAGGTAATCCCAATTTATCGAATAAAATGACCCCTAATTGCTTAGGTGAATTGATATTAAAGGCTTCGCCTGCAAGTTCATGTATTGCCTTTTCAATTTTTGCAAGCTTCTCTTGAAGATCTTCTCCCATTTTTCGGAGCCGCTCTGTATCTACTTGTACACCTTGGAACTCCATTTCAGCTAAAATGAGAGCTAGCGGCAATTCAAGCTTATAGAACAAGTCACTTTGTTCATTTTTTTGAAGCTCGTCATCGATTCTTTCTTTCAATGAGAATAAGACCTTTGATTTTCGAGCAAGATGCTCTCCAAGCGTCTCTACATCAGGAGCTTTTCTTTTTGCACCTTTCCCATAAAAAGCTTCATCCGATTGCAGCACTTGTTCGCCATATTTATTTGCAATTGAAGAGACATCTTCAATTGTTTGTGAAGCATTAATAATGTAGGAAGCAAGTAATGCATCAAACTCAACGCCTTGTAATTTGATATCAAAATGCTTCAATGCAACGATGGATCGTTTCACATCATATACGATCTTGTTCTTTGTCGCATCTTCAGCCCATTCCTTAAATGCAGCTGATTGTTCTGCAACACTCTTCGATAGATAGAAATGCCCGTTTTCATTCGAAATGGAAAAACCGATAACATCAGCATAATGATAATTGTCTTCGATCATTTCCACATAAAAAGCAGATTCATCTGCAAACGCACGCTCATCCGTTTGATCAAGTATTTCAAAATTTATTTCTGTTAATTCAGCCGATTGTTCTTCAGATGGTCCGTCGATTTTTTCTAACAGAGAATTGAATCCCAACTCTTTAAAAAGAGCGAGAACTTTTTCAGGTTCATATCCATCGTAAACTAATCCGTCCAATGTAACTTCTAGTGGCGCTTCTCTTAAAATCGTCGCAAGCTCTTTACTCATCAATGCTTGATCTTTAAACTCTTCAAGCTTTTCCTTTAACTTCTTCCCACTCACTTGATCAATGGAATCGAGAATCTTCTCCAAAGTACCGAATTCTTTAAGAAGTTTCAGTGCTGTTTTCTCACCAACTCCAGGTACACCAGGAATGTTATCAGAAGAATCACCCATCAGACCTTTCATATCAATGATACGATCAGCAGTAATTCCATACTTCTCTTCAATATGTGCTGGCGTATACTCTTCTATATCTGTGATTCCCTTTTTTGTAATTGCTACAGTTGTGTGATCTGTACTTAATTGTGTTAAATCCTTGTCACCTGAAATGACTTTTACTTGGTAGCCATCCTGCTCAGCCTGTAAGGAAAGTGTACCAATAATGTCATCCGCTTCATAATTTTCTAATTCGTAACGCGGAATTTGATAAGCGTCTAATAGATCACGAATGAACGGAAATTGTTCTGATAACTCTGGTGGAGTTTTTTGTCTTCCACCTTTGTACTCACTAAATGTTTTGTGGCGGAAGGTCGTTTTTCCTGCGTCAAATGCCACCAACAAGTGGGTTGGTTTTTCATCTTCTAAAATTCGCATTAACATCATTGTAAAACCATAAATGGCATTAGTATGTATTCCCTTATCGTTATTTAATAATGGCAACGCAAAGAATGCACGATAAGCAATGCTGTTTCCATCAATTAAAACCAATTTCTTCGTCACTACAATCATCCTCCAATCATTGGTTGATCTCTATTTTATTTATTTTCTCACAATAAAAACCGATATCTTCCTTATTTTATCATGGTTCGATTAATAAAGAAAAATATCGGTTTATTCATTTATTCTAGGTAGCCCATTAGTAATCTAGCGTACGGTGAATCAGATGGTAAAATAATTACTGTATCGCCGTTCACAGTCTTTTTATACGATTCTAGCGTACGGAACAATGAGTAGAACTCTGGGTCCTTTGAAAATGCTTCATTATATATTTTTGCAGCTTCAGCTTCACCTTCTGCTCGCAATTGTTGACCTTCTGCTTCTGCAATTGCTAGACGCTCTGTAACTTCTTTATCTGTTCCTGCAATGATTTCATTTTTCTCTGCATCTCCACGAGATAAATAACCTTGTGCAGTAGTTTGTCTTTCTGACACCATTCTTGTATATACAGACTCTTCATTTTCCTGAGGTAAGTCTGTTCTTTTAATACGTACATCCGTTACAGATATTCCATAGTTGTCTCTTTCAAGCAATTCGTTTACTTTTGCTGTAATTTGGTCATTGATTGAACCTCTCGTTGACTTTTCATCATTGATGATCTGATCGTAATCAAGTTGACCTAATTCTGTTCGTGTAACAGAATAAATAAACTCTTCCATCTTATTTTCTGCTCCAAGTACTGTACGAGCATTGGAAATCATTAAACGAGGGTTATCAATTTTCCATACAGCATAATTATCAATAATCATCCGCTTTTTGTCCTTAGTGTTAATCTCAGCTTCAGACACATTATAAGTCATTTGGTATTTAGGTAATGTCTCGACACTTTGAATAAATGGAATTTTGACATTTAGTCCTGGCTCATCTTTGTAGGCTACTACCTCACCAAATTGACGAATAACTTTGTATTCTCCTTCTTTAACAATATATACATTTGCGAAGAACACACCAGCCACTACTAATAGAAGAATTAAGAAGAGTCCTAACTTGAAATAGCCTTTATATTCAAATGGCTTTTTCCCTTTTTCCTCCATGTTAATTACATTATCATCATTCATTGTTATCGCCTCCTTCTGTCGCAGGCTTAGTTGGTTCTCTCTCTAGCGCCCTCAATGGGAAATACTTCATTGTATTTCCATCATCATTCATAATATAAATTTCAGCTTTAGGTAGCACTTGCTCTAATGTTTCAATCATCAAACGCTCACGGGTAATTTGTGGATTTAAACGGTATTCGTCGTAAAGGCTATTAAAGACTGCTACATCCCCTCTTGCCCTCTCAATCCGTGCTGATTTTTCACCTGCTGCTTTCAATTTAATTGCAGCTTCTTCACCAATTACTTCATTTATGCGCTGATTGTTGTACTTTTTAGCTTCATTAATCTTTGTGTTCATCGTTTCACGTGCATCCGTAACATCTGTAAACGCTTTTCGCACTTCTTCGTTTGGTAATTCGACATCTTGTAGCTGTACTGCTGAAATAGAAATCCCAATATCATATTTTTCAATAAGGTATTTCAACATTTCCCATACATCACCTTCAATTTCAGCTTTTCCTGATGTTAGGGCATCATCTATTTTGGCACCACCAATAATACTTCTTAAACTAGCTGAAGTCGCATCGTGTAAGATTTCTTGCGGATCTGATGAATTAAATAAGTACTTTTCAGGTTCAATAATTCTCCACTGCACAACTAAGTCTGCAAGAACTATGAATTCATCACCTGTTATCATTTTTGTTTCACTTGGAAAACTCTTTACTTCTCCATCTTTTTGATCGTATCCAAATTGCAAGCTAAAGGTTTCCTTCGATAACTTCTCAACGCTTTGGATTGGCCATGGCATTTTAAAATGTAAACCTGGCTCAGTGATCGTCTCTTCTGCCTTACCAAATGTTAATATAACAGCTTGATCAGATTCGTCTACTGTGTACCATGAGGTTAATGCAGTAATACCAAGTACAATCAACAGAACGCCAAGACCAGCAAATGTTAAAATTCTCTTTATGCTAACCATAATTCTCCCCTTCCTATTCCTAATCATCACAAGTATTATTACGTCTATATATTAGAAAGGTTTCAATTATGTAACACTTTTTTTACGTAACATCAAAATTTATAAATATACGAAAAAAAAAGAGCGGGGTAGCTCTTTTTTTAGGTACTGCATATTTGGGATTTACAACTTTAGCATAAGGTACAATTATTAAGGTCATTTGGACGTTATGTAAAGATTATGTAAATCAGTTATTTTGGTAATTCAATCATAAATGTTGTTGCTTTTCCAACTTCACTTTCAACCGTTATCTTGCCTTTATGAGCCTCTACAAGATGTTTTACAATAGCTAAGCCTAAACCTGTCCCCCCAGAGTTGCGACTTCTCGCTCGATCTACTCGGTAAAAGCGCTCAAAAATCCTTGGAATTTCATGTTTCTCTATTCCAATCCCAGTATCAATAACTCGGAGAACAATATGTTTAACCTCATCTCTAACATCCACGGTAACTTTACCGCCATTCGGAGTATAGGCAATTGCATTTGAAATCAAGTTAATCATGATTTGTTTTACCCGCAATGGGTCGCCATTCATTTCGAGATGAGGTACATTTGCATTAAATGTAACATCAATATCTTTTTCTATTGCTTTTCCTCGAATAATTGTAAACACTTCTTCTGTTAATGATACGACCTCGAAGCGTTCCATATTTAAGTGAAACCCATGTTGTTCAATTTTAGATAGATCTAGCAAATCTTGAATAAGCAATTGCAGACGATCACTTTCTTTTAAGATGATTTCTAAAAACTCAATTAACACCTTTTCATCATTCATTGCCCCGTCTAGTAGGGTTTCTGAAAAACCTTTAATTGAAGTAATAGGTGTTTTCAACTCATGAGATACATTTGCAACAAAATCTTTTCGGACTTGCTCTAATTTTTTCAATTCTGTGATATCGTGTAATACGATTAATACGCCTTTCCAAACATCATTTTGACCGATAATTGGCACACCATATACTTCAAAATGACGTCTTTCAATCCCAATCGGTATTAAGAGTTGTTTTTTTGCCTTTACTTCTGTCATAAAAATTTCTTCGATAAACCTTACCAATTGATCATCCTCAATGACTTCGTAGTAAAGCTGATTCATATATGCCATATGATCTACCTGGAAAACCTCTTTATAAGATCGGTTTAGCAAATTAATATAGCCTTTACTATCAATTGAGATAAGTGCACTTCCCATATTTTCAATCAAGGCACTTAGTCGTTCACGTTGATTTTCCTGAGACTTTACCATTTCTTGCAAATTTCTAGCCAGAATATTGATTGATTTAGACAACATAGTCGTTTCATCTAATGGGTTTTCATAAGTTCTCGCACGATAGTTTCCTTTTGCAAGTTCTATCGCAACATTTGTTGCTGATTCAATTGGTTTTGTATAGGCGGAAGTAATTCTCGTTCCTAGTAAAATGATAATAGCTAAAGCAGCAGTTAAGCTAATGCCAAGAATCCACCAAATTTGCTCATAAGCTTCGTTGAATTCTGTTAATTTTATACTTGTAACAATATACCCGACACGCACATCATCTTCATAGAGTGGTGTCCAATAATAGTGAAGATCAAAGCCACCTTGTATTTCTTTTTTTCCGTTTTGGCCTTCGCTACTATTGATAATTTCTGATAAAATATTGCTTTCATTCGTGCTGTCATTTTGGTTGCGACTAGTATATGGAATGGACCCATCTTCAAGTATAATTAATAAATTCAAATTTAGAAGACTACCAATTTCAATAACCTTTTCTTCATTAATAGAGCTTAGTCCACCTAAGTCCTCCACCATTTTCGCTACCAGTTCGGTTTCCTTTAAAATTCGTTCATCAAAGGTGTTCAAATAATTTGTTTTATACAATTGACCAAGAAGCACACCTAATGAAATTAGTACAGAAATAATTAAGATAATTAAAGCAAGCAGCAATTTTGATCGAAAACGAGTCATCTATTTCGGCTCCTCTAATTTATATCCTAATCCTCTCACAGTTTTTATATAAATCGGTTTTTTTGTATTCTCTTCTATTTTCTCTCTTAAATGACTAATATGAACATCTACAATTCGTGTGTCCCCAGCAAAATCATAGTTCCACACCGCACTCAACAAGTGATCTCTCGTTAATACGCGCCCCTTATTTTCAACCAAGTATAGCAATAATTCAAACTCCTTAGGAGTTAATTCCATTTGCTCATTTCTAAACGAAGCTTCATATTGCTCAGGAAAAACAATAAGATCTGCAACAGTAATGGAAGCATCATGGTTTACCTCTTCCACCACCCTTTTTCCCGGAGATCTCCTCAGTATTGCTTTTACACGAGCAACTACTTCACGAGGGCTAAATGGTTTTGTCATATAATCATCCGCACCAAGCTCTAGGCCTAATACTTTATCAAACTCATCGTCTTTAGCTGTTAGCATTAATATGGGAATGTCTACTTTTTCTTGTCTTAACTGTTTACACACTTCAATGCCATCTAACCTAGGCAACATTAAGTCAAGCACCATTAAATCTGGCTTTTCGTGAAGAGCCTTTTCCTTCCCTTCTTCCCCATCTTGTGCTGTAATGACATCGTACCCTCCTTGCTCTAAGTTATACTTTAGCAAGGTTAAAATCGATTGCTCATCATCTACTACAAGAATCTTCTTGTTCATATTAGCCTCCAATGTGAAATTCCCCAAAACAGTCAGAATATGACCATTAATAGAATCACAGCACAAAATCTTATTCGCACAATGACTCCAATCCCAAGTACCTTAAACCTATTATAATATAGACATCAAAAGGGATTGCAACCTTTTTAAAGAAAAAGAATGGAAATAAGAGCAGATCAGCTGGTATTATAGCTTACAGCATATTAATTAAGCATTCCTTGAAAGCACTTACATACTAAGCGTGCAGCCTTAGAGTAGATCCCAAATTGAACATTTCGTTCATGAGAACTTCTTTCTATTGCAACTATGTTTTCTAGCATTTACCAATAGTCTGATAAAGATAACCATAGATTATCCCTTAGGCGAACAAATTCCAGGCGGAGAAAGATAGAAATATGCACGTAATTAAACTAAGCATTTTAAAAAGAGCACTACAATTAAGGTCGTAAGAAATCCTGTATGTTGGCGAACTTTGGCCGATGATCTTGAGTGGCTATGTGATGAAACAGCAAAAACCCCGTCGCTCCGGCAAAGCTCAGTAACCCTTTCCAGACTAAGTCGGATTCATCACTATTCTACACTTCAAGCTAAGGATTAATCTGTTTGTTCTACTAAAAGAGATAGATCGAAATTATTATTGAGATTTTCCTTACATATCTACCCTCAAAAAAAATCGAGCAAGTGTATATAAATCTTCACTCGCTCGATTAATCTATTTATTTTCGTTTATTTAGTTTACAACAATTCATAATTTACATTGTTAAAAGTTATTTAATGCTTCACCATTCCACTTGGGAAGTTGATGTGGTGGACAAACTTTCAAACTTCCTTTAATCACTGTCTCTTCATCCTCATTCGTTGCTAAGACATGAATCGTAATCGTATGCTCTTCCATATTCAATTCTGTCACTTCAAACAAAAATTGAATGGTCGCATAATGAAACACTGGTTTAATGTAATCAATTTCTTGCTTTAAAACGTGACTTCCTGGCCCTGGCAAATACTTTGAAATAGCTGAATTTATAATTCCATTTAACATAATTGTTGGAACAATTGGCTTTTTAAATGGCGTTTGCGATGCATAGTCATGTTGGATATATAACGGATTTGCATCGTTTGTTAATCCTAAATAAAGTAATAAATCCTTATCCTCAATTTTTTCTGTTAATGTTAGTTTTTCACCTGTTGTCATTTCTTCAATTCTTCTGCCTAGCTTTCTCTTTTTCCCTAATAGCATCTGTGCACCTCCGAGTGATGTAAACGTTTTCAATTAAGTTTAAATAAATAGACTGTTATAATAATTTATATTATTCAGTCTATTTATCCTATAATAACATTATTACCCTTCCCAATAAAGTATTTTCTATTATATAAAGATAATACTCGTTTCCTGGAATGTCGACAAAGGTAATTTCAACGTTGTTTAACAAACTTTTTAGGGATTTTTAATAACAAAATATCCTTAACTTTCACCTATTTTTCATCGCTAATCAAAAAAAAGACTGTAGACAAACAATTTAATTGTTTGTCTACAGTCAGCATTATTTAGAATATGCATCCTAAATCAACTTCCTCATTATATAAGGATAGCCATTACATTTTTAACGGATTCTGCTGATTGATCTAAAGCCGTTTTTTCATCAGTTGTTAAGTCCAATTCAATGACTTTTTCAATACCGTTTCCGCCTAGAATTGTTGGCACACCTAAATAGATACCTTCATAACCATATTCGCCTTCTAAGTATGCAATAGAAGGTAATACTCGTTTTTGGTCTTTTAGAATAGCTTCACACATTTCAACAAGTGCTGCTGCAGGCGCGTAATAAGCGCTGCCATTACCAAGAAGGTTAACGATTTCTCCGCCACCTTTACGTGTACGTTCAACAATTGCTTCTAAACGATCCCTTGGAATCAACGTTTCTAATGGTATACCTCCTGCATACGAGTAACGTACAAGCGGGACCATGTCATCGCCGTGCCCACCAAGTACAAAACCAGTAATATCCTTTACTGATAAATTCAATTCCTGAGCAACAAATGTTCTAAATCTTGCTGAATCAAGCACACCAGATTGCCCGATAACTCGATGCTTAGGAAAACCGGATTCTTTAAAGACAGTATAAGTCATTGCATCAACTGGGTTTGTCAACACAACGATAAATGCATTCGGAGAATACTTAACGATTTCCTTCGTTACACTTTTCATTACCTTTTGATTTGTTTGCACAAGATCGTCTCTGCTCATTCCTGGCTTACGTGCAATACCAGCTGTAATAACGACGATATCGGAGTCCTTAGTATCTTCATAATTTGACGTTCCAATAATGGTAGAATCAAACCCTTGTACTGGACTCGCTTCTAGCATATCTAATGCTTTTCCCTTTGTTGGGTTTTCCATTTGTGGAATATCAACTAATACGACGTCACCGAGTTCTTTTTGTGCCAATAAAAACGCTGTAGTTGCTCCTGTGAAGCCACCACCGATTACTGAGACTTTTTTTCTTTGAATAGACATGAGTTAATCCCTCCTAATTCTATGTATATAACAAAGAGGACAACGAAAATTAATTGTCCTCTCTCTTATATTAGCCCATATTTTTGATTAATTCATCGCCAAATTCTGAACATTTTACTTCAGTTGCTCCATCCATTAAACGAGCAAAATCGTATGTTACAACTTTTGATGCAATTGACTTTTCCATTGATTTCTCAATTAAGTCAGCTGCTTCAGTCCAGCCTAAATGTTCAAGAAGCAATTTACCAGATAAAATAACTGATGAAGGGTTTACTTTATCTAGACCAGCGTATTTTGGAGCCGTTCCATGCGTTGCTTCAAAAATAGCATGTCCTGTTTCATAGTTAATATTTGCACCAGGTGCAATTCCAATTCCTCCTACTTGTGCAGCAAGAGCATCAGAAATATAATCTCCGTTTAGGTTCATTGTTGCCACAACATCAAACTCATTTGGACGAGTTAAGATTTGTTGTAAGAAGATATCAGCAATTGCATCTTTAATGATGATTTTACCTGCAGCTTCAGCATCGGATTGAGCTTTGTTTGCTGCATCTGTACCGTTCTCTTCTTTAATACGATCATACTCAGCCCAAGTGAATACTTTTTCTCCGTATTCTCTCTCAGCTAATTCATAACCCCAGTTCTTGAACGCGCCTTCTGTAAACTTCATAATGTTTCCTTTATGAACCAATGTTACAGATTTGCGACCTTCTTTGATCGCATATTCGATCGCAGAACGAACTAAACGAGAAGTACCTTCTTCTGAAACTGGCTTAATTCCAATACCAGATGTTTCAGGGAAACGGATTTTTTTCACTCCCATTTCTTCTTGAAGGAACGAAACTAATTTCTTCACTTCATCAGAACCACTTGCATATTCAATACCTGCATAGATATCTTCAGTATTTTCACGGAAAATAACCATGTCTGTATCTTGTGGGCGTTTTACAGGAGAAGGTACACCTTCATACCAACGAACAGGACGCAAGCACACAAATAAATCAAGCTCTTGACGTAATGCAACGTTTAAAGAACGGATTCCTCCTCCGATTGGAGTTGTTAATGGTCCTTTAATTGCAATTAAATATTCATTGATCATATCTAAAGTTTCTTGTGGAAGCCACTCACCTGTTTGATTGAATGCCTTTTCCCCAGCTAAAACTTCTTTCCAGATTAATTTTCTTTCGCCTTTATAAGCCTTTTCAACTGCCGCATCAAGTACTTTTGATGAAGCTGCCCAAATATCAGGACCTGTACCGTCCCCTTCAATAAATGGAACAATTGGATGATTTGGAACGTTTAATACCCCATTGCTAACCGTAATTTTTTCACCTTGCATGACAAATTCTCCCTTCATTCTCTTACTTTTTATAATCTCTCTCATTGTATCTATATATCTCACTGAAAGAGCTTATCCTAAGAAATCAGAATCAAAGGTTAGATTGCTACATGCATCTAACCTTTCACCCACTCTATTTTATTACAACTGAATTCAATTAAAAAGTAAATTGCTAATTCTCTCTATTTTTTATACTCTTTTTTCAATTGTCGTATACGTTTGCATACCTGGACCTGTGTATTCAGCACGTGGTCGAATTAAGCGGTTATTCGCATACTGTTCCAAAATATGAGCTAACCAACCTGAAACACGGCTTACTGCAAAAATTGGTGTAAATAAATCATGATCAATACCTAAGCTATGGTAAACAGATGCTGAGTAGAAGTCTACATTTGGTGGAAGTTTCTTTTCACCTGTTACAATACCTTCAATTTGTGTAGACATTTCATACCAATGTGTTTCACCTGTAATACTTGTAAGCTTCTTAGACATTTCACGTAAATGCTTCGCACGGGGATCTCCTTGGCGATACACGCGATGTCCGAAGCCCATAATTTTCTCTTTATTATCAAGCTTTGTACGGATGTATGAATCTACATTTTCTAAAGTTCCGATCTCTGTCAGCATTTTCATAACTGCTTCATTAGCTCCACCATGTAATGGCCCTTTTAGCGCTCCAATTGCAGCCGTTACTCCAGAATATACGTCTGACAACGTAGCAACGCATACACGTGCAGTAAATGTAGATGCATTCAATTCATGGTCCGCATGAAGAACTAATGCTTTGTCAAAAGCTTCAATAGCTATTTCCTGTGGCTCTTCACCAGTAAGCATATAAAGGAAATTCGCAGCAAACCCTAGTTCTTTCTTTGGAGAGATTGGCTCCAAACCTTTACGAACACGAGCAAAAGCAGTAACAATTGCCGGCATTTTAGCTTGCAAACGAATAGCTTTTTGATAATTTGATTCTTCATCCATTTTATCTGCATCAGCATCATAAAGTCCTAATAATGAAACAGCTGAACGAAGTGCTGCCATTGGATGCACTTCTTTAATAGGATACATTTTGAAATGTTCTAAAACTTCTTTAGGTAACTCCATATTATCTGCTAATTGTGCTTTTAATTCATTGAGCTGTTCCACTGTAGGAAGTTGGCGGTGCCATAGTAAGTAAATCACTTCCTCAAAGCTTGCATTTTCTGCTAAATCATCAATATCATAGCCAACATATGTTAATGTATCGTCAATGATTGAGCTAATTGATGATGTCGTTGCAACTACCCCTTCTAAACCACGAGTCGCTGTCATAATGAACATCTCCTTTACAAATTAAAATTTCCCCAAACCCTTTGTCTGCAAACATTTTCGGGACCATGAATTGTCCAACCGCTTTCAGAAAGAATCTTCTGATTATTTATAGGTAATTAAATACCTAAATGAAGTCGACTAAACAGTCGATCTACAGACCAAATCTACATCCTTAGGAAGGATTAAATTACAGTGAGCGTCTGTTCAGTATAGAACCAAGTGTACGAAAATTGGAATCATGAAATGTAGAAAGAACAGTACGAACCCATTCTAACAGTTAATAAGAAAATGCTTACATTTTATTAAAACTAGAATAATAAATACTATTTTAATAGAGGAAATAGTATTTACTATACCAAGTACACTTATAAGTCCTATTATAAACAATTATCTGACTTTTGTGAACGAAAAGCGTCGATTTTGTGAAAAATAATTATTTTTTAAGAAAAGCATTCTGCTCATTCTTGTTATTATATATTGACGATTATTCGACTCTATTTTACAAACAAATCCAAAACTTTCATTAATAAGTAAGCAATTCCTGCCCCGATAAGAGGACCCACTGCTACTCCTTTAAAAAGTGCAACGGCAATGATCGTTCCAATCACTAAAGCTGTTGTAATATGAGGATCACTAGAAAGGAGAACAAGTCCTCCCTTGGCAAGAAGAGCAACAGCAATACCTGACACAAGTGCAATCCATGCATACGGTGATTTAAGTGCATTCGTTAAATCTGAAAATCCAATTGCCCCTGTTGCAATAGGTGCTAATACTGCAATTGTAATAATCGTTACGCCCCAATTGATTCCCTTATCTTGAATAAGTGCAAACGCTTTTTGATCCAGTCCAATCATTTTCAAACATAATAAAACGATTACTGCCACAATTAATGAATTGTTCTTAGCAATCAAACTAATGATGAGTAGGATTGATAGAAAAAGATATGGTTGCCAAGCCATTATATACCCCTTTCTCGTTTGTTATTTTAACATAATGTACATTGTATTCTACAAAAAAGCACCCTTTTATGATGAACGAAGAAGGATTCTATTTATTAGTGTCGTATCTTTTAAAGACTAGTCATAAAACGAGTCTCTCCTTTTACTACTTTTGGAGGTGTGCAATTGAATACAATCTACTTAAATCGGTTAATCCGTGCACTAATTATTCTCTTATGTATGATAGGTGGTTTAATCGCTTTGTATTATATATCCAAAGTAACCTATCCATTTCTTATTGCATTAGCCATCGCTTTTCTCATTAATCCAATGGTAGACTTCTTCGAAAAAAAAGCGAAATTCCCACGGACTATCTCTGTACTTCTCTCTATTACTTTAATATTCGCCGTATTAGCAGGACTTATCATTCTCTTAATTGCTGAGATCATCTCAGGTGCTGATTATTTAGCAAAAGTTGTACCTGATCAGCTTAATACACTGATCAGTCATTTAGAACAATTTTTCGCTGGCCAAATTATCCCTATCTATAACCAGCTTACCAGTATGTTTGACAACCTTGAGAGCGGGCAACAAGATACGATCATGGCCAATATTGAAAACATAGGGAAAAATATTGGTGCAACTCTTGGTTCATTTATACAAGGTTTTTTTGAAAAGATACCGAACTTACTGTCTTGGTTTCCGAATGCTGCTACAGTGATTATCTTTTCCCTTCTGGCAACATTCTTTATTAGTAAAGATTGGCATAAAATCGTTGCTGTTGTAAGTACAAAGTTGCCTACTAAAGCCAAATCTAGCAGCCTTACGATTCTTACCGACTTAAAAAAAGCTTTATTTGGGTTCGTTAAAGCACAAGCAACACTCGTTTCATTTACAACGATGATCATCCTAGTTGGCTTACTCATTCTTAGAGTGGACTATGCGATAACAATCGCATTAGTAACAGGACTAGTAGACATTATCCCTTACTTAGGAACCGGGTTAGTCTTTGTTCCCTGGATTATATATGAGGTTATAGCAGGTGAAATGAGCCGCGCCATTGGTTTAGGTGTTCTTTACATCATCGTCCTCGTGCAGCGACAAATGGTAGAACCAAAAGTTCTATCCTCAAATATCGGTCTTGACCCTTTGGCGACTTTAATCTCATTATTCGTAGGGTTCAAGCTGCTAGGGTTTATTGGCTTGCTTGTCGGACCAGTTTTTCTAGTGCTTCTAACAACTCTGCATAAAGCGAATGTTTTCAATGACATTTGGTCATATATAATAAAATGAAAAACTGCACCTGTGTAGACTGGTACAGTTTTTCATTAAATTAGCGCTTCTGATTGATAATAATGATGTTTCCACGGTCTACTTTTCTTTTTAACATTTTATATAAATATGCTTTAAATAGGTTTCTTGTTTTTGGGAATAGTATCAACAACCCTACTAGATCTGTAATGAATCCAGGAATTAATAATAATAGGCCACCAACCAATATACTTAATCCATCGATTATTGTATCACCAGGCAGTTCTCCATGAGAAACCCGATCTTGGGTTTTACGCACATTAGCAAGCCCTTGGCTTTTCGCATAGTATGCACCTAAAATACTCGTTAAAATGATGAGCGTAAGTGTCATTCCAACACCTAATACATTGCCAACTAATAGCATTACAGCAATTTCTAGAATGGGGATAAGTAGAATTCCTAATAATATAAAACGCATCATGCCACCTCTACTTTTTTAACATCTATACAATATATTTTATCAAACTATTCATCAACTGAACAATTTTAACAAAAGAGAAACGGGAATGTAGATGACTAGATCTAACAATTCCCGTTTATGACGTTAATTAGAGTACACTTGCATGTCCGTTATAAATAATACCACGTTGAGAGTCTACTGTTACTTCTTGACCATCTTTTAGCAGAGTTGTTGCATGCTCAACTCCAACAATGACCGGGATTCCTACACTTAACCCGACGACAGCAGCATGGCTTGTTAGTCCACCCTCTTCAGTGATCAACGCACCACATTTTTCAATTGCTGGCATCATTTCTCGATCTGAGCCTATCGTAACTAAGATATCACCTTCGTTAACCTTCACCAATGCTTCATCGGCATTTTTAGCGACGACTACTTTCCCATATGCCGATTTTCTGCCAATTCCTTGTGCTCTTGCTAAAACATCTCCAATGACGTGAATTTTCATTAAGTTTGTTGTACCTGCCTCTCCTACTGGAACACCAGCAGTAATTACAACTAAATCACCCGATGAGACAATCCCCGATCTTAAACTTTCTTCAACTGCAATATCCAACATATCATCTGTTGTTTTCGCTTTTTGTCCTACTTGTGGGTAAACTCCCCAAGCTAACGCTAGTCGTCTTGAGACATAATCATTTGAAGTTACTGCTACAATTGGAGCTTTCGGACGATATTTTGAGATCATATGAGCAGTATGCCCACTCTCTGTCGGTGTAATAATGGCACTCACATTCAAGTTTAGCGCTGTATGTGCAACCGATTGACCAATTGCATTTGTAATATTTGAATCACTGTTTTTGCTTCGATTAGAAAGAATTTCTTTATAAGATAAGGCTGTTTCAGCACGAGATGCGATATTATGCATTGTTTGTACCGCTTCAACTGGGTATGAACCTGCTGCTGTTTCACCTGAAAGCATTATTGCATCTGTACCATCAAAGATTGCATTTGCAACATCACTCGCTTCTGCTCGCGTTGGGCGTGGGTTGCGTTGCATCGAATCTAACATTTGTGTTGCTGTAATAACAGGCTTACCAAAAACATTGCACTTCTTAATTAATTGCTTTTGAACGAGCGGCACTTCTTCTGCTGGAATCTCAACACCTAAATCTCCACGTGCAACCATTAAGCCGTCAGACACTTCTAAGATTTCATCTATATTATCGACGCCTTCTTCGTTTTCGATTTTAGGAATGATGTGTATATAGGAAGCATTGTTTTCTTCTAATAGTTGACGAATTTCTAATACGTCAGAAGCCCTTCTAACAAAAGAAGCAGCAATGAAATCGACTTGTTGCTCAATACCAAAAAGAATATCATTCGCATCTTTTTCAGTAATACCTGGAAGTTTAACTGATACCCCTGGTACGTTAACACCTTTTTTATTTTTTAATACGCCACTGTTTAAAATCTTTGTGTGTATTTCTTTAGCATCTTCATCAATACTTAAAACCTCAAGGCCGATCAAACCATCATCAAGCAGGATTTTCGAACCGATTGTAACATCCTGAACAAGTCCTTCATACGATACTGAAAACTTCTCACTTGTTCCTTCAACTTCATTCATTGAAACGATAATCTCATTTCCTACTGCTAATTCAATAGCCCCGTCCTTCATATTATGTGTACGGATTTCAGGACCTTTTGTATCTAGCAAGATCGCAACAGTCTTTCCAGTTTTTTGCGACGCCTCACGAATATTTTTAATTCTCTCACCATGTTCCTCAAAATTACCATGAGAAAAGTTTAATCTTGCCACATTCATGCCAGCTTCAATTAATTGTACTAACTTTTCTACACTTTCACTTGCTGGTCCAATTGTACATACTATTTTCGTTTTGCGCATCACTAGTTCCTCCAAATCATTGATGAATGACTAATTTAATTAATTAAATTGACAGTTCTTGTGAAAGTCGATATAGATCCGTATCGACCGAATGGGTATTTCGAAAAACATCTTCAAATACAGTATCTACTAATTTATTATTTTGCACCCCTACTGCTCGTCCACTTTTGCCTTCAAGCAGCAGTTCAACTGCTCTTGCTCCTAAACGACTTGCTAAGACACGATCAAATGCTGTCGGAGTTCCACCTCTTTGAATATGACCAAGAACAGAAACTCTTGTTTCGAAGCTTGTCGCTGCCTCCAGTTCTTTTGCAAACTCGACACCGCTCTTAACACCTTCAGCTACAATGATAATACTGTGTTTCTTTCCACGTTCATGACCTTTCTTCAATCGTAATGCAATATCGTTCATATCGTATTGAACCTCAGGGATTAAGATCGTTTCCGCTCCAGCTGCTAGACCGGTGCATAAGGCGATATCCCCTGCATCTCTTCCCATCACTTCAATGATAAATGTTCTCTCATGTGAAGAGGCCGTATCACGAATTTTATCAATTGCATCAATAACTGTGTTTAATGCTGTGTCAAACCCTATCGTATATTGCGTACCAGAGATATCATTATCAATCGTTCCAGGTACACCAATACAAGGAAACCCATGATTTGATAATGCTTGAGCGCCTCTATAAGAGCCGTCCCCACCAATGACAACAAGTCCATCAATTTCAAGTTTCTTTAAATGCTCAATTGCTTTTTTTTGGCCTTCTGCCGTCCTAAACTCTTCAGATCTTGCTGTATGTAACATCGTACCACCGCGATGAATAATATCTCCAACGGAGCCAAGTTCTAGCTTTTTAATGTTTCCATTAATTAATCCTGTATAGCCACTATAAATACCAAAAACGTCTAGTTCATGAAAGATTGCTTTACGTACGACTGCCCTAATCGCAGCATTCATACCTGGAGAATCTCCACCACTTGTAAGTACGCCTATTTTTTTCAATAAAACCACCTCTAGATTTTTTATTTTCCCGAAAAAGCGTTTATTTCATTCGAAATTTTACGATAATAATGAACGCAATGATGCGAAAGCAAGATGATTTCATAAATGTTTTAATAAGTTTAAAATAACATGAAGATAGGGCTATCTCAACTTTATTTCAGCCTCTAAAACAAAGACAGAATAGTCGGTTAAATGCAAGCGTTTTATGTCTATTATATTCATGTTTGTGTTATACCAATCGTGCAAAATACGTGAAAATAAGCGTGCTAAATAGCACGCTTGTCTGATTATTGGACACCAATGAAATCTTTGGCAACTGAGAACTTTCCGATCGTTTTGAACTTTTCATAGCGTTGCTCGATAAGTTGGTGATCTGTAAGTTTCGTTAATTCTCTTAAGGACTGATGAATCGCGTCGTTGATATGCATTGATTGCTCATAAACATTATGATGCGCTCCACCTTTCACCTCTTTGATAATTTCATCTACAATACCTAACTCTTTTAAGTCTGGTGCAGTAATTTTCATTGACTCAGCCGCTTTTTTTGCTAATGCAGCATCTTTCCATAGGATCGAAGCAGCACCTTCTGGAGAAATGACGGAGTATGTGGAATTCTCAAGCATATGAATATGGTTTCCAATTCCTAGTGCTAGTGCTCCACCACTACCCCCTTCTCCAATGACAATACAGACAACCGGAACTGTTAAGCTCGCCATTTCAAATAAATTGCGTGCTATTGCTTCACTTTGTCCTCTTTCCTCAGCAGCTTTACCTGGATAAGCTCCTTTTGTATCGATAAAGCAAATGATTGGACGATGAAACTTCTCAGCTTGTTTCATTAAACGCAATGCCTTTCTATACCCTTCAGGGTGTGGCATTCCAAAATTCCTTCGGATATTTTCTTTTGTATCTTTTCCACGCTGATGGCCAATAACAGTTACAGGTGTTCCATGAAATCTTGCAATCCCACCTACAATAGCTTCATCATCTCCATATAGACGGTCTCCATGACATTCAAAGAAATCGTCAAATACTTCCTGAATGTAGTCTAATGTTGTAGGTCTTTGCGGATGCCTTGCAATTTGCACACGATCCCAAGCACCGATGTTCTTATATACATCTTCTTCAAGCTTTGCTAATCTGCTTTCAAGCTTCTCTATCTCAGAAGTAAGATCAACATCTGCAGTTTTTGTGATTTGTGCTAATTCAGCAATTTTTGCTCTTAATTCAATAATTGGTTTTTCGAATTCTAGTTCACCGATCATGC
Source organism: Niallia sp. CD-39 (assembly GCF_059874745.1). Classification (NCBI taxonomy): domain Bacteria; kingdom Bacillati; phylum Bacillota; class Bacilli; order Caryophanales; family Bacillaceae; genus Niallia; species Niallia sp. CD-39. The sequence goes on along the minus strand of NZ_JCBCPS010000007.1, from coordinate 63,296 downwards.
GCTGTCACCTCCAACTTGATGGAGTGATAAAATGTTTGAAATTTTATCCTTCAATTCTAGGCGAGGAATCACTGCATCCAATTGGCCATGCTTTAATAAAAACTCAGCTGTTTGAAAGTCCTCTGGAAGTTCTTCTCTAATGGTTTGTTCAATTATTCTTCTCCCTGCAAACCCAATTAATGCACCAGGCTCAGCGAAATTATAATCACCTAAAGAAGCAAAACTAGCAGATACTCCACCAGTTGTTGGATGTGTCATAATTGAGATAAATAATCCACCATTATCGCTTAGACGCTTCAGTGCTACACTTGTTTTCGCCATTTGCATTAAGCTTAAAACACCCTCCTGCATACGTGCTCCCCCGGAAGCTGTAAAGATAATAAAAGGGATTGATTTTTCATCAGCAACCTCTACAATCCTTGTAATCTTTTCACCTACGACAGAACCCATACTTCCCATACGGAATGTAGAATCCATAATGGCGATCGCAACTTCTTGTCCATCAATACAACCAACACCCGTCACTACAGCCTCATTCATTTTCGTTTTTTGACGATCTTTCTCAAGCTTTTCTAAGTATCCAGGAAAGCCTAACGGATTTTCAGTTATCATGTTTGCATTCATCTCTTCGAATGAACCTTCATCTAAGAAGCTATAAATTCGTTCATTTGCATTCATTGGGTGGTGGTGAGAACAATGAAAGCAAACTTTTTTATTTTTTATTAACTCCTTTGTATACATGATTGTTTTGCAGTTTGGACATTTCGACATGATTCCTTCTGGCACATCGTGCTTGGCCATTTCCGATGGAATCGTCGCATATTTTTTCTTCTTAGATTTCGTAAAGATATCTTTTAGCAAGCTGGAACCTCCTCATATCTTTTGCTAGAATTAGCTAATCTTTACCTTTATATGCTCTAACTCTTTCCTTGTTGCCAAGGTATTCTACTCAATTTTACTGTCTAACTATTGCATGATTAATTTTCTAGAATATGTTGTATTTAGGTTATTTATATAGTCTAGACAATTGGCAGTTGAGATTAAACATTTTTTGATGATCGTTATCTACAGAAAAAAACTTCCATTATACGCATCATTTACGATATCAAAATACATTATTCGGTATAAATCCCAAATATAAAGAGGTGGTCTGACCACTGAGATATAAGGAAAGGCCTAAGTGTTAAGGCTTATTCAGTACTATTTTAATATCATATAAGATTCTCAAAAAAAAGATTGCTGAACTTTGTCAATTACCTTTCGACATTTTCCCTTAAATGTCCATATACCTTCTCGATTTGTGAAACATTCTTGCAATGAAGCGAATCTATGAGCTGCAAGTAAGCTACTTTCGATATAGATGGCTTTAGTATCGTTAATGAATTGTAATAATCCATTAATATTTTCCACATTCTATAAAATAGATGATTATCTGCTAATTTAGCGATTTTATAAAAAAATTCCTCATCTGTAAATGGTTCATTTGACACCCATTCTCGTAAATACTTTAATTGCATCTCGTTTCCTTTTTCACTAACAAGGCGCAAACAATCCAACTCAATTAAATATTTGGTTTCTTGGATATCGCTTTTTGCCTTTTCATCCTGAAGGATAAATGTACTTAATAGTTGAACGAGCTGATGACCTTTAAAATCTCGAATAAAAGTTCCTTCTCCTCTTCGCGTTTCAATTAAGCCTAATAGTTCCAACGCGCGAAAGGCCTCGCGAACAGAAGAGCGTCCAACATTTAGACGCTCAGAAAGTTCACGCTCTGAAGGTAATTTATCGCCTGGTCGTAATCCATCTTGATCAATCATACTACGTAATTGTTTAACAACCTCGATATATATTTTTGAGCTTGATTGAAATGAATTCACGCTTCATAATCACTCACTTTTGCCAATAATCGCCAAAGATTCTGTACGCTTACGCACTTCTTCAGGGTCTACTTTTATACGCGCCACACCTGTTTCCATCGCTGATTTTGCGACAGCAGCTGCGACAGCAGGAGCTACACGCGGGTCGAATGGACCTGGGATTACATAATCTACATTTAATTCTTCGTCGCTAATTAAATCTGCAATTGCATTTACAGCAGCAACTTTCATTTTTTCGTTAATATGTGTTGCACGTACATCTAGTGCCCCGCGGAAAATACCAGGGAAAGCCAAGACGTTATTTACTTGGTTTGGAAAATCAGAGCGTCCTGTACCAATAACGTGTGCACCGGCTTCTTTTGCTTCATCTGGCATAATTTCTGGAACTGGGTTAGCCATTGCAAAGATAACCGGCTTTTCATTCATCGTTTGAACCATTTCCTTAGTTAAAGACCCAGCAGCAGATACACCGATAAATACATCTGCATCTTTAATCACGTCTGCTAGTTGTCCTTCTTGTTTATTACGGTTCGTAAACTTAGCGACTTCATTCTTAATCGCATTCATCCCTGCTTCACGACCTTCGTAAATCGCCCCTTTTGTATCACACATTACGATATCACGAACACCATAGCTATATAATAATTTTATAATGGCAATTCCCGCAGCACCTGCTCCGTTAGCAACCACTTTAATTTCGTTCATTTTTTTATTTGATAATTTCAATGCATTCACTAAACCAGCTACTGTAACGATCGCTGTCCCATGTTGATCATCATGGAAAATTGGAATATTCGTTTCCTTTTTCAGACGCTCTTCAATATAGAAACAGTTTGGTGCTGCAATATCTTCTAAATTAACTCCACCGAATGTAGGTTCTAATAACTTTACAGTTTCAACAATTTTATCGATATCTGTAGTATTCAAGCAAATAGGAAAAGCGTCAACACCTGCAAAACTCTTAAACAGAACTGCCTTACCTTCCATAACTGGCAATGCTGCCTCCGGTCCAATATTCCCCAAACCTAATACTGCAGTTCCATCGGATACCACTGCAACCATATTGCCTTTCATCGTATATTCATAAACTGTTTCAGGCTTGTCATAGATTTCCTTACAAGGCTCTGCAACCCCAGGCGAATACGCTAGACTTAAATCCTTCGCATCTTTCACCTGCACTTTAGATTTTGATTCTAACTTTCCTTTATGCACCCTATGCATGTTTAAAGCTTCTTCTCTCAATGACAAATCTTCCACCCCTTAATTCTTGCTCTTCTATTGGATTTACTTAAGTCTGTCTAAGGAGCCAAATACCTTATGATCTCCTGCTAGATTAAGTGGTCTGACCAATTTTATATAATCAAATATAACATATTTTCAAATCATGTAAAGTACTGCTACTTTAAAACGACATTACCATCTCCTAATAACCGCTTCATCTCTATCAAGAATGCATCGCTTATTTCAACGAAGTCTTCTTCTCCCAGTTTCATTGTCTTTCTCGTCTTTTCGAAGTACAATACAACCTTCACATGGCCAGTATACGTTTGAAGAGTAGCTTTTAAATTCCTTAAATGCTCTGGCTTATCAAACGCTTCTTCAATTCTTAAATAGAGTGTTTTCTCTTTCCTCATGGCTGCTTCTACATAGTCTTTCACCTCAATAATTGATTGAAGAATCATTTGTGACTTTCCATTTCTTATTTCTATACTTCCTGTAAAAAAGCTAATATTCCCGTGCTTTAGTTTTTTTGCAAACCGATTAAAGGTTTCTGGAAAGGCAACAGCTTCTATTTCACCTGTCTCATCCGCCAAGGTGAGAAACGCCATTGGATCTCCCTTCTTCGTACGAATGGACCTCATATCATTTATACATGCAAGAACCGCTACACCTTTCACCTTATTAGGAAGCCGATCAATTGTTTCGGCATTTACAATCTTTCTCTCAGTTTCATATTTTGAAAGTGGATGATCCGTTAAGTACAACCCAAGTACTTGTTTTTCATTTGTTAACTTATAATCAACATCCATTGCGTCGACTTCAACGTATTTCGGTTTTGGAAAAAACTCTCCATCTGCAAACATATCCCCTTGATCATCTAGAGGATTAACTAATTGAACATGCTCCAATGCTGGGTCAATGCTTGCGAGCAAAACAGCACGATCTTTACCAAATTCGTCAAAGCTTCCTGAGTAGATCAACGCTTCCAATACTTTTCGATTGATTCCTTTAGGAGTTAACCTTATACAGAAATCAAACAGGTCTTGGAACTTATTTTGTTTACGTGCATGGCTCATTTCCTTAATATGATTCATGCCAATTCCTTTAATAGCAGCTAAACTATAGCGAATTGATTCATTCTCAACCGCAAAAACATAACTACTTTTATTAATGGATGGAGGAAGAATCTTTATATTCATATGCTTAAGCTCACGAATGTATTGTGCTATTTTCTCTTCATTACCAATTGCAGATGTTAACAATGCACTCATGAAGTAAAGTGGATAATGCACTTTTAAATACGCAAGTTGATAGGCAATCATACTATATGCAACCGCATGACTTCGATTGAATCCATAATTAGCAAATTTCACAATTAAATCATACGTCATATTGGCCGTTTCCTCACTATAACCATTCTTTATTGCTCCATGAACAAAATGGCGTCTTTCTTCGTCCAGCACATGCTTTTGCTTCTTACTTACCGCACGTCTTAATAAATCTGCTTCTCCCAATGAAAATCCAGCCATGACAGACGCAATTTGCATAATCTGTTCTTGATAAACAATTACACCATACGTTTTTTGCAGAATAGGTTCTAAATCTGGATGTGGGTAGGCAACTTTTTCTATTCCATGTTTCCTTGCTGTAAATGTAGGGATATTCTCCATTGGACCTGGGCGATAAAGAGCATTTACAGCAACAATATCTTCAAAATGAGTTGGTTTTAACCTTTGCAGTACACTGCGCATTCCACTTGACTCTAATTGAAATACCCCAGTCGTCTGCCCCTTTCCTAATAGTTCAAAGACTAATTCATCATCCAATCCGATTGTCTTCATATTTATTCGAACACCAGTCTTCTTCTCAATAGACTGAATGATACGATCCATAAGCGTTAAGTTCCTTAATCCAAGAAAATCCATTTTTAACAATCCAACATCTTCTAGATACTCCATTGAAAACTGAGTTAAATAAACGTCATCGTGACCTGTTTGAATAGGAACAGTTTGGATTAATGGTTCTTCACTAATAATGATACCTGCAGCATGTGTCGAGGTATGCCTAGGCAACCCTTCAATGCGAAGTGCTGTCTGAAAGATTCTTTCATTAATTGGTGATTGATTGACGATTTTACGCAAAGGTTCTGATGTTGAATAGGCATCCTTTAGCGTTACCCCCAATCGACTAGGGATGGACCTTGAAAACTCATCCAGTTGTTTACTGCTCAATTCAAACACTCTGCCGACATCTCGAATGGCCGCTTTTGCTGCAAATGTACCAAAGGTAATGATTTGAGCTACATGCAAATGACCATATTTTTTTGCTACGTACTGAATCACTTCATCTCGCTTGTAATCAGGAAAATCAATATCGATATCAGGCATGGAAACTCGTTCTGGATTTAAAAAGCGTTCAAATAGTAGTTCATGTTCAATAGGGTCAACATCCGTTATTTCTAACACATACGCAACAAGGGAACCTGCTGCAGAACCACGCCCAGGTCCAATAAGCATCCCTTGATCTTTTGCATATTTTATAAAATCTGCTACGATTAAAAAGTAATCAGCAAAGCCCATTTTTTGAATAATATCGAGTTCAAAATACAAACGTTCCTGATAGTTTTTCCCTACTTTTTCAATCCGTTTTCTTAAGCCTTTCTCGCATAGATCTGCTAATAAATGATTAGCATTCTCTCCATATTGCATTGGAAACCGAGGTAGTTTTTGCTGTCCAAGAGGAATCGTCACCTCGCATTCAGCCTCAATAAGCATTGTATTTTCCAATGCTTCTGGATAATCACTAAAAACCTCTATCATCTCATTAGTTGTCTTAAATTCAGCTTCCTGCTTCCCTTCCTCTATTTCATCAGAAGTAATCTTTTCTCCCTTATCAATCGCTTGTAGACACCGATGAGCAAATGCATCCTCTTTATGTAAATAATGAATTGGATTCGTTGCCACATAAGGCACATCAAGTTCCTGCGCTAACTGAATCATTCTTTTCAAAAAATGCGGTTCTTCCTTTATATACTTAGGTTGAACTGCAAGATAGAAGTTATGACCAAATACTCCTTTATATTGAAGAGCAGCTTCACAGGCCTCTTTATAACATTCATTTAGTAACAACTGCTCTATTTTTCCTGTTAACCCAGATGAAATCGCAATCAAACCATCCGCATATGCCTTTAACCACCTAAATGGAATAGAGTCCACATCATTTGTTTTCACTGCGCTTGAAATTTTCAACAGATTCTTATAGCCAGTTTCATTCTTAGCCAATAATACGATTGTATTTAAATCATCTTCTTCTTTTACATGCACTGTAAGCCCTAATAAAGGTTTAATTCCTTGTTTTATGCATTGTTTATAAAAAGCTAAAGAACCGTACATAACATTATAATCGGTTAAGGCCATCGCTCGAAATTGATTCTTCTTTGCAAAGGACACAAGCTCTTCTATTTTAATCGTGCTTTGTAATAAGCTATAAGAACTATAAACTTGTAAGTGTACAAAAGACATTTTCTTCACACCTTTATCCCTTCTCTAATCCATATTATAGGCTTGATTTTGCAAAAAGGAAAATAGCTTGTCCGAATCTAAAAGCCTTTACAATATTCTATTCTTACTTATCTTTTAAAAAATCGATTTCTCTCGTTATAAATGGAGCTAGTTGTCCATAAAATGTACAAACGAACTGATTATGAATGAAATGATGGTGACTTAATTGGAAAACCAACCTTTTTTTACAACATTAATAGAAAGTTATTTTATTGCACTTGGTGTGCTCCTAGGTGGGGCATTTATTGGGGCACTGGCTGCATTTCTAACAGGAAAACCACCTTTAACAGAGCTATATAAAATATCAAATGCTATACGAATATGGGCAATTATTGCAGCCATTGGAGGTACATTCGATACGGTTTATAGTCTCGAACGAGGTGTTTTTGATGGCCAAACGAAAGATTTATTTAAGCAGTGTTTAATCATCGTATCTGCCTTTGGAGGAGCTCAAACTGGCGCATTGCTCATTTCTTGGCTTACACAGGAGCATATCTCATCATGAGAATCCCTCCACTGTATCGAAGACCGGCTTGGCAACGTTTTTTAGCTGGAATGGCCATCGGTGGTTGCCTTAGCTGGGTGATCTTTCTTTATATTTTCGGAGAATGGCAGGAGCGCTATAGCATCCAAATTGAAAAACAGCGTGAAGAATTGATTGATCTGCAAAAGGATAAGAAGATTTGGCAAGATGAGTTTGAACAATTAAATAAAGAGAATCAAGAGCGTTTAACTTTAAAAGAAATTAAGATTCGAATTCGAAATGGGGATAAATACAAACTTGACTCCTATAGTGTTTTTGAAGCAGAAGAATCCTTGCAGGAAGATATTAAAATGATGGTCGCTAAAGATATTGAAACAGTATATAAAAGCTCTGATCTTATCGAGCGAACAATCGAAAATCGGATATTAGATATAAATGGAAAAGAATATCAAGCAGAAATTATAAAAATGATTATCTACACTACTTTATCAATTGATGTGAATATTCATTTAGAGTAGAAAAGCAAGCGGAGATTACTTTTTTTAGAAGAAAGGAAAATCGTGATGATTTTCCTTTCCTTCATTTACTTACATGCTTTTTCTAAATCTGCAATGACAGAGTCCATTTCGTCCCAAGAATAAATGGATGCACCTGCAGCTAATGGATGACCACCACCATTGTATTTAGCAGCCACTGTATTGATTACTGGTCCTTTCGAACGTAGTCTTACACGAATTTGATCGTCTTCTTCAATAAAGAACACCCATGCTTTAATTCCAGCTACATTTCCTAATTCACTTACAAGTAAGGATGCTTCGGACGGCTTAGCTTCATATGTAGCCAGCAATTCCTTTTCTAGCTTCACAACGCCTACCCCACTAGGTAAAAATGAGAAATTTTGAAGAACATACCCATTCAATTTAACAATATTCATTGGCAGTTCGTACATTCTATCAAATAATTCTTTCCGTGAAAAATGATAATGGATAAGTTCGCCCGCATAGGAAAACGTTTTTTCAGTTGAGCTAGGGTATAAAAACCGACCTGTATCACCGACAATCCCAGCAAATAATAGCCTTGCCCCTTCATCATTTAAGACGAAGCCTTCATCCTTCCCAGCTAAATACAATTCATAGATCATCTCGCTCGTTGAACTTGCGTCCGTATCAACCCACATCACCTCTCCATAAGGATCGACATTTGGGTGATGGTCAATTTTTATGACCTTTTCTCCAAGCTTGTAACGCTGATCACAAATACGTTCCGTGTTTGCTGTATCTGTGACAATGACCAATGCACCATCAAAAACTTGATCTTCAATCACATCTAACTCTCTTAAGTATCGTAGGGACGGCTCCTCAAGTCCAACTGTATATACCATTTTATTAGGGTATGTAGCCTTGATCATCTCTGCTAATCCACCTTGAGAACCATATGCATCTGGATCTGGTCGTACATGTCGATGGATAATAATCGTTTCATATTCTTGTATAGCTTTAATAATTTCTGTTTTCATTTTAGTCACTTCCCTTTTGATTGTTCTCAGTCGATTACTAGATTCGGTAGCAATTTATGAGGGATATATGTAAAATAAAGAATGGAGATCGTTAAATATGGAGGTTGTAACATGCCAGTATTAGTTGTCCTTATTATTGTATCCCTTTCAATGTATGTATTCTATAAAATTCGTTCATTTATGGCAAAGGGAATCGCAGAAAAGTATTGGGTATCAGCAAAAGCAAGAATTGCCCTCGGATTATTTGTCGGACTATTCGGAGTGAATCAGTTGTTTTTAGATCCTTCACTTCTCGTATATATTATTGCTGCTATCTTCATCTTAATTGGTGTATTCAGCATCTATATCGGCGTTAAATCTTATAAGTATCATCACCCATATGCTATTGAAGAAGCTGAGGCATTAAAAAACAATTAGAACATAGTATAATGAAAGGAAACCGTCACCAATTTTTCAGCGTGACGGTTTCTTTATTCAACGCGCTTAATGTCTGTCAATTAGCTGACACATCATCATTGCTTTACCTACTAATACACCTTCATTAAATACTTCAACATCCACTTTACCAAATTTACGACCAACCTCTAATACCTTAGGAAAGATATCAAGCATGCTGTCGATTTGTACGGGCTTAATAAAGTAGATCGTCATATTCTCAACGACTAAATCTCCTTTTTTATATCCTCTTAATACTCGATTTGCAGCTTCAGATACGATCGTAGTAAAGACTCCGTAAGAAATAGTGCCTAAATGATTTGTCATTTGTGGGGTTACTTCACAACGATATATATCATCACTCTTAACTTTTCCACGAGTCATCACAAGTTGACTCGTCACGATATCATCAATCGTTTCACCTACTTGCGGTTGACGCTGTATCATTTGTAAAGCTTTTAAAACATCTTGGCGGCTGATGATCCCTAGCAACTTATTATGATCATCCACAACTGGCAATAGCTCAATTCCTTCCCAAACCATCATATGTGAGGAAGATGCCACACTAGTTTTCCCACCAACAACCATTGGATTTTTCGTCATAACCTTTTCAATTTGGGTTTCCTTCGCATGACCCATAATGTCCTTGGAAGTCACCATTCCATGAACCTTCATGTTTTCATCAACGACCGGAAAACGACTATGCAAGGTTTCTTTATTATAGTAAAGCCAATCGTCTATTGTATCGGTTGTTTTTAGGTAAATCGTTTCATCAAAAGGTGTGAGGATATCCTCTACTAGAATAATTTCTTTTTTAATTAACTGATCATATATCGCACGGTTAATCATCGTTGCTACAGTGAATGTATCATAACTACTTGAAATAATCGGCAATTCTAATTCATCCGCAATTTTCTTCACATCATCATCCGTGTCAAATCCACCTGTAATTAAAACAGCAGCTCCAGCTTTTAATGCTAACTCATGCGCATTTGTACGGTTTCCGACAATCAATAAGTTTCCAGCACCTGTATAGCGCATCATTGCTTCTAGCTTCATCGCGCCAATGACAAACTTATTTAACGTTTTGTGAAGACCTGCTCTACCACCTAACACTTGGCCATCTACGATATTAACAACTTCAGCAAATGTAAGCTTCTCAAAATTTTCTTTTTTCTTCCGCTCAATTCTAATTGTCCCTACTCTTTCAATCGTGGAAACATAGCCTTTGTTTTCAGCTTCTTTAATTGCACGATAGGCTGTACCTTCACTCACTGACAACGCTTTGGCAATCTGTCTAACCGAAATCTTCTCCCCAACTGGAAGACCATCTATATATTGTAAGATTTGTTCATGCTTTGTAGCCAATCCTTCACCCTCTTATCACTTTCGTCCTACTTTCTATTATAAGGTGAAAGTTCTGTACATTCAATTCATCCTAAAACGCTTATTGATATAATCGCATTCTTTTCTTCTTAGATAAAACTCTTTTAGTAGCCAATTGTGCGCCTTCTTTAGGAAGAAAAAGAATAGCAGATAAATTACCAGAGATGACGAATAAAGCAAACACAATCCAAATGATTGAAAACCATCCTTGAAGTCCACCAGCTAATATATGAAACTTTGGTACAGCGAAATATAGTAAAAACATACTTGCGATAAAGCAAAAAAACAGCCTTTTTCTTTTCAAATTGTCCACACTCCCCATTCTAGTCCTTACTAAAATGTATGCAGACAAGCTCAATTCATGACGTTGTAATTAAGAAAAGCCCAAAGTGAGTATTTTCTCTATAAGAGAAGACTCAACACATTCGTCGAGTCCTCTTCAATCATTACAATTCTATCGTATCACCGACATTTAATAACAGACCGGTGTTTGGTTGCAAACGTTCAATGAATTGTTTAGGGTCTTGCTTAATAGGTGGGAATGTATTGTAATGAATTGGTACAACTTTTTTGGCATTTAATAATTCGGCAGCATAGGCAGCATCTTCTGGCCCCATTGTGTAGTTGTCACCTATAGGTAAAAAGGCAAGATCAATGGGGTGTCTTTCTCCAATTAATTTCATATCGGAGAATAACCCTGTATCTCCTGCATGATATATTGTCTTTCCATCAATCGTTAATAGCACACCGGCAGGCATGCCTAGATAGACCATCTCATTTTTCTCATTTAATAAGCCTGTGCCGTGAAAGGCCTGAGTTAGCTTTACTTTACCAAAGTCAAATTCGTATGCTCCACCAATACTCATTCCATGAACGTTTAACTCTTGTAAGCTTAAGTACTCCGCAAGCTCAAAGTTCCCGATCACAAGGGAGCCATATTTTTTTGCTAATGGGATCGTATCCCCGAGATGATCGGCATGACCATGCGTCACAATGATAACATCAGGCTTAACGTCATCTGCTTTTAAATCTGTTAGTTCATTCCCTGTTAAAAATGGGTCAAAGAGAATTGTTTTTCCATTCGCTTCAACCTTCACTACTGCATGTCCGTGAAAAGATACTTTCATCGTACTCTCCCCTTTCATCTTCCATTATTTCTTCAACAAATCATTTAAAATCCCTCTACATTTTCACTTATTTTTTTGTTCCCACTACATTGCAATGTAAACATCTAAATATCTGTCTCTCTTAAACATTTCAAGTAGACTTTTTAGCATTTCCTTGCTAACCTCATATTAATAGTGACTAAAGGGGGAAATACATATAATGAACCAGAAACTCCAAGAATTATCCAGTTGGATGAAACAGAAAGACATTCAAGTATCATTTTTAACCTCTTCTGACAATGTATTTTACTTAAGTGGATTCCATAGCAATCCACATGAACGCTTACTTGCACTTGCTATTTTTCAAAACGAAGAGCCATTCCTTGTCTGTCCTGCAATGGAAATTAATGATGCTCGAAGCGCTGGCTGGGCATATGAAATCATCGGATATAGCGATATTCAGAATCCATGGGAAATGATTCAGAAGGCAATTACTAAACGCGTAGACAAAGTAGGACATGTTGCAGTTGAAAAAGAACATATGAATGTTGAACGCTATGAACAAATGCAGTCAATCTTCAATGCTACGTTTGTATCTGCAGAAGAAAAGCTTCGCAAACTTCGCATGATCAAGAACAAAGAAGAGCTATCCTTTATTAGAGAAGCATGTGCACTTGCTGATTTTGCGATTGAAACAGGTTGTGCAGAGATTAGTGAAGGAAAAACTGAGCTAGAAGTTCTTGCCGCTATTGAATTCGAGTTAAAGAAAAAAGGCATTAATGAAATGTCCTTTTCTACAATGGTGTTATCTGGTAAAAATGGTGCATCTCCTCATGGAACTCCAGGAATGTCAAAAATCCAAAAAGGTGATCTTGTTTTATTCGATCTTGGGGTAGTTTGGAAAGGGTATTGTTCTGACATTACTAGAACCGTTGCCTATGGAGAAATCAATGAAAAGCAAAGGGAAATATATGACACAGTACTACAGGCACAGCTTGCTTCAGTAGCTGCTTGTAAACCTGGTGTCACAGCAGCAGAGGTTGATTTAACCGCTAGAAACATCATCGCAAATGCTGGATTTGGAGAATTCTTTCCACATCGCTTAGGACATGGTTTGGGAATAAGTGTTCACGAGTATCCTTCACTAACAGAAACAAACACATTACAGCTTGAAGAAGGAATGGTCTTCACAATTGAACCAGGTATTTATGTTCCAAATGTCGCTGGTGTTCGAATTGAAGATGACCTCCTCATTACTAAAGATGGGGTCGAAGCATTAACTAAATTCCCGAAAGAGCTACAAACAATTCGGTAAAGTATCCAAGTTTTTTGGCAACAATATAAGCGCCCTTTCAAAAGATGAGAGGGCGTTTTACTGTATATTATACATACCAAAACTTTTTAATAATATGGTCTTGAGCAAGGCGATTCTTCTGCTGAGTAGTTAAACTAACAACGATAAAAACAACTAATGAGATAAGAATTGGAAACACCACCGTATGTACTCCACCAACCTCAGGTACAAAGCGGTCAATTAGTATATAACTCCCAACACCAGAAGCCATAGACGCTAAAGCCCCGTAACCATTTGCTTTTTTCCAATAGAGCCCTAATACAATTGGCCATATAAAGGCTGCCTCCAAACCACCAAATGCAAATAAGTTTAACCAAATTAATAAGTCAGGTGGATGGATTGAAGCCAAATAGACAAGTACACCGATTAGAGCAGTAACGGACAAACTCACGTTACGAACCGTTCGGTCTGACGCATCTGTATGAATGTAATTCAAGTAAATATCTTTCACTAATGCAGAGCTAATAAGCAAAAGTAATGAGTTTACAGTAGAAATGACTGCAGCAATTGGGGCAGCAAGAACAACACCTGCTAACCACGAGGGCAATATATGCAAGGTCAATTGTGGCATGACTGTATCTCCAACCTCAATCCCAGGCAATACAGCGCGCGCAAATACTCCTGTTAAATGCATCCCTAACATGATAAAACCAACCACTACAGTCCCTACGATCATGGCTGTATGCATTGCCTTTGAGTTTCGATAAGACATCCCTCTTACTGCAACTTGTGGCAATCCAATCACACCAACACCAACTAAAATCCAGAAGGAAGAAACGTATAATGGGGATAATGAGCCATCCGCTCCAAATGGGGTAATTAAGTTCGGATTTTCAGCTGCTAAATCCGATATAATTGTGGATACGCCACCGCCAGCAATGATTGTACCAACTAATATAATACATGTACCTAGCACCATAATAAAACCAAGTACTGTATCTGTTAACGCAATTGCACGGAAACCACCAATGACAACAAATACTAAAACAGAAATCGTAAAAATGAATAAGGCCGTTTGATAAGATACACCCATGAAGCTTTCTAACAATCTTCCTCCACCGATCCATTGTGCTGTCATTGAAGCAAACAAAAAGAAGACGATGCAACATGAAGAAAGAATGACTATCCACTTGCTTTCATATCTTTCTCGTAAAAAATCATTAATCGTAACAGCTTGTACTTTTCTTGAAACAATCGCAAATTTCTTTCCTAGAACAGCAAGTGTAAAGTAGCCTGTCACTACTTGGGCCATTGATAACAATACCCATCCGAGCCCCATATTATAAGCAACACCTGGCCCACCGATAAAGCTTGAAGCACTTCCATAAGTAGCTACGATTGTCATCGCTAATAAAAGTCCGCCTAAGTTTCTTCCGCCAAGAAAATATTCTTGGAGAAACTCTGGCCCTGACTTCACATACTTTGAAGCATAAAAACCAAAGAAAAATAGCATGAGTAAAAATAATAGCAACGGTACAGTAACTTCTATATTCACTTTTGCTCCTCCTGATCCTCTAAATCAAATGGAACGTCGATAAAATAAAAACGCACAACAAAATAGACAATGATTACCATTCCGATAAAACCTACTATACAACTATAGAAAAACCATGCTGGTAACCCAAGTATGTATTGATACTCTTCAATAGGCTTTCCCCCTAGACCATATGCTGTACCATACCACCATATAAAATGGATAACGACTAGGATTATGGCAATTAGCGCTTCACGGTTCGATACTTTAAATCGCGGATCTAGTCGCCCCTCTTGGTGCTGCTCCATAGTTTGTCACCTTCCTTCTAGTTATCTAAAGAATCACATTATACCTATTTTAACATTGAATACTTGAAAAAGATGACCATATTAATTGAAAAAATATCTTCTCACATGCTTCATTTTTTCTTTTTTTCAAAGAGACATTCCTAAATAAATGAAGACAAAGCCAAGAATTGACTTTGTCTACACATTTAAATACACGGATTACTTATTTATTTTTAGGTTTTGTACTATGTCTTTTGCGAATCGCTTCTTCATCTTCAACAGTACCACTATTGTATGCGTCCATTATTTGGGCGCTAATTTCATTTGCAGCTTCTTCATTATAATCTAATTCATTTTCATGTTTTTCTTTCAATATCATCGACTCCTTTTTGTTCTTTCTCGATTATTGTTCGATTTTCTGTTACATCTATTCATTTTTGGGTATTGTATAATATAGGTAAAGGAGGCGGTTTCAATGAGTATGAAATATTCAAACATTTTAGTGGCTGTTGATGGATCGACAGAAGCAAATTGGGCGGTTAAAAAGGCGCTTGAAATTGCCAAAAGGAACGACGCCCGTGTAATCGCTGCACATATTATTGATACAAGGTCATTCGCAACAGTCGAGGCATATGACCGTAACATTTCAGAGCGAGCAACTACTTTTGCTGAAGATTTAATGAAGAAATATGAGAGTGAGGCGCAGGCTTCAGGTGTTAGCAACTTCACTTATGAAATTGATTTTGGTTCTCCTAAAGTGAAGATTCCTAAAGACCTTTCAAAAAAGTACAATGTTGATTTAATTATTTGTGGGGCAACTGGAATGAATGCTGTCGAACGCTTCTTAATTGGCAGTGTTTCAGAGCATATTACCCGTTATGCCCACTGTGACGTATTAGTAATTCGTACAGATAAACCAGAAGAGATCTAGTAAAAAAGGTTATTTGAGGTGTTTCCATCCCTCAGATAACCTTTTTTAAAAGATAAGAGAATTTCGTCATAAACTGGTGATGTGTAAATTTCTTAAAGATTTATAAACTTATTCTTAATGCAATAAATTTTTTGCTTTTTCAATCGCTAGCTTAACTTGAGCAAAGCCCGTACCACCTGCGCTATTTCTACGTTTCACTGCCGTATAAGGGTCTAAAACAACATAGATGTCATCCTCAAACAACTCATGTGCTGCTTTATAGTCCTCCATCGGAAGTTCCCCTAAATAGCATCCCTTTTCAACACATGTAAGCACAAGCTTCCCAACAATTTCATGCGCTTCTCTAAATGGAAGCCCCTTGCTGGATAAGTAATCAGCCAACTCTGTTGCGTTGGAAAAGTCCGTTTTCGTTGCTTTTTCCATGCTCTCTGACTTAACTTTCATCGTTTGTACCATGCCAGCAAAAATCTTTAAGGAGCCTGTAACGGTTTTAACCGTATCAAACATTCCTTCCTTGTCTTCTTGCATATCCTTGTTATAAGCAAGTGGCAATCCTTTTAGAACCGTTAGCAATCCCATAAGATTCCCATAAACTCGTCCAGTTTTTCCACGAATTAACTCAGCCATATCTGGATTTTTCTTTTGCGGCATAATGCTACTGCCCGTTGCAAAACTGTCATCTAGCTCAATGAATTGAAATTCTTGACTAGACCATAAGATAAACTCTTCACTTAAGCGAGATAAGTGCATCATTAAAATGGAACTCGTAGAAAGGAATTCTAAAATAAAATCACGATCACTTACAGCATCTAAACTATTCTCATAAATACTATCAAAGCCAAGTAATTCTGCTGACTCATAACGGTTAATAGGAAAAGTCGTTCCAGCCAAAGCTCCCGCACCTAAAGGCGATACATTAATACGGCTTATGCTTTCAGATAGACGCTCCTTATCACGTTCAAGCATCCAAAAATAAGCCATTAAATGGTGAGCAAATGAAATCGGTTGAGCTCTTTGTAAATGTGTATAGCCCGGCATTACCGTTTCTACATTTTCTTCTGCCTTTAAAACAAGGGCATGCTGCATTTCTTCAATCAATTCAATGATATACTCCACTTGATTGCGCAAATATAAATGCATATCTGTCGCTACTTGATCATTACGACTTCTACCGGTGTGTAATTTTCCACCAACAGGACCGATTTCTTCTGTTAGATGACTCTCCAAATTCAGGTGAATGTCTTCAAGTTTAACAGAATACTCAAGCTCACCATTTGTGGCTTTTTCTTTTAAAACAAGCAATCCTGCTTTTATTTTTTCAGCTTCATCTTTTGTAAGAATTTCATTTGAAGCCAGCATTGTAACATGTGCAATGCTGCCTTCAATATCCTCCATGACAAGCTCTTGGTCAAAGCCAATAGATGCACCGAACTCATCTACCCATTCCTCAGCGGATTTCGTAAAACGACCGCCCCATAGTTTCTTCACACTGTCACCTTCTTCTCTTGTTGAACAATGCTTTGTACTTTTGTTGGCAAGCCCCAAAGCTTAATAAACCCTACAGCTGCATGATGATCAAATTCATCATCAGAAGTATATGTTGCTAATTTTTCGTCATATAAAGAGTATGGAGATTTTCTTCCCTCTACAATGGCATGCCCTTTAAATAGTTTTACGCGAACCGTTCCAGTTACATACGTT
Source organism: Niallia sp. CD-39 (assembly GCF_059874745.1). NCBI lineage: Bacteria > Bacillati > Bacillota > Bacilli > Caryophanales > Bacillaceae > Niallia > Niallia sp. CD-39. Next base: position 45,964 of record NZ_JCBCPS010000007.1, on the reverse strand, counting down.
TGTGTTTCTTCTAAAAATGCTTGAAGAGCATTTCTTAGTTGTGAGAACCATAGTCCTTCATAAATAAGTTCAGCCATTTTCTTTTCAATCACTGGTTTGAAATGGGCAACTTCCTTCACTAAAGTTAAATCCTCTAACTCTTTATGTGCTTTAATTAATGTCATTGCGCCAGGACATTCGTAAACTTCACGAGATTTAATCCCAACTAAACGATTCTCAACATGATCAATTCTTCCTATACCATGTTTACCAGCAATGAAATTCAACTCAAGGATTAATTGATCTAGTGAATAGCTTTTTCCGTTTAAGCTAACCGGAATCCCTTTTTCGAATTCAATTTCAACAACATCTGGAGTATCCGGTGTGTTTTCAAGACTAGCTGTTAATTCATAAGCATCTTCAGGTGGTGCTGCCCAAGGATCTTCTAAAATTCCGCACTCATTGCTTCTTCCCCAAAGGTTTTGGTCAATCGAATATGGAGAATCTAAATTAATTGGAATCGGAATATTTTTCTCTTTTGCATATTCGATTTCCTCTTCACGAGACCATTTCCACTCACGGACAGGTGCTAAAACTTGTAAGTTTGGATTTAAAGCTTGAATTGCTACTTCAAAACGCACTTGGTCATTTCCTTTTCCAGTACAACCATGAGCAACTGCTACTGCGTTTTCTTGCTCTGCAACTTCAACAAGCTTTTTCGCGATCAATGGACGTGATAATGCTGAAATTAAAGGATATTTCCCTTCATATAAAGCATGTGATTGCATGGCAACTAATGCAAAGTCCTTTGCAAATTCTTCTTTTGCATCAATAACATGAGAAGCAATAGCTCCCACAGTTAACGCTTTTTCTTTAATGAAGTTTAAATCCTTCCCTTCGCCAACATCTAAACAACATGCAACGACATCGTATCCTTCATCTCCTAACCACTTAATAGCTACTGAAGTATCTAATCCGCCTGAATAGGCAAGTACAATTTTAGGTTTTGACATTTGAGTTTTCCTCCTTGGATATACGCATAAATATTCATATGTTTATATTTTTATTCATTTAATATGTTTTTACTTTATCAACATTTTACATAAAAAGCAAGAGGTATTATTAAAAACGCCAATTGAGTTTACTAGTTGCAGAGAATGGATTCAAAGCGCTCTTTATAGTAGACTGGGAATTAAATAGCCATTGTAGACGGGGGATGAAAATGAACACATTTTTTTCTAAGGACGAAAGGCTAGGAATCTGCATTCCAATCATTGAACAAAATTGGGATAAAATTAATGAAGAAACAAGACAATTGATTTTATTTCAATGGGAAAAAATTAGAGGAATGATTCCAGATCGAATTGCTGAAATTGAGCAAGAAATCAACAAGAAGCAAGACCGATTAAATAATGAAGAAAATTTCGAATTATCATGCATATTAAATACAGAAATTGCTGAGCTGGCATCAACAATCAATGAGCTCTGGTTATGGTATCGAACAAATCAAAGATTAACAGACGAAAAAGTTCATTCTTAATCAAAGATATCAATAGTAATAGGCGAATGTGTAGACAAAACCGGTAAAAGACTTTGTGTAAATGAATCTTTTGTTGTGGGGATGAGTGAGATAGAACGCCGTATGCGAGCGTTTGTCGAACAAATTTTGGAAATATGCATATCTATCCAATGAAAAAGGCATTTAAACGGCGGTCATTCGACGATTAAATGCCTTTTATTTTTATAAGTCTTTACGTATTTCACGAACGAAATGTGCTATTTCTGGAAGAATTAGTTTATTCATCGCAAGCTTTACAGCTCCAGTCGAACCAGGGGTAGAGAAAATCGCGGTATTGTTGCATACACCAGCTGATGCTCTCGATAGAATCGCGCTTGAACCAATATCTTCAGTGTAGCTGATGTAACGAAATAACTCCCCAAACCCTTTGATTTCTTTTTCAAATAAGCTTTCGACCGTTTCGATCGTTACATCTCTTTTTGCGATACCAGTTCCACCGTTTGTCAACACAACATCGATTGACGTGTCTAAACAGCCAGCTTGAACAGCCTCTTTAATTCCTGCACTTTCATCCTTCACAATAACATAATCCACAATTTTATGACCGTTCTCTTTTAAAAGCTTAATCATAAGTTGACCACTGCGGTCTGTTTCTTCATTTCTTGTATCACTTACAGTTATCACCTTGCAGGCAACTGTTTTTGGCGCTTCTTTTTTATGCTGGACTGAACTCATTGTCGTTTTTTCCTCTCCAAAAAGCGATATTGATAGTATTTTTCTGCAAAGCTTGTTACCTTACTTGTTAATTGATAGTTCGAGTAAGAACCGATAGCCATACTAATAAACGGAATTCCCTGAATCACTTTATTTCTAAATACATAGATGACTATTGCTTTTAATAATTGCTTTAAAGGCTGCTCCACTGAAGCAGCTGTAATGATTTCATCATTGCCTGCATAAAAATAATGCTCTGCATGATGCAAATCATTGATCAGTTCATCCCAAGCCTCAGCCTGTAACCTCACAGGCAATGTAGCTGCATGAAAAACTTTCAAAGCAGTCATCATTTCAAACGGTGTATTCACTTCCACTCCATATGACAATGCGGTCAACTGAACAGATCTTAAGTTAATCACAGTCAATGCCGGAATATCCGCTCCTAATAACAAGGAACTACCACTTCCAGAGGCTGCACCTTGAGCTAATGCATAAAAGCGATGACGAGTGATTTGTTGATTAGCAATAAATTGGAGTTGATCAATCGATAGCTTTTCTAAATCGTAAAGATCGACTAAATCCGGGCGAAAGATCCTCCCAGAAGTTAAAATTCTCTTTTTAACATCTGCTTGCAACTGAGAGTTATGAATTAACGCATGTAAATGAAACAACCAGTTATCTGCACGTGAAAAAAAACGCTGTTTTGTCTCAGGTGGTAAAAGCGAAAATGAATATTCAATAAATTGATCATATGTACGTTCTAAATCATTGGCTTCATAATGTCTTAATGATGCAATCCAATCTTGAATTTCAGCAAATACTTGCTGTTCCCTTTCTTTCAATCCCATCCTAAAACCCTCCAAACAATTGAGTTTGATTTTAGTATAGCACATAAGTCATTCGGCCTTCATTGCTCTTACTAATTAAACACCTCATCAAAATACTTAGTAGCCGAATTTATCTATATGACTTATGGCACATTGCTTGTCGACCCTTTCCCCTATTTCTTTCTAATCCGACTCTATTAAAACTGGAAATAGTAGAATAATCATTTCATTAGAAAAGACCTCAAAATTATTTTTTCAATGTAATTGCAATCCTTCTTTTCATAATGTTTCAATTTGTATTTTTTCTATAATATTTTGAATGAAATATTCTTAATCACATAGCCACCATTTATTTTCTGTAAATAGTAATCTCTCTGCTAAGAGTTTGTAAGAAAATCTACCAAAAAAAACAGACGAAACTACTATTTTTTGATTTTTTAGAAAAAACAGAATAAATAAGTCGTAATATTCATGAAATTCTATATTTTCCTTTCTATACTGTAAAAAAAGACATAATTTTACCAGATATACCAACAGCTAAGGAGTGGAAGTACCTATCATGTATAAAAAATCCATTCTCTCTATCATTGCGAAGCTACTGTTCGTCTGGTACATCTTTATCGGCGGTTCATCGATAGTAATTGGTAAAACCAACGCTTTTTTTTACGATCAACACAGTTTATTGTTTTCCATTGAGGCAACAATTTGGGAAACACCTCTAATAAATATTGAAGACATCGCAGATTTCGACGAACCTAATGAGATCGAAGATGATGATTTTGATAATCTCAATAAACCTTCCCCTCTCCTAGAGAATCCCGAAAATAATGAAAATCAAACGAATATTGATATTGATACTTCATTTGAAGCAATAGAAAATAATCAGATTGTGGGTGATAACATTGAAGAAAACGATGAAGTACATGAATAATCTATTAACTGCTTTACTTTTTATCTGCCTAATTTCTTTAACTATGCTTGTCATTTCAACAAAAGCTTCTGGCGGAGATCCTACTATATTGGGCTATCAACTAAAATCTGTCCTTTCCGGATCAATGGAGCCAACCTTTCTCACTGGGTCCATCATTGCCATTAAACCGCTAGCAGAAGAAGAACAAAAAAAACTGCAAGCAGGAGAGATCATCACATTTCAAACAAAAGAAAACCTCCTAATCACACATAGAATAACTGAAGTCAAAAAAACCGGAGAACATGTTTTGTATTCAACAATGGGCGACAACAACAATGGAGTTGACCTAGAGCCTGTACTATCTGAAAACGTTGTTGGCCACTACACAGGCTTTACGATCCCTTATATCGGTTATCTCTTTCATTTCTCTCAATCGAAGGAAGGGGCTGCTCTCCTTTTAGTTATTCCTGGTATTCTCCTCATCCTATACGGCGCTTATTCACTTTACAAAGGTATAAATGACCTAACTCCACGACACCAAACACCAAATCATGCAGATGTTAAAAAATCACATTAATTTCCTTGGAGGTAGAAGAGGTACTCTTTTATCACATAAAACTATGAATCTATTAGGAGGTGCAGTTCATTAATGAAAAGCAGTTGGAGCAAGAAGTTTTTTATGTTAGTAACTAGTCTACTTCTTATCGTATCAATGCTACTCCCGAGTCTTGGAGTCCTTACCGCTGCCGAAACTGGGAAGGGAGAACCACTTCCACCTGAAGAAGCTGTAAAAATTGTAACTATCGAAATTCCGAATGAAGAAGCTGCTGAGATAATTGCAGATCTAGAGATTGAGATTGATCATGGTTTGCACGAACATGACGGAGTTTGGGAAGCAGAAGTAGTTGTGACCCCTTCAGAGATCAATGCACTACAAGAGTTTGGAATTACAGTTAAAGAAACTATGATGACTGAACAAATTTGGGAAACAAGAGTAGAGGAAAAAGAAAAAACCACTCAGCGCAATCTTACCATCCTTTCTCAAAATGAAAAGTTGCAAGTTTTACGCGCAAATCACTATACAAATCAAGCAGCGACATTTTTATATGTTGAAGCAAAATCAAATGCAGGAGCTGCAGCATCAACCGCTTTAACAGCAACATGGGTTGAAAATGGCGAGGAAAAAACAGCCACTCTTTCTCGTAAAGTCGATTATGGTGAATACCTTTATCACTTTGTCGAACTTCCAGTAAACGACATTCCGTCAAATGTGACCATTACAAGCAACCAAGGTGCAACCGTTTCAAGTGAAGTGACAGAATGGCTAGGTGGAGAAAGACCTGAACCAGGTGAACACTATGTAAGCGAATTTGTCGATCATTATATGAACCCAACTGAAATCTATGAGCGAATGGAGCAATTAGCTAATGAGTTTCCTGAGTTAGTAGAGATTATTGAAATGCCTCATGAAACAAACGGATATCGTAGACTTGCTAAAGCGACTTTAGGAGGGTTTACGAACACTGCCGTTGCCCTAACCTCTTCAGCCTGGGGGCATGAAGGTGGAAATGACATTGAAGTTCATTTTATTCGCTCTGACGAAAGCAATTCCCAGCTCGTAGTAGACGTTACTGAAAATGTTGTAACTGTACAATTAGCTACGAATAGCTCAGGAGAGATTACTAGCACAGCACATCAAGTTGTACAAGCCATTAATTCACATGAAAGTGATGTTGTAACTGCTACTACTTATAGAGGCAATGGTGGAAGCGGTGTTGTAGCAGCTGGATCTGTTACTTTGAACGATGGATTAAACGCCCCTGAAGAAGTTTCGCGCGATCCATTTACCGTAAAAGCATTCCGAATAGGAAAAGTTAGAGATGGCTCAAAACCTGGTGTGCTTGGCTACTCTCAGGAACATGCAAGAGAATGGGTGACACCACTTGTCACACTAGAAACAGCTGAACGTTTATTAAGAAACTATGGACATGATGAAGCAACAAAAGAGCTAGTAGATGAGCTTGATATTTTCTTAGTGCCGAGTGTGAATCCTGACGGCGCACATTACAGCTTTTATGATTACAATATGCAACGTCGTAATATGACCAACTACTGTCAACCTCATCAAGCTTCAGATTTTGCAGCTCGAAATAGCTGGGGCGTCGACTTAAATCGAAACCATTCGGTTGGTTCAGTATATGATGGATTTATTGGTGGATCTACTAGCTGTACGAGTGATACGTATGCTGGCCCAGAGAAACAATCAGAACCAGAATCCAAGAACATTGTCTGGTTAGCAGACACATTTGAGAACATCGGATTCGCAATGAACATCCATAGCCATGGTGGATACTTCATGTGGTCTCCAGGTGCGTATGATACGAACCGTACTCCGTTACCACGACCTACTGCTGGAGAAGAGGCATTTTACTGGCAGGCTTCAGAACATATTTTGAAAAATATCCAAGATCACCGCGGTACAGTCATTCAGCCAGCACGAACAGGCCCAATCCCTGATGTACTCTATTCTGCAGGTGGTAATTCTGCTGATTATTTATGGTATGAAAAAGGGATTTATGCATGGAACTTTGAAGTCGGTGCTCCATTATGGAATGGAAGCCGTTGGGTATCTGTTGGGTTCCAGCCTGTATACGAAGAGGGTCATGAAGAAGCGATGGAATTTTCCAATGGATTAATTGGCTTGCTAGAAGTGACTCTTGAGCAATCAAAAGATACAAAAAACCCTGTTTCTACCGCTACTCCAGGAAGTGGCCGATATACATCTGAAGTAGAGATTGAGATTGAAACAGATGAACCTGCAACGGTTCATTATACATTAGATGGCAGCATTCCAAATTTTGATTCTCCAACCATTCAATTAAGTGGTACCCGTGAAGGCGCAGAGAAATTAAATATTGATGCGACTACTACGATTAAGTATTTCTCAGTTGATCCAGCTGGCAATGTAGAGAATAACTATGATCCAGAAAACGGAAAAGGCTATAATTCTGTAACGATAACGATTGGTGGAGCAGATGGTGAACCACCTGGCGTCACAGATTTGGAAGCATTAATCGATCGATATACGAATGAAGGTGAGATCAGCACCGCTGTCTCACGCCTATTAAAAACCCATTTAACTGCGATTAAACTCCTTGAAAAACAAGGACAATTCGAGAAGTTATTTACTCAGTTTGACGGATTTAAACAACTTGTTTCATTACAAGAAACAAGAGGACAAATATCTGAAACAGCTTCTAATTCCATTAAAGCGTATTCAGATTATTTAATTGGCACTATTACTGTCCCATTTGAATCGGACCTCGTTATGCAAACAATTGAAACACTTAGCATTGGTATCGGTCCAAGAGTTCCTGGCTCAGTAGAAGAAAAAGAAGCATCAGAATATATAAAGACTGAGTTTGAAAATCTTGGCTACGATGTATCGATACAGGAATTCAATTTACGGACAAGTGGTCAATCCCAAAATGTGATTGCAGTAAAAAAACCAGCAAACATCGAGAACCCTGAAATCGTGTATATCACAGCCCATTATGATAGTGTACGGAATTCTCCTGGAGCAAACGATAATGCTTCAGGAACAGGCTCAATCTTAGAAATGGCAAGAATGCTAAAGCAAATCAATACAGATAAAGAAATTCGATTTATTGCATTCGGTGCAGAAGAATCAGGGTTACTTGGTGCAAGGCACTATGTAGAACAATTGAGTGACGGGGAGATTTCTAGATCGCTTGTTAATTACAATTTAGATATGGTCGGCACAAATTGGGAGCCAGCTTCACAGCTTCATGTGAGCACAGTCGATGGTCAAGCTAATTTAGCTTGGGAAACCGTACAAAATGCAGCTCTTACATTCAACCTTGATGAAAGCACGTACAAGCTTCATCGTCTAGGAAGATCTGATCATGTTCCATTCCATGATGCCGGTATTGATGCAGCATTGTTTATTTGGATGGAGCCTGGAACAGCACCTGGTGGGGCAGGTATCGAGCCATGGTACCACAGTGAATTAGATACGATTGAACGAATCAGCCCAGAAAGAATTCAATATGTTGGAGATTTAATTGGACAAGCTCTACTTGACTTACTTAAGAATGCAAATGCACACAAGCCTTATACTAACGAAATAGACGAAGCGGCGTAATTCATCGTATCAGCTTCTCTATGGGATTTTTCAAAGGTTATTCCATAGAGGAGACCAATAAGGAGGAGTAAGGATGGGATTCAAAAAAAGGATTGGAATGGGGATTATGTCAACTATGCTTGGATTAAGCTTAGTTGGTGGCGGTACTTTTGCTTACTTTAGTGATACAGAAACATCCAATAATACTTTTGCAGCTGGAACATTAGATTTATCATTGAACCCAACAGAAATTGTCAATGTAGATAATATTAAGCCAGGTGATTCCTTCGTTCGGATATTCGAATTAGGAAATGCGGGCACATTAGATATCGAAAAGGTATATATTAACACTGATTACATTGTCCATGATGCTCTAAATGACAATAATGAAGACTTTGGCCAGCATATTCTTGTAGAATTTTTATACAATGCCAATAATTTTGACGAAGTCATTTTTGAAACAACATTAGCGGAACTTCGAACAATGAATCCTGATGTTGTATATCAAAATATCTTTTATCCTGACTTTGGAGAAACTGGCCTGCCAGTTGGGTCTGTTCATGATCTAGTTGTTAAATTCAACTTTATCGATAATGGAGAGGATCAAAATCAATTTCAGGGAGATTCTCTAAACCTTACATGGGAATTTGTTGCGACACAAACAGCAGGAGAGGAAAAATAACTCATCCTCAATTCATCATTCTTATTCTTTAAAATTGAAAAGGTATCCTAACAACAGGATACCTCAGACTGTTGACAATCGCTCGCATACGTCGTTGTTTGTCTCACTCGTCCCCTCATGAACCGTGTGTTCTATTCGGGTCTTCATTCGACCGCACGCCTAGTCTGACAAGCGTTTTCAAGACATTCTGAGGGTTTCTCTTATTATCAAAAAGTACTACGAAAAAAATGTAGACAAAGTCGAAATCGACTTCGTCTACAATCTCAGGTATCCTAACAACAGGATACCTTTTTTCACCTATTTAAAAAGCAAACTTAATTACATCTCTCGCAATCATGACTTCTTCATTAGTCGGGATGACCATAACCTTTACTGGTGAATGAGGGTAATTAATGAAAGCTTCCTTCCCTCTTACTTTATTCAATGCTGGATCCCAGTATACACCCATGAACTCCAGTCCTTTTAATACTCTTTCTCGAATTACATCGCTATTTTCACCAATACCAGCTGTAAAGATAATGGCATCGACTCCATACATTCTAGATGCATAAGAACCGATGTATTTATGAATGCGGTCGGCAAACACTTGAAGTGCTAGCTCTGCCCGTTTATTTCCTTCTGCTGCTTGCTCTTCTATATCACGTAAATCACTTGAGAATCCAGATACTCCAAGCATTCCACTCTTTTTATTTAGTACATCTAAAACTTCATCAGCCGATTTATTTGTCTTTTCCATAATGAATGGGATTAATGCAGGATCGATATTGCCTGAACGAGTACCCATTGTAACACCCGCTAGTGGAGTGAAGCCCATTGATGTATCAATTGACTTTCCACCTTGAATAGCCGCAATACTTGCTCCGTTTCCTAAGTGACAAGAAATTAATCTTAACTGTTCAACAGGTCGACCAAGCATTTCTGCTGCTTTATTCGAAACATACTTATGGCTCGTCCCATGAAATCCATATTTACGAATCCCGAATTCCTTATAATATTCGTAAGGTAAGCTATATAAGAATGAACTCTCAGGCATCGTTTGATGAAACGCAGTGTCAAATACAGCAACAGCTGGAACATTCGGCAATGCTTGTTGAAACGCTTTAATTCCGGTAACATTCGCCGGGTTATGCAGTGGTGCCAATTCAGATAGTACTTCAATCTTATTCAATACATCTTCATTAATTAATACAGAATCAGCAAAATCCTCACCACCATGTACTACTCGGTGTCCAATACCTTCGATTTCTTCTAAATGTTGAATAATCCCTAAATTTGTTAACTTACTCAATAGCATGTTTACAGCTACGTCATGGTTCGGAATGTCTGTGACTTCCTTTATTTTTTCCTCATTTACAGTGATCGAAAAAACAGAGTCATTTAATCCGATCCGTTCAATCATTCCTTTTGTAATGACATCCTCACTTGGCATTTCAAATAACTGAAACTTCAATGATGAGCTACCTGCATTTATTGCAATTACTTTAGCCATTCTTCTCCGCTCCTCTTGTCTAGTTTGTATATGAACAAATTTTACTTATAAAATTAAATTTAATAATTGTAGTATCTCCAATTTTAAATTTAACCATTGAAACTTGTTCATTTCAAGAGTATCTATCACTGAATCCGCTTTCATTCGAAAGAGTATTTATTCTGTCAATTAATTGACACAATATAATGAATAAAGGCAAACCCATTTTTGTTAGAGTTTACCTTTATTTTTTAATTTGTTTTATTTTCTTTTATCCATTCACTAACATTTCGAAGTATTTTATCAACTTCCTTCGCATTTGATAAGCTAGGAAGATTCACAAGTAAAGCTTCTTTTGGAGCTGTTGCGTCTTGTGATTTTTTTTGTAGAATTAAGATACTTTTTGCTGACTGCTCATTTTTAAATAAAGACAGAGGCAATCGGAACAATCCCTGAATAAATGCATGCTGCTTAATGTAATCATGCAATCTACTCGCTTGAGGGCTTTCGAACAATCCATTAGGCACAAGGAAGAATAAATACCCTCCATCCTTCACATGATTTACACTTTGCTCAATAAACAAATGATGAGCATATGCATGTCCCTCATCTGCTTTTAGAAAATAACTCTCTGCCCGAACGTCATTTGGATAATATCCGATTGGTAAATCTGCAATAATAGTGTCTGTCTTTTCAATAAATAGTGGTTCTAAACCGTCTTGATTAAAAAATTCAATCGAATGCTGTTGCAAATTCGCATTCATATACGCAAGTCGGATGAGTACATCATCGATTTCTACGCCAACCCCAGAAAGATGACGACCTTTTAATTGATTCATCACTGTTGTTAATAAATTTCCCGTTCCAACAACTGGATCAAAAATCGTTATTTGTTTCTCTGTCACAAATTTCTCTACTAAATAACCAAGAAGTAACCCAACGGCATCTGGTGTCATTTGATGATTTGGCTGTACATTTTCTCGCATTCCTTTTAATATGGCTAATTGAAAGGCTTTACGAATTTCTTCCTTCCCAAATGCATCTAGCCGAACTTCTTCATATACTTTTTTTAACCGCTTTGCCGTTACTTCACTTAGTTCTTCTTGTAACACACTTTCATGAAAGAGATTATCTCCTGTTTCAGCTAATGCTTCTAAATAGTTACAAGATAACTCTTCTTGAATCAAAGTTGCGGTCTCATTAAATACTGTAAACAACTCTTCTACTGGCGTAATCTTCACAACGATTTCCTCCACTTTCCTTCTCCCTTTTTGCAATGCTTCATTTTAACATAAATAAGAATGAAATATCATTCCATAACTCTCATTTTACGTTTTCTAGAGAAGTTCTAATCAATGATCTCGTAGAATTTTTTCCTTTAGAATGAAAAAACTAGCTCAATGTGAAGAGCTAGTTCTTCGTAATTATAAAAAGATTAGTCCGATAGAGATTGGAATGGCCGACCAAAACAATAAAATAAGACAGAATCCCATGATGTCTTTTACTTTTAAGCCAGCAATTGCAAGGATTGGCAATGCCCAAAACGGTTGAATCATATTTGTCCATGCATCTCCCCAAGCAACTGCCATTGCAACCTTAGCAGTATCGACACCAAGGTCTAGTGCAGCTGGTATCATAATTTGTCCTTGTACAGCCCATTGCCCCCCACCTGATGGGACAAAGAAGTTAATAAGACCAGCACTAATAAATGTTAAAAACGGTAATGTGGTTTCTGTTGATATATTGACAAACCATTCAGCAATTTGATCTGATAATCCAGACTCAACCATCATTCCCATGATTCCTGCATAGAATGGGAATTGAATAATAATCGGTCCTGCATTTTTAACAGCTTCATTAATTGACTGCAAAAATCTCCTTGGTGTTTTATGACACAATATCCCTAAAAATAGAAAGATAAAATTAACTACGTTAATATTAAGGTCAAACCCATTTTCAACAAAATGTAGGAAAATAAATACAAGTCCTAGTCCACCAATTAAGTAGGATAAAATTGAGCTATTTTCCAAACGATCTGCTGGAGTTTTTATTTCATTTGTAGCAGCTTTTTCATTCCGAGCATTCATCTCTAAAACAGCTGGATCAATCAACGTCTTATCCTTGATTGCTCTTAAAGATAAATAGTTGATTATCGGCAATGTCGCAATCAATGTGATAACAATAAAGATATTGTATGGTGAGAATAATGTTGCTGTAATCGGCACGACACCCATACTGTCTGAAAGAAAATGGTTCTGTGTGGCAATCGTTAAAGGAATAGACCCTGAAAGTCCACCATGCCAAACTAAAAACCCACTATAGGCAGAAGCAACAAGCAAACGGTAATCGACAGTTGGAACTTGTTTAACCACATGTCTTGCAAATAATGCGCCGACTACCAAACCGAATCCATAGTTAATCAAGCATGCAATTGAAGCGACGAATGTGACGAGCACGATCGCTTGTCCTGGTGTATGAGCTAAAACCGCTAATCTACTAAGTATTGCTGTTACAGGCTTTGAACTTGCCAAAATATATCCTGTCACAACAATCAATGACATTTGCATTGTAAAATCTAGTAAGTTCCAAAAACCCTCTCCCCAGTAACCAACCATATCTCTAGGTGAGCTACCTGTTGAAAACAACCCTAAAACAAAAACGATAAGAGTCAAAATGACTGCAAATAAAAATGCATCCGGTAAGTAACGCTGTACCATTCGATCAAAAAAACGTGTTATTGCACCAAACATACTATGTTCCCCCTATGTGACAAGACAAAGCTGCTCTCCCACTTCCTCTTATAAATTGTTAGAAACGATAAATGCTGCGTCTGTACATTCTTTTATGTCTTCTACTGAATACCCCTCTAATGTTTCAATTAATTTCATCCCTTCGTCAGTAAAATCGAATACTGCTCGATCTGTAATAAGACGGTGAACCACTTTCTCCCCAGTTAGTGGTAAGCTACACTCTTTTTTCACTTTCGTTTCACCGTATTTATTAACATGCTCCATAATCACTACAACTTTCTTTGCCCCTTGAACGAGATCCATTGCTCCTCCCATTCCTTTTACCATTTTCCCTGGAATCATCCAGTTCGCTAAGTCACCGCCCTCGGATACTTCCATTCCTCCTAAAATTGCAAGATCGATATGTCCACCTCGAATCATCGCAAATGACTCCGCATTATCAAAGAAGGTCGCACCCTTTATTGCCGTTACCGTTTCTTTTCCAGCATTGATTAAATCAGGATCTTCTTCCCTTTCATATGGATAAGGACCAATCCCTAGTAGCCCATTTTCCGATTGTAGAAACACTTGTTTTCCCTCTTCAATTTCATTTGCTACAAGTGTAGGCATACCAATTCCCAAATTTACATACATCCCGTCTTCAACTTCTTTAACTGCTCTTTCAATAATAATTTCTCTAGATGTCCTCATTGTTATTGCCCCCCTTCTATCATTGCTTTTTTACGATTTGTTTTACGTTCTATCCTCTTTTCATAGTCAGAACCTTTAAAAACATGCTGAACATACACACCTGGTGTATGAATGAAATTTGGATCTAGTTCACCAACATCTACAATCTCTTCAACTTCTGCAATCGTCACTCTTCCAGCTGCAGCAGCTAGAGGGTTAAAGTTACGAGCTGTATATTTGTAAATAAGATTGCCATACATGTCAGCTTTCCATGCTTTTACAAGAGCTACATCTCCTGTTATCGCTTTTTCTAATACATACATCTTTCCATCAAACTCTTTTAACTCTTTTCCTTCAGCTACCTTTGTTCCTACTCCAGTTGGTGTATAAAAACCTGGAATTCCAGCTCCGCCTGCACGAATACGCTCAGCCAGTGTACCCTGTGGAACGAGCTCGACTTCAATTTCCCCATTTAAATACTGTTTCTCAAATAACTTATTCTCTCCTACATAGGAAGCAACAATCTTTTTAATTTGCTTGTTTGCTAACAGGAGACCCAAGCCCCAGTCATCAACACCACAGTTATTGCTTACTACCGTTAAATCTTTTACTCCACTTTCGACAAGAGCTAAAATCGATTTTTCAGGAATACCACATAAACCAAATCCACCGACAATCAGTGTATCTCCATCCTTAATATTGGTGATTAAATCGTTCATTGAGTTTGAAATTTTCATCCTTAGTCCCCTTCCACACTTTTATGAAAGCGCTATCTTTTTTCACTTTACTAAAAATCAGAATATTAGTAAAATAGATAAAAATTATAACTATTATTCCAATAATGAATAAGAGATGGTAATTTTATAACAAAGAGCTATACGGAGGGCTAAATGGATTTAAAACAAATCAAATGTTTTCTCGAAGTATGTGAAGTATTAAATTTTTCTAGAGCCAGTGAAAATCTATTCATGTCACAGCCAGCACTCAGCAAAATTATTCAATCACTCGAAGCAGAATTAGAATATAAGCTTTTTGATCGTTCTACAAGACACCTTAAGATGACTGAGGAAAGTAAGACATTAATTCCATATGCAAAGAAGCTAATTAGACAAATGGACGACTTTAAAAAAATTGCTTCAGAACTAAAAACAACTCCTTCAGGTGAAATCCGATTTGGTTTACCACCTGTCATCGGTTCTAGCTTTTTCCCAGGGATACTAGCTTCATTTAAGCAGCAATACAAAGACATACAGATTACAATTATTGAAGAAGGGTCTCAAATCATTCAACAAAAGCTTCTAGATGGAGAGATTGATTTAGGCGTATGTATCCTACCATTGAACGAAGATCAATTTGAAACGATCCCTATTATTGAAAAGAAATTGAAGCTGCTTTTACCTATCAAACATCCGCTTGCACAAGAAAAGAGCGTATCCTTAAATGCTTTACAGCATGACTCATTTATTATGTTTAGGGAAGGGTTTACTTTGCACAATAAAGTACGGGACGCATGTATACAGGTGGGTTTTGAGCCGAAAATTTGCCACGAAAGTAGCCAATGGGACTTTATGCTTGAAATGGTTTCAACAGGTAACGGAATTTGTATAGTACCAGAAACGTTATGCGAAAGAGTAAACCCAATGCACTGTATTGCAGTAGATATTACTAATCCAGTAATCGAATGGAACCTAGCCATTATTTACCGTAAAGGAAGTTATAAATCCTTCGCAGCGAGAACATGGATTCAATTTATTGATGAATCCTTTCAAAGAAACAAAACGTATACAAATATGATGTCATAAACATGAATAAGCCCATCACCTTGATAGGTGAATGGGCTTATTCTTTACGTTTTGTACACTATTAATTTGCTGATCTAGCTGCCTCAACAGCTGCATCGTAATTTGGATGATCCGTTGCTTCACTCACATATTCTGCATAAGTAACAACATCATTTGCATCCACAACAAAGACTGCACGAGCTAATAATCTTAATTCTTCAATTGCTACACCATATGCTTTTCCAAATGATAACGCACGGTGATCAGAAACTGTCTGTACATTATCAATACCTGCAGCAGCACACCAACGTTTTTGAGCAAACGGAAGGTCAACACTAACGGTTAATACTTTCACGTTATCTAGCTTTGATGCCTCTTCATTAAAGCGTCTCGTTTGAGCGTCACAAACACCAGTATCAATAGAAGGCACAACACTAATTAATCGAACTTGTCCTTTAGACTGATCTAGAGTCACCTCAGATAAATCGTTTGCTAGAACAGAAAAATTAGGAGCTTTTTCTCCAACCTTTACTTCTTCTCCTAATAAAGTAACAGCATTTCCTTTAAAAGTAATAGATGCCATGTAAACCTTCCTCCTTTTCTATTATCTATACAGTGTAAATCATATCTTTTCAGAATATTATTTGCAAGAATAAAGGCTAACTCTCTAATTAGAAAGTTAGCCTTATTTTTAAATCCCTAAATCTTCTTTCGGCAAATTATTTTTCTCTGAGGAATCCTTTTTATTTAACATTTGTTGAATTTTTTCGACAGCCTGTGGAGCTAAATCAAGGAGTCTCTCATAAAGATGAGTACTTTCATCTAAATGAACCATTTTAACCCCTTGTGAATTCACAATTAAAAATGCAATCGGTGTGATTGAAACACCCCCACCGCTACCTCCACCGAAAGGGTGGATTTTTTGTTGACCTTGCTCACCACTACCAGAATCAGAGCCACTTATATTAAAATCGCTTCCTCCAGCAGCAAAACCGAAGCCTACTTTAGAAACTGTTAAAATTACGCTACCATCAGGTGTTTCTACAGGGTCACCAATGATTGTATTCACATCAATCATTTCTTTTAAATTTTCCATTGCTGTGGTCATTAATCCTTGAATTGGGTGTTCAGACATATGAAGAAGCCTCCTGTAATCATATATTTTTTGAGTTAGTATCTACTGAATTTTGAACGATTTCTGATTTAAATTCAGAAAAACTTCCTTTAAAATTTTTCATCAGTTTTAACGCTGCCAACATAGCATGCCCGATTCTAAATTCAAACATACATGAAATTGAAGTCTGTGATACAACCGCTTGAAAGTGAGGAGTAATGGTAATATTCGGCTTAACTTTAAGCTGTGAAAAATGACTCATTACACCAATAAAAGAGCCTTTAATTGACCAAAGAGCACCCGTTAACGCCCCAGTTAATGACGCATCTCCCACCCCAATCATCGAATCCCATTGCAATTGTGTAACCTTCACTTTTCTTAAAAAATCACGCACAATCTTATATAAAGAAACAACATGTGTAACAAGCTTTTCTGTACTTTCAATACTCTTTAACATATCTTGCGGAGTAATCTTATTCGTCTTCGCTTCGTTATCAAGTGTAGACTTTTCCTCCATAACAATACTCGGAGATTCTTCATCTAACTTGATCAAGGGAATATCAAGCTTATATTTAATCATGCCTCTCCATAGGCGAAACTCTAAATGGGCATCATTATGGTCTTTGAAATGATGTAATTTAAAAACAACCGTTAACTTTGAAATCGTAAGGATGACTAAAAACAAAAGAAGTAATACGAGGAGCAGTATTACGATGAAAAGCCACTTCATATTGATGCACCTTCACACGTTTTTATTCGAAGTATGTTCTATTTCATACAAAAATAAACCTACTAGCATATGCTAGTAGGTTTATTCGACTACATTAATTTTCATGTACGACAGTTGTATCAGCAAACAAGTCATGAAGTCCTTGTTTCATTGGGAGAAAAGCTACAATAATATAGAGAATGATGATTGTTCCTGAAATAAAACGACCAATCCATTCCCGGAAAATGACCGTGCCCCATGTTAACTTTTCTTCGTTAAATGAGATGACTTTTAACCCAAATAACATCTTTCCAAGAGTTTGACCTAATAACTTTGTCATGAAGACAAAATAACTATAGAACACGATGGCCGTAATAATTGCAATAGGTGAGAAGACGTTTGTTTCGATTACAGATATACCTAGTGCTCGAAAGATTGGATAGACAATCAAACCACTAATGCTATTGATCACAATCAAATCTAAGATAAATGCCCAAAATCTCATCCAAAAGCCCGCATATCGAGGTTCTACTAATAAGCGCTCTTGACGCGCATTCGATTGCATTTGGCCGTCCTCATGGGAGATTCCAACTTGCTCATAATCATTAGTTGTCATTCAATCTCCCCCTATTCTGTATATAAATACATAAGTCTTGGGGAATAATTTTGCCCAAGTAACTGAACAAGCCCAGCCATCTCTAAATCAGATGTGAAGTATTTTTTTGCACTCATGCCTAATAATGACGGGAATCCGTAACTTTCAGCATATTTTACTACTTGAGCGGATTCAATTCCTTGTTCCTCTTTTACAAGAGAAATAACCTGTTCTAAATGACCTAACCCGTCAATTAACCCTAAGTCTAATGCTTGACGTCCATCATAAATCCGACCGTCTGCAAGCTCTCTCACTCTTGTTTCAGACATCTCTCTCCCATTAGCAATGACTTGTACAAAGCCTTCATAAGAGGAATCAATCATTTCTTGTAAGATCGCTCTTTCTTCTGCTGTCATATCACGTGATTGACTCATGATATCTTTGTATTCTCCACTTTTGATTGTCACGAATTCTACACCATACTTCTCAAGTAAGCCACTAATATTGATTCCTTGCATAATTACCCCTAATGAGCCTGTCAATGTATCAGGGTTCGCATAAATCTTTGTTGCTGGAGCCGCAATATAATAGCCGCCAGATGCAGCCATTGATCCCATTGATATGTAAACTGGCTTTTCTGCTTCATCTTGAATCTGTACAATTTTATCATGAATCTCGGCACTTTCTACGACTCCACCGCCCGGTGTATTCACTCGGATAATGACAGCTTTAACATTTGGATCATCTTTTACAAAATCTAAATTTTTCATAAAAGATTGATGATTATATCCTCCACCTGAGAGGAATCCGGCCTGTCCAGAATCCTGAATTGCACCATTTATTTCTAATACAGCTACTTTATTAAAAGCACTTCCTTCTTCAATAACCTCTTCTGTAAAAGGTGCAGATGTACCTAAAGTGTCTGAGAATATAGATTCCACGTCATTAAATGCAAAAATAGAAAGAAAACTCATCGCTGTTGAAGCGGCAAACAAAAATGCAGCTATACCTAAAGCTGCCCAACGCTTTCCTGTCATGTAAATCCTCCTTAAATTCGTCACAAGCTGATTGGACGAGAACTTTAAAACAATTCAAAAAACAGGTACAATGTAGGTGATTCTAGCTTAATCTATAAGTAACTGCCTAGTTTGAACTCAATGCCCATTATAGCAAAATATGTAGATTTTAGAAACTAATGTGAATACTATTGATCATTGGAGGGATAAAGATGGTTAGAAGAAATCTTTACTATTATCATAAACAAGATGAAGCAACATTAAAAATGGTGCAGCCATTATACGAATTAGCAGAGAAAAATAATCTCACCATTGTACAAAGTGCTAAAGATGCCAATGTCATTGTATCGATCGGGGGAGATGGAACATTTCTTCAAGCTGTACGTCAAACTGGTTTTAGAACAGATTGCCTTTATGCCGGAATTGCTCTTTCTGGTTCTCTTAGCTTTTACTGCGATTTTCATATTAATGATATCGAAAAAATGGTACAAGCCTCACGCACAGATAATATTGAGGTACGACGCTACCCTGTTGCTGAAGTAACAGTTGATAATGGAACTTCCTTCTATTGCTTGAATGAATTTAGCATTCGTTCTGCCATTATTAAAACCTTTGCAATGGACGTCTTAATTGATGACTTGCATTTTGAAACGTTTAGAGGCGACGGAATGATCGTATCTACTCCAACTGGAAGTACAGCCTATAATAAGTCTGGTTCAGGAGCTGTTGTTGATCCTTTATTGCCTTGCTTGCAAGTAACTGAGCTTGCTTCTTTAAATAACAATAGATATCGTACACTAGGATCTTCTTTTCTCTTAAGCGGAGACAGAACATTAACATTGAATGTCCTTCAAGATGGAAATGATCACCCAACAATGGCAATGGATAATGAGGCGCTTAGCATACAAAACGTTAAAACCGTTGACATTAAACTTAGCGACAAACGTATTAAAACCGTTAAGCTAAAAGACAATTCTTTTTGGGAAAAAGTAAGAAGAACCTTCCTTTAAACTGCAATGGTGTAAGGAGTGTTCTTAAAAATATAATTTATAATTCCTTATGCAGCTAAGAGGGAAGATTAGTGGAAAAAAGAAGGATTCTAGGGGTATTAATGAAAATATACTGAAGAGGACATATGTCCTTTGAGTTATAGACAAAGTCGATTTCCGACTTTGTCTACATGTTTTTTAAGGGGAATTATTAAACCACTCAGACTGTCTTGAAAACGCCTGTCAGACTAGGCTTGCAGTCAAGTGAAGACCCCTATTAACGATAGGGGACAATTGGACGATATGTATTTCTTATAAATGAATTACTACAACACAGCTAATGGAAAGTCGCTACTGTTATTTTTTATAATCAACCTTTTATTATTGGCGATATAGAATTTCAAGTAAGGGTATATGTAGAATCATTTTGTATTCGCCATTCGATAAGAATAAATTTTAGATGTATGAAGAAGTGCTTTCGTAAATGTTCTGAATTTTTAAGATGTAATTTAAAAACCATTAGTTTCAAACTGAATTCCCTATCTAACTATACGAGTAAAAGCCTTCTATATCCTGTTAAGAATCTTTTCGAGTGACAAAATTAGGTGCGATTTATGCTCCTTTAAAATTATTAGTTGCATAACTTTTTTTCTGCCATAACAATTTATACTAAATGAAATTCGACTTCATTTTGGACAACATAAAAAGATCTAGTTAAATAAAGACATGAAATGGGATTCATTCCATGTCTTCAAGTGTTAGAGTTTAAAATCTTCTAAAGCCACATCTTTTACGATTTCCAAACATTAAATCATCCCAGAATCCACAACGTCGACGATGACAACGGCTTGTACGACGATGGCAACGGCTTGTACGACGATGGCTTGTGCGACGATGACAACGGCTTGTACGACGATGGCTTGTGCGACGATGGCAACGGCTTGTACGACGATGGCTTGTGCGACGGCGGCTTGTGCGGCGGTGACTTCTAGAGTGGCAACTTGATGGACTCTGGAACATGAAGTCATTTAAACCCATTGAATTAGCACTTTCTACAGCTCTTCTTATTTCATGATTGTGAAAATTCGACATACTCATACCCTCCATTTCATAGTTATTGAAACGAAACATATAAATTAAATATGTTCCTCTTCCTTGTATATATTATGAAGCTTGTACGTAATTGGTTTAGACAATTACCACGAACCAACAAAAACCAGACAACCCTTTTTTGCATATGAGTATAGGATAAAGAAAGGGGAAGGATATCTGTGGATCATGCTATGAAACTACCTGAATATAAGTTTTTTATTCATCCTTTGGATTTAACTGAGCTACGCAGGGATATTTGGTGTGATGATCCAATTACTGCAAAGTTAACCGTAAACAGAAAAAAGTATGACATCAATCTTGCTTACCGTGGCTCTCATATTCGGGATTTTAGCAAAAAGTCGTATCATATAGCTTTTCACAAATCAAATACTTTTCGAAGCGCAAAGGAATGGCATTTAAACGCAGAGTTTAAGGATCCATCATTCATAAGAAATAAATTATCATTAGACTTTTTCAAGGAAATTGGATGTTTATCCCCACAATCACGGTTTGTTTTCCTAATGATAAATGGGAAAAATGAGGGCCTTTATCTAGAATTAGAATCCGTTGATGAGTATTTTTTAGAGAATCAAAAACTGCCAAAAGGAGCTATATTTTATGCTGTGGATGGTGACGCAAATTTCTCGTTAATGAGTGAAATTGATCATGATATAAAGAAATCACTAGAGTTTGGATATGAGAGAAAATGTGGGACAGCTCAGGATGAGAAAGCTTTACATGATTTAATCATAAAAATCAATACGATCCCAAGAGTAGACTTTGAAAAGGAGATTGTAAAATATATAAACGTTGAAAAGTATCTTTGCTGGCTCGCAGGGATTATTTTCACGCAGAATTACGATGGATTCGTTCATAATTATGCGTTATATCGGAATGGTGAAACGGGACTTTTTGAAGTCATTCCCTGGGATTATGACGCTACGTGGGGAAGGGATATAAATGGAGAAGCCATGGAAGAATCTTATGTGAGAATTGAGGGCTATAACACATTAACGGCACGGATTCTTGATGTAAAAACATTTCGAAGCCAATACAAAAAACGATTAGAAGATATCTTAAGTAACCAGTTTACCATAGAATATTTGAAGCCTAAAATCCAGGAAAATTTTGATCTCATAAGACCCTATGTGCTAAAAGATCCCTATGTAAAGGAACAAATCCACATATTTGATAAAGAACCGGATTTTATCCTCCAATATATTGAACAGAGGGCAAAGTTTATAAGTAACCAATTATCTAAATTGGATTAATTATATAATAGGGTACAACCCACTATAGAGTGAAATAAGAAAACAAGCCTGGACTAGATAATGCTGCAGACATTGGATCAGCAAAGGAATGACAATAAAGAATGGTCTCTTCAAATGGATTCCTATATTAAGGACCATCCTATTTTTTTATTCATTTTTATAACTGAAATAGTTCGTTCAATGTACTATTAAGAAATTTTAAAGAGCCTTATTACGTATTGAAAATATAATAAGGCTCTTGGTTATAGTAGTGAGATCAAATATCTTTATTATCACTTTACAAATGGACTGTCAAAAATGACAGTCCATTGAGAATTTAGACAAACAACGACGCTTGTGAGCTTTTATCTACATACTGTTTTCTTTTATTACAACTCCATTTGCTTTGTTCTTTTCTTTTCCCACTGATTATATAATTTCGTTTTTGAAATCGAATAGATTGTTAACGCAGTCCATATAAACAGAAATGACAATAAATGTATTGTAGAAAAAGTTTCATTATAAACAAATATTCCTAAAATCAAAGTAAGTGTAGGTGCGATATATTGAAGAAATCCTAACATTGATAATGGAATCTTTTGCGCTCCTTTTGCAAAATATAGCAATGGAATTGCTGTAGCTGCTCCTGCACCGACTAGCAATAAATCTGTTGTTATCGATTGTGTAAACATAGAGTGCTTGCCTTGAGCAACTAAAAAAACAATATACCCAAATGCAAACGGGGTTACAACCAATGTCTCTAATGTCAACCCAACAGTTGCATCCACATGAAGCATCTTCTTCACTAATCCATAAAAACCAAAGGAAAAGGCTAAGACGAAAGATACCCATGGAAACTGACCATACGAAATTGTTAAAATTAATACACCAACTAAGGCTAAACCAAACGAGAGAATTTGTGCCTTTGAAAGCTTCTCCTTAAATACAATCACACCTAGTAAAACACTAACTAAAGGGTTGATATAATACCCCAAACTCGTCTCTATCATGCGACCAGAATTAACTGCCCATATATAAAAATACCAATTGCAGCTGATAAGAAGCGCCGCAAGAACCAATGCTGATGTTTGTCTTGTATTCGATTTAATTCCTTTTATGGTCTGAATCAGCATTTCCCATTTTCCGGTGAGAACAAGAATAACCAACATAAAGACCAAACTCCAAGCAATTCGATTCGCTAATACTTCATCAGATCCAACATCAGAAAGCAGTTTCCAGTAAATCGGCAACAATCCCCATAATACATAGGAAAAACCTGCATATATTGCTCCCAATTTCACATCTTTATTTTCCATTTTCTAGCCCTCAATTCATACAAACTACACAATGAGTGTTTTTTTAAAAATACCTATCGAGAAAAGACTACCTTTTCATCAATGATTGTCTTTGCAACTTTAAGGGCAGCAATATCGTCCACATTCAGTTCAAAAATATCATCCTCAAACACTGTGAAATCTGCCAAGTATCCAGGCGCGATTTGACCACGGTCTTCTTCATGATTCGCTGCAAATGCACTTCCTTTAGTAAAAAGAGAAACCGCCTCATACACAGTTAACTTCTCATTTGACTGATATACAGTACCATCAAATTTTGGCTCAGTCTTTCTTGTTACGGCTGCGTGAATACCAAGCATTGGATTTAACGGTTCAATTGGTGCATCTGAGCCTCCAGAACATACAATGCCTTCATCTAACAAAGTTTTCCACGCATAACAATAGGTCATGTGCTCTTCTCCAATACGATCTATTACCCACGGAAAATCAGAAGCGACAAATCTAGGCTGTATATCAATGATTGCAGGCAATTTCTTTACACGCTCAATTAATTCCTTTCTCAAGATCTGTCCATGAATGAATCGATCTCTTCCTTCTCCAATTAGAGGATACTTCTCTACTGCATTTAACACCATTTCAAACGCCAAGTCACCGATCGTATGAACAGCAACTGGAAAAGCTGATTCCCTAGCCTTCCTTACTAATTCATCCAACTGATCTTGTGTAAAAATGGCGACACCGTTTGTTGTTGGATCATCAGCATAAGGATGGCTTAATAAAGCCGTTCGTCCACCCAATGCTCCGTCAGCAAATATTTTCATTGCTCCGTATTCAATCCATTCACTCCCTGCTAAAAATGTTCCATTGGTTTTTAAGAAATCATCCATCACCTCATGGTGAACCAATAAATGTGCTCTAAATCGAAGTTTCTCCTCTTCAATGGTTTCTTTGAATATATCGATCGTCTCATGAAAACCGTTATAATAATTTAAATCTTCAGTATGACCACCTGTTAGTCCCAATGAATAAGCGTCAAGAATTGCTGCTTTCATCGCTCTTCTCAAAAAGCTTTTTTGAACAGAAGGAACAACAGTAGTTAATATTTCCTGTGCCTGATCCTTCAAAATGCCATTCAATTCGCCATCATGATTCTTCTCAATCACTCCACCAGGTGGACAAATCGTTTCTTTAGTTATATTGGCTAAAGCAAGTGCGATGGAATTTGCAACAAGCGCATGTCTACATACGCGCTTTAAAAGAACAGGATGATTCTTTACAACCGCATCTATATCTTGTGCTGTTATTGGAACAGGATCTTCCCAAAGATTTTCATTCCATCCTTCTCCGATTACCCATTCATCCTTTTCTAATCGCTCGGCGTATTCCTTGACTGCTAGCAGAACCTCACGCTTAGAAGTAAAGTGGCTTAAATCTAATCTTATTAACCGCTCTCCATGACCAATTAAATGCATGTGACTATCTACAAACCCTGGCAACATTGTTTTCCCTTGCAAATTTTGGATATCAGTAATAGACGATTTATATCTTGAATTCAATTCTTCATATGTACCAGTATCGACAATTCTACCTTCATCTGTGAAAATAGCCTCTACTATTTCCCCTTCTTTTTTTAAGGTATAGATATTCCCTCCATGCCATAAAGTTCCCATTTCCCTAATTCCCTTCTCAGTCATTTTTGCAAATATTATAACAGTAAACATGTTACTGCAAAAGAATTGTGAACTAAATTTCGTTATTTTTAAGATTTATTTAACGATTCTTCTTTTAATCATGTACTTTAACAACTTTAATGGAAGTACACCACTTCCTGTAGAAATTTTAGATTTGCTGTTCTGATCGGAAATTGCAGCCTTACCTTCATAGCGAAGGATTAGGTGTCTATCCTGCTCAATATTCAGGTTCTTTGATTGATCTTTAAAATTAATTCACCATTTTTAAATTTTATACATAAAAACACTCACTAGGAGGTTTTAAGATCTCTAGCGAGTGCTTTAATTACCTATATTTTTACTTCTTCTAGCTTCCTCAGTTCTTTTCTCATTATTTTACCTGAGGTAGTTTTTGGTAAATCGTCGATAAACTCTATCTTCCTCGGATATTTATAAGGAGCGGTTAATGCTTTCACATGTTCCTGAAGTTCTTTAATAAGTTCTTCATTCTGTTTAAGCTCATCATCTTTCAACACTACAAATGCTTTGACAATCTGTCCCCGTATTTCATCTGGTGTTCCGACTACTGCGCACTCCCTTACCGCTGGATGTTTGATCAGAGCGTCCTCAATTTCAAACGGACCGATTGTATAACCAGAGCTTATAATAATATCATCGCTTCTTCCTTCAAACCAGAAATACCCATCCTTATCCCTTCTTGCACGGTCACCTGTAATATAATAGTCTCCTCTAAATTGCATCGAAGTCCGTTCTGGATCTTTATAATAATGTTTAAATAGTGCTGGAGTTTTAATATGAACAGCAATATCTCCAACTACCTCATCATCACAAGGCAAACCATTCTCATCTATGATTTCAACTCTATTTCCAGGTGTCGGTTTCCCCATTGATCCAGGGCGTACATCCATTTCCTTAGTAATTCCTACAAGCAAGGTGTTTTCTGTTTGCCCGTATCCATCACGGACAGTCACATTGAAGAAATGCTGAAACGTCTCGATCACTTCACGATTTAATGGCTCACCAGCTGAAACTGCACTATGTAAATGCTTTAATGAATATTGCTGAATTCCATCTACTTTTGCCATTAATCGATATTCTGTAGGTGTACAGCATAATACATTTATTTGATATTTATCTAGTAATTCAAAGTATTTCTCCGGATCAAATTTCCCATTATAAACAAAGCCCGTTGCCCCAGACCCCAATACAGAAAGGAATGGACTCCATACCCACTTTTGCCACCCAGGACCAGCCGTTGCCCACACAACATCCTCTTCTCCAATACATAGCCAATTTGTAGCTGCTGTACGTAAATGCGCATACGCCCATGCATGAGTATGAACGACTCCTTTAGGATTACCTGTCGTTCCAGATGTATAAGATAAAAATGCCATATCCCTTCCATTTGTCTCCACAATGCCTAATTGATCACTCGCTTGACCCTTCTCATCCTCTAAATGAATCCAGCCTCTCTCAGTCTTTCCAACTGAAAACTTTATCATGTCATTCATTTCATCAATACCGTCAAACTGATCCACATAAGGATAATAACAAACGACAGCTTTTACTTCACCATGATTGATCCGATATTGAATATCTTTCGTCCGAAGCATCTCAGAACTAGGTATTACTGTAATGCCTAGCTTTAGTGCTGCTAAGTAAACTTCATATGCTTCGATTAATCGAGGCACGATCACAAGAACAACATCACCCTTTGTTAACCCAGCCTGAACGAAAACATTCCCAATTTGGTTTGCATTCTTCATAAGTTCGGCATATGTAATTTGCTTTTGCTCACCCTTTTCGTTCTCCCAAATTAAAGCTATCTTCTCTTCGTTACCAACATATTTTTCTACTTCTGAGACTAGATTGTATGTTTCTGGTGCAAGTAAATCTTTCCTTTGCATCATATCCCCTCCCTCTTTTCATTATCATCTAAAATTATCAAAAAAGTCAAAATATTTACAAAGACAGCATTTTACTCGTGGGAGGGGAATTAACAAATTAAAAGGAAGTAGGGACACCCCTACTTCCTGTAGCCATATTATTTATAATTATTTTTGGTATCCACCTAATTGTTGTTCAGCCATTTGAACTAAACGCTTAGTGATTTCGCCACCTACTGAACCGTTTGCACGAGAAGTTGTTTCTGCACCAAGGTTCACACCAAATTCAGTAGCGATTTCATATTTCATTTGATCAAGAGCTTGTTGTACACCAGGAACTACAAGTTGATTTGAGCTGTTGTTTGCCATGTGATATCACCTCCTTGTGAGTATAGATTGTGTAATATCACATGGCCGTATTCTAATAATTCTTTGGTAATTGTTTCTTGTCAGCTTCTACGGAAACATACTTGATACATCTCATTGCTTAAAATAGATCCTCGATCTGTTCATCTACTTTTTGTTTGTTTGGTTTGATTAGTACCGTTTCTGAGTTTTCTATCGCCGCTGTGATAAGCGGAGCAAAATCAACATAGCTTTCAAAATGTTCGACTTTTTCAAGCTTAGGTTTTGTCTTTGGAGAGGCAGGAACAAAGACCGTACAACAATCTTCATATGGTCGATTCGAGATATCGATTGTGTCAATTTTATGAGAGATCGCAATAATCTCTTCTTTATCCATCGTAATTAATGGCCTTAAAATTGGCGTTGACGTAACATCATTAATCGCATTCATGCTTTCTAACGTTTGGCTCGCCACTTGACCTAGACTTTCCCCAGTAATAATAGCAAGTCCTTCATGTTTTTTTCGAATTGCGTCTGTAATCGTAAGCATTAGCCTTCTTGTTGTTGTCATTGAGTAGTTTTCTGGAATCTGCTTTTGAATCAGTTGTTGTATTTCTGTAAAAGGAACGATATGGAGTACCATTGCTCCAGAAATTTTCGAAAGCTTTTCAGTTAGATCTACTACCTTCTGCTTGGAACGCTCACTTGTGAATGGAGGGCTGTAAAAATGTACCGCTTGGACTTCAATCCCACGTTTCATTGATAAATATCCAGCTACTGGGCTATCAATCCCGCCTGAGAGCATTAACATCGCTCGACCACTTGACCCTAAAGGCAACCCTGCTGCACCTTTAATGTTTTCACTAGAGAAATACACGCCTTCTTTTCGTACTTCTACTTGCAAATTAATTTCTGGTTTTTTCACATCTACTTTTATATTTTCTATATTCGTTAAAATATGTGCACCGAATAATTGATTTAATTCATTTGTATCAAGTTCAAAAGTCTTATCTGCACGTTTTGCTGTGATTTTGAAAGTACTGCCATCTTTTGCTTGCTTCTTAACAAGTGCTAATGCTGTTGCCTTCATCTCATCTAAATCTTGATTTGTTCGGACAGCTAAGCTAAATGACTGAATCCCAAAGACTGCCTTTAACATCTCAGCGGCAGATTCTCCATCTTCGCCGTTTAAAAGTACATACATGCGATCTCTCTGCGCCTCTACTTTTATGTTTTCGAAATCACGCAAAACTCTTTTTACATTCTTCTTTAATTTTTCAACAAACTTATTTCGGTTTCTACCTTTTGTAGAAATTTCTCCATAGCGAATTAATATACGATCGTATTGAATCATTTTTTTATTACCCTTCCTACTGTTTTAATTGATTGATGCAATGCAGCAATCAACGCTTTTACATCGGTCATTGTGTTTTCGTATGAAAAACTTACTCTGATTGCACTTTGGGCCAGCTCATCTTGAACCTTCATCGCAGCAAGAGTCCCACTTGCTTTTTTTTGTTTAGATGAACAAGCACTTGTTGTTGAAGTAAAAATATTGCTTTCCTCAAGGGCATGAACAAGTGTTTCTCCTCTTATTCCCACTACAGAAAAGTTCACGATATGTGGAGCAGAATTCTGTCGTGAAGTATGAACAATAATTCCTTCAATCTTTGCTATTTCAGAGACTAAGTGCTCTTTCATCTCGACTAATAATGGCACCCCTCTTTCCATTTTATCAATTGTTAATCGCAATGCTTTTGCCATTGCTACAATCCCACCTGTATTCTCTGTTCCACTTCGAATCTTCTGCTCTTGGCTTCCACCCGAAAATAAAGAATGAATCTGTATTCCAGCGCGTATATACAATGCGCCATTTCCTTTAAGCCCATGAAACTTATGAGCTGAAATGGTACATAAATCAATTTGTGCTCTCTTAAGATCTAGGGGAACCTTGCCTACGCCCTGTACATAATCAACATGAAAGAATGCGTTTGAACTGTTTTTTATTATTTGACCTAACTCTTCAATTGGCTGAATAGCTCCAACTTCATTATTCACATGCATGATCGAGACTAAAGTTGTATCATCCGTTAAAGCCTCCTCGAGGTCATTTACAGAGACTCGTCCATTCGAATCAACAGGTAAATAAGTAATCGTAAACCCTTCCTCTTTTAATTGATCCATTGCAAGGCGTACAGAAGGGTGCTCAATTGATGTTGTAATAAGATGGTTCCCTCTATTTTTATATTGCCTTGCGATTCCTTTAATGGCTAAGTTATTTCCTTCTGTTCCACCTGAAGTAAAATAAATTTCATCACGCTTCACATGGAGGAAAGTAGCAATTTGTTCTCTGGCTTGAGATACAAGCTTTTCCGCTTTGGCACCTAATTGATGCAGCGAAGATGGATTACCAAAAAAATCACTATTTACCTTTATATATGATTGCAGTACTTCTTCATACGGTTTCGTAGTCGCACTATTATCTAAATATATCATTATTCGACACCATCCTTATGCAAATCTAAATGTATCATAAATTGTTTAAAAATTGAATGGAGTGATTTTCTTTTTATTAAATAGACAATATGATGTTCACAGTGTATATTTGGTTTACCCAAAAAAGACAGTGTGGAAATATTTACACCCCTAAGGAAATGTCGAAAATGGTTTAATTAAGAATAATATTGGTAAATTATTTAAGATGAAATGAATAAATCCTCGCAATATCTACTTACAAATTTAAGAAATCTAAATTGAGATACTAATTCTAAAATAATCAATATTTGAACTTTAAATTTATTCGACAAATTTCTCACAATCCATGTTACTATGTTAGTCGTTCAGAAATTTCGAACTGCCTTTAACAGAGAGTCATATCTAGGGGGTATATATATGTCAACTCAATCATTAACTGGTAAACAGACATTAGCTGTTGGTTTACTATTATTTGCTTTATTCTTCGGGGCAGGAAATATGATTTTTCCTCCATTCCTCGGACAAGAAGCTGGAACAAGTGTATGGATCGCTATGATTGGTTTCTTAATTACTGGGGTTGGACTCCCTCTTGTCGCAATTATCGCCATTGCAAAAGCAGGAGATGTTCAAACAATGGCTAGTAGAGTACACCCATTATACGGCATTATTTTTACAGTCGTAATGTATTTAGTTATTGGGCCATTATTTGCAATTCCAAGAACAGCTACGGTTTCTTTTGAAATTGGGGTTATTCCGTTCTTATCTGAAACCGCTTCCAATAGTTTCTTACCATTGGCAATTTTCTCAATACTCTTTTTTGTTGTTGTCACTTGGTTAGCAATGAATCCATCAAAACTCATTGATTCTATTGGTAAAATCTTAACACCTATTTTCTTAGCCATCCTAGGTGCAATTGTCGTTAAGGCATTTATTACACCAATTGGCTCAGCACAAGCTCCTGTAGGTGCATACGAAAATAAAGCATTCTTTACTGGATTCATTGAAGGATACTTAACAATGGATACAATTGCCGCGTTAGTTTTCGGAATTATTATTATTGGATCGATTAAAGGTCTAGGTGTAACAGATTCTAAGAGTATAATGAAAGCATGTATTTCATCAGGAATTGTTGCTGCAGTAGGATTAGGTGTTGTATATTTAGCCCTATCTTATATCGGATCTACTGCTCCTGACGGAATTGGATACCAACAAAACGGTGGTGCCATTCTTTCAAATGCTGCCATGTATTTATACGGAAACTTAGGAAGTGCGATTCTTGCTGCCGCGATTATTCTTGCATGTTTAACGACAGCAGTCGGACTAGTATCTGCATGTGCTGGTTATTTCAATAAGTTGATGCCACAGTTCTCATATAAAACACTTGTTGTTGTCTTTGCTATTTTCAGTACACTAATTTCTAATATTGGGTTAACTCAATTG
Source organism: Niallia sp. CD-39 (assembly GCF_059874745.1). Classification (NCBI taxonomy): domain Bacteria; kingdom Bacillati; phylum Bacillota; class Bacilli; order Caryophanales; family Bacillaceae; genus Niallia; species Niallia sp. CD-39. Next base: position 14,621 of record NZ_JCBCPS010000007.1, on the reverse strand, counting down.
ATTAATTTCTCAATCCCAGCGTTAGTGTTCATTTATCCTTTAGCTATTGTGTTAATCGTATTAAGTTTCTTCGATAGCAAATTTAAAGGATCTTCACTTGTTTATATCTTTGCTCTCATACCAACAGGAATGATTGGCTTACTTGATGGATTAGCAACTGCAGGCATTAATGTTGATACAGCGTTCAATGCTCTTTCATTCTTGCCGTTAATTGAAGAAGGTGTTGGCTGGTTAGTTCCTGCAATAATTGGTGCAATTATTGGATATTTAGTTGCACATTTCACTGGATCATCAGAAGATACAGTGGCAGAAACAAATTAAATATATAAAAATTGATGATAAAATGTTAATAACTCTGCTTTATCAGGCTTTAAAAGTCTGATAATTCCATTAAAATAATTGTTGCATCAATGGTGATGTAGCAACCATTTTTCCGCCAAGAAATTTCTGATTTTTTAAAACCGTATAATTAAAGGCACGAAATAGGCTGAAGACAATGTCTTCAGCCTATTTCAATGTTATCAATTCCACTTTAATAGAAAAAGAAACCTTTTCTCTATAATGTGAGAAAAGGTTAGCTAGTGCTATACAAATACAATTAATGAATAATCCTTTATAGGAGCTCTTCAATTTTCTTTAAGGCACCTGGTTCCACTTCCTCAATCGAGGTTGCTGCCTGTTCAAGTGCAACTTTATATTGATAGCGTCGAAAAGATTCCTCAGCCTTCAGTAAGCCTTCCTGTATGGATGTATAGGAGCTTCGGTACCGATTCCCATACTGAATAACTTTTTCAACTAGCTGAATCGTTTCAATCATATCCTCAGTATATTCCACCGCTTTATCAACAGTTAATACCGCTACTTCCATATGTTTATGAATGGCTGGAATGCTTAATGGCTTTTCCTCTAGTCGTTCAGAAACATTCCGGATACTTTCTGTTGCTTCTTCAATTAATAACTGAAATTCCTCTGGTACTCCAGGGACATTGCTCTTTTGAACAAGTCGAATTGTTTCTGTTACTTTCTTCCTTAAATCAATGACTTGTTCACGAGCGGACATCTCATCTTTTCTTAGCATTTGTAATTTTTCCATTAGATGAATTTGTCCATCCTTCATATCTTCAATATCTACCTTTATCTCTTGAAACTCAGCATAAAGGATTGAATACGCTGAATTTCTTTCAATTAATTTATGTTCAATTACTTCAAACTTTTTTATTAGTTGAGTAAGGATTTTGTCCATTTTCTGCTGCCATTGGGCATCTGTATTTTCTACTTCATAGCTTTCAGATACAATTTTCAGCTCTTCATTTAAGCTTAAATGTTGCTTCTGACAATGGAATAAGTCTTCACTCGTTTTCTGTTTGTTTTTATGTAATTCATTTCTAGCATTTACTTCATGTTCTAACAAATCATAATTAGAGTCTAGTCTCTCTTTGACTTCATTTACGATTATCAATGCCTCGTCAACGTTTGCTTCTGAGATCGCAGTTACTAATTGTGCGTGCTTTGTTTCTAGCTCTTCAATTTCTTTCTCTAGCTGGAGATGATCCAAAACATATCCTTGAGTCGACATCTCCTTCATTCCTTCCTTAAATTCAGAGACTTGGGAAGGAATTTTACTATGAGCCTCAACAATAAGATTTGGAAGCTGCTCCATATTATGTTCAACCTCTTCTAATTTCAATTGCAGCTCTTTGACGATTTCACTCGCCTCAAGATAATTTCCTTGATCCGTTTTTTCTTCGTATTTCACAAATAATAAAGAAGCCTGTTCAATATTATCCTCAACAATGGATTCTGCTTTTCCAAATGTATGTCGATGAGCTAATAACGTCTTTTTACATAGGCGGTATTGTTCTTTGAGTTCATCTATTTCAAGGCGGCTCTTTTCCTCACTACCAATTAGTTCATTCAACTCTTCTAATAGCTTGTGGATGCGCTCTTCAATCATTTGAAGCTTTTCATGAATTCCAGCTTGAGATTCCTTCGCCTTTTTAAAGCGATATTTATCGATGTATTCTTCTGTATCAAACAAATATTCTTCAACATCAGGAAGTTCCGAAGTAACAATCTCATCCCATTCACTTCTCCATTGCTCAAAAAGCTCCTCTGTTTGACCAGTCATATTCAATTTTTTTACTTTAGCCATTTCATCCAATACTGGGCGATTGACAATATCCATCTTCCAATTTTCTAAACGATCCATTTCATTGTATAGCTTTTTTCTTAAGATAAAACCTGTTAGGTAGATGGCAATTAACACTAAAATCCCTATCACTATGTATATCACTATGAAAGCCCCCTGTTCAAATTGCGAGCTGAAAAATATGTTCTATATAATGTTTTTATGATACCATGTATACGACATTTTTTGACTAAATATTTCACATTTTTGAAGAAAATATTGTTTTTCATCCACCCATTCCACAAATTACATTGATATTTCACAAAAAATAGAACGAAAAGGAGCTGAATAGAATTGAAAGATGGTCATGTTCATTCGCCATACTGCCCTCACGGAACAAAAGATTCTATCGAAGCTTATATTGAAAAAGCAATTGATCTAGGATATACAGAACTGACTTTTACTGAGCATGCTCCTCTTCCAAAATCATTCTTAGATCCAACTCCAGCAAAAGATAGTGGCATGGCTTTGGAAAACCTTGAGCATTATTTAGAAGCTTGCGAAAAAGCAAAAAGAAAATACGAGAAGTATCTCCTCGTATTAACAGGTTTAGAAGTTGATTATATTGAAGGGTATGAAGCTGATACGACTTCCTTTTTAAATCAATATGGCAATCGTTTGGACGATGCAGTCTTGTCCGTACATTTTTTAAGAGTGCATGACCAGCATTATTGCATCGATTACAGTCCAGGGCAGTTTCAAACCATTGTAGAACAAGCAGGCTCGATTGAGGCGGTGTATACCCTTTATACCAATACGGTGTTAAAGTCGATCGCTTCACAGCTTGGACCCTTTAAACCAAAAAGAATCGGTCATATTTCACTCGCTAAGAAATTCCAAAAAAGATTTCCTCCTCCTCCTCTATTCGATGAGCAGTTATTAACCATTCTATATGAGCTAGGAGATAAAAAATATGAGCTTGATTATAATGGAGCAGGTCTTAATAAACCGTTATGCAAAGAAACATACCCCCCTCTTCCTATAGTGGAGAAGGCTATTGAATTAAACATACCGATTATTTATGGATCAGATGCTCATCAGGTAAAAGAGCTAGGTCAAGGGATTCAACAAATGCACTCAGTTATACGAGTGTAACAAGTGAACGATTTTCAAGGAAGATTGATTGTTCCATCCACCTTTCAAGTTCCTCGATATATTTTTTTGTGAAGTAGATTTCCTTAACATTTAAATGCAGTACTTCAGATAAGTATTGTGCGTTTAAATAAGGCATATTTAATAGACTTTTCAGTTGCACAAAAACGATATTGGATGATAGCTTTCTGAACTCAAAGCTCGCTATTCCATATTCAAAGATTTTATTGAAATAGTATTTTTCCTTCATTAAATAAGTGGACATTATTTCACGTACAAACTGTGAATCTAATGATATCTCTCGTAGGATAAGTCTTGTTAAAAGCACATGCTCAGTCTGAAAGTACATAATATTGCGGATAACCATTTGCAACGATTTTTGCGCGCTTTCTTCTAACAAATTAAAGCCTAATTCTATTTCATGTAAATAATTCTCAAAATATGTGATCACGCAATGTTCAAGGAGACCATCTTTGCTTCCAAAATAATAGGAAATATTAGCTGGGTTTACCCCTGCCTTCTGTGCAATATCGCGAATGGACGTCCCTTTAAAACCCTTTTGATTAAATAAGTAGATTGCTGCCTCAACAATCGATTCCTTCGCATTTGCCTTCATGACTTCGCCTCGCTCCCTATAGAATCTTTTTTGTAGCAAATTCTGATCATCTTGTTATAATAAATACATTCTTGTAAACGCCATTGATTCCTTTAAAAATCACTCGACAAAGTCTTAGTGATTTCACTACGGTTTGGCAAGAAAATATTTAATATACAAAGAAGGCTGGGTGAAGGTTGATGTTTCATGTCGAATCTTATAAGGGAAATAAAGAGGAAAATTATCAATTGGTTATAAAGCAACTCGCTGCTCTTTTAGATGGAGAAAAAAATGCCATTGCGAACCTAAGCAATGCTTCTGCATTATTGAACCTTTTCTTGGATGAGGTTAATTGGGTAGGGTTTTATTTAATTGATAGTAACGAACTTGTTCTTGGACCATTCCAAGGGTTACCAGCATGTGTGCGAATTCCTCTCGGTAGAGGCGTTTGCGGTACAGCAGCAAAAGAATTACGTACGGTTCGTGTTGAAGATGTACACTCGTTTCCTGGTCATATTGCTTGTGATGCTGCATCTCAATCTGAAATTGTTGTCCCGCTTATTAAAAACGACACTTTAGTTGGCGTGTTAGACATTGATGCACCAATTAAAAACCGTTTTGATGAAATTGATGAAAAAATGCTTGAACAGTTTTGCAAAGAACTCGTTAAGCATTTATAAAAATGAAAGGGCTATGGCATCGTAACGCACATGGCCCTTTTATTATTTTTATGAAGATAATGAGTTTAATGCCTGTTCAAGGTCCTGCTTGAGATCCTCTTTTCCCTCTAGCCCTACCGATAATCTAATCAACGTATCAGTGATCCCCATTTCTTCTCGGATGTGTTTCGGAATGGTTGAATGAGTCATCGTTGCAGGATGTTGTATCAAAGTTTCAGCATCTCCTAACGATACAGCTATCTTTATTAAGCTCAATGCGTTTAAAAAAGCTTGCGCATCGGTTTTTGATCCTTTGACTATGAAACTAACTCCCCCTCCTCCTGCCTTCATTTGTTTCCTTCCAACCTCATCATCTCCTGGGTAATACACAGTATCAATTTTGGGATGCGATTTTAAAAACTCCTTTAAATAAGTCGCATTCTCTGAATGCTTATCCATGCGAATTGCCAATGTTTTCAAACCGCGATTTAGCAGCCAAGCATCAAAAGGAGCCAAGACGCCTCCTATATCCTTACGAGTGGTCATCGCCACTTCGTCAATAAATGCCTTCTTACCAACTACTAATCCAGCAATCACATCACCATGGCCTCCTATATACTTGGTTGCACTGTGTATGACAACGTCACAGCCTAAAACAAGTGGATTTTGCAAATAGGGCGAACTAAAAGTGTTGTCCACAATCACCGGAATACCAAACTCTTTGGCTACTTCTGATACCATTTGCAAATCAATCACTTTCATCGTTGGATTAATCGGCGTCTCTACATAAATGCAGCAAGTATTTTCCTTAACCATCTTTTTAAGCTGCTCATTTTGATCCATCCTACTAAATGAATAATCCACTCCATACTTTTCTTGCATTATCGATAAAAACCCGTACGTACAGCCATAAACACCTTCTGAACATAGAATATGGTCTCCAGATTTTGCTATTGCCATTAAAACAGCCGAAACCGCTGCCATTCCAGAAGAAAATGCTAACCCAGCTTCTCCTTGTTCAAGTGCAGCAATTTTATCTTCTAATATTTTCACAGTCGGGTTTCCTAAACGTGAATAAATATACCCCTGTTCTTCAAGAGCGAATCTTTTCTCGCCTTGCTCCGCTGTCTCAAACGTAAAGGTTGATGTTTGAAACAAAGGAGGTGTTAGGCTTCCATTACATTGTCGAGAATCATAGCTACTATGAATAGCTACTGTTTCAAATGATTGTTGTTTTTTTGAATGCATAAAGCGTCTCCTCCGATTTGTAAGCGTTTTCATTTAATTGTTTTTTTAAAACCATTCGTTATTAGCGTATAATATTTTCATTAAATTGGAAAGGGAAAATGAATAAAATAAATGATAATCTACGATTTTCATAATTTAGACAAAGTCTACTTCGACTTTGTCTAAATATTTATTAGGAATTATTAACTCTTAGGTAAGAACGTCAGAATATCTTGAAAACGCTTATCGAACTAAGAGAGCAGCATGGTAAAGCATGTGAGCGTTCGTCAACGCCTGAGAAGAAATTTTTACAAATCCCATCCCTTTTCATTGACGACCACTTTATTTTTCCCTGTATCTTTTGCTTCGTATAATCCATGATCTGCTCGTTTAAACAGTTCTTGATAGCTATCATCTCGACCTCGCATCCAGTAAGATAGTCCGCAGGATATACTTACACTAGGTTGCGTTTCTTCAAGGACAAGATGAGCTAATCTTGTTGCAATCGTACAACCTGTCTGGATCGAAACATTCGGTAAATAGATTGCTAATTCCTCTCCACCCCATCGTGCACCGATATCACTCGACCTAATATGACGACGAATGATTTTTGCGACCTGAATAATGACCTCATCCCCTACTTGATGTCCATACTGATCATTCACCACTTTAAAATTATCAATATCGATTAATAGAAACGTCCCTTCTTCATCCTCATTCATTGATACGATGATACGCTCTTCAAGGTACTTTCGAGAAAATAGTTTTGTCAGATGATCTGTGATGACCATTTTTTCTAACTCCTCTTTCAACATTACATTCGTTAAAGCTAGTGATGAATGATAAATCAGCGATTGTAACAATTTAAATGAATCAAATGAAAATTGATAAGCAAGTGGATGCAGAATAATCGCCACACCATAAATACCACCATTAGTCTCCATTGGAACGGCCATTAGTGATCGATATAAGGCTGGGTAGTTAGGTAGGTCGTAATCGCCTACAAATTGGGCTTCTCCCTTCTGTTTTATATCAGAAAGGACTTTTTCTATATATGGAACAGATTCACCTGAAAGAAAGAATTCTGTACTACCATCTAGCACTTTAAAATCACTTTCTTCTTCAAGTATGTATCCAACCTCTTCTGCTTGAAATGAGCGCATAATTTGTTCTGTCATATACTTCATTGTTTCAGCTAAACGAAGGTTTGAATTCAATTGATGTGATGTTTCATTGATTAATTGTAAATCATCAATGAGCTGCTTTGATTGTAAATACAATTGTGCATTTTCAAGAGCACTTCCTGCAGTCGTCGCTAAAAGTGAGATAAACTCAACCTCATCCTTTAAGAAAAGTACAGTTTCTTTTGCCATGACTTGGAGGACACCATAAATACCTTGTTTCCCTCTTAACGGAGCGTATAGAACAGAGCATTTATGAATGATTGAATCCTCTAACTGGATCTCACCAGTTAAATAAGCTTGCATAGCAGCCATGTTTTCGTTTTCAAAATCTAAGTCCTTAATAGGTAGTTCACGATTGGTATCATATCCATGGGAGAGGAGTAAAGAGTAAACAAAGTCTGGAAAAACAACCTGTAATGTATCGATGATTTCTTCTAATACAATATCCATGTTCATTGAAGAATGGAATTTTTCTGTCACCTTAAATAGCTGTTTATATCGTTTTTCTTCGCTTCCAAGAGTTCTCGTAGACATTATGTTCTTTATTAAAGATTGACACTCTATCGCAATTTGCTGTAGTTGGTGACCTTTTGCTTCTATTAACACTTTTTCAAAAGTAAAAAGTCCAATAATCTTCCCTTGATCGGCCAATAAAATTGTCGTTGTTTCTTCTGTGCAATTAAGCAAAGGGATATTCTTATACACTAAATCTTTTCCATTATGAATCGCTTGAATCGTTGCAAAAGCAAAACTTTCCCCGAAGAGATCACTTGATTGACTTCTCTCATCTTCTGCTAATACAAACTCATTTCCGTCTCCACTTAAATAAAACACCTTAAGTTGGTCCATACCCATTGCTTCTTCGATTACATTTGCCATTGCAAGCAATAAGCTCTTTAATGATTTCATATCATTTGTAAATGGAAAATCTAGCAATCCAAAAAAATCGCTTCTTACTTGTTTCACTATATTCTGTTCGTTTAAAGCAACCATTCCCATCACCTATACTTTAATTCGTCTATTTATAAGGATATAAAAATTCAATCAAGAGCACGTTTCATTAGAAATATACACAATATATATAAGCATTGAAATTTTCTATATTATATCATTTAACTAGATTTTACAGTAGATAGTTTGAAACTTTCATCACTTAAATATATAAACCTGCCTTAAAGGTTTCACAATTACTATTTGACTTTATGTATAAAAAAATTATATAATATCAGTTGTGTAAAATATTGCAGCCTATGTGAGCGCATTGATGATTTCATTTTGTTCCTCAATCATAAGTTGATGATGGTGTATTGTGTAACCCTTAGCTGCTAGGGCGAAGGTACATGAAAACAAAATGAGCATGAATGAATGGCACATCTGTTTTTATTTTACCAAAATAAAAACATTAAAGGAGGAGTCACTCATGGCTCGTTATACTGGTCCAAGCTGGAAATTATCTCGTCGGTTAGGGATTTCTTTAAGCGGAACTGGAAAAGAATTAGAAAAGCGTCCTTACGCTCCTGGACAACATGGTCCAAACCAACGCAAAAAATTATCTGAATACGGTTTACAATTACAAGAGAAGCAAAAGCTTCGTCATATGTATGGTGTAAATGAGCGCCAATTCCGTACTTTATTTGATAAAGCTGGTAAAATGCAAGGTAAGCACGGTGAAAACTTCATGATTCTTCTTGAATCACGTCTTGATAACGTAGTTTACCGCCTTGGTTTAGCGCGTACTCGTCGCCAAGCTCGTCAGCTTGTAAACCACGGTCACATCTTAGTTAATGGCAAGCGCGTTGATATTCCATCATACCGCTTAACAGCTGGTCAAACAATCACTCTTCGCGAAAAATCTCGTAACCTTGATATCGTGAAAGAAGCAATCGAAGTGAACAACTTCACTCCTGATTTCGTTGCATTTGATGCTGACAAGTTAGAAGGAACATTTACTCGCCTTCCAGAGCGTTCTGAGCTTCCAGCAGAAATTAACGAATCATTAATCGTTGAGTTCTACTCTCGTTAATAAAGTTGCTTTATTAATGAACTTAGGAAAAAGTCTAGAAACCTTGTTATATCAACAGGGACTAGGCTTTTTTTATTATTTCTGCTTTGTAGAATCAAGTATAATCAACTATTTATTTGGGGCTGAATGGGGCTTATTTGGGACTGATTATAAAGTGGACAGGCGCACTACTTAATTTCACTAAAACACATCACTTGGCTGTGTAACTTTTTATCATTCAGCCATGATTGAAACTTCTTCTTTCGTTCAATATTTGTTGTAAAGATATAGAGAATCGGTACTGATTGCTTCCTGATTTCCTTCCACAAATCAGCATAGGTATCGATTTTCTTTTTATTATCCACCATTTTACGTGTGTTATCGATCTCCACTAAATGTATATAGCCATTACGTGTAAACATCGTATCTGGTATGATCGTCTTTTTGTTGATTAGATTTAAACCTTTTATCATGATTGTGGAGGACAACTTAGGATTTGTATCAATTTCTATTGCTCTTTCACGTTGCCAATCATGAGGACATTTGAAGTAAATATACGCATCATTCATCATCAGTCTATGATCTAATTGACCAGGAGACTTAACCTCATTTGTGCTGCCAATAAGTTGTCGACCATCTTTATTTAAATAGACAATCTTTTGTTTAGATCGAATCTCGTTTAGGTATGGGGACAGTTGTTTAATCACTCGGCAAGTATGTCTGTATGTCCCCACATTTAGTATTTCCGATAATTGTTTAACACTAACCACTCCTAGTTGATCTATGAGAGCTAGTATTCTCTCTGCTCTCTCCATATTCATTTTATCTCTCTCCTTTACATTGTATCTGTCATTGTGGAGGACACTGATTATGTCATCGTGTCTCTTAGTCACTGTCATTGTCTCTTATTGATTTTTCATGGATTAAACCATGTTTTTCGATGTCATTTTAATTGGGACTATACTACGTATACCCTCACCTTTTCTCGTTTACCACAGGCGAGAGAGCCTCGTCAAAATTTTTAAACATAAACTGATCGTCAATGTATGGTACTTGTATTGTTCGATTTTTTTCGATCTTATAAATTGCCCTACCTGGTATTGATGGTAAATCCTCTGCTCCTACATCATCTAAGATCACACGACTTGATATTTGAGCTGCTGCTATAAATGATAAACGAGCGACTATATTCATTTTCACTTGCATCGGGACCGCTTCACGAGTTGGATACTGCGTGCAGAATATCAATCGATAACCTAATGCTCCACCTATCCTTGCAATCTCACTCAATGCCCCTTGGCAAAAACGAGCATACTTTTTTAGATCTCTATCTGCAATGATATCTGGTGATAACTCCGCCCCCTCATCCACAATAACGAATGTGCGCTTTTTGATTGGTGTATCAACAATGTTTGTATATCCCTGTGATCTCATGTATTGTTGCCTTTTTTTTAAGTCCTCCAGGATAAAAGCTAATGCATCCACACTCTCAAACAAATCACTTGCGACTGTCTTTACGTTTGGCACTCCTGCATACTTTCCAAACTCCATCCCTCCTTTTAAATCCAAAATATAAAACTCTACATCCTCCGGGTTGGTCATTGTTAATGAGTAGAATGTCTCCTTAATAAATACGGTTTTACCAAACCGTGTGACTCCACCAACCAACATGTGAGGATATTTATCGAAGTCGTGATAAAGCACACCATCATAATTTTTACCGATAGGGACTTCCCATTGTTGCGTGAGTAGATCATTCTTAAAGGTCCATTTATCAGGCAACTTGTTATTAAATACACTGATCTTTAGTAAACCATCAAACTCAATTTCTATGTCTTTATTTAATCCGTCTGCAAAAACTGGTTTAATTGTTTTGATAATGTCGCTTGGGATTCCCAACGGCAATGTGTACATATAAGTCGTTTTATGGTCATCCACAATCTTTTTGTATAATTGTGGATAAATCAAGTTGTCACCTTTTTTGATTGCGACTCTGCCATTGATAAATATCTCCTTGATCTTTTTCTCGTCTGACATTTTACCTTTGGGCCATATTGCGGCAGCTGCAATAATTACTGGTGGTGCAAGCCACTCTAACATCATTAGTCCCTCCTATACATATCCACGATCTTTTGTTCCAGCAAACTATACGACTCTACATCTAGTGCATCATGTCTATAGATGTGATCGAGTATGCTCTCATAATCTTCTTTGTTTTCTGCTTGATCGTAGAGTTTATTGAGGTGCTCTGAGCTGCATAAATAGGGACTGTCAAGATCGTTAAAGTCTCTCCGCTTATAATACCCCTCTTTAATCTTTGCGTCCTTATATCCATCAAATACAGCCTTGATGAGATGATTAATCAATGTAACCCCTCCTATAAAAATAGTTTTGTAAGGTGTTGCAGTAGGTAAAGCATCCCTCCATATTTAGTAACCTCTAAAGCTAACTTGATAGCAGTCTCATTTACTTTAATGCCATGTGCATCTAACAGTGTGACTATCAACAAACTCCCTCCTGCTACTCCAATCGAGACTAAACCAAACGATACCGGGTCCATTTTTGTCATCCCCTTTGTCAGTGATTGATACATTGTATGGGCGATAGACTATAAAATTGCCTGTCTGTTAAAAATTTTTTTAACTTTTATTCGTAATATTTATAACAGGAGTTAAGATATTTTTATAGAATGCTTATATCTGAGTAGGTGAGAGCATATGTTTAGTAATATTATTGGACAGTTGGCCGATAAAAAAGGAGTCAAACATAAATATCTAGCTCAAGAGTGTGGTGTAAGTGTTCAGACGTTTTCAAGTTGGGTTAACAATAAATCTCAGCCCAATCTGAAACAATCTTATATCATTGCACGTATCTTAGGTGTGCCAGTTGACGATTTAATTAAACGGGAGGATTAACATGGATATACTTTTATTTACACTTGGATCGGTATTATTTTTTATTTCACTTGCATATTTGATCTTCGGACTTATTAAGAAAAACCTAAAAATAAAAACGTTTTTTGGATTACTTGCAATTAGTTTTGCAATGTCGATCATTGCTTTAATTATTTTTGAACCTGTGGAGGACATAGCAGACGCAGAAAGTCCTGCGGAGGTAGATGCTAATGTAGAACCAGACGAAGAAGAACAAGATGGGTATAGTCGGTCTGATGCTGAGAAAAACGCAATAACACATCCTGCTGAACCAGGAGCAATGTTATACGATAAAACAGAATCTAAATTTATGGGCATGTCCTATCATTTCAAAGGCGAATATCTACAAACAGAAGAATTAGAAGCAATCGCAGGAAGTTTTTATAATGCTTTATTAGTTAAAAATGAACACGGATATGTGATGCCAATCTTTCCAATGTATGATCTCGAGATTAATGAAGGCGACATTGTGGAAGTATGGGGAACATTAACAGGAGATGGCTACACATCGGATATTGAAAATGTAGTAGGTGTATCAGGAGCTATGCATGCTATGGAGTTACATGTTAATGGAGAAAAGAAATAAAAAATAACCGTCTCATTACGAGGCGGTTTTAATTATATGCAATGTACGTGGTTGACCTTGTTTCCAGTCTACGTACCCCTTCTTCTTTAGTTGGTCTAAAAATGAACTTGCAGTAGATGCTGATTTAACACCCATCAATTTACTAATTTCTCTAATTACAGGAGGGTAATTATTTTTTTGAATATATTCTTCTATAATTTGCAAAGCTTCTTTTTGTCTTCTAGTTAGATCAAGCATAAGATACTCCTCTTTTCTTTCGTTGTTTAGAAGCAGATAAGATGTTTGCTCGTTTAAATGATCTTAGCTGTTGTTTATTTAGATCAAAAGCCATGATGCCATCCACAGTTATCTTCCTAATGATTACACTTCTATAAGTAATTTTTCCAGCCTTGTTCATGTAAATTAAATCTATTGGCAATTTATTTTCTAACGAATATTTAAACAAACAATTCATGTTATCAGCTCCTTTACCATAATTTTAAACGAACAATTGTTCGAAATCAAGTTGAAAAACGAACGAATGTTTGTATAATTATATCTAAGGAGATGGGACTATGTTACGTGACCGTGGAAAAATCAAATGGCAACCAGCGCATTTTATGCCAGAGCACCGAAAATTGTTAGATGGGATGATAAATGACCAATATAAGGTTAAAAAGCCGACACTCGATGAGCAACATCTCGAAGATATCGGAATTATTGTAATGGAGTCGTTAAACTATACTCTGCCTATTAAAGTACAGACATGGGAAGGTGGCTTCTTTACGGATCATGATGGCATAGTCGTTAAAGTAGATTACCTCATGAAATACATCGTTTTGGAGCTTAATGATGATTTAGAAATGATCAGGATTAATGACATTATAAATGTGGAGAGAGTCTAATGACACGTATACCCGAAAATGATCGTGATATTATTGAACAAGCCCTTTACTTACCTATGGTCATAACTGTTCTGGAAAAGGACCGTAAAATATTCGAGAAGGGACCATTTAAATTAAATCAGCCCTATGTAAATCTTGTGGAAGAATCCTTGAAGAAAGTTAGAAGTGACTTAGCCGATGTTCGCAATAAAATGAGATTGGGAAACATGAAGATACAAGAAGTCAACCGTGACGAATCATTTACTAGTTATTTATTTGTCTACAAAGGATATGAAGAACAACACAATTACTTTAATCCACGGCTACGTAACAAAGTTGCTGAGTTAATGGAGTATTACTTGCAGAAAAGGTATATATAGCCCCTCCCAAACGGGAAGGGCTTTTTGCTTTATAGAACTCGGCCATTTAAAACAAGATTGAGATAAGCAATCTCATCAAAAGTTAATTGTTTTGCTGCTGCTTTCTTTTCCCATTGATCCGATGAAATAATGCCTTTTGCACGTGCTTTTTTGTATGTCTCTTCTGCCTCACGCCATTGCCAATCTGCCCATTTGGGTACCATGCCACTCAACTCCTGTTCTGCTTTTTCAACTGGATTTTTTAAAGCGTTTAGTTGATCTCTAATTGCATTAACAAAGCTTGTCCATCGACCCTCATCCCTAATACGGTGAGGACAATTTTTTATAGACCAATCTCTATGCTGTTTTACACGATCTACATTCCAACCACGCTCATAAAGCAATTGGGCAATAAACTCGATGGCTAATCCCTCAGCTTGGTAATAACGTGTGCCTCCGCTTTTGGAGTAGCAAATCTCAACACCGATTGATCGTCTGTTTCCCGTCCCGTTAGTACCATCGCCACAATGCCAGCCATTTCGATTTAACGGGAGCCCTTGCACAACTTCTTTTTCATCTACAGCAAAATGGAAAGACGTTGAGCTATTGTTGTTTCTCATGTGGTTTATCTCATTGTGTGCAGTAGCATCATTAGCAGTGTTGTGTACTGTGATATATTCTGCTGTCATCGCATTAGGACATTTTAATGAGTATTTCTGTGAGTTAACAAGCATTTGCCTAACTGGTATTGTCACCTAAATCACATCCTTTTCAAAATAAAAGACCGCCCGTGTGGACGATCTAGTCTAACTTGTGCATTTCAATAACCGATTTTTGCTTTTTACCCTTGGCTGTCACATAATTATTTTTAAACCATGCCCACGATGCTGCAGTCGTAGTAAATAATGTTGCTAAAACCTCAGCCCACTCCCC
>NZ_JCBCPS010000006.1:120401-165316 GCF_059874745.1 Niallia sp. CD-39 | reverse complement strand
CACGCCGCCAGCGTTCGTCCTGAGCCAGGATCAAACTCTCCAATAAAGTGTTTGATTAGCTCGTTTTTGCACCTATGGTGCTTGTTTAACTGATTACTCAGTTTAGATTAACGTTGACGTTTTTTGTTCGTTCAGTTTTCAAAGAGCAATGTTTTTTTGGAGCGGGTGAAGGGAATCGAACCCTCATCATCAGCTTGGAAGGCTGAGGTTTTACCACTAAACTACACCCGCATATATTATATTAAGTAATAAAATTTAGAGTCTCGCATGGTCGGGAAGACAGGATTCGAACCTGCGACCCCTTGGTCCCAAACCAAGTGCTCTACCAAGCTGAGCTACTCCCCGTTTTATATGGCGCGCCCGAAAGGAGTCGAACCCATAACCTTCTGATCCGTAGTCAGACGCTCTATCCAATTGAGCTACGGGCGCATTTATCAAAAGCAACTTTCATATCTTAACATTTCTATTTTTGATTGTCAACACTTTTTTTGGTGCGGCCGAGAGGACTTGAACCTCCACGGGGTTAACCCCCACTAGGCCCTCAACCTAGCGCGTCTGCCATTCCGCCACGACCGCTTATTTTTAGCGACGAACTTTATAATAGCACACCCAACACATAAACGCAACAACTTTTTTGGTGCGGGTGAAGGGAGTCGAACCCCCACGCCTTGCGGCGCCAGATCCTAAGTCTGGTGCGTCTGCCAATTCCGCCACACCCGCACAAAAATAAAAAAATCACTTTTCAAGTGAGCCATGAAGGACTCGAACCTTCGACCCTCTGATTAAAAGTCAGATGCTCTACCAACTGAGCTAATGGCTCATAGAAATGGCTGGGCTAGAAGGATTCGAACCTTCGCATGACGGAATCAAAATCCGTTGCCTTACCGCTTGGCTATAGCCCAAAATGTATATAACTTCTACAGAAAACAAAAGAGTCGATTTTCATCGTCTCTATTTTCACTAAAACTATAAAAGTGAAAAATGACCCGTACGGGATTCGAACCCGTGTTACCGCCGTGAAAGGGCGGTGTCTTAACCGCTTGACCAACGGGCCAAAATAAAAAAATGGCGGAGAAGGAGGGATTTGAACCCTCGCGCCGCTTACACGACCTACACCCTTAGCAGGGGCGCCTCTTCAGCCACTTGAGTACTTCCCCATATTGGCTCCGCAGGTAGGATTCGAACCTACGACCGTTCGGTTAACAGCCGAATGCTCTACCACTGAGCTACTGCGGAATAATTAATGTCGTTTTTGTAATCCCCATTAAAAGACAGCCGAATGTCCGCATCTCAGAATGTTCATTCAAGTTGCAGCTCGATGCGTACAACTCGAAGTTGTTTCACCGATGCTCTGCTCGTTGCTCTACCACTGAGCTACTGCGGAATAATTTAGAGCTTACATTCAATAACAGCCGAATGGATAAACATCATCTTTTCGACTCTTTAAATTATAATAACCGTACTATTAAAAGTCAAGCTTGTTTTTCTAATATATTTTTGATTTATTATCCTGCAATTATACTATAATTTTTTCTATGAATTTCAACTTTCCTTTACATAATCCGCACACATATCGTTCAGTATTGACTTTTCTTTTTCGTGCATACGTTTTAAGACAATTTTGGCATTGATACACTAATCTCGATTCTCTTTTTTTAACTTGGTCAGGAAGTGTAGAACAATATCTTGGGGCACCGACTCTTCTTAATAACTCTTTGAAGTCGCGATCACTATGCTTATAACCTTTTCCATCTAAATGAAGGTGATAATGACAAAGTTCATGTTTGATAATCCCGATCATTTCTTCCATGCCCATCTGTTGATAATACTTTGGGTTGATTTCAATTCGGTGATCAGAAAGCATGTACCTTCCACCAGTCGTGCGTAAGCGTTTGTTAAACATTGCCTTATGACGAAATGTTTTTCGAAAATCCACAAGTGATATCCGTTCTACTAATCTTTGCAATTCGTTTTGCTCCAAAACACTTCCTCCTAAAAATGTAGTGAACATGACAACCTATTGTAGCATACATTACTTATACACTTATGAAGATTTACGGAGGTGGCCAATCATGCCTACCTGGCTAAAAAATCAAATTCAGCGAGCGTTTTTAGAAAAAAACCGTTCTCAAATCATTTTACTAAACCAATGTTGGTATTTTTACACGAAGAAGAACTGCTCTTGATCGAATATTTTCAAAAATCGAGAGAGAGCCGTAAAAGTCACTTACGACTCTCTATCTAATTTATTGAGGTTTTTTCATCGTTAAGGAGACTCGCCCTTTCTTAGCATCAACTTGGTCCACCCATACCGTCACGATATCACCAACTGAGACGACATCTAATGGATGCTTCACAAATCGATTGCTGATTTTCGAAATGTGCACAAGCCCATCCTGCTTAACCCCGATATCCACGAAGGCACCAAAGTCTACAACATTGCGCACTGTCCCTTGTAGCTCCATCCCATCACTTAAATCTTCTAATTGTAATACATCTTGCTTTAAAAGCGGTTGCGGAAGCTCATCACGCGGATCTCTTCCGGGTTTCATTAACGCATCAAGTATATCGTTTAAAGTCAGCTCACCAATTGATAGTTGCTCAGCAAGTGTTTTACGATCAAGCGATGACAACTTCTCTCGCAATTGCTCAGAACCTAAATCCCTTGTAACAAACCCTATCTCCGCAAGCAATTGCTTTACCTCTGAATACGACTCAGGATGAATAGCCGTTTGATCCAACGGTTCCTTCCCATCTAGGATTCGTAAAAATCCGATTGCTTGCTCATATGTTTTTGACCCCAAGCGAGGAATTTTCTTTAATTGCGTACGACTTGTAAACTTGCCTTCTTCTTCCCTCTTTTTAACTATATTGTTGGCGACCGTTTTAGATAGACCTGAAACATACTGTAATAGTGAAGAAGATGCTGTATTTACATTCACACCAACATGGTTAACGGCTGTTTCAACAACAAAGGTTAATGATTCAGATAACCTCTTTTGCGAAACATCATGCTGATATTGACCTACTCCAACCGATTTAGGATCAATCTTCACAAGTTCAGCGAGCGGGTCTTGAATTCTTCTTCCAATGGATACTGCACTTCTTTCTTCTACTTGTAATTTAGGAAACTCCTCACGAGCAAGGTCAGAAGCAGAATATACACTTGCTCCCGCTTCATTCACGATGATATAGAAGACAGTTTGTTCAACCTCTTTGATCGTCTCTACTATAAATTGTTCCGTTTCACGCGAAGCTGTACCATTCCCAATCGCAATCATATCTACACGATATTGCTCTATCATCTTTATTACTTTGCTTTTCGCTTCATTCTTTTTAGAAACAGGTGGATGTGGATAAATTACATCGATCGCTAAGACCTTTCCAGTTTCATCGATGACAGCCAACTTACAGCCCGTTCGGAATGCTGGATCAACCGCTAAGACAATCCGATCCTTAAGTGGCGGCTGCAATAAGAGTTTGCGCAGGTTTTCCGAGAAAATCGTAATCGCTTGCTCCTCCGCCTTTTCAGTTAGCTCGTTTCGAATTTCACGCTCAATCGAAGGTTGGATAAATCGCTTATACGCTTCTGTAATTGATTCTTCAACAATTGCAGTAGACGGTGAAGCTTCCTTTTTAATCCACTTATTCTTTAAGTACTGAATCATCCGCTCATCATGAGGTTTAATCTGTACACGAAGAATATCTTCCTTCTCCCCTCGATTCAAAGCAAGTGTACGGTGAGGTACAACTTTTGATATCGGCTCTTCATATGTATAGTACATTTCAAATACATTTTTTTCGTCAAGCTCTTCTTTTTTAACAGTAGAAACAATTTTTCCTTCTTTAAAGGTTTGTGTACGAATCCATTTACGAGATTCCGCATCATCAGAAACCCATTCAGCAATGATTTCTTTTGTTTCATTTAAAACGTCTTCAACTGTTAATAGTCCGTGTTCTTCTGATATGTATTCTTTCGCCTTTTCCTCTGGAACTTCGCTCATATCGAAATCTATTATCCATTTTGCCAAAGGCTCTAACCCTTTTTCCTTTGCAATCGTCGCCTTTGTTCGACGTTTCTGCTTATAAGGTCGATATAAATCCTCCACCTCTTGCAGTTTTGAGGCCTTCTTAATCTCTAACATTAATTCATTTGTTAATTTTCCTTGCTCTTCAATTAAGCGCACGACTTCAGATTTACGTTGCTCTAAGTTCTCAATATATTGCCAACGTTCCATTACATGACGAATTTGCAATTCATCTAGTGCACCTGTTAATTCCTTTCGATAGCGTGCAATAAATGGAAGCGTGTTGCCTTCCTCTAATAATTGAATTGTATGTTGGACCTGCTTTGGTTTTAAGCCTTGTTCTTTCGCAATGAGTTGAATTAGCTGATCTCTCTCCAAATCCTTACCTCCAAATGCTGTTTCCTTTATTTTAACAAAAGCTTCGATAAGTTTCATATCCAACATCCATCCATATAAAAAAGAAGCCTACATTTCACAGTAAGCTCCCTACAATAAATGTCGCATCATCATTTGCTGTGGAATTCTGCTGTTTTATTTTTTCAAAAATGCTTTCTACCGACAATGTCGAATAAAGCAATGATTTGACTTCCTTTATAAGAAATCCATCGGTGTGGATGATAAACTTTGAACCTTCTTCATATTGAAAACGATGTGTATTATAGACCGTTTTCGCACCTGACAAATACCCTGTCACCGGCAAGGGGTATGTCAACTTACCCATTTTTGAATAAAGAAAAAAGCGGATGTTGCCAACGCAGCTATATTCGAATAGTGGCTCTTTATAGCAAACTTTGAAGATGGCAACCGCGGCCCCCCTTTTATGTAGTAATTGCTCGTTACATAATCGCATCATATCGGAAACACTTTTGTCATGGTGTTCTTTCACAATTTCTACTGCGGCGGAAGATGACTCCCTGGCGATTTCCCCACTTCCAAGACCATCGGCCAGCACACAAACAAAATAGTCTTTCGTCGTAGTAAAAAAGAAGTCATCTCCACACAATCGTTTTCCTTGCTTTACGACCTGATGTGAAAGCACATGTATTTTTTGATCTTTTAATTCATTCATAATGACATCTCTGATTTTGATCGCTCTGCATTAATTTCATCTTGAAGTTTTTTGATTGCTTTTCTTTGTAATCTTGACACATGCATTTGCGAAATTCCCAATCGATCACCAGCTTCTTTTTGACTAAGATTATCTAAATACGTAAACTGAATAATTTGCTTTTCTCGATCGGTTAATACATATAAAACTTTCTCAAGAACAAGCATTTGATTAACTTTTTCATATCCATTATCAACATTACCAACGACATCTAATAATGTAACCGTTCCACCATCAGAATCCGCCTCGATCGAATGATCTACTGATAATGCTTGATAACTTTTCCCCATTTCCATTGCCTCTAATACCTCTTCCTCTGTTACACCAATAGCATCTGCGATTTCGTGTACTTTTGGAGAACGTTGCAAGACAGTCGTTAACTCTTCAGCTGTTGATTTTATTTTTGGTCCTAATTCCTTTATGCGACGGGGCACATGGACACTCCATGTTTTATCACGTAAAAACCTTTTGATCTCACCAATAATTGTCGGAATAGCAAACGCCTCAAAGGATTTGCCATACGAATCATCATATCTTCGAATCGCTCCTAATAAACCAATCACACCAACCTGTACGATGTCCTCATGCAATGATTGCCCTTTTGAATACTTTCGTGCAATAGATTCAACGAGGTTATGATAATTCATAACGAGGATATTTTGAGCTTCTTCATCTTGATGCTCTTGATACGCTTTTATAAGCGCATTTATTTCCTCTTTCGATTTCTGGTTAGGTTGAGATCTTTTCTGCATCCATCTCCACCTGCTCTCCTTCAAGGTACTTCGTCATAAAGACCGTGACACCCTCTTTTTGATGAATCCTCACCTCATCCATCAAAGTTTCAATCAAGTAAAGTCCTAGTCCCCCTTCACGCATGAATTCCACATTTTCGTTCTCTTTATATGGACCGATGCCTTGTCTTGCCTGAATAAAATCAAAGCTCTTGCCGTTATCGACAACAATGACCTCTAAACGATTTTGATATAGCCCGAAACCAACTAATATTTCGCCACCATCAGCCGACTTATAAGCATGTTGAACGGCATTCGTACAAGCTTCACTCGTTGCAATCTTAATGTCTTCAATTTCATCATAAGTAAAACCTAGTCTGCTTGCTATTCCTGATAGGGTTAAACGAATGATACCTACGTATTCTGCTTTGGCAGGAATCTTCATTTCAATATAATCTAATGATTCGTTCATTATATTCCACCTTCAATCTTACTATTGATCTCAATAATATCAGCCAAACCAGTAATCTTAAACAACTTAGTTAATCGCTCAGATAGCCCAATTAACTTGAATTCTCCATCGTGACTGCGAACATTTTTGAACACACCAACAAACACACCAAGTCCAGTACTATCCATATAGGAAACTTCTGATAGATCCACAAGCATTTTTACTTTTTCCTTGTCTGAGAGAGGAAAAAGACTTTCCCTTAACTTTGGAGCCGTATACGCATCAATTTCTCCAGAAACTTTAATCTCGACTAGCGAATCATTTTCTTTTACATCTATTGTCATATTCATAATTAACCCTTCCTTCAGATAAAATCCATTACTATAAAGTACCCACTTGCTATAACCTTAAACCACTCTTTTTAAAATAATCAATGTAAAATCATCGCGCAGTTGAAAATGTTGAAGTTTTTCTAACTCTTTGTATACGTGATCAACAATTTCCTGTGAAGACATATGAGCATGTTGCTTAATCATATTAAGCAAGAATTCTTTCTCTATAAAACCTTCTTCTGTTCTACACTCCGTAACACCGTCAGACATTAAAATAATCATCCCACCAACATCTACTTTCTTTTCAAAATGGCGATAACGAGCATTTCGATCTACACCTAATAAAATTCCTTTAGATGGTAGCTCTTTAATATCATTTGTGTATGGGTCGAAATATAATCCAGGCTCATGTCCCGCAGAAGCATATATAAATTTATGCTTATCTGTATGATAAATACCGTACAGCATCGATATGAACATTGTAATATCTACGTTTTGTTCTACGACCCGATTTAAATTCTCCAGCACACTATGGGGGTCATTCCTGTTTTCAGGAAGACTATCCATCGCATACTTTATCATCGTCATACAAAGCGCAGCCGGTAAGCCTTTCCCTATAACATCAGCAATTGCTATACTTATTTTATAATCATCATCTTTTACAAAATGATGGTAATCCCCATTCATATGTTTCGCAGGAACACTAATAGCGCCAATGTCTAAACTTGGCACCCGTGGAATTTCCGTTCCTAATAATGTTTCTTGAACATTCGCTGCAATCTCCATCTCTGTTCGGAGCTCTTTTTGCACATCCTTTAATTTTTGATGCTCTCTGTAAGCAAAACCATAGCCAACCATCACTTCCAATAAAATATCAAAGGAATGCGCCAACTCTGTTTTCATTTGTGGACATAATTCTAATAGAACTTGCTTGTGTATACTTATGATTTCATCTGGAGATACCTGTTCCTCAATGACCGTCCTGCTAAACTTTTGCGATGAGTATAGAGATTGCTCAGATTGTTCCTTCATATATTCAAGTAAAATATCTTTGTATGTTTCTTTTAAATCCTCGCGGTTCCCCATTTTGCAAATCCCCCTAACGGAGCCATTTGATTGCTAGAATCGAAGTTCCTTTCTCTGAGGAAGAATCAATAGAAAACTCATCCATTAACCTTCTGACACCAGGAAGGCCAGCTCCCAATCCTCCTGAAGTTGAATATCCATCTTCCATTACTTGTCTTAAATCAGTTATACCTGGCCCTTGATCAATCGCTTTTATACATAAACCCGATTTCCCTTGATCGTACTTTTTCTCAATCGCAATTTGACCTTGACCAGCATATAAGTATATATTTCTTGCCAATTCACTAATGGACGTCGTAATTCTTGCTTGATCCACATTGCCAAAACCAAGCTCTTTTGCTACATTACGTCCTAGCTGACGAGCAGCAACGATGTCCCATTCATTAATAATCTTTACGCAGGATTGGCTCTCCATATGGTTACTCCCCCAACTCCTGTTGTAATTTCTCTAACCCTTTTTCCAAATCTAATGCTGTTTGGACATCGTCAAGACGTATTCCTAATTCAATTAATGTAATAGCCACCCCAGGTTGAATTCCCGTCATAACCACCTTCGCCCCCATCAGGCTTGACATATTAATGACATCTCCTAATACTTTTGCGATAAAAGAGTCAATAAAATCAATTGCTGTTATATCAATGACTACACCTTTTGCATTTGTTTCATGAATTTTATTTAATAAATCTTCTTGGAATTCAAGTGCCGTTTGGTCATCCAATTCCCATTGAATTGAAATCAGCAAACAATTCTTTAATTTTAAAATTGGTATCCTTGGTAACTTCATTATACTTCCCTCACGTACACAATTCTTTGATCGAGCATTTCCAACGCTGTTTCAATACCTTTTTTCAATGTGCTTTTTGTTGTAATTTGATTTAAGTCAATGCCAAGAGTCACAATAGTTTGGGCAATTTCTGGTCGAATTCCTACTAGCATACATTTCGCACCAATTAACCGAACCGCATCAGCAGCTTGAATAATATGATGCGCGACCATCGTATCAACGACAGGAACACCAGTAATATCAATTAAGACAACCTCTGAACGATGCTTGACTGCACCATGAAGCAAATTCTCCATGATTTGTTTCGCTCTTTCTGTATCAACTGTACCAACTAATGGCATCACCGTGATTCCATCAAAGATAGGAATGAGTGGTGCTGACAACTCTTGAAGAGCCATTTTCTGCATTGAAACCGTTCTCTCCCAAGTGGTTGAATACGTCTGCACAATTTTATGAGTAAATGGTGTGATCCATTCATCAAACATATAGAGAAAATCGACTTCATTGTCTTTATGAACCACCCCAGCCTCCTTCAACTCCAGCATCAATACTTTTCGGAATAAGTGAACAGCTTTAGTGGCAAAAGTTAATGACCACCCTAACCGCACTAACTTCTCAGTATAGTCCGTCAATTGAGTGAGGAATTCCTCCTTATCTTCCGTTAAACTCACGATGATTAGATCTAAAAACTCCCTACTAGTTGCTGTATATACTTGATCTGAGACAATATTTATGACACGCTCATCTGCTTGAACCTTCATTTCTTCTAGCCAATGCTTAAAAACTCTATCTTTGTTTTCTTGAATAAACGATACAATTTTACGTTCCATAGTATCCTCCTTATAGTAACACACTAATTTTCCATCACTTGCCAAGAGTGTAAAATGTAAAACAAACTATAAAAATGTTATCGAAATTACATGAAATTAATCGATATGTATCATGACTTTTTTATATACCCAAAAGCAAACATCATCAAACCTATTTTTCCTGTTGTCAAAAGACGAATAGACATATATAAAGAAAAAACCCGCCAAAAAGGCAGGTTTAAACATCAAGAAAAAGTTAATTCAATTCTTAAAAGTATTAGTACTAACTAAAAAAACATCAGAATGAGTTGAAAACTCGTGTCAGGATAAAGCGGATGTCAACCATTCTTAAACAAATAAAAAACGCCCTCCACAGATTGGACGTTTTCGCGTTTATTAAAATTCGATGAGTCCCAAGCTGATTTGCAGAGCTTCATCCACTTTTTCCATCATCTCATCATCGAGATGGGTAATCTTATCGGTTAGACGCTGTTTGTCGATTGTACGAATCTGTTCTAGGAGAATTACAGAATCTCTTTCAAAGCCGTAACGCTTCGCATCAATTTCAACGTGAGTAGGCAGCTTCGCTTTTTGAATTTGTGCTGTAATAGCTGCGATGATCACTGTGGGACTAAACCGATTCCCGATGTCGTTTTGGATGACTAGTACTGGACGTACACCACCTTGCTCGGAGCCAACAACTGGGGATAGGTCTGCAAAATAAACGTCACCACGTTTAACAATCAAGGCATTATCCTCCGCTAACTAGACGTTCAACCGTGTGTTCTGCCTCATATTCCGCTTGAAAACTTTCCGATGCAATCGTCAAATTAATTTTTGCCATCTCCATATATCCACGTCTCATGGATTCACGAATCTGTCTCTTTTTCCGTTCACGCAAATACATTTTCGTTGCCTGATAAATGAATTCACTACGATTCACGTTCTCTTGTTTCACAAAGCCATCTAATTCGGTTACTAGATGCTGTGGCAACTCAACTAATATTTCTGTCGTTGTACTGGACTCAGACACAGACATACACCTCCACCATCACTACACACCATTTTTTGTATCTACCCTTTTCAATATTACCATTATTCATCATGTATGCAAAGACCTATAATTGTGAATTCATCAGTATTATCGGCAAAAGTGTGAAAAAAATATGCATGATTTAAGAAAAAGTACCACTTTTTCTTAACTTTTCATGTCATGACTATTTATATAGTAGGAATTAATGCATTTGATACCGAGACGATTCGACCGTCTTTCCTATAAACCCGCGGTACTCTTGAAGAGATTTGGCAAGTGATCTCATAGTTAATACTTTCTAGCTTAGCAGCAATTTCATCAACAGGAATCTGCTCATTGCCTTGGTTACCAATTAGCGTGACATCCGTACCGACTTCATATTGCTTTGGCAATTTGATCATGCACTGATCCATACAGATTCTCCCGACAATCTTGGCCCTACTTCCATCAATTAATACCTCTTGTCCAGACAATTTACGTAACCATCCATCAGCATAACCGATAGGCAATGTTCCAATCCATTCGTCTTCTGTCGCTTCATACGTAGCGCCATAACTTATTTTTTCACCTTTTTTTAGCTGCTTGACATGCACAAGCTTTGTCCGTAAGCACATCGCTTCTTTTAATGAGAATGGAAGGAGATATTTTATATCCGTAGAGGGAGATAAACCATACATGGAAATGCCAAAGCGAACTGCATTAAACTGCACATCCATATACCTTAGAGCCGCTGCGCTATTGCTGCAATGAACGATCGATGGTGTATGTTCAATCCAACCTAGCATTGTTTTAAAGGTAGCGACTTGTTTTTTAAAATATGTTTCATCCAGCTCATCTGCTGTCGCAAAGTGTGTAAACACTCCTTGTATCTCAATGTTTGAATGCTTGTTAATGGAAGCTTGAATAGAATTCCACTCTTCCTTTTTCCTAACACCAATTCTCCCCATACCAGAATCAAATTTTATATGGAGCTTTAAATGATCTGCTGGTGAGAGAATCTCCCCTGCTTTTTCTATCCATAAATAATCGAACACAGTTAAAACGATGTTATGATCAACGGCTAAACGTGCATTTTCCGGTCGAGTCGCACCTAACACAAGAATTGGCGATGCAATTTGAGCATTCCTAAGTGAAATCGCCTCATCTAAAGTTGCTACAGCTAGAAGCGATGCACCTGCTTGAAGTGCAGTATTTGCAACTTCAACTGCTCCGTGTCCGTATCCATTCGCCTTAACGACCGCTATGAGTTGAACTCCGTCACGAAGATATTTCATCATATTCTCTACATTATATGTGATGTGGTCGAGATTTATCTCCGCCCACGTATCTCTATAAAACAAATCTTGCTGCCACATTCGCCCACTCCCTTTAACTCATTAAAGCTCTTTTCATTCCATTATCAATTAATAAAGAAAAATGTCAAATCTTTTATAAAGTTTTTTTCTAAGAAACGCGAAAATGAGCCAGCATCGTGTGGGCATTGTTGACATGACCCGCGGCCTGTGTAGCCCTCCATAAACCGATAGCTATGGTGCCTGGAATTAGACATTGAACAAGATCGTAAATTACAATTCATCATTTCATGCTTTCTTTATCTTCGCACAAAAAGAGGCTGATTAGATTCATTAAATCTAATCAGCCTCCATTATATTTACTTATCAACATCCACTTCAACTGCTTTTGCAACAGCGATCAACTCATCCTTGGTCAAATCATTGGATGCAAGCATATATTCAACCCCATTGTTTGACCAGGTCACTGTATTATTTGATAATGCTCCGATCGTAAATCCTAAATCAACAGGCTCACCATTTACAGATGTTGCAACAAATGCAACTGGCTTAACATTTGCTTTTTCTTGTATCAATGTGAAGGACTTATCTCCGCCATACGATAGAATGATTCGCTTTCCATCCTCTAAGCTAATCTCCGACTCTTTAATCAACTCAACATTACCAAGATTTAACTGTTCCAAATTAGGATGAAGCACAGAGAATTCGTTCGAAAGACCTTCCTCTCCACTAACTGGAACATGATCAATAGCCGCGCTTGTCATATTTTTCTTCGTATCAAAATCATTCTTATCTAACTTCTCACCAAACTTCACTTCAGAAAACTCAACAGTTACAAGAGGATTTCTGTCCGTGTCCATCACCTTTACATGCACCGGTGTTAAATCTGACTTTTTAAAGGCAATTTCTTGAAGAGGAAGCATTTGATTGTTTTGATATCTTGTTTTTGTTTCGTAAATATAATGATCGTCAGTTGCTGTAAATTTTGCTTCTTTATCTTCTAAAATATCCTTGATTAATGATTGGTATAAATATGCTTGACTGCTATTCTCAGGCCATTTACTTTGGAATTTAAAGCTTTTATTTAATGCTGGTGTTAATACAAAGACACCTTCATCATTACGTAGAATCATTTGACTTTGATCTTTTTCGGCATTCTTTAAGTTTACTCGATAATAGTGTGGATCATTGTACCATACATCGATATCATACGTTTGTGGCTCAGTTCCCATTTGCAACGTCATTTTTGCATTTGCCTTGTAGCTTTTTAAATCTTCTACTTTTTGCCCAAGCTCTTTCGTAACATCCTCCTGTGATTTTGTACCGCAGGCTGCCAAAGCCATTACAGCCGACAGAACGAAAAGCAGTAGTATAAATCTTTTCTTCATCCCTTCAACCCCTTTTGTCACTTTTTTCGGCTTTTTAGCCTCGATTACAAATTGGCCTGTCTCCTCTTTGCACTACGAATATATGAGACAACCTGTGGGATTATACCAGAAGGAATAAGACAAACTAAAAAAACATTAGGTTATTCTTCAATAATGACTTGTGCAATCGCATATTGTTCACTATGAGAGATTGAGAGATGAATCCGATTCTCTTCAGGCTTAACAATAACAGGCTTCCCTCTTTCATCTTTCATAATTTCTATATCTTGAAAGGAAAGATCCTTGCCAATCCCTGTTCCAATTGCTTTTGCGTATGCTTCTTTTGCTGCAAATCGACCTGCTAGAAATTCGGTCTTTCGATGCTTCTGTGTTAGCCTGTCAAAGTCTATACGCTCTCGTTCTGTTAATATGCGGTCAATGAATTTCTTTTGCCTCGTTAAAAGGTTTGAAACTCTTTCCAATTCAATTAAATCAATTCCTATTCCAATAATCATTCTATATGTCCTCCCTTCTTCATAAAAATTAAATGCTTTTGAAGTGCTTATTTGTCCTCATTCAAGCTATTATGTATAGTAAAGGATGTTATACTTTTAGCCCGAGAAACTAAAAGGGGGAAAACTATGTTTGTTCGAACGGAAAACTTCAATGAGTTTAGACGATTTTATCCTGTTATCACAACCATTATTGCCATTAATCTAGCACTTTATCTATTAGGAATGTTCCCGCCAACTAAGGGCATAAATGACCTATTCATTGGCTTTAATCTTTGGATCATGCAAGGGGAGATATGGCGACTCGTTACGCCAATTTTTATTCATGGCGGCTTTGCTCATCTATTATTCAATTGCTTTGCACTCGTCTTATTCGGGCCAGCACTTGAGCAAGCGTTGAAGAAGTGGAAATTTCTTCTCGTTTATTTAGGCGCTGGAATTGGTGCCAATATCGCCACACTATTCCTTGAGCCGCTTATTTATTCTCATGTTGGAGCAAGTGGCGCAATCTACGGTTTATTCGGCTTTTACCTTGCGATTATCGTCTTTAGGCGGAACATGATGTCGCCTGCCAACACCCAATTAATCATTGTCTTTACCGGAATTGGTTTGTTAATGAGCTTCATGGGAACTAACATTAACATTACTGCCCACGTATTTGGATTGCTAGCAGGCTTCCTAATTGGTGTAGCAATGCTAAGAGATGGGCAAGCTTCTGCTGCAGGCTTTTCTCGACCTGCTTTTCGAGGTCGATCACAAAAACCGAAGATTCCTCCAAAAACTGCTCTATTTTTTGGAATCCTCATCCTCCTTGCAGTCATCGGACTCTTGTCGCAACTATAATTCGTTAAAAGCCAAAAGCTATGCTTTTGGCTTTATGTTTTTAATAGGAATATGAGAGAAACCCTCAGGCTGTATTGGTTTCTTTTCAGAATGTGAGTACCATTCATAAATTTCCTCTACATCGCTTTTTTCTAAATCAGCGACCGTTCCACCACTAATACCTGACCCTGCAACTACTGACGCATCGATTGTAGCTACATCTGATCGTACTTGAAAATAGCTTTGGCTCATTCTAAGAGACTGTATACGATTCTTACGCATAAAGATGGTTTGCCTTATGATCCCACGATAACGTAGCACCAACTGCTGTTGTTCGGTAATTGCCCAACCAGCATCTTTAAATTTCATATAACCTAACGCAAGAAGAGCTGGATACAATAGGAGCGCGATCAAACCAAGTGGGCGAAAGAAAATCACTGGAACCGCACTCAGAATAATTGCTGCTACTAGTGCACGAAATAAATACCTGCGTAACGACCGATTCGGTGCTGGTTTCAGTTCATAGTTGAAATCGTATTCTGTCAAATAGGGCTCAATTATTGATTGAATTCTGCTCTTTTTTATATAAGGCAAAATTAAGACGCTCGCACTGCTTTCTTCTGTCATTGATCCACCAGCATTTTCAATCGACACATTCGCAAATCCAAACGGTTGACGCAACAGATTTTCCGAAATATTTACAGATTGAATCCGCTCAAGCGGGATCGTCAATTGCCTTTTTTCCAGTAGCCCTCTTGTAACGACTAAATTCCCTTCGATCTTCTTCAACGTAAAGTCAGAATACTTAAGAATGGTACCAATAACAGCAATCAGCCAGGCAAAAGTGACAACGATCAATGCAACGGTGGCAATAAATACGACACCACTTGAAATTAGATCTTGCAATTCATTAAAGACTCGCTCGTAAGGGATGAACTCATCAAACTGTAGTAAAAACACGATTACTGCAGCAATAACAACTCCAGCACCACCAGAAGTTGAAGCTAGTAAAAGTAGTTCTTTAGGTGAAATTTTATAAAGAATTTCCTCTTTAGGCTTCTGGACTTCGCTTACTTCATCAATCATTGCATCTTGTTTTACTTTTGCATGAGCAATCTCTTCTTGGATTCGTTTAACCTCATCCTTTGTAATAGCTGTTAAAACAGCTTCTGCCTCACCTGAATTTGTAGAACCCGCTGTTTCAATCTTCATTTTCACTAATCCAAATGGACGTTGTAAAATCCCCTCCGATAAATCAAGGCTCTGAATTCGTTCAAATGGGATATAACGTTTTTTTCGTACAAACACACCTGTTTCAATACGTATTTCTTGATCTTCTAATCGATATGTAAACCTAAGCCATGAGATTAAGCCCACTATAAACACAATCACAATGATGGCACCAAATCCGATGAGTCGAAACAAGACTCCATCTGTACCAACAAATAAAGCAATGAGCAGTGGGATAAAAAGGTCTTTAATATACTTCAAAGCATTTGCAACAGCTGAAATTGGATGAAGCCTTCTCGGTTCAGACATCTTCAGTTGCCACCCTTGCAAGATTAGAGATGAAAAATCTAAGCTGTTCTGCCTCCTCTACATCCAATGCAGGTATTTCATGAACCGTCGCTGCTGTTGAAATATTCACTGTCGCTAAGCGATATTTTCTCAATATTGGACCTTGAGCAGTATCTACATGTTGTACACGAATCATCGGGATTAACGTACTGCGAATAATAAAAATCCCATGCTGCAATTCAATTTCGTTTTCCCTTACTTCATAACGCCATCTCTTCCATCTTAAGCCCGGTAAAAGCACGATAAATAAATAAGCATATAAGGCAAAAGCCATTAGCGCAGCACCAATTACCCAAATTGGCCAATCAAATATAAAAGTCAGTACAATCGTACCGATTGCGAATAACAAAACAAAAAAAGAATGAATCGCACCAGAAATTCTCCAAACAGTTAAACCTCGTTTAGAAATTCTTTTGTGTGGCCTTCTAATCATAACTACCTCCTGAAAACTTACATGTTGTTCCTCCTTAGTATACATGACATAGTGTGTACTTGTCGGTACATTTATTTCTGCTTTATTATGTATATATTTCTACTAATCCTTTATTATTTCTTCAAGACTATCCATGTGTTCTCCAATCCAAACCATCTCATTGAAAAATTGAGTTTCCTGATACCTGCCTGGATTAACATTAGAATGGATCCACCAGGTGCTTTCCAAATACCATAACACTTTTAAGGATCGAGAAAACAACCCAGAATTTATGTGCCTTTTTGTTTTGTATCCAGCTAAGAATGCAGATGCTGAGTCAATGTTTAGTGCTTGATTCTTTAACGCGCCCGACATAATCGCACGTCCAATATCTAATTCTAAATAATCAAATCCAAATCGATCGTAGTCAAGTACGGCTGTTACTTGCTCACCAGAAAACAATATATTGTCCACCCATAGGTCACGATGGAGCCAACCTGGTTCACACCCTCCTAATTCTTCAAGATTAAATGCTTTCGTTCTTGAAATTTGTTGATCAATCGTATGATTAAGATTAGGATTCATCCGCTTTACTTGCTCCCAATGCTGTACACGATGATTGATATCGATAGGTTTGAACTTTACACTTCCCTTAGCATATGTTCCATCGTTAAAAGCATTATGAAGATCCGCAATAGTCTCACCAAGATGACGCATTTGCTCCACCGTTAGCTCACCGGGAAAAATGTTCTCTCCTTCTGAAAAAGTCATGACCATAAAGCGTTCACCGGAATTTGTTCTCTGAATGATCTTGTGTTTATGCATTAGTGGCATTGGACATCGAATTCCCAACTTTGAATGCCGTAACTGTTCCTTTACTGCTTGTTCTTGCTCGAAAAATAGATTTGAGTTTCTCAAACTATTAAAACGTTCTTTGCTAAATTGTTTGATGACATACATTCCTTTATCTGTTTCAACTTTCCACTTTTTATTCAAATAACCTCGTGTAAGTGGAGTTGCTTGCTTTATTTGAATTTGAAAAAGTGCTGCAATCGAATCGCTCAATTCTTTTAACATCTCTTCACTAGTAATACTCATTATGACACTCACCTCCACTGAATAAATTCTCGTTGTATCTATGATTACCTGCACTGAACTCCCAACCATGTTTCGGCAGATTACACACTCAAAAGTTTACGAATTTCGCTTTTTTCCTTTCCTAACACCTTAAAATATAAAAAGCCTATTAAAGCTTTTTGGGCTTTAATAGGCTGAATCAATGCATATTTATGATGGACGGTAGCTGTTTGACTTTGGTTTATTGTAAACTCTTTTACCGGCTTTGTGACCACCTTGGCGTGATTTACTTGATCCTTGCTGTCTGCTACCCCGTTGACCTTGGCTTTTATTGCGATCATAAGGTTTACGATCTCTCTTAGCAGGAAGTGGTTTTTCTTCCGTCAGTTTAACAGGCGTTGTGTCTGGTTCTTTCGTTAACATTTTCAATACAGCTTGAACGACTGTTGATGCATCATGTTTTTCTAACAACTCATCGGCAGCTTGCTTGTAATATTGCAGATGGTTTTGGTCAATTGTTTGCTCAATCTTTTCTAAGACTGCCTTCTGTTGGCCTTCTAGCGCCTCATCCAATGTTGGAGCAGGCATACGTTCCATTTTTCTCTTCGTTGTGCGTTCAACAATGTGTAAGTATGACTTTTCTCTAGGGTTAATAAATGTCATGGCTACACCCTCTTTACCTGCTCGTCCAGTACGTCCAATGCGGTGGACATAGCTCTCTGGATCTTGCGGGATGTCGAAGTTGTATACATGTGTAACCCCTGAAATATCTAAGCCACGTGCCGCCACATCTGTAGCAACTAAAACATCGATAGAACCTTCTTTAAACTTTCTTAATACAGACATTCTCTTCGCCTGGCTTAAATCGCCATGAATGCCTTCCGCCATATACCCTCGTAGTGTCAATGCTTCTGATAATTCATCTACTCTACGCTTCGTACGACCAAAAACAATCGCTAATTCAGGTGATTGAATATCAAGCAGTCTTGTTAGCACATCGAACTTAGTCTTTTCTTGAACTTCAATATAATATTGTTCAATTAAAGGCACTGTCACTTCTTTCGTTTTAACCCGAACAATCTGTGGATTCTTCATAAATCGCTCTGCAATTTTCTGAATTGGTCCGGGCATTGTCGCAGAGAAAAGCAACGTTTGACGCTCTACCGGAATGTTTGAAAGGATGGATTCAATATCTTCAATGAACCCCATGTTTAACATCTCATCTGCTTCATCCAAGATCGCAGTATGAACATGATCCAGTTTTAATGTTTTACGATTAATATGGTCGAGGATTCTACCAGGAGTTCCAACAATAATATGCGGACGGTTTTTCAATGCGCGAATTTGACGATTAATATCTTGCCCACCAAAAATTGATAACACTTTTGCACGCTTGCCATATCCAATTTTGTATAATTCTTCTGACACTTGAATCGCAAGCTCTCTCGTTGGTGCAATAATAATTCCTTGGATAAAATCCTTTGTTGTATCAATCTTATCAATCATTGGGATTCCAAACGCAGCAGTCTTACCAGTACCTGTTTGTGCTTGCCCAATTAAATCTTTATTCTCAAGGCTTAACGGGATCGTCTCTGCTTGAATAGGAGTTGCTTCTTCAAAACCCATTCTTATAAGAGACTTCATCGTAGCTGGACTAATACCTAAATCTTGAAACTTAGTCAATGTATTCATTCTCCTTCATATCTTTGAAAATTTAGATTGTCAAGTATGCAGGAATAACTCCTAATGGAAGCATGGGGAATGATTGCTTCTCTATTTACGAAACCCACTTTTTAAGGGTTACTCGTTCATTTTTTCTTTTAGTTCCATGAATGGAATGACCTTATTCATGAAAAAAGACATTCTCCACACCGGAGTATGTCTGGGGTTTCTAAAGAGGTACCTGTTGACACTTTGAAGTTTATCTTATCATCTAAATAAACCGATTGCAACGGCATACCGACCTATAAAATCGTTATTCATTCGTTATCTTTACTCCTGTTCTTCATGCAAAAAACCGTACACCTCATCGAATAATTCCTGTTTTTCATCGCAATGACAAATCATATGATTCGATTTATTAAAGTAAATCACTTTTTTCGCTTCTGCTCCAATATTCTCATAGAGGAAGTCCGCACTTCTCGGTGGAACAACCCCATCAAGCCCTCCCTGAGCTATTAATGTTGGAATACTCACCTGTTTCAACTTTGGTCGCACCGCATTCACCAACCTCCTGAATTGCATCGTCGCTGTGATTGGAGTCGCTTTAAGTTTTCTTTTATACCTTTGAAACATTTCATTTTCCCGAATCTTCCCCTGCACTACATCACTAAACATCGCTTGAATATCCAAAAAGATTTGTTTCGGATTAATATAAAGTGCAGCAGCACTTAGAAGTACCAATTTTTCAACCGGATATTTAACTGCAAGATGACTCGCAATTAGTCCACCCATTGAAAACCCAATCACATAAACTTGATCACATTCGTCTAACATTTTTTCTAATTCTTCTTCCGCATGACGAATCCAACTTTGATAAACAACACCTTTCAAGTGTAGCTCTTCACCATGACCAGGTAACGTTGGAACGACTACTTTCCAATCAGTTTCTTTCTGTAAAAAGTCTGCAAGCGGAGCTACCTCATAAGGAGAACCTGTAAACCCATGAATACACATGCATCCTATCATTTTTTACACCACCGAAATAAAGTTAATCTAACTCAATCATGTCTTATTGCTATACTCTTCCCTCTTCTACCCATAATTAAAACGGATAAAAGGCCCATTTTTAACATTAGTGTAATTTTACACTAATTTATCAAAAAGTGCGCAAGGTAATACTATTCATATTTTACTTTTCACCTTGAATGCCAACAGGACTTAGTGCTAGGAAATAAAAGAAAAGCATGCTTCAAAAAAGAAGAATTATAACAAAACTTCAATCATCTTGTCTTTTAACAAAAACAATGCAGTGAGCAACTAGCAGCCCACTGCATTAGATTAATATTTCAACCACTTGATGATTTCTTGTGGTGTTGCATTTTTACCATAAATCAAAATTCCAATTTTGAAGATCTTACCGGCAATTTTCATAAAGACGAAAATGCTCACAACAAGGATGACTAATGCAATTGCAATTTCTAACCATGGCCAGTTCTCCATCATTGAAAGGCGTAAGATAAGTACACCTGGTGATGTGAATGGGACGTAAGTTCCAATCATCGCCAACACCCCTTCTGGATCACGAATTACTGGACCGAAGAAGAAAAATGGCAAGAACGGGAGCATGAAGACCAACCCTTGGAAGTTACTTGTTTGGTCCATATCCTCAAATGTTGCCCCTATGCCTGCAAAGATCGTCGCAAATAATAGATAGCCAAGAATTGCGATGACTAATAGTACAAGTGTTTCTGGAACAAACAAGTAATTCCATAATTCAAATTCATAGCGCCACACGATGAATGGGGCAATTAGCGCAATCCAAGCACCAACTTGAGTTAACCCTAATGCAAAGTAACCAATGATTTTTCCTTGCATCAATTCATGTGCTTGAAGAGAAGAAAGTACAATTTCAGCCACCTTCTCCTTCTTCTCTTGCGAAGCACTTTGGAAAATCATCATCCCTGTGAGTACGATTGAGAAGAGAATGATTCCTGCAAATATACCAGGAACTAATCGTTCAAGAGGGTCTGAGGCTACTGTCTCTTCTGTTTCACTTACTTCAACTGAGTTGATTTGAAACCCGTTTGTGACAATCTCCATTTCCTCTGGTGAAAGTTGAAATTGTTGCAGTTGCAACGCTTGCAATGGGTGAACGAGAAGCTGCATTCCTTCATTGAAAGCCTGAGGCATTTTTTCATGATGATACACATTCACACTTCCGTCAGTAAAAATGGATTCATTTAATTGAAGAAACGCTGTGTTCTCATCTCCCTGTACAATTTGTTCCATTTCAGCAAATGTATCATTTGTTTCCTTTACGTCCCACTTAATGTCCTGTGCTATTAACATTTCTTCAACCGTTGGCCATACACCTAATTCATCGTTGATAAAAACAGTTGGCGGTGTGGGCTCAGATTCAAATGAATCCATTAGAACTGGAAACATCGAGAATGCAATGAAAATCAATGGTGTTAATAAGATTGAGATAATGAACGATTTGTTCTTGATATTCTTTTTAAATTCCCATTTTGCAACCTTCATACTGTTACGCATTCTTCTCACTCCTTCCTAAGCTATTTTGCTCTGTTGCGATATCAATAAAAATTTCATGAAGGGAAATTCTTCTGAGCTGTAACTCTTTTATATCAATGTCTTCAGGTAGCTCTTTCATCCAGCTTCCGGGATGAATATCGTTTTCTAAATAAAGCGTATTCGTACCTTCTCCCTCTTCCACTCTTTGCACTTTTGGCAAACTAATCAAACGTTTGATTGAATTTTCGCCAGTAATAACGCACTTAAAGCTTCCATACTGGTTCTTCACTTCTTCCATCGTTCCATAAATCACTTTTTCACCTTTATGAATCATATAGAGTGAATCACATAACTCTTCCACAACATTCATTTGGTGTGCCGAAAGCAAAATAGCCGTTCCATTTTGTGCTAGTTCGCGAATTTCTGATTTCATCATTTCCTGACTGACAGGGTCGAGGCCAGAAAACGGTTCGTCCAAAATAAGCAGTTCAGGCTCATGAATGATCGATGCGATAAATTGCACTTTTTGCCCCATTCCTTTGGAGAACTCTTCAATCGTGCTTTTTTCTTTCCCTTCTAAACCCATCTTCTTTAAATAAAATAGCGCGCGCTCCTTCGCTTTTTTCTTCGGATAATCTTTTAACTCAGCAAAATAGAGAAGAATATCCATAATCGGGATCTTTTTATAAAGCCCTCTTTCTTCTGGTAAATAACCGATCCGATTGCGAGGGATTTCTCCTTTTTTGCTTCCTGCAAAATGAATGTCACCTTCATCTGGTTGAGTAATGCCCATAATATTACGAATCGTCGTTGATTTTCCTGCCCCATTTGGTCCTAGAATCGCAAGAATTTCCCCTTTTTTCACTTCAAAAGAAATTTCACGGATAATGCGCTTATCTTTATATGACTTGCCAACTTGGTTTACTTTTAATACTGTTTCTCCCATTGTTGCTCCCTCCTTATGCTAATAAAAATGTAATAATTTCTTCTACCTCTAGCACTCTATCATCAATCCAAGCTATTCCTTTATTACGAAGATAAGTTTCCAATTGTTCCACATTTTCTGTAACGATTGTTCTTTCTAAATTTACTCGCTCCACTTCTCCTGGAAGCAATTGATCAGGCAATATTTCGAACCAATAACGGCGATATTTACCGAAAAGTTCATCCTTTTCAAAGTGACCAATCATTTGCCCCTTCTTCATTACTACAACATAGTCTGCTAGCTTACGAATATCATCGGTTTGATGACTGGAAATGAGCATCGTCCGCTCTCCTTTATCCATCCATTCAACAAAAAGATCCATCATTTTTTTCTTCGATGGGATGTCAACATTGGCAGTCGGCTCATCCATAACCAAGACATCTGTATTACGGGCTAACGCCAAAGCTATGACCAATTTTTGTTGATTCCCTTTAGAAAGCTTCCCGAATTTCTTGTTTAATGGAATATCAAGAAACTCAACAATGCGATTATAGTAAACATCATCCCAGTTTGGATAGAGCCCCTTCATTAGTTCTACTAAATCAGCACTCTTGAATAAATTCCATCCGATTAATTGCTGAGGAACATAAGCAATTCTATGCTTCCAAGCCTCTTTCCCATCTAGTATGGAATCTCCATAAAAGTAGATTTCTCCATTGTCAGGAGTGACTAAATCCATAAGCATTTTAATTAAAGTACTTTTCCCAGCTCCATTATCTCCAACGATGACAGAGACTGTTCCTGCTTCAATAGTAAGTTGAATCGGCTGTAACGTAAAATCATCTATTGACTTCGTTACATGGTCGAATTCCACTACTTTCTCCATTTAGGCATCCCCTTTCTGCCTTTCTTTCATTGATAAAATCACTTCACGAAAAATACGTTCAATTTGCTCAATTGTATAATCATGCCTTAGTGCTGTCTCTACACTTTCCTCAATTGCTTTATACACGGTCGTAATCTTAACCTCCTCTTTAATTTCATTCTCCATTTCTGATACAAATGTTCCTTTTCCTTGAGTCGTCTTAATAAAACCTTGATGTTCTAAGTTTAAATACGCCCTTCTCGTCGTAATCACACTAATCTCCAATTCCTTTGATAGAACTCTAATTGATGGCAATGGCATACCTGCTTTTAATTTTCCGCTCGCAATCAGGGCTTTTACCTGCTCTTCAATTTGATGATAGATCGGTGTTTTCGATTCCTTTGAAAGACGAAGAGGTAATTTCATATATGCTTTCCTCCTCTATTCCATTTCATTAAGTTAAATAGTTGATTTTCTTAATCCGTTTTACAGATACCTTTTGTGTCCAAAGGACATAGATCACAGTTGTAATAACGGAAATAATCATTGTTAAAAATGGCCAGTTTAGAACGAGCTGAAGCGATAAATTAAAGATTGTTGAATTTGCGTATATATTAATGAAGATAATAATTCCAACCGGAATGGCAAAAGTTAACGCAATGATCGCTGCATACACTACTGGGTGAAACGTCATGCGATCACCGGTATCTGCATAAGGATAAAGACTACCCATAACAATACCAAAGCAAATCCATAGAACGATAAATGCTAAGTAACTCTCAAATGGAATTTCTGCTCTCACATCTGCTGAGAAGACATACGGAGAAACAAGACAAATAAGATTAAATGGAAGAGCGTAAATAAAGTAAACGATAAAGCGACTCCACACTAATGCGTTTCGATTTGTTGCCAGTTGATTCATTAGCATAAATACAGGAGAAGCATAAAACTCTCCGTCCAGCTTCTGCATTTGAAAATCCTTCGGTCTCATCCATATTGTCATGCTAAATAAAAATGCAACAAAAACGATGTCGTAAAAAAAATCTTTTTCTTCTACTAAGAATATATCCGTAATCAAGTACGAGAAAAGCACACTGAACGGGATCAAGAACCATAACACGCTTAACGAACCTTTCACTTCGAACTTTGCTAACCACCAAGCTTGTTTCCAACTATTCATTTCATCACCTCTAACTGTTATACTGTTTATATCTATATACACAGTATACTCTGTTCAATCTCATTTTGCAACAAGTATTCTGACTTTTTTCATTTATTGAAGAAAACCATTATTCGTATAAGTTGACAACCACATTATCTTCTGGCAATTTTAAAAGGAAAACACCGTACATATGCTAGTCCCATAGTACGGTGCTTTCCTTTTTCATTTATTTAGGAAGGAGGCTATTGTTGAGGCGGAAAATAGGCATTTGTTGCATGGTCTTTTTTCTTAAAGTTGTCTGGTTCCTCAAATACAGCCTTCTTCACTTTTTCAATCTCTTGATCTACCTCTTCTATTTGAACGCCATTCTTTACTAATTCTACTGTGGCAATTTTGATTGCTTCATTGGATGCATCAGAAGATAATTTTAATGTCTCCATCATTCCCTGAGGATTATGGAACCCTGCTGAATTTTCTGCTGCTACGATATCCCACAACCATTGAGCTTTACGAATATGATTTTGTGCTTCTATTATTTTTTCTTCACTTATTCCTGATGTTATCATCTTATTTACATAATAATGAGATGTTATCGATAGGTCTTCCGCTGCATGCAATTCCTTCATATGTGTGTCCTGAATCTCTAACACTCGATTCTCTAAATCTTCAAGCTCCCTGTTACTATGACAAGTAGCACACGAGCGTTCCATTGTTTTTAATGGTGACGTCCACCAATGTGATGTTATTTTTTTCTTATTATCTGTTCGCTCGTAAGGCATATGACAGTCTGAACATGTAACACCAGC
This sequence comes from Niallia sp. CD-39, assembly GCF_059874745.1. Lineage (NCBI taxonomy): Bacteria > Bacillati > Bacillota > Bacilli > Caryophanales > Bacillaceae > Niallia > Niallia sp. CD-39. The sequence goes on along the minus strand of NZ_JCBCPS010000006.1, from coordinate 139,941 downwards.
TTTTCCATGAGGACCTTCAATATGTGTTTCAAATTCAGGGTGTTGAGCTTTTAATATTGGTGTTCCGGAAATATTATGAATCCAGTCTTGGTTAAAGCCACTATCTTTTGCAACCGTCTCATAATATTCATACATCTCTTCCGGCTTAAAGCCGTTTGCCCAAGGGAATGTTACTTCACTATTGTCAGGAGCAAAGTAATACTCTACATGACATTGACCACAAACATAATTTCTCATATCATTTTTTGTTGCATTCTCAACATCTATTCCTTGCGAAGCCATGGCTTTAATAAAACTCGGCCTTGTAATTCGTAAATCCATTGTTTCTGGATCATGACAGTCTGAACATCCAATTGGTGAATGCCCCATCGCCTCTGCAGCAGGCCAAACTTCATCCAGAAAACTACCTCCCCAGTATCCATCGCCCATTTCTTCAATGAGGTGAGGGACAGCTGTTGATTTGCAAGTTAAGCAAGATCCAACGGATTTATCCGTAATCCTTGCAATGTCACGAACATCCTCATTTGCATAGACATGACCGCGATCTTCATTGTATTCTACAGCAAAGCCATATCCATTGAATAGAATTGGTAAGTATGGCTCTTTATCCTCATCATACTTACTTCTCTTCACGGAACCACTATACTTTGTATCTTCCATTTCACTATTTTTCATATAACTAGAATAATGTAACGGAAATAAATCTTTAAATGCTTCATTGTTGATTTCATTTTTATCCAAGCCTGTTGTCTCAGTACCTGAACTCTCATTTTCATTAGAACATCCGGTAATGACAAGTGCCATGACTACAATAGCCAAAAGCCCTAATCGTACAAACTTATCCATTCGGTGAGATCCCTCCTTTATTTTCTAATAATTCTCCTGGAACAGGACGTTTGTAAAAATCTTCTGTTTTGAAGTCCTTCCCATGCGGAACGGCTTGGTGACAGGTTGAGCAACTATCCTTCGCTTCATGGGATACGTTATTAATTGTACTCTGATGACAATCAATGCAATTTTGGTTGATGATTTCTTTTGAATTATCTGTTGTATGCAATACATCTGGAATCTTATCAGAACCTAAAGTGTTAAAATATAGATGCCCTACCCCAGCCTTTGCTTTATTCGTCAACTTGTTCACAACTGTATCATGTGGCAAATGGCAGTCACTACAACTCAGCTCAGCATGTGTTGAATCAGCAAATGAATCATGCACACTCTCCATAATATGACAGCTACTGCAAAACTCTGCAGAGTCTGTATAAGCAAGTGTTTTGACGGTAACAACCGAAAAAATGATCCCAATGAACACTCCAAATAAAAGAAGAAATTTTTTATCTAGAAGCTTACCTTTTTTCATTTTTCCACCTCCTTTCATTCAACATAAAGAAGGATTATAAGGCCTTTTCTTCAATCAATTGAATCAGCATATTTTTTGTTGTCGGTCCATTAAATCGTTCAACAATTATTCCGTCTTTGTTGATAATTAGTGTATCAGGCTGCCCAATCACTCTGTACAAATCAGATATTTTTTCCTGAGTATCTAAAAGATACAAAAGCTCGGACTCAGACTCGCGAATATACTTTTCCATGCGTCTTTTTGATTCGCCTTTTGCAATAATAATCAACTTGGCATCTTCATATTCTGAACCAAATGCTTCTAGCTCTGGTGCTTCATCTATACACGGCTGACACCACGTCGCAAAAAAATTCAAGACAACCGTTTGCCCAGAGTAATCTGATAAACGATAGATATCCTCATTCAAGTCTTTTAGCTCGAACGGAAGAGCTTCATCCCCTATATGGGTAGTCGCCTTTCCTTCCAGCCCAATCATAAAGAAAATGACTACACCTGACGCTATTATCGTTACAAAAATGGAAATGAGATACTTCTTCATGTGAACACCTCGCATTTTCCTCACACTTTACTCTTCAGAATTCCATTCTGCCAATTGGGCAATTTCCTTTTTCAAACTCCTTTGTCTCATTCCTAATAGCAACACATACCCAGCAATCATGACCCATGTAATGGAATACGTAATAAATAAAAAATTCATCGTCTGCTCCTCCTATTTATCCAGCAATCTTATTCATCATTTTGTTTTTAGAATCAACTACCACCTGGCGCATCTGTTCAATCTCTGCCGCCTTACGCATTAGAAAGACATAGAGAATCGTGATCGTAAACACAGAGAAGAGTAATGTAATAAGCATTTCTGGCTCCATCCCACCACCGCTTTGGTTTTGTCCTTCACCGAAAACGACTGGATGCAATTTTGTATTCCACCATCGGATTGCCATAAAAACAATTGGCACATTCAAACAGCCAATAATTCCGAACACAGAAGATAGCTTTACAATCTTCTCCCACGAGCCATCCATCTTACGAATCATTAAATAGGCAATGAAAATAAACCATAAGATCAATGTTGTCATGAGGCGTGGTTCCCAGCTCCACCATGTATTCCAACTTACCTTCCCCCAGAGTGTTCCGGTAATCAGCGTAATCGTTGTAAACAAGACACCAATCTCAGCCGATGCTCCTGCTAACTGATCAAAACGCATTCTTGGTTTAATCAAATTTCTGACGCTATAGTAACCAACAACGATAAAAGAAAGAAATGCGACCCAAGCACAGCCTACATGAAAATAAAATATCTTTTGTGTTCCCCCCATTACCTTTTCAATCGGTGACCATATAAAGATCAAATATAAAAGAATGAGCATAGACGGAATTAGTACATACAATAAGGCTTTGTCTATTACAACGTTGTTCCACTTCATCATGAGCCCTCCATAACATATTCAAATAAAAATAAACACACTGCTAGAAACAATAGATCGTATGCTGCAATTAAATAAAGCCAAGAGGATACTTCCTGTATATCCGGACGCTCAAGGATATGAGCAGTTGCCTGAACAGCTGCAATCATCAATGGAGTTAACAGTGGCATCAACAAGACTGGCAATAGCATCTCACTATTTTTTGCATTTGCGGCAATTGCGGCTAAAAATGTTCCTACTAAGATAAACCCTAATGTCCCTCCAACGATTAACAGAATCAGCCAGATGAGTTTCCCTGTAAATTGGTAACCAAACAATATAAATAATGCCGGTATGCTAACGATTTGTACTGCTGACACAATTACAAAATTTGCGATAACCTTGCCAATATAGATGCTTGATACATCAATCGGAGCAGACATCATTCCCTTAAGGCAGCTTTCTTCTTGTTCAGATACAAAAGATCGATTTAATCCTAATAGTCCTGTAAAAATCGTAAGTAGCCAGATTAAACCTGGTACTACTGTACGGACCGTATTATTAGTAGGATCAAACGCAAAGCTAAAGATCAAAATGACAAGTCCTGAAAAGACAAGCATAATCGCTAATGTTTGCTTCCCTTTCCATTCCTTTTTTAAATCCTTTCCCGCAATGACAAAAGCGTCAGCAAAAATAAACTTCATTTGCTCATCACCACCGCATCATACCAGCTTTTTAATCCATGTAATTCGGATGTTTCTGCAACAATTCTTCCTTTTTGCAAAACTACCACACGGTCTGAAACTTCTTGAACTTGTTCAAGATCATGAGATATAAGCAAGATTGATGTTCCCAGTTTCTTTTTTTCTACGATGATTGAATTTAATAAGCCGATTGCTTCTCGATCTAATCCTGTATGAGGTTCATCCAAAAGAAGAAGATTTGGCTCCGCTAAAAAAACTCTAGCAATTGTTAGTCTTTGCTTCATTCCTCTAGAAAAAGAACGTACATACTCATTCTTAAATCGATGCAAGCCCACTTCTTTGAGCAATGTATCTATCTTTTGCTTCAAACTCTGAACTTTATAGAGTTTTCCATAGAAAAGGAGATTCTCATAGGCTGTTAGCTCACCAAACAAAAAGGAGTCATGACCAATAAATCCGATTTTTTTCTTTTCTTCTATTTTGCGATCTTTTACATTTTCTTCATTTATAATGATTTCTCCATATGTGCTTTTTATGAGTCCTAAGATGCATTGAAAAAGAGTGCTCTTTCCTGCTCCATTCGGACCAAGCAAAGCAAGAACTTCACCACCATTTACTTTGAAGGAAACTTTATTCAGCACAAGACGATTGCTTCTTTGTATCGATAAATGCTTGATTTCAAGCATCGGCGTCAGCTCCTTCATTCAGTATATTTCTGCAATTCTTTGGTGATTAAACGGAGCTTCATTTCCATTTCGCTTTTCTTAGTCTCCTCGTTTTCATCTATTCCTTTTATCTTCTTTCTTTCTATTAACTCTTTTTCTATTACATCTTTTTTCTTTAACAATTGGATAAATCGATCATCCTCAAGTTGATATGCCTTCACCATTGACCTTTTCATGTATACATAAAGGACAGTCAATATAACCACTAATAAAACAACGAGGAAACCATGTGGATTGATTTTATTGACGATTGGAGTTGTTAGCCAAAACTGAACGAGCCATTCAGGGTGAAACGCTGGAGTGTTCACTGTTTAATTCCCCTCTGCTTTCTAAGATCTTCAAGCTCTTTCGATATCTCGTCATCAATATTTAGTTTCTCTTCCTTTTTATTAGTAACTTGATTTGCTTGCATGAGTTCCCCAGCAGCCCTTTGATATCTTTCCTTTTGGTGAAAATAATCCTTTTCATTCATTTTTCCCATTAAGTATTCCATTTCTAATTCATTCATCGTTTTATAAAGGTCCTGTAAGGCATCATCCTTTTTTAGCTGAAGATGATGATTTAGTGAAAGAATGCTCTTCTCTCTTAAAAAGGGAGACGCAACTAAATAAATACATGTAATAATCATCGCTGCACTAATAAGTAAATAAATGATACTCATAGAGATGCCCCTCTCTTAAAAATACTTTTTGCGTTCTTCCTCTAAAATCTTTTCAATTGCCTGTTTCTCATGGGATGATTGCCACTCTATCAATTCATCAGAGCCTGCTTTTTTAACATTCATTTTTCTTAACCACATTGAGACAACCGTCCCTCCAAAAACTAAACCCATAGCAGGCATTCCCCAAGCCAAAAGACCACTTCTGTCTCTTGCTGGTTCTTTTAAAGCTGCCTGACCGTATTCCTCAACATAATAGTTGATGATATCATCAGGTGTCTTCCCATCATTTAACATCTCGAGCACTTCGTTATGATAAACAGGTTGAATCGAACAAGTAGAAAACTCATGGTTCGAATGTCCCTGCATATCAAGCTGTTTAATAACTTCATTAAATTCCTTTGAATTAACTGTATATGTTGTCTCAGCAAAATTATAAGGTACCGCTAAGAACATAATTGCGATCAAACATGTCAACGTTCTCAACGCCAGACACCACCTTGATTTTATTCATTTATATGAGATAAGAACTCATAATTTTTTCTAACTCCATGCACTTAATAGGTATTCCCGGTTCTATGTTGTATTCTTGGCTTTCCACCAATTAGCGCGATCATTGTCCCTATTACCATAACCATGCCTCCTGCCCAAATCCAACTAACAAAAGGATTGATCCTAACTTGAAATGTTGCCTTATCTTTAGATTCCCAAGAGCTTAATACAACGTATAAATCCTCCTTCCAATTCGTTTTAATCGCTACTTCTGTTGCTGGCTTTTGCCATTGATCATGAAAAACCTTCTCCGCTGTTACATTTCCTACCATTTTTCCCTTATATGTTGTTTCTAGGACGGTGAGAACGATTGTATTACCGTTTGAATAAGTCTCTTCTAAGCCATTAAACTGAAGTTCGTAGTCACCAATGGAAATGGTTTCACCGCTCTCAACGGTAAGCAGGGACTCTTCTTCATAATTGTGAGAAGAGATAATACCAACCGCGATTAAGGCCATCCCAATATGGACAATATACCCGCCATATCTTCGTTGGTTTTTTTGAAACAGCTTATACGACGATTTCAATAAAGACTCTTTTGTCGCTTTCATACGTGCTCGTATTCCAATGATGATTTCTTGTATGTGGGTAAAGAACATAAAAACAGTTGCTCCGATTCCAATAAGTGCGTAAATACCTCTAATGTTTAACAGTAGTAAGATTACAATTGACACTATTCCACCAACTACTGGAACAATCATGCTCTTTAATGATTTTTCGATAGATGCTTTATGCCATGCAATGAGTGGGCAAATCCCCATTAATAATATAAGACCAAGGAAGATTGGGGCTGTCACTGTATTAAAATATGGTTCTCCAACATTTACCTTTGTTCCAGTGATTACTTCTGAAATCAATGGATACATCGTTCCCCAAAAGATAGCAAAAGTCGCACCAACTAATAATAAGTTATTTAGTAGAAAGGAACTTTCTTTTGAAAAGTAGGCTTCAATGGGCTGACTTTCTCTTTTCAACATGCTATACCTTGTCACTACAATATAAATGGATAACGCTAGCATGAATGCAAGGAAAATTAATAAATAGGCACCTACATTTCCATCACTGAATGCATGTACACTTGTTAAAATTCCACTTCGTACAAGGAACGTTCCAAAAATGGTTAATAGATAGGAAATGATCACCAAACTAAGATTCCATAGTTTAAGCATCCCTTTCCTTTCTTGAATCATAATGGAGTGAAGAAATGCTGATACTGTTAACCAAGGAAGAAAACTTGCATTCTCTACTGGGTCCCATGCCCAATATCCACCCCAACCAAGCTCAAGATATGCCCACCAGCCACCAATTATATTTCCTAAGGTTAGAAACAACCAAGCTACCAACGTCCAACGCCTAGTAAGCTTTATCCATTCTGCATCCGCTCGTTTTAACAGAAGGGCCGCAATTGCAAAAGCAAAGGGAATTGCTAACCCCACATATCCTAAGTAAATCGTAACTGGGTGTAGAATCATTCCGGGATGCTGCAACATTGGATTCAATCCTTTTCCGTCTACAGGGATTGTGTCCGTCATTGCAAATGGATTGCTACTAATCACGATAAGAATGAAGAAAAACAAGATATTTAGCAGTAAGATAGAATAGACATATGGCATAAGGGGATTGTTTTTCACTTTTGAAAAAGCAAGGATCCCGCTATACAAGCATAAAAGCAAGAGCCAGAGTAAAAGTGAGCCGGCATTCCCTGCCCAAAAAGCGGTGATTTTATAAACAAGTGGTAAGCTTTCATTTGTATAAGAAGCAACGTACTGAAATTGGAATTGACCAGTCACTAAGCTATATAGCAAAAGGAAACTCGCAATACTTGCTAGAAATAAAAGAGCAAGAATTCCTCCTCTCCCACTTTCGATCCACTTTCGTTCCTTTTTACGTATTCCAATTACTAGGGCAATGAAAGAGTATAATGAGATGATTATCCCCAAATACAACGCTGAGTTTCCAATTATATACATACCTATAACCACCTATTTAAATTGATTATTCGCTGTTAGAAAGGATTTGCTTATGTGCTTCAATATCATAATTTTCCATATCTTCACCTTCGTATTTTGATGGACATTTTGTCATTACTTTTTCTGCATGAAAAGTATCGTTCTCGTCCATAAAGCCTTCTATAAGCACAATAATGTCATTTGAGAAATTATCTGGTCTAATGCCTTTATGGTAAACTTGCAATCTCTCTTCGTTTTCATCATAGATTTCAAATCGTAGTTCTAACAAATCAGCATCCCATTCAATCGAATCCTCATTTAATAAGCCTTGAGTCATAATGTATTCATCCTTAAATTTGATTGAATCTTCCTTAAGCTCCGAAATTGAAATCTCCTTGCTTCCTGCACTCGGCATCGATGTAAAGATTAATATGAATAGCGCCGTGAAAATCATGATTATGCCAAAAGTCATTTTTTTATTTTTTGACATCGCTCTTCTCTCCCATCTTTTCAATTAAATGATGATATTCTTCTTCTGACATTTTTCCTTCCATTAGCATTAAACGTAATCTTTTTTTATGCTCTGGCTGAGATGGCTGCTTTTGCTTCTTTTCTTTGCCCTTATTTTTCTTTATGATTGCAATCATGACGCCGATGCCAAACATGATAAACACTCCTAGCGCCACGAGTATTTGCCACAATGGGATCAGCTCTTCATTCTGCTTCGCGGGTAATTGTTCTCCAGCTGATCCAACCATTGCTTCCATCATTTCACCTGTTGTCCTTTTTTCCTTCCGTTCATAACTGGCTTGTATAGATATTTCTTGGCCAGGGAGCATCTGTCTTTCTTGGTAGATAAACATATTAAGGTTATAAGAGTTTTTTTGATGACTTTCTGCAGCAGGCTCTAAACTGAATTTCTCAGTTTTTAACGGTTCAATGATCATTAAATTTAGTAGTCCAACCTGTGAGAAACTCTGAAATTGATATTCAAATTCTTTCTGATCTCCATTCATGAAAATCGCATCCGTATAAAACTCAATAACGAATTTATAAGCTTCCATCGGTCCAATCTCTCTATTAGTTTCCCATGCAATCGTTCTTTTCTTTTCATCCAATGTATACTCGATTTCATACATCTCCGTTAAGTCATCAGAATAGTCCGCAACAAAGCCGAGTTTGAAATTGTTATCCTCTGTTGGCAGCGGGATTTCTATCTGACCTTTTTGACTTTCTTCACTTTCATTTCTAAACGACCCATGGTAACCAATTAATAACGGAGGATTCTTTTTGTTCTCATCCTTTGGATGATAAGCATACTCTGGTAGGACTTGAATTGTTAGTTCCTCTAATATCAGCGGGTTGTTATTAGCGAGATCATCTGCAGTAACAGGAGTCACCTTAAATGCAAGGCCAATTAAAAGCACCCAAAAAATATGCCTAATTTTCAAGGAATCACACCTCTCTTTTTTATAATGAAACAACATTTTTTCCTCCATATACTACCGAACCAAACATATCACGCTAATAGTCGCCATTCTGTGAAATATATCACAAAGTAAAATGCAGGTTTGTGAACAATATTAGAACCTTCCTACATTTTCGAAAGAGCCCTGCCAATCTTCTTAAAAGCTCTCTCACTCTTAGGCACAAAAAACCTATTTTCACAAAGGAAAATAAAAAAATGCCTAAGAGTTTCACTCTTAGGCTTTTGCAGCTGCTGTTAAACAAGTTTATTAATAATCGCTTCTAGTTTAAGTGCTCTTGAAGCTTTGAAAAGAACAATTGTCTCACTATTCACATGTTTACGAAGCTCTTTAACAAGATCTTCTCCGTTCGTATAGGCAAATACATCACTTTCATTCATTACTTGCTTCGCTCCATCGGCAATGAGCATTCCAAGTTCACCATACGTAAACAATAAATCAACTTTGGAAGCGTCAATAGATCTTCCCATCTGTAGATGAAATTCCTTTTCCTCTGATCCTAATTCCAGCATATCACCTAATACTAAAATCTTTTTTGTATATCCAGGGAGATTAGCTACTAACTCAATAGCCGCTAACATAGATGTAGGACTAGCATTGTAGGCATCGTTAATGATTTTTTCTCCACTGGAGCCTTCTAATAGCTCCATTCTCATATTTGTTAACTTCACACCTTTTAATCCAACGTTCATTTCTGAAAACGATCGTTCAAAATGTATTGCCACCTGCATTGCTGCAAGCGTATTTAAAATATTATGCGTACCAAGTATTGGCAGGAAGAAGGTTTCCTCACTTTGATTTACTGTAAATTTACTTCCAATCGCAGTTTGCTCGATTGATGTTGGGTATAGATCATTGGCATCAGTTCGCCCAAACGTTTTCGTTGTCATGTTTTGGCTTTTACTCAGAACTTGATTAAGTAACGGTTCATCTCCATTGTAGATGACTACTCCGTTGTCTTTTAATCCATTAATAATCTCAAGCTTCGCCTCAGCAATTCCTTCTCTTGAGCCCAAGTCTAGCAAATGTGATTCTCCAATATTCGTAATCACAACAGCATCAGGCCTTGCTAATCGGCTCAAGAAATCAATTTCACCTTTTCCGCTCATACCCATTTCAAGGACAGCAATTTCTGTATCCTCATCTATGGACAAAACAGTTAAAGGAAGACCAATATGGTTATTATAATTCCCTTGTGTTTTTTGAACTTTATAGCGTACTTCTAAGAGATTTGCTACTATATCCTTCGTTGTTGTTTTCCCATTGCTCCCTGTGATACCGACCACTTTTACTTTGAGTTCATCTCGATACGCACGAGCTAGTTCTTGCAATGCGACTAACGTATCTTCCACAAGTAAGATGGGTAAATGCAATGGTGGGTTTGGGACGTCTCTTTGCCAAAACGCACAGGCTGCACCTTTTTTTATTGCGTCCTCAACGAAGCGGTGACCATCTGAATGCTCCCCTTTGAATGGGACAAACAAATTGCCTGGTTGTATATTACGTGAATCGATACAAACCCCTTGAACCATTTCGTTCTCAAAGGCTTGCACAGCATTTTCAACAGGAATCATATTCATGATTTGCTTGATTGTTCTTCTAATCATCGCTGCCTCCTTAATTCAATAAAACCGAAGGAACACGGCGATTTTAAGTCGCCGTGCTTTCCTTACATCGTATGTTTAATCTGTTGTTTTTCCTCGTGTCGTTCAATAGCAAGGTTCACCAGTTGTTCAATCAATTCTGGATACTCAACACCAGTATGCTTCCAAAGTAAAGGGAACATACTAAATGGTGTAAATCCTGGCATAGTGTTCACTTCGTTCATATAGATGTCACCATCACTAGTTAAGAAGAAGTCTGCTCGTACAAGCCCTGAACAATCCAATGCTTTGAAGGATTTTATCGCAATGTCTACGATTTGCTTATAATGTTCATCTGAAACATCCGCCGGAATGATCAATGATGTATCTCCGTCTTGGTACTTTGCCCTATAATCATAAAAATCTTTACTTGCCACAATTTCACCAGCAACAGAGCATTTCGGTTCATCGTTTCCTAACACACCAACTTCAATTTCCCTTGCTACTACCCCTTCTTCAATGATGATTTTTCGGTCAAATTGGAAGGCTTCAATAAATGCATTCTCTAATTCATTACGATTTGAACATTTGCTAATTCCAACGCTCGAACCAAGGTTCGCTGGTTTTACGAAGCAAGGGTACCCAAGCTCCTGCTCAACTTTTTCATAAGCAAGCTCTTTTTGCTTCTCCCATTCTTTACGTAAGAACCAAACATAATTCACTTGTGGAAGACCTGCCTGAGCAAAAATGTTTTTCATAATTACTTTATCCATTCCTGCCGATGAGGCAAGAACACCATTTCCAACATATGGAATGTTTAATAATTCCAGAAGTCCTTGTACCGTTCCATCTTCCCCATTCGGTCCGTGAAGTAAAGGCAAGATGACATCAAATGGTTGTTTGTCAACATCGTCAGTGAATAGTGTTGGAGCCAATGCCGTTGAAGCAATTGTTTCTCCTCCATCAAACGCCAATTCCTTCACTGTTTCCACAGGACCTAGTAATTCTTGACCCTTAATCCACTGTCCACTCTCAGAAATATAAATAGGATGTATGATAAATTTATCTGGATTTAACGCTTTTATAACGGCCATCGCTGTTTGCATCGATACGTGATGCTCCGCTGATTTCCCGCCGTATAATAAACCGATTTTTGTTTTCATTCGTTGAACCTCCATTTTAAATAACCCAAAATTATTTTACACTTTTTGTATTGAAACTTCCATTATGTTCTGATTAATGGCAAATATAATTAAATCGCCCATATGTATTGTATGAAGCAACGATAAAATCGGGTACTGATCACCCATATTTTTCACTAGTTCAATTAAAACATGATTCTATTAAAAATGGATAACAGACAAGCAATATTTTTATAACAATCGCTGGTAATTTGAGGATTTAAACGTACTATTATTCATTTAATGCCCATTCTCTGGAGGAATTTTTTATTAGCTGAATTATTTTACTATTCTGATATAATTATTATCTATTAACATATGAATGGTTATACGATATAATCCTCCTATTAAAAACAAATGTGCATTTTAGGAGGACAGATCATCATGAGAAAAATAGGGTTACTACCTCGAATTATCCTAGCCATTGCATTAGGAATTTTCCTTGGTTCTATTTCACCCAAATGGATCATACAAGGGTTTGCTACATTCAATGGGCTATTCGGCAACTTTCTTGGCTTCGTGATTCCACTAATCATCATCGGTTTCATCGCACCAGGTATTGGGTCTATCGGCAAAGGTGCAGGGAAAATGCTTGGGTTAACAACAGGCATAGCCTATGTTTCAACGATTATTGCAGGAATCTTTGCTTATACGGTTGCATCCTTTCTGTATCCAATACTCTTAAAGAATCAAAGCCTTACACGATTCGGAAATCCGTCCGAAGCATTATTGTCTCCCTATTTTGAAGTTGAAATGCCTCCAGTTATGGGTGTAATGACTGCTCTGCTTATTGCATTTACAATTGGACTTGGTCTAGCTGTTATTAATGGACAAACTTTATTAAATGTGATGAATGATTTTCAAGAGATTGTAAAGCTTGTCATTGAGAAAGTCATTATTCCATTATTGCCGATTCATATTATGGGGATCTTTGCGAATATGACACAGGGTGGACAAGTTGGAACAATTATGACGGTTTTTGCAAAAGTTTTTGTAATGATCATTGTTCTCCACCTTCTGTTTTTAACATTCCAATACACGATGGCAGGGATCACAACAAAAAGTAATCCATTCTTGTTGATGAAAGGAATGCTTCCCGCTTACTTTACTGCTTTGGGGACACAATCATCCGCTTCTACAATTCCTGTTACTTTAAAGCAGGTGAAAAAGATTGGTGCAAAGGAAAAATACGCGGACTTCGCGGTCCCTTTACTTGCTAACATTCATTTATCAGGAAGTACGATTACAATCGTCAGCTGTGGAATGGCCGTCATGATGCTATTAGACGGAATGCCTAGTTTTGTAAGTATTTTGCCATTCATTTTCATGATTGGAATTACAATGGTAGCAGCACCAGGTGTTCCTGGGGGTGCCATTATGGCAGCAATTGGTCTGCTTGAAACGATGCTTGGCTTTGATCCAACAATGGTCGCATTAATGATCGCATTATATATGACCCAAGATAGCTTTGGTACAGCATGTAATGTTACAGGCGATGGCGCATTAACATTGATTACCGAGAAAATGGCCAAGCCAAAAACTTCATAGAATGAACTTAAATGTAGACAAAGCTTATAACCAGCTTTGTCTACATCTCTTTAAATAGTACCTTAAATTAAGAGAAGAACGAACAAGCAACGACGTATGCGAGCGTTTGTCAACATGTTCCACATCTAGTTTTCTAAATAGGAAAACTCTTGAAAACACTTGTCAGGCTAAACACCGCACTCTTAGAGAAGAACCGATTAGAACAAAATGGTTCATTTAACATGCTCTGTACATGCTTCTAGTCTGATAGAGTTATTAGCATCGATGATCGTTAAGCTCGTCCCGTGAATATAAGGTCGGTCCCAAATTTGCTTAATTTCTTCTTTTCTACAAACAAGATAAAACGCTTTTATCACAACTGAGTGGGAAACGACTAATACATTACCTGTAACATTCTTGGATTTAAGGGATTTCATAAATGCCTCAACACGATCGACAACATCTTGAAAGGATTCTCCATCACTCATCTGAAAGTCTTGTGGGGAATTCCAGTATTGATCAGACAAGTCTGGCTCTTGCTCTTGAATCTCATCATGAGTGAGGCCTTGCCAACTCGCCAAATTCATCTCCATTAACTGTTCATCAATTTGAATTGGTACATTCTGATCTTTTCGTACATAAGCAGCTGTATCTAGGGCACGCTTGCTAGGAGATGATAAAACATATTGAAAATCAATTGTCTCTAATCTTTCCCCTAAAGACTTCGCATCTTGAATGCCTTTTTCTGTTAAAGGTGAATCCAAATGTCCTTGCATTCTCTTTTGAATATTCCATTCTGTTTCTCCATGTCGAACAACATATAAACAATAACTCATAATATCTCCTTATGTGAATCAATTTCATCACTAGATTTACTACGTATTTATAATATTGAATAAAAATGATCCTCTGCTGCTTTTTTGATTTTCCCTTCTTGCCAAAGAGGATACACAGCAATAAAACATGTAGAAGGTCCTGATGATTTTTTAGTATCTAGACAAGCAGGAAAGTCATCACCTAACAACGGAAGCTCGGTAAAAATTTGCGTTAATTCATAATAAATTCCTTTTGAGCCTACAGGTTGAACGAGTACATCCTTCATATGGACAATTTTATAAAAGAGGGATAATGGAGCAACTCTATGTTTATTCTCTATTACCTCTTGTCCGACTAGCGGCTGGCCAATGACAGCGATCCCTATATTGTCCCCCCACCGATACTCAGGTACTATTCTCTTCCTCTCACCGACAACAGTTAAACCAATTGCAGACTGCGAAAGTGAAAAGTTACTCTCAGAACTACCGGTTATTTGAATGGAACCTAGACCGATCTCCTCAATTCCTTGCCTTATTCCTTTCTCTAAATCCTCCCATGCTTCGTCTCCACAAAAGTTTTGCAGAATAACAGCGACTGGCTCACCTCCAGCGGCTATACATTCCATTACTGCAGTGCGAAATGAAAAGGAAGATACAAGATCATAAGGTGCCTTCACAACATCTGCTTCCTTCAACCCAATGGCTCCACTGTTATCAACAGCTACAATCAGTTGATCCCCAATGTTGATTGCATCCTTTTTCATCGATTCTCTCCGATGTGAAGGCGATTAAATACTCTGTTAACTTTAGGGATAAGAACGAGTGCAATGACAACGTTAAATATTGCTCCTAAAAACAATGATGGAAGTAGTGCAACATAGAAAGCGCTTCCGAATAAAAAGTAAAAAGGCACAGGGGCCACTAGTGTATTGCTTACAACAAAGAGGATTGAAGCTAGCCATCTATAACCATTGCGGTATACATATGCATATATCGCAACAAGTACAGCCATCTCAATAGCAATTATTACATGCATCGGTCCAAGTGGCATCCCCCCTAAGAACGCTGACAATAAATGTGCTAAAGAAGCAACAATCGCACCACCTAATGGACCGACAAGCACACTAGCCATTAAGGCTGGAAACATATCGAGAGCCACACTCGCTACAACTGCTGGTATTTTTAAGCTTGCGCCTACAACGGCTAAAGCGGTGAAAATACTAATCCAAGTGATGGGGCGTATATGCAACTCACTCTTCTCCCTTACGCTTTATTTCTTTGAAAACTTTCGCGCTACGCACATACTCTACATCCTTCAGTTGAAGTCTAGCATTTATTACTCTACCAACCGCAAAGAAATAATCAGATAATCGGTTCAAATATTTAAGTGCTACTTCTGGTGTATCAGGGTCAGCTTTAGATAATGAAACGACTAAACGTTCTGCTCTTCTAGTGACAGTTCGAGCAATATGAATGGATGCCGCTGCTGGAGCACCCCCGGGCAAAATGAATCTCTCAAGCTCTGGAGCCTGTGCTAGACATTCGTCAATTCGTTTCTCTAGGTAGTCTACAGCTTCTTTTTCTAGCTTGTATTGTTTCTTCTTCATCACGTTCGCTAAATCTCCGCCACAATCAAATAGTTCATGTTGGATTTTCTCTAAATCAGATAAGATGTCTTGAAAAAGAGTAGGATCTAGTTGTGAGACAGCCTGCCCAACAAAACAATTGGCTTCATCCACTGTTCCGTATGCCTCAACTCTAATATCATCCTTATCTACTCTCCCCCCAATTATGCTCGTTTGTCCTTTATCACCTGTACGTGTATAAATTTTCATTGAACATTCTCCTTTATTGTTTGATTTAACCCATACCAAATGAGGTCGACTTTTCTTGCTTTACCAACAATGTCTTGAAAAACCCAACCAGCTATATCTCTCCATAAACGCTCCTCTGCATCAATTGGCACAATTCCCTTCGTTATATCACTTCCAATAACGATAATGTATCTTCCTTGCTCTTCTGCCTCCCATTGGAGCCACTCTTCTATTATTCTATTCCACTCTGATCGAACATTTTCCTTTGATCTTGCCCGTAGACTCTTCATAATCCATGTCTCTATACCTTCTAAAATGACAAGTTGCGGCAATAAGTCTTCTAGCTTTAGTAAATCTTCATTACGGTATGCAGAAACCCATAAATGCTCCCGCTGATCAAGCTCATATTCCTTGTTTACCCATTTTGCTTTTCCATTAAAGGAACCTCCCGTAATGAAATGCATCGCTGCCCCCTCCTTACATCAGCTATTGAAAATTCAAGCTCATATCCTGAATCATGTGGGATGTTCCACTCCCAAAAATCTTTTTTTGCAGGTGCATATTTTGCTAATAGGTAGCGAAGAACTCCACCGTGACTAACAATGGCAACGTTAGATAATTTGCTGTTGTTGATTTCTTCTAGAATGTTTTGAAATGCTTCATCAATGCGTTGTGAAAAGTCAGCAAACTTTTCGCCATTCTGTGGAAAATTCGTAAACGGATCTTCTATCCAGTTACGATAGGATTGTAGATCCTTTAATTCTTCATATGTATGCCCTTCGAAATCTCCAAAGTTCATCTCACGCAAACCTTTACAATCAATAAACTCAATTCCGGGAAACAAAATGGAGGCCGTTTTCATACAACGATTCAAATCACTGCTGTATATGCGATCATATCCTCGCTTCAATGGTTTTTCCTTTCCTGTAAGAAGCAGGGGAGAATCCAACCATCCAAGATACGCTTTCCTTTTATTCTCACTCGTTAAAAAATGACGAAATAATGCAATAACCAGACGATCATCCATAAAAACAGCTCTGCTCCTTCCGTCCCAGCACCTAATAAATCACCTGTGATTCCTCCAAAATGCTTTTTCATTTTATGAATGGCTAGAAGTATATAGGCAATAGCCATTGCAATCATCATGAGATAAACAAGAATCATTTCAGGTTGATACACAATCAATAAGCATCCGATGAACGAAGTAAATAACAGATAATAACCGAGCGTCCCTTTATGAGCGGCTTTTTGAAAGGTCGCAGCAAGCCCTGTCGGTTTAACGGCTTTAATAAAAAGCAAGAGCAGACCCATCACTAATTTCCCGAAAAAGGGTATGAGCAATACAATCGGATAGAGGAGCTTTGATTCCATTAATACAAGTTCGTACATAAAGAAAAACTTTGATGCCAATAAAACGATGACGGAAAGGACAGCAAACGCACCTGCTCTTGGATCATCCATGATTTCTAATCTTTTCTCACGGTCACGATAAGAGAAATAAGCATCACTTGCATCCATCCACCCATCTAAATGGAGACCACCAGTAATTACGATTGAAAGGAGCCATAGTATAAAAGCAATGGTTAATGAAGAAAAAGGTGACCACTCCAGTAGAGGATAGGTCACCCCTAAAAGAATAAAGCCTTGAAATAAACCGAGGAGTGGAAACAGTCGGATTGCATAGTTAAGATTCTCTGCTTCCATTGGCAATGTACGATGAACAGGAATGGAAGTAAAGAATTGGAGATTTATAAGCCAGCCAATTATCCATTTCATCAGTAATCTCCACCGTTCTTTTGCAATATTGGAACACCACTTTCAACCAAATAAGCTTTTGATGATTTTTCCACAATCCACTGATGCAGATTGCCTAGCATTCTTTTATATTGAAGAACAAATGTTGAAGCACCTACTGGTTCATTTAATACTTCATTGCTGACAATAACAAGTATGTAGCAGCTGCTCGAGACAGCTTCTATTGCCTTAGTCATCTTATTGAACAACCTTTGTTCCATTTCGTCTTTATCCCATTGATCACCCAAACGAAACAATTCATTGTTCAACCATGTCGTCACACAATCAAGCAAAAGCACATCACCTCTTGAGAACCGCTTAGCCACAGACTCTAGATGATAAGGAACATCCCAGCTTGACCAGTTAGCATCACTCGTCTCACGGTCTTGCTGATGTCTACGCACTCTTTCATTCATTTCTTCATCCATCACTTCACTCGTTGCTAAGTAATGAAGCCGCTTCCCATATCTCAAAGCGAGATCAATTGATGTTGCTTCTGCAAAGCGGCTTTTGCCACTTCTCACACCACCAGAGATAAAAATTATCTTTCCATTCGCCATGCGCACATCACCTCCATTAGTTTCGAATGTGCTTCTGATGATTGGATTGCAAACCTAAGCCATCTTCCATCTAATCCGGCAAAATTATACGTATGCCTTGGAATGATTCCTCTTGATAGCAAATATTTTAGCAAAGGCAGCTGATCGTCCAATTGCGGATCTCTTACTAAATAGAAATTCACTTCAGATGGAGAATAGTTGAATTGATACTCTCTAAAAAAAGAGAAGAGTGCCTTTCTTTCCTTTTCGATATGTTGAACGGTCGTTTCAATAAAGTTCTCATCTTCAAGGCATAGAAGTCCGGCTCTCAACGCAATTCCATTAATATTCCATTGTGGCTGATACATTTTCATCGATCTTATAACTTCTTCTGATGCTAGAAGATAACCTAATCGCAATCCTGGAATTGCATACATTTTCGTGAGTGAACGAATAACCATCAACTTAGAATAGGCTGGTAGAAGATCAGCAACGGACGGTTGATTTTTTATAAAATCGTAAAATGCTTCATCAACTATACACCAAACATTTTTCTTATGACATTGTTCAATGATTTCCTTGAGCCAAGCTCGATTTTTATGTAATCCCGTTGGATTATTTGGGTTGCAAATAAAGAGCGCGTCTACCGAATTCAGGTATTCACTTAATCTATTCTCGTTCCAATCCCATGTATCCAGATTCAACGGCAAAGAATAAACGGTTGCACCGTGTGCCTCGCATGCCTCCCGATACTCAGAAAACGTTGGTTCTAACAATAATACTACTTTATTGGCTAAAAACTTTCCTATCCACGCAATACATTCTGCTCCACCATTCCCAAGTAAAATAGACGATGGTGAAAAATGTTCAATGCTTGAGATGCGCTCAATTAATTCAACACCATGTGGATCTGGATACTGAGTAATTTCATTATATAAATCCATCCAATTATCTTTGATCATGCGCGGAGGCCCTAGTGGATTGATGTTCGCGCTTAAATCAATGGAATCAACCTGATGTTCGATTGCTAGTGTGTTTAATAAATAATGTGGATTAGCTCCATGTGATGGCCACTTCAATGAGTAACCCCCCTACCCATAGAAATAATAGAAATAGTGCAACAGTCCTTGTTACAATATGATTTGCATCTAATATGTGCTGAGCCTGCAAAGGATGAAGTACCTTCCCCATCTTCGCTCGCTCAGATCGAATGCCTTTATAATGATTCACTCCACCTAGTTGGATCCCTAGAAGATAAGCGACTGCCGCCTCACCCCAACCACTATTAGGGCTTGGGTGTTTTCGTGCATCTTCCTTAATTGCCTTCCAAGTTAACATGCGGCTTAAGTGAGCCGGTCGCTTCATCAGCACCATACATAGTGAAGTTATTCGACTAGGAATAAAGTTGAGCAGATCATCTAACTTGGCTGAGGCGTAGCCGAAGTTTGC
>NZ_JCBCPS010000006.1:0-120359 GCF_059874745.1 Niallia sp. CD-39 | reverse complement strand
AACAGCACGGTACATCATAGCAAGCGGAGCCCCACCAAAGAGTGCCCAGAACAAAGGAGCAGTAATTCCATCACTCGTATTTTCTGCGACTGTTTCTACTGTGCCACGCACAACCTCTGCCTCGTTCAGTTGATTGGTGTCTCTCCCGACAATGTATGATAAATACTTACGAGCTTCTTCTAAGTTCTCTTCCTTCAAAGGTTTGTATACGTCTATCGCAGCCTCTTTTAAGCTTTTCTGTGCAATGGCAGAAGCAATCATGAATGCTTCAAGAAGCACACCAGCGACTATATGTACTCTATATGCCGCCCATGTCAACGCAATAGAGATTCCACCAACAACGATAAGGATTACAAGAACAAAGACAACCCCTCTTCTTTTCTTTCCATTCCCACGGTTTAGTCTCTCATCCATTAGTTGAATGAGGCGCCCCATCCACCTAACCGGATGCGGCCATCGCGGGGGGTCTCCTATCACTGCATCAATTAAATAAGCAAGTGTTAATGCGATTAAATGTGCAAGGATCATTGCCTCTTCCTCTTCATGCTCTTTTCTGTCGCTGCTGTCACACATTGATAAACTGCATGGCCAATCTGCTTGCCTAAAGGTGTGATTGTTCCAGCGAACGGAAGGCGTGTCCCCTGTTGCGTGCTCGCAATTAAAATACTATCAGTTGAAGTACCCGTCGCCAATGTACCACTATTATGGTCAAGAACATGTAGATCACTCAGCGCCTTCCCCTTAGCTTCTGTCGCGGTCATTACACTCTGGATAAACGCTTCCTCTGTTAGATGTCCATTCACAATTACCCAGATGTTGATTGTTCCTGGAGTATGGCTGAAGGAATAAAGATAACTTCTCGATGCATCAACAGCATTTCCTACTCCTGAAGTCGCCATGACAAAAACCGAAAAACCTTCCCCTTCGATAAATTTTGTTACTGCATCGTCTAAATAGACCGCCGTCATCATCCCAACCGTTTGTTGGGGATCAAATCCTTTTCCACGAACATATCGCTTCATCTCTTCGACATGATCAGAACAGTCATAATTCTTGTCTACATGACGGTTGATCAACGTATGATGCCACCCTACTCCTGCACCAATCACACCAGATGACATTGTTCGCAACGGAATCGGTGATGATAAAACAAGAAGATCCTCTGTTGCCTTCAGTAAATCCGACCCAATCGTGACAACAGCTTCCTCCTGCAGTGACCTTTCTGGAAGAATGGACATCTGAGGGGCTGGTACAGAAGGATGTGCATGCTTTTCGATCGTTGTTTGATAGACTGTCCGAATCAACTCTTCTTGCATGACTTCAGTCGGATGTGCGTTTCGTATTACTTTTCCGTGATTCATTAACAAAAGGCGATCACAATAAAGAGCTGCTAAATTCAAATCATGAAAAATTGAGATGACCGTTAGCCCTGAAGTTGTTGAGAGTTCCTTTAACAAATCCAACAAATCTTTTTGATACGATAAATCCAAATGATTCGTCGGTTCATCAAGCAGCAAAATCTCAGGCTCTTGAGCAAGTGCCTGAGCCAAAAACACCCTTTGCTTTTCTCCACCTGAAAGCTGCGTGATATCTTTATCAACAAACGTATCAACACCTGTCTTCATCATGGCGTCTTGAACAATTCGTTCATCGACTTCAGTCCAATTTCGTAAGAAACCCGATTGATGTGCATAACGACCTAATGCAACCGTTTCTTTAACAGTATAGGCAAATCCTTCTGATGCATGCTGTGGTAAAACAGCAACAATTTTTGCGAACTGCTTTGCTGAATATTGTCCAAGCTTTTTTTCTTTTACAGTCACTTCGCCAGTTGTAGGAACAAGTAATCCTGTAAGCATCTTAAGTAAGGTTGTCTTCCCGCTTCCGTTTGGTCCAAGGATACCAAATAACTCCCCTTTACTCACAGTAAAGGAAACATCCTCAATCACCTTGCTGCCTCCATATCCACCTGAAAGATGTTCTACTTCAATCATGCGACTTTCCTCTTTTCTATTCGCATTTGTATTAAAATGAGTGCGAAGGCTGGAGCTCCAATAAGTGCGGTAATCACACCGATTGGTAGTTCAGCCGGGGAGATGACCATTCTTGCCACTAAATCAGCTAGAATTAAAAACCCACTCCCAACAACCATCGACAATGGCAGCAAATGGCGATGATCTGGTCCCCAAATCAATCGTGTTAAATGCGGAATCACCAACCCAACAAATCCAATTGTTCCAGACACTGCAACCGCAGCACCGGTAAGCATGGACCCAGCAATTAAGATGAGCATTTTCTTCTTTTGAACATCTACACCAATATGCTGTGCCCGCTCTTCACCGAAAGACAAAGCGTTTAATTCTCTACTACACGATAGCAGCAGCAGTGTCCCAACGATAAAAAACGGCAAAATGATTTTTATGTACTCCCAGCCACGCATCGATACGCTTCCGAGCAACCACCCGATAATCTGTCTCAATTCATCTCCAGTTAAGGCAATCATTAAGGAGATGAATGCACCTAAGAATGCACTAAAAATAATTCCAGTTAAGATAATCGTTTCGACTCTCATTGACCGATCGATTTGTTTTGCAAACAGCAGGACGACAAATATAGTGACAAACGCAAAGAGAATACTTAAAACTGGCAACGTAAATGCTCCTATAAACGGGAAAGACACGCCAAAAAAGATTGTAATGACAGCACCTACTGATGCACCAGATGAAACCCCTAATGTATAAGGGTCTGCTAGCGGATTTCTCAGGAGTCCTTGAAAGGCTGCACCAGCTATTGCTAATGAAGCACCAACAAGTCCAGCTAGAATTACTCTTGGTAATCGAATGTTCATGACGATATTTGCATGCATAGCGTCTACACTTTCCAAGGACCCTATTCGGAACACTTCTGATGAAATAATTTTTATGATATCTACCGGAGGAACAGATACTGTTCCAATTGAGATTCCCATTAAAGCCGCTAGCAATAAAAATGCGATTGTCAGTGGGTATGCAATGAATTTATTAGACGTTACTTTTTTTATATGTTGCTTAAACAAGAGCTTCTACTCCCTTTTTAGATCTAGGGCATTATTCTCACTAGACGGAAATTTTATAAGATAATTCTTCATACACCCGCTTATTTGCAACAATCTATACAACAAAAAAACATCTCCTAAACGGAGATGTTGGGCGAATTTAATAGGGGTTTCATGATCACAGTTCCAACATCCCTATCCTCGTAGGGAATGACGTACGAGCATTAGGCAGGTCTCCTGACTTATGATCATTGCTCTTATTCTCCTTCCCATACGTTTTTCGTACAGTGGCGGAACCTGTATAAGAACTCCCATTTACAGTGGCGGGACCGTGCTGGCATTTCACCAGCTTCCCTTTTAAGCCTTTCAATAATTGAAATAGCACCTAATGCTTATTCAGTTGTTTACCCTTATTATACATAAAGACTAACAAAAAAACTTGTTAAACTTCATGTTGTGTAAACAACCCATTCTCTAGACTTTTTATCAAAAATGACTTTAGCATGGCATCTCTCTGCTTTTGACACAGACAGATATTCTTCATACATATCATCCATGTTTGCAAAGTCACCTAATGTCCAAACTGGAAGTTCGATACGAGTACGAGTTTGTTCCATATCTTTTAATGATAGAACCATACCTTCTCTCATAAATGATTTCAATGCAAGGAGAACCTCCCTAGGGATGAACGGGTATGCTCGTTTCTTTTTGAATCCTAAGATCGTCTTTTCCATTTTCATTTCTTCCATTTTTGCTGGAATGACTTCACCAAGCATTCTGTAATAATCGTGGAAATCTCTATAATAAATTTTATTTAACCAACCATCGTCTTCCCCTAAGTAGAAGAAACGATTGCGGAAGTAATTATAAAAAGGAAGTCTCAGATGCTCCTTAATATGCCCTAAATAGAGCAATTCTGCAATCACCTGTCCAGGCAATTCATTGATTGCCTCTTCCTCTTCAAAATCCGTCCAGCAGAATGTCCCATACTTTGAAACATCCTCAGAGATTAATTTAGGCACCTGCTCATTCGAAACAGTATGAAACATAGTATGTGGATGATATTCTCCATAATCAAATTGATGCTTAATGAGGAGGATGTGGTTTATATGATCTGATAATGATTTAGAAAACTCTTCAAATTCAATTCCATGTGATAGTACGAATTGATCTTGTTCATTTAATAAAAGATAAATAAGGTCACGAGTAGTATCGTTCTTTTTTTTCAATGCTGTAACCCCCGAACATGTATTAAAAAGAAGTGCAGTATAAAAATAAGAATAAAAAGCACCTCCTCTTGTAAGCAACAAGTTTATTGTAGCAAAAAGCAAAAAGGAACAACTATTAAAAAATTATTACATTTTTAATCCAACTCTCTTCAATGCATCTTTTTTCATGTACAATATTAATTCTGATATTTAGACTAGCGAACCGAACGATCTGAATTTTCATAAGCTAGTTCATACGAATGTGCGAAAGGGGTGTTTGTGCCATGATTCATCAACTATCAGAGGACCAAATCACTTTACAAATCATTAAAGCCTTAAAGGATACAAAAAAAGTGGAGTTCAGTCGAATTCTAGATGAACTACAGCCATACGATATTGCAAAACTCTATGAAAATTTACCGATTAAGCACAAACCCCGGTTCTTACTATATTTATCTGTTGACCAATTAGCTGATCTATTAGAAGAGCTTCAAAAAGAAGAGCAACTCAACGTTTTAAACCAAATTGGCATTGATCGAAAAGGTAAAGTTCTCGATTTAATGGATAATGATGATTTAACTCTCTTATTAGACGATTTATCTCAGGAAAAAATTACATCATTATTGTCTGGAATGAAAAAAAGCGAATCAAAAATTATTCAAGATATGATGAACTATCCTCCTGAGTCAGCCGGACGATTAATGACGAACCGATTTGTGTGGATTCGTGATTATTATACAGTTCGACAAGCTGTGGAAAAATTAAAGTCATTTGCAGAATTCGCTGAAACGATTAATTATCTATATGTGATTGATCAGCATCGTAAATTAGTTGGCGTCGTATCCTATCGAGATTTACTCATTGCTGAACCACATGAACCGATACGTGATGTTATGTATGAACGAGTTATTTCTGTACATGTACACACAGACCAGGAAGAAGTCGCTCACCTTGTTGAGAAATATGATTTTTTAGCAATTCCCGTTGTTGATGATGAACAGACATTAGTCGGTATCGCAACGGTTGATGACTTAATGGACGTTATTATTCGGGAGGCAAATGAAGATATTGAAAAGCTTTCTGCATCAGGTAAGGCGATTGACTTCGATACAAAAGCACCCGTTGCCGCTTATCGAAGGTTACCATGGCTTATTCTTCTACTGCTAATTGGAATTATCTCCGGAAGTATTATTGACGGTTATTCAATGGCTTTAGAAAAGGTCGTTGCCCTTGCGTTTTTCATTCCGATGATTTCAGGAATGACTGGAAATACAGGCACACAATCATTAGCAGTCGTTGTCAGAGGACTCGTTTCAAATGATATTAATAAAAAAGTCGTCATAAAGTTATTGCTACGAGAACTAGGAGTCGGTTTAATCATTGGACTAACTTGCGGATTACTCATAACTCTAATCGCCTTCCTATGGCAGGGAGATGTGATGCTTGGTTTAGTCGTTGGTGTCTCCTTATTTGTAACACTCATCATCGGAACACTTTCGGGGGCAATCATTCCATTAATTCTATACCGTTTAAACATTGATCCTGCGATAGCCTCTGGACCACTAATTACAACATTAAACGATATTTTTTCATTGCTGATCTATTTTGGCGTAGCAAGCCTCTTCCTTGTACAAATTTAAGAGATTACCTGTAATGAAAGGAAGAACTTTATTACAGGTTTTCTCTTTTTCCTTGGTATATTATGGAGGTGAAAAAAACAGGAAACTATTCCAGTTCCATTTGCGTCTATTTATAGTAAAATAAAGTTTGAATGCTAAAAGATGAGATACCTAATAAATAGATTCGCATAAGAAAAGGTGTATGCATATGAAAACAGGAAAAATAGGAGAGCGATTTGACTGGACCCTAACCTTAATCCTCTTCTTACTCTTTATTATAAGTTTAATAGCAATCTACAGTGGACAATCCTCCTCACAATACGCTGGAAACCACGCGCTTAGACAGGTCGTCAATTACGCTGCTGGGCTTGTTCTTTTAGCGATTGTCATGTTTTTTGACAGTGAGCAAGTGAAAAAACTCGCTTGGATTTTATTTGGACTTGGCGTTGTCCTTCAGCTTGGTTTATTTGTTGCTCCAGATTCGATCGCACCAGAAAGAAAGGGAGCTACACTTTGGTATGTAACACCACTCGGACAAATACAACCATCTGAATTTTTCAAGATTTTTCTTATCATTACTTTGTCAAAAGTCACGTTTGACCACCATCAGAAATTTATTCATAAAACGATTCAAACAGATTTGATGCTATTGCTTAAGTTAGGCATTATAGGTTTTATTCCATTTGCGCTCGTCGTCATTGAAGACTTAGGTACAGCCCTTGTATTTCTTGCTATTGTTCTTGGCGTTATCCTTGTCTCAGGGATTACTTGGAAATTATTATTACCATTAGCTGCTGGAGCTACTGCAATCGGCGGAGGAATTCTCTATCTAGTGCTTGTTGCACCTGAAATACTTGAAAAATATTTAAATATTGCACCCTATCAATTTCTTAGAATCTACGCTTGGCTAGATCCAATTACACACCGTCAAGGAGCTGGTCTACAGCTTTATAATTCATTACATGCAATTGGTTCTGGACAAGTTTCTGGAAAAGGTTTTACGGATAGACAAGTCTATATACCAGATGTTCATACAGACTTTATCTTCAGTGTCATTGGAGAAGAGTACGGCTTTATTGGCGCAAGTCTTGTTATCTGTTTGTACTTCCTATTAATCTATCATTTAACGAAAACAGCTCTTGAAGTTGGAAACCCGTTTAATACTTATATTTGCGCTGGGGTAATTAGCATGATCACATTCCACGTTTTTCAAAACGTAGGTATGACTATACAAGTCGTGCCAATTACAGGAATTCCTTTACCATTTATCAGCTATGGAGGAAGTGCCGTCATGAGTAACTTAATGGCGATGGGGCTTATATACGGGATGAGGTATCATCATAAGTCGTATATGTTCTCAAGCGGGAAAAATTACGCAGCATAAAAAAGGGCTTCGAGCGGGTACCTTCCACCGTCATGGTGTGCCGGTGTCGCCGCCCTACATTCTAATCGATTGATTACCTATACTCGCAAAAAAATATATTTCCTAATACACAATGCTTATAACCCACTTCCACTAGGCCGAAGTCTTCATAATTCAAAAACCCTGCTGCTCCATTTGGAACAGCAGGGTTCTTTTACATTTGCTTTACTTTTAAGCCGTATTTTTTTATTTTTACTATTGATACAACAAAGAAATAGGCTAGAAATAATATGGTCACTCCTAATCCAATTGCATTTAATTGAAACAGCTTAAAGAACACACTCGCCATTGTTGCGATATAAAGGGTGCCGAGCATTTTTTTGATTTCATCATTTTTATAGGCATTTGTTAACTTAGCCCCTACTTGTGAACCAACCAAGCCTCCTCCAAGTAAGAGTAGACCCATTTTATAATCAATTGTGATTACAAATGCATAGGACACAAATCCAGCAGTTACGATTAAAAGAACTGCTAATAAGCTCGTTCCTACTGCCCTTCTTGAGTCAAACCCTAACATTGCCACAAGAAGTGGAACGATGATAAATCCTCCACCTACACCAAGGGTTGTTGAGACAAAGCCAGCAAACAAGCCAATTATGATAAAGACGAATAATTGCTTTGAAGAAGTTTGAACTTGCTCTGACTTTTCACTTGGCTTCGATTTTTTAAACATCGATGTTGTGAAATACAATAGCAATACAATATAAAGCAATGGAATTGCCCATTCATCATATCCTTTGTTCTCTAAAAACAGTACAAAGGGCTTCGCTACTTGTGTAGCAGCCATTCCACTACCCCCGATGATCATGCCTTCTTTCCATCTAATGTTGCGCAAACGAAAATGAGCAATTACACCTGAGAATGAACTTCCTAAAGTGAAAAATAAGCTTGTTGTAATGGCTTCAAGCGGGGAGTAGCCTGTTAACATCAAAATTGGAGTTAGCACGAACCCGCCCCCAATTCCTAGAAAACCAGATAGCACCCCTGTCATAGCTCCAAGAATAAGAAAAAGTATTATGATCATATAGGCCCTCACTTATGATGTGCAAATTTTCTAACGTTCTAATTTTACACCTCTCCTATATACATGTCTAATGTTCATTTTCTTATCATACATATACGTTATAACGTTTTTGCTTGTCCGATTATTATAACCGCGCAAAGGAGTCTAATTCATGGAAAAAATCATCACTTTTTTAGAGCAATGGATGGTAGAGTACGGGGTGTACGGACTCTTGTTTGTGTCTTTCGGAGATTCCTCTTTCTTGCCTATCCCACCAGATCTATTATTGATCCCAATGGGAATTGCACATCCAGAAAAAGTGCTCGCATTAGCAGCATTAACAACCGCTGCTTCCGTATTAGGTGCAGTCGTAGGCTGGCTGATTGGCAAATACTTCGGCAGACCCTTTCTTCGCTTCTTTATCTCTGATGAAAAAATGCAAAAGGTAGAAACGCTATTTGTGAACCATGGTCCGATCGCGATTTTATTTGCAGCCTTTACTCCTTTCCCATATAAAGTGTTTACGATCTTCTCTGGTGCTTCTAACATAAAGCTCAATGTGCTAATCTTCTGGTCCATTATTGGTCGTGGCGCACGCTTCTTTTTAGAAGCATTCATTATATTAGCATTAGGAAAACAGGCAAAAAGCTTTATAGAAAACCACTTCGGCTTTATGACCCTGATTATTACCTTTACTCTTCTACTACTGTACTTTATTTATAGGAAAATAAAATTAAAATAAATATTTATTTATAATTATTATAATTAAGTATTGATTTTAATTTGATATTTGATATAATTAATTTATAAATATTGAGGAGGTTCTCATAATGGAAAACTTATATCGTGCATTAAATGTTCAAGTAGCAAACTGGAGTATCTTATATACAAAACTGCATCGCTTTCACTGGTATGTAAAAGGACCTCAGTTCTTTACTCTACATGCAAAATTCGAGGAATATTACAACGAAGCTGCAGCTATTGTTGATGAAACTGCTGAAAGATTACTAGCAATCGGTGGTTCACCTATTTCAACAATGAAAGAATACTTAGAATACGCAACATTAACAGAATCAAACAAAGAATTAAAAGCAAGTGAGATGGTTGAAGCTGTGGTAAAAGACTTTGACGCAATCAAGGTCGAGTTACAGAAATTAATTGATATTGCAGAAGAAAAAAATGATGAATCAACAGCCGATTTCGCACTTGAATTATCCGCTAAAATCGATACACATACTTGGATGTTAAATGCTTACTTAGGAGAATAACAGATTACTAATAATAAGGTCAGTGAATTATATCACTGACCTTATTTTGTTTGTGCATTATTGCATCTTACGATACGATTAAAGATATAAATATTATTAAATAATCTGTTATTTTTAAATTGAAAGTGAGTTGTCGTAATGAAAATGAATCCATCTTATTTTATTAAGAGTGAAGAAGTATTAGCGGAACGAATTGGTACGCCAAGCAAAACGGTAGCAAACAAAGTCATTCAACATTTAGATGAGCATTGTCGAGACTTTATCCAAAAGTCACCATTGGTGTTTTTATCAACGGCTGATCAGAATGGAAAATGCGATTCTTCTCCAAGGGGCGATGCACCTGGATTTATCCACGTATTGGACGATGAACATCTCATCCTTCCAGAAAGACCAGGAAATAAACGGATGGATTCTTTACGCAACTTAATACATAATCCTCATATTGGTATGCTGTTTGTTATTCCCGGATTAGAAGAAACATTGCGGATTAATGGTACAGGCTATATTACAACACAGCCTGAATTGTTAGAGCCATTAGCTGTGCAGCAAAAAGTCCCTTCACTTGCAATTATAGTAAAGGTTGATGAATGCTTCATTCATTGTGCAAAGGCCTTTAAACGCTCCCACGCATGGGATCATACTACTTGGCTCGACAAAATTGATCTTCCACGCCCTGCCACGATCCTTGCTGATCATATAAGATTAGATGATCTAACTGCTGAAAAAATTGAGGAGTCTCTGCAAGATAGCTATAAAAATAGATTGTATTAACTCTTTCCACACACACTGCATGATTTTCTTCACAAACAGGTGTAAAGGCAGTATAATGATTTTAATTAATCCCGATTGGAAAGGTTGGTTTAATAAAGATGGAACAAACTGTACGTTCAATTCCTAGACCGCTTGTCCGCACAAACCAGTGGGTTATTTTCTTAAGTGTACTACTTACTTGGCTTACAGAATACCCATGGATTTTAGCCATCCCATTATTCGCTGGATTACTTGGGCTTCTTTTTGATTTTCATCCGATCATGCGCTTTGCCCGTCTGTTTCTAAAGAAAGATCCGAAAAGCTATGTTCCGGAGGATTGGAAGGAGCAGCAATTTAACCAAGTGATCGCAGTCGTGTGCCTCTCGCTTGCTCTTGCTAGCTTTTTAATCGGTTGGAACATTGCTGCATATATCTTTTCTGCTATGGTAGCTATTGCTGCATTCGTTGCCATTTTTGGCTTCTGTGTTGGCTGCTATATTCAATATCAATATAAGCAATTCAAATATAGACGTTCCATCAAAAACACATAAAACCAGAGTAGCAACACGCTACTCTGGTTTTTTTACAACTTATAGTCCGTTTTCGATTTCTTTAATCATCTCAGCAACAGAGATTAATCCGCCACCAGATAAGTACCAGTAATCAGGGCTTAAATATACAATGTTTCCTTCTTTAAATGCAGTCGAATTGCTTACTACAGAGTTTTCAACAAGCTCTTTTGCTGAAGACTCTCCACCTGTAACTGCTGCTCCACGGTCTACTACAAATAAGTATTGAGGATCTTTTTCAACGATAAACTCTGGAGAAATTTGATCACCATGAGTCGTCACCTTAATTGTCTCATCTACAGGGCTTACTCCTAATACATCATGGATGATTCCAAATCTAGAACCTGCTCCATATGCAGATAGGTTTCCTTCATTAGCAAGAACGATTAAACCATTGATATCTTCTTCAGTGATTTTTGTATTTAATGCTTCGATTGACTCATTGATTGCAGCAAACTCAGCTGCAACTTCATCTTCTTTTTCAAAGATTTGACCAAGTACTTGTAAGTTTTCTTCAAAAGATTCCATATATCTTGAAGTATCTAATCCAACAAAGATCGTTGGTGCGATTTTTGATAACTCATCATACGCTTCAGACTGTCTTCCAGAAATGATGATTAAATCTGGTGCGATTTCATTGATCTTTTCAAAAGCAGGCTCTTTTAAGCTACCTACGTTTTCATATTTTGCATCTTCATATTTAGAAAGATAAGAAGGAATATTCGCTTGTGGAACACCTACTACTTCTACTCCTAATTTATCCAAAGTATCTAGTGCACCAAAGTCAAATACTACAACTGACTCAGGGTTTACATCTACTTCAGTTTCACCTAATTGGTGAGTAATTGTTAGCTTTTGTACTTCTTCTGTTGTATCTTCTCCACCTGTATTGCTTTCTTCTGGCTCATCTGCATTTGAAGAACCACATGCTGCTAGAACCATTGCCATTGCAGCTAATATTAGAAACATTGATAACTTTCTTATCATGATTACTTTCACCTCTAGAAAAATTATATTATTTCACTATCATTTGCTCTATAAACACACAACTTAAGTTGAGGGCCCATTCAACAGAAGTAAGCTATGTGCCATTATCAAGTGATAGATCGAAACCGATATTAGTTAAATACCATACAAAATTTTTGACAATTAAACTCGTGAATTGGAATATCCATATCATACACTTCTTTTAAGACAGACGATGAAATGATTTCATCAGTCTCGCCTGCTCTTACAACCTTGCCATCTTTTAGTGCAACGATGTAGTCAGAATAACTTGATGCAAAGTTGATATCATGGATGACGATGATGACGGTTTTGCCCATTTCTTGAGTCAATCTTCGAAGCACTTTCATAATTTGCACAGAATGCTTCATATCTAAGTTATTGAGCGGTTCATCCAAGAGGATGTACTCCGTATTTTGTGCTATGACCATCGCGATGTAAGCACGTTGTTGTTGCCCACCGCTCAGTTGGTCTAAGTATTTATCTTGAATATCAGTAAGTTCCATATAGGAAATTGCCTTATCAACATGTTCCCAATCTTCCTTTGATAAATTCCCTTGAGAGTAGGGGAATCGGCCAAATGAGACTAACTCTTTGATCGTTAGACGAATGGTAATATTATTTGATTGTTTCAAAATGGATATCTTCTTTGCTAGGTCCTTGCTTTTGCTTTCCTTTAATCGCTTTCCTTCAATCGTAATATCGCCTTCGTCAACAGAGATGAGACGACTGATCATAGAAAGCAATGTACTTTTACCCGCTCCATTTGGGCCAATAAAAGACGTAATCTTTCCTTTTGGAATCTTTACAGATACATCTTCTACAACTAGCTTTGTTCCATATTTTTTTGAGACACTCATTACATCTACCATTTTTTATTCTCCTTTAATAGAAGATAGATAAAGTATACGCCACCGGCAAAGTTAATAATGACACTTAAGGTTGTTGAGAAAGTGAAGACCCTTTCAACGATGAGCTGCCCACCTACAAGTGCGATGATACTAATTAATACAGCACCAATAATTAAGTATTTATGTTGATACGTTTTTAAAAATTGATAAGCCACATTTGCCACAAGCAGGCCTAGGAATGTAATCGGACCAACCAATGCCGTTGAGATAGAGATTAAAATCGCTACAACGATAAGCAAACGCTTAACTACATAGTCATAATCCACTCCAAGGTTTACCGCATGTTCTCTACCAAGTGACATGACATCTAAGTATTTCACAAACCTTAAGAAGTAAAGGCCTGTTAACACAATGATTATAATCGATAATGTGAGTAAGTCTGTATTAATGTTATTAAAGCTTGCAAACATCCTATCTTGAATAAACATAAATTCATTCGGATCGATTAGAACTTCCATAAACGATTGAATGCTGTTAAAGAAAGTACCAAAGATAATCCCGACAAGGAGTAGGAAATAGATGTTTCTACCGCCTTCACGGTTAAATAAAATCTTATATAGCAACATGGCGAATAGAACCATGAACCCTACAGAAATCAAGAAGTTTACGTTCTTGTCAACGACTGTCGTGCTTGCAGAGCCTAATATAAAGATTAATGTTGTTTGAATAAGTAAGTACAATGAATCCAAGCCAATAATACTTGGTGTTAAAATACGATTGTTTGTTATCGTTTGAAAGACGACTGTAGCAAATGCGATGACTGCCCCTGTAATCACAATTGCAAAGATGATTTTTGCTCTTCTCGGCAATGCATAATCCCAATTGCTTCCTAGACCTTGAAACACGAAGATTAAAATCAAGACGATTGCCAAGACTGCAAGGAGACCAATTTTTGTATTCTTACTCATATGCCTTTCTCCTCATAATCAAGTACAAGAATACTCCACTTCCAATGACACCAACTGTTACACCAATTGGAATTTCATACGGGTAAATGACTAGTCGACCAAATATGTCACATGCTAGGACAAAGACAGCCCCAAGTAATGCCGTATGTGCAAGACTATTCTTTAAATGGTCGCCTCGATAAATTGAGACGATGTTCGGGACAATTAAACCGAGGAATGGAATCATTCCAACAGTAAGTACTACAGTAGTTGTTACAAGAGCAACAATAACTAAGCCGATATTTACGACTTGTTTATGATTGAGGCCCAAATTAACAGAGAACTCCTCACCCATACCAGCTATTGTAAATTTATTTGCATATAGATACGCAACAATGAGCAATGGAATACTGAAATAGATCAATTCGTATCTACCTTGTATCATCATAGAAAAATTACCTTGTAACCATGAAGACATATTTTGGACGAGATCGTTTTTCAATGCGAAAAAAGTTGTAATAGAACCAACCACATTACCAAACATTAAACCCACTAATGGGATAAAGATGGCATCCTTAAACTTGATTCGATCCAAAATCTTCATAAAGATAAATGTTCCTAATAAGGCAAAAGCTGAAGCGACTAACATTTTCACAAAAGGACTTGCTGCTGTAAAAAACATTAGTGAAATTAATATACCAAACCTTGCTGAATCAAGTGTTCCAGCAGTAGTTGGTGAAACGAACTTATTTCTTGTTAATTGCTGCATAATTAAACCAGCAATACTCATACTCACGCCTGCTATGATGATACTTACTAATCGTGGAATTCGACTTGTAAGCAGAATATGCCATTCATCTTCTGTCATATTCATTAGCGTTAACGGACTAATATCCTTGACCCCGATAAAGATTGAGGACACAGATAAGAGAATGAGTGCGATCACTAAGTATCTCTTCTTCATGACTTCCCCTAATTTCTCTCTTAATCTACTTATTAATAAGAATCATTCTCAATGAAGGTGATAAAAATTATTGATAATGAATCTCACTATCAACCTCACTTAATATTTAACTAAAAAAACGTAGTAAAGTCAACGATTTAATGTGAAAAAGCATAATAATTCACGAAGTGTTCAATAAATATTGCTTCCCCATTTAATTAATAATTTTCTAATAATTGGATTCAATTATACGTTTCGAAGCGATTACGGGGCACTTTTCGTCCCTTTTTAAATCTTGTGAACACAAAGAAAGATCTACCTTCATTGATAGATCAAGTGACTAAATATGTATATAGACTTCTGCTTATATGCTCGAATGTATTCCGACCATGATCGAACGGTGGTAGTGTATCAATTAATACAGCAATATAAGCTTTTTTCTGCTTAAAGGAGATAATTGCACAATCATGGTGCAGTCTTGTGAGTTCGCCCGTTTTATTGTAAAGGTTGACCTTCCCAAGATCCATTGCAGAACCAAGCTTATGCGTAAATTGTTGTTTTTTCATAATAGATAAAGCTAGTTCATTGCTCTTTGCTGTTAGAAAACTCCCCTCACCTATTGCTTTTAAGCAACTTACCATGTCCTTTGCAGTCGTTACATTATCCATTCCTTCTTTAATCGCTGCAAAATCCATAAGCTTCCGTGATAGATGCGTATTCTTCATGTTTAGGTCATGAATCGTAGATTGAATGACTTCTACGCCAATCCGATCGATGAGCAAATTTGTCGCCATATTATCTGAAACGATGATCATCAACGTCATTAAATCCTTTACATTCAACACTGAATTCTTTGAGAGACTGGAGAGAACCCCCGCCCCTCCTACATAGCTCGTATTAGAAGAAGAGATCCGTTCACCCAATTGAAGCAAGCCTTCATCATATTGTCTTAACCCAGCAAGCAAAATCGGCACTTTAATTAAACTAGCTGAAGGAAATAGAACATCTTCATTAAATGAAAATTCCCCTTCATCTGTTTCAAGATAAACGCTAATTCGTCCTTGCGATGTTTCAACAATTCTTTCGAACTCTTTCTTTAACAAGGAGAAGCTCATTTGCTTACCGCTACCCTTTCATGATCATGCCCACCAGTTAAATGATCATCATGCAGATGACAAGCGACGAAATGATTTTCATCCATCTCTTTCCACTCAGGCTTAACGGTTGCACACACTTCCATTGCCATCGGACATCTTGTTCGAAAAACACAACCGCTAGGCGGATTCATTGGACTAGGCAGCTCTCCTTCTAATATGATTCTTTCACGCGTATCCTCCACGTCAGGATCAGGAATAGGAATCGCTGATAGAAGCGCTTGTGTATAAGGATGAAGTGGATTTTTATAAAGTTGATCACTCGTTGTCA
This sequence comes from Niallia sp. CD-39, assembly GCF_059874745.1. Taxonomy (NCBI): domain Bacteria; kingdom Bacillati; phylum Bacillota; class Bacilli; order Caryophanales; family Bacillaceae; genus Niallia; species Niallia sp. CD-39. The sequence continues at coordinate 104,314 of NZ_JCBCPS010000006.1, read as the reverse complement.
TTTCCATAATATGACCTAAATACATAACGGCAATCCGATCGCTTATATGCTTCACCATTGATAAATCATGAGCAATAAACAAATAAGTTAACCCTTTTTCCTGTTGAAGTCTTTTCAATAAGTTAACGACTTGTGCTTGTACAGATACATCTAATGCAGATATTGGTTCATCAGCTATAATAAACTCTGGATCTAACGATAAGGCACGAGCAATTCCAATGCGTTGCCTCTGTCCACCACTAAATTCATGTGGATAACGATTGGCATGATCACGACTTAATCCCACATCCTCTAGGAGTTGATACACTCTATCTAATCGTTCTTTTCCATTCTTATAAAGCCCTTGAACCTCCATTGGTTCACTTATTATCTCTCTAACGGTTGAGCGCGGGTTTAAAGAGGCGTAAGGGTCTTGAAAAATCATTTGCATTTTCCTATGAAACAGCGATTTATCCTTTCCTTTTAAGGAATGAACACTTTTATCTTCAAACAAGACATCCCCATCTGTTTGATTGTAAAGGCCGATTATTGTTCGTCCTGCTGTCGATTTCCCACAGCCTGACTCGCCAACAATTCCGAACGTCTCACCTCTTTTGATGGTAAATGATACATCATCAACCGCTTTTAACGTTTTGCCATTTCCCATATCAAAGTACTTTTTTAAGTTTTTAACCTCCAACAATATTTCATTGCTCATGTCCATTCCCCCATCCTACCAGTAACGTCTTGCTGCACAAAGTTCTTTTTCATAAACCGTATCTTTTAGTTCGATAACCTCAACTGTTTTACCTGTGTTTGGTGAATGAAGCATTTGTCCGTCTCCATAATAGATGCCAACATGATGTAGTGCACCTTTGCCCTCTTCATATGCGAAGAAAAGTAAGTCACCTGGCTCCAACTCATGTAATGCCACTTCACTCCCTGCTTTCGCTTGGTCTTGCGCATCACGAGGAATCAGGTAGCCGTTCGACTTATATGCATTATAGCTTAAGCCTGAACAGTCGTAGCCAAAGGAACTCATTCCACCCCATAAATACGGTAACCCTTTAAACAATTCAACCGCATCAATAATTGATTGACCGTCATTCGACCTTAAAGATGATAGTGAATCAATGATCTTCACATCTTCTGTCTTCAAATAACCAGATCCATCATCTGTTTTCACTTCTACCCACTCTTGATCATTCGTAATTACAGGTACATAAGAGAGATAACTTAATGCAAACCGTTCCTGCTTCTTTGCATCATAGAGGTTTGCTGATTTCTGTTTGACAATCGCATACTTTGCAGCAGTTGACCAGCCTACCACTTTCTTTAGTTGATCAAGAGGGATCCATCCAGGGTAGCCCCTATCATCTTTAGATGAAGCTTGATTTGGAAGCAGAACCTCTGCCCATTTTCCTTCTATTGAGACAACGATTGCTTCTTCACCATACAACGCTTGAGTTTGTACAAGGTTCTGATTGCATAGTTCAAGTCTCGTCTCATATGTTAATTGCTCTAACCAACTGACCATATTAGCACGTTCGGTAATCGCAAGCTCGTCTATTGAACGTGGTGAGTGCGGTGTTGTCCAAACCGTTGCGACAGGTACGGTTACAATCCATGTTACTTCTTTATCCAATTGATACACCTCCTGTTTGCTGAACATCAACATTCTTAATTCCTAAACCTGGATCCATGCCTAAAGTGATTTTTCTTCCATTATATTGAATGCCACCAACGACTATATCTTTCGCCAACATGAGTGGTGCATCGAAATCAAATCTCGTTATATTCTTCTTACTTGCTGCAAAATGAGCGGCAGCTGAGATCCCAACCTTTGTTTCAATCATGCTGCCTACCATACATTCAATTCCGCTTATTTCTGCAAGTTGATTGATCATTTGTGCTTGATAAATGCCACCTGATTTCATGAGCTTAATATTGATGAGATCTGCACTTCGTCTTTTAATGACTTCTAATGCTTGTTTAGGTGTAAAAACACTTTCATCTGCCATAATAGGCGTATCTACATGATCGGTTACTTGTTTCAGTCCGTCCAAGTCCCATGCTTTTACAGGCTGCTCTACAAGTTCAATTTGTAAATCCAAATCTTCCATTCTCTTAATAACATAGATCGCTTCCTTAGGCGTCCACCCTTGATTCGCATCTAAACGGATTTTAATGTTATAGCCTACCTTTTTACGAATTTCTTTAATTCGCTCAATATCTATTAAATGGTCATCTTTTCCGACCTTTACTTTCAATACATTAAAGCCAGCTTGTAAATACTCCTCGGCATCGGATGCCATTTCATCAGGGTCATTTACACTGACTGTAAAATTCGTTTCAATCGTGTCTTTATATCCACCTAAAAACTGATAAAGCGGATAACCACTTTTCGTTGCCATACAATCATAAATAGCCATGTCTATAGCTGCTTTCGCACTTGTATTTCCAATTAATATTGTTGAAAGCCCTTGAAAAATTGATTCATAGTTTTCTAAGCTTTTTCCAAGTAAAAATGGTTTTAAGACATCGTGAATAGCGGAAACAATGCTATGAATGCCTTCCCCAGTAATTACAAAGGTTGGTGGCGCTTCTCCCCAGCCTACAATCCCATTGTCGCACGTCATTTTTATGACAACCGTTTCTGCAGTATGCACTGTACGTAACGCCGTCTTAAATGGTTTCGTTAATGGTACTGCTACTCGATATGTTTCTATTCTACTAATTTTCATTCTCATTCCACCCTTATTTGACACCACTGTCAACAATCAACAATTGCTTTTTTGCATCTAGCTTCGCATTTACCCCTAATGGAACGGCAAAATGCGGTGAACAATGTCCTATCCTAAATCCTTTTATCGCGGGTTTATTTGCTAGCTTCATATAATGCTCAAGTACCTCTTCAAGGCTTAAAGTTAATTGTCTCGTCGGCTCACAGCTATTAAAGTCACCAATTACAAAGCCTGCTGCCTCTTGTAACTTGCCCGCCATATGTAGTTGATTTAGCATACGATCAATTGATCTTGGTTCCTCATGAATGTCTTCAATTAAAACGAGTTTGTCTTTTGTATCAATCTCATAGTTCGTTCCAATTGTACTTGCAAGTAAGCATAGATTTCCTCCGACTAATTCACCTTCTGCAACCCCATCAACCATTGTTTCTAAAGCGCCAAGGTCATGCGGGTAAGTCAGTGTGTCTCCAGTAAATAGCTGATTCATAAACAACTTTGATCGTAGATCGGCATCCACCTTACCAAAGTCTGATGCAAGCATCGGCCCGTGAAAAGTGACCAAACCTGTTTGTTGTCTTATGGAAGTATGTAAAAAGGTGATGTCACTATAGCCCCAGAAAATCTTCGGATTTGCTTTGATTAGGTCATAATCAATCATTCCTGCAATTCGAGCCGTTCCATAACCGCCTCCTGCACAAATAATCGCTGAGATCGTTTGATCAGAGAACATATCATGCAAATCTTGCAATCGCTCTTCATCCTTACCAGCAAGATAACCATATTCTTCTTCTAAGAAGTTGCCGAGTACAACCTCTAAGCCTAGTTCATGTAAAAATTGCATTGATCTTTGTAAGTTTTCTTGATTAGGTGGACTTGCCGGTGCAATGACACCCACTTTATCCCCTTTGCGTAATCGCATTGGACGAATATTCATGATTAAATCTCCACCTTATTGTGTCTTTTTTTGAAAGAGGGATGTTCTGTTGAACACCCCTCCCCATCTAAACTGCTCAATCCCAAGTCATCTTCTATTCTGTTTTGTCAGCCCACTTCAGTTCAATATAACCTACTGGATGACGAACGATGCCAGAGACAGCCTCGTTTTGAATATATGCTTGGTTGTAGAAATAAAGTGGTACGATTGGCATTTCATCAAATAGAATTTTCTCTGCATCATACATCATTTCGAAACGCTTCGCTTCATCAGCTTCATTCTTGGCATCTGCAATCAGTTGATCATATTCTGCATTTTCCCAACCAGTACGGTTCATGTAATGACCTGCTTGGAAGTTTTCTAAAAAATTGATTGGATCAGCATAATCTGCTAAGAATGAGCTACGAGAAAACTGGAATTTCAAGTCTGTTTGCTCTTGTGCAAACACTGCCCATTCCATATTCGCTAATTTCACTTCTACATCTAATACTTCTTTAAACATACCTTGAAGTGCTTCTGCAATGCTTTTATGTTGCTCACTTGTGCTATACGTTAAAGTGACTTCAGGCAATTCTGTATAGCCTTCTTCCTCCATCCCTAGCGCTAGTAATTCTCTAGCCTGTTCAGGGTCTGGCGTAATTAAATCGCCATTTGTTTCACGGAAGTCATTTCCATTCGCATCAGGGAAACCATATGACACAAATCCATATGCAGGATTTTGCTGTCCTTTTACGACATAATCAACAATATCTTTTTGATTAATCGCTAAAGCGAATGCTTTACGAATGTTTTCATTTTGGAAAGGTTCCATTGTTAAGTTGAAACGATAGAAATAGTCTCCAGCCTGCTCATCGACTTGAACTTTACCTTCTGCAAATAATTGGTCTGCAAGCTCCGCCGGTACACTCGCTGTATCTAGCTCTCCGCTTTGGTACATTTGATAAGAAGTATTCGAATCATCGATCATTGCCCAATGAACTTTATCTAATTTTACACTTGCAGCATCCCAATATTGCTCATTTTTCTCCATTACAAAATGACTATTATGGGCCCACTCTGTTAACTTAAATGGTCCGTTTCCTACAAAGGTATCTGCCTCTGCATGCCATTGCGGGTTATCTGTAGCAACTGCTTCATTGATAGGGAAGAAGTTCGGATTTGTAATGACACTTAAAAAATATTGTTGTGGGCTGATTAATGTTACTTCGAAAGTTTTTTCATCAACCGCCTTAACAGCAACATCATCAACAGATCCTTCGCCACTGTTATAAGCTTCTGCACCAACAATAAAGTAACCTAAGAATGCTGCTGGAGATCCCACTTCTGGATCTAGCATACGCTTCCAAGCAAACTCAAAGTCCCCTGCTGTTACATCATCACCGTTTGACCATTTTGCATCTTCACGAATATTGAATGTATATGTCTTTCCATCTTCTGAAACATCCCAGTCTTCAGCGATTGCTTTTTCTGGTTCGTGTGAAGGTCCTAAACGTGTTAAACCTTCCATTAAGTTATTTAATGCTTGCCATGAAACTGAATCGAAACCTATCGGTGGATCAAACGATGTCGGCTCTTGACCATTGTTTAACCTAAGCACCTTTTCTCCCGTTTGTTCCGTTGCTTCACCCGGGTCGTCATTCGGTGTTGGTTCTTCACCTGCATCTTCATTTGCAGTACAAGCAGCCAACACAAATGCAAACAGCCCTACAATAAAAATTGACAACAGCTTTTTCATGCGATTTTCCCCCTTGATTTTTATTCTTTTGTCACTTTTTGTTGAGTAGAGAAGTGACTCTCTACAAAAATATTAAACTTTTATAAAGGGTAAGCATCTCCTTTATAAAAGGCTAATTACTTCATCACTACGAGCTTTTTTGCCCTTTCATCCTGTAACCAGCAATCCACTTCATGTTCTTTGCTTAAATGTGTTTTGAACGGGTACGCTTTTGTACACACTTCCATTGCATAGTCACAGCGTGCTGCAAATGGACAACCTACTGGAGGTGCAAATAAATCAGGAGGAGATCCGATAATTGGGATGAGTTCTCCACCGTCCAAATCTAAGCGAGGAACAGAATTTAACAATCCTTTTGTATATGGATGTTGTGGCTGATAAAAGATTTCTCTTCTCGTCCCGGTCTCAACAATTTTCCCTGCATACATAACAGCGATTCGATCAGCAACTTGAGCGACAACCCCTAAGTCATGTGTTATTAAAATGATTGAGACGCTCGTCTTTTGTTGAATCTCACGGAACAAATCGAGAATTTGCGCTTGGATTGTTACATCTAAAGCAGTTGTCGGTTCATCTGCTATCAACACTTCAGGCTCACAAATCAAAGCCATTGCAATGACAATTCTCTGTCTCATACCACCGCTAAATTGATGAGGGTGATGCTTTAACCTCTCTTCCGGGTTCGGAATCCCAACTAAATTCAGCATTTCCACTGCTTTTTCTTTTGCTTCACTTTTCGATATATTTTCGTGTTGAAGAATGCCCTCCATAATTTGATCGCCAACTGTTAACGTTGGGTTCAATGCAGTCATCGGATCTTGGAAGATCATTGAAATATCTGCACCACGGATTTTTTGTAATTGCTTCTCTGGAAGCTTCGCCAAGTCCTTGTCTTTAAATAAAATCGAACCGTGCGAGATTCTTCCAGGCGGAGATGGAATTAAGCGCATAATGCTTTGTGAGGTGACACTCTTCCCACAGCCAGATTCACCAACAATGGCTAAGGTTTCTCCCTTATTAAGGTGAAAGTTTACCCCACGAACGGCTTGAACTTCTCCACCGTATGTATTAAAGGTTACATATAAATCTTTTACTTCAAGGATTTTTGACATCACTATTACCTCCTTAACCTTGGATCAAGTGCGTCTTGTAAACCGTCTCCAAGTACATTGAAGGAGAACATCGTTAACGAAATAAATAAGGTCGGGAAGAATAAATTCCACCAATAGCCTGTTAAGATAGCTGAAAGTGCATCATTAGCCATTGAACCCCAACTCGCTAATGGAGGAGAGATTCCTAATCCTATGAAACTCAAAAACGCTTCAGCAAAGATGGCAGATGGAACAGTTAGAGTCATTTGTACAATAATTGGCCCCATAGTATTCGGCAACAAATTCCGTGAAATGATTCGTGGTGTTTTTGCGCCGAATGATTTTGACGCCATGACAAATTCATAGTTCTTAATCTGTAGCACCTGCCCCCGCACAATCCGGGCCATACCGACCCATCCGGTTATCGTCAATGCAAAGATGATTGCGAATAAGCCTTGATCCATGACTACACTTATTAAAATAACAACGAGCAAATATGGAAGCCCATATAATACTTCAACAATACGCATCATAAAGTGATCCGTTCTTCCGCCTTTGTATCCTGCAATTCCGCCGTAAATCACTCCAATAATAAAATCGATTAAAGCAGCAGCTACCCCAACGAATAAGGAGACCCTTGCTCCCATCCATACACGGGAAAATACGTCTCTCCCTAAACTATCTGTTCCAAACCAATATTCAGTGGATGGTGGCTGATTTTGGACTTGGAATTTTTGCGCAGTAGGATCATGTGGAGAAATCATCGGTCCAAAGATCGCCATAAAGGTTAAGAGGACTAGAAAGATTAAACCACCCATTGCCAGTTTATTTTTTAATAATCTTCTCCAAGCATCCTGCCAGTATGAAAGCGATGGCCGAACGACTGCCTCTGCGCTTTCTTCGTCTTTGTCCTTTGATACAAACCATTCATCTGGAATATCATTGGCTCTATTAGGATGTTTGCGATCATGTAGTTCCATCAGCTTCCCTCCTTACGATGCAGCTTTATGCGTGGATCTAGGAAACCATACGCAATATCAACTAAGAACAACATGATGATTAAGACAGAGCTATAGAAAATCGTTGTTCCCATGATGACAGGGTAATCACGTTGATTAATGCTCTCAACGAAGTATCTCCCCATACCTGGAATTGCAAATATTTTTTCGATAACAAACGTTCCTGTTAATATTCCAGCGGCTAATGAGCCAAGGATGGTGACAACAGGCAATAATGCATTCTTTAAAGCATGTTTGAAGACAATTTTTACAGGTGACAACCCCTTTGCTTTAGCAGTTCGTATGTAATCCTGTGTTAATACTTCAAGCATGCTTGACCTTGTTAATCGAGCAATAATGGCCATAGGTCCTGTCGCTAATGCTAAAGTTGGCAAAACCATATGCATCGGGCTTGACCATGTGGCAACAGGAAAGATGGATAGATTAACAGCTAATTGCTGGATAAGGATTGTTGCTAGTACAAAATTCGGGATAGAAATTCCTAATACAGCAAAGGTCATCGCCATATAATCTATGACACCGTTATGACGCAGTGCTGCAATCACACCGAGTGTAATTCCAGATACAATCGCAACCACTAAGGTGAACAATCCAAGTTCAAGTGAAATCGGGAACCCTCTTCCTAATAGATCATTCACACTTTGATTAGGCTTTTTAATCGATGGACCAAAATCAAAGGTAACGACAGACTTCAAATAGTTTAAATATTGAATTGGTACTGGTTTATCAAGGTTATAAAAGCTCTCTAAATTCCGTTGTACAGCTTCACTTGTTGCACGCTCTTCATTAAATGGAGATCCTGGGATCGAGTGCATTAAAAAGAATGTCATAGTGATGATGACCCAGAGGGTAATAATCATCGCAAGGAGGCGCTTCAAGATATATCGAATCATCCAATCAACCTCCTAACAAAATTTTGTGCCAACAGCTAGCTCAATCATTACCAACATTGCTCGATAAGCTTCTAATATATCCTTTGCTTCAAAACGGACAATTGTTGACCCTTCTTCCAGTACTGTACCTGGCATGAGCGCTGCCCATTCCGCTTGACCATAGTTTGCAAATTCAATTCGTAATACTGGCTTTTCAGGTGGAGTGAGCGGTTTAACAAGCTCTTTATTCTCTAATGCATGAGCTAATTTTTCACGAATCAACTCGCCAGCCTTCGCCGGTGTTAATGATTTAACTGCTGAACGTGTAATCGTTTCTTTTACAGCGGCAGTTGTAATATTCGGGATTAGTTGTTCTGCTTCAAGCGCTGCCTGGTCATCACCAACAACGAGTATTACAGGTACACCATGATAACCAGCAACTAGAGCATTAAAACCCATCTCTCCGATGGCTAAATCATTGATATACATATTCCTTACACCAAAGATCATCGAGTGGGACATGACTCCTTTCATCGAAGCACGAGCATGATACCCAACAAATACTGCCCCACCAAAGCTTGAATCCAGCCCTTCGACCATTGAATACGGTTTGACATCACCCGTGATTAGCTTTGTTTCAGGATGAAGCTTTTCTATTAATAGATTATTCATTTTTGAATGGCTGTCATTTACTAGCACTTCTGTACATCCTCTAGCAAATGCTTCTGTAATCACATGGTTTGCTTCTTCTGTCATGATGAGTCGACTGCGTTCATAATTATGCTTTGCCGAGTCTACATGTGTATGATCCGCTAAACCAGTAATACCTTCCATGTCAACTGATACATATAACTTCATGCTTTTCCCCCACTTTTATCTTATTTTTATGTAAGAACTTCTAACAAAATAGCTTTTGATATAAAAAAATCCAGCTGCCAAGGAAACAGTGGGTTTCAGGCAGCTGGATTTTATCTGCGTTAAACAGAAAAAGCAGCTTAATCATTTATTATTTGCATGTATTTGAGATGTGCATTTTTAAACGCAACCATCAGCGCCTTTTGAGAGGACCCAAAATAGCGATTCTCGATTTCTTGTAAAATAGTGTCTACTTCTTTCATTGTTTTCCCTACAAAGATCGATCGAATAAACTTCGATGTTAAGTCAATTGTAGAGGAACATTCAGCATCAATAATCTCCGCTGTGTCACGTTCAACAACAAACGCAGTAAAGAATCCATTATACTTCTGTGTAATCGGATTATTAGAAGCAGTCTTGCTTTCACCGATTATATAAATTGTATTTCTAGTATACATTTATACTTCCTCCTGAGAACACGGATATTACATGAGGTGTTTATGTGACGAGCATAAACATTCAATATAATGCATGACCCATACTAGAATTGTAATACAACAGGACAACGATGACAATAATTTTTATAGACTTTTCTAAAAATTAAATATATTTCTACTATTAACTACTCAACATTTGATCCAACGTTTCATCGCTAATTCTTACTAAATCTTCAAGCGTGAATGCAGTTGGCATCCCGCCACCTTGAGCCATTTTTGCATTTCCACCACCAGTACCATTTATCAACGGAAAAATGGATTTTGCAAATTCGTTCATCTTCATAGGAACAGCTTCCCCACATCCACCAACGAATTGGATCTTTTCGTTCTTCTCCGTAAAAATAATCGAAATAGCACACTCGTTTTTCGAAATAACCTCTCTTGTGAGCTGTTGTAAACCTTTCATCTCTTTTTCATAAACAGATTGAATGATGCATGTAAATGGTCCTTTTTTTACTGCTTGTTTAAGGAGATCCTCTGCTTCATAAGATAAGAGCGTCTTTCTAAGATTATTAATTTGGGCTTCTAGTACTTTTCTTTGATTGATCAATGCTACAGTTTGGTCAACCACATTTGCTTGTGGCACATTCAGAATCTTCGTCATTTCTTTCATATATGTATAGCTGGTTTCTAACTGGGTTCTAACACGATCTCCACATATGAACGTAAGACGGATATTTCCTCTTTGTTTTTCCCAGTCTAATAATTTTATCATCCCGACTTCCCCTGTAGATTTAGGGTGGGTTCCACCGCAGCCATTGTAATCAAATTCAGGAATAATGACGAGTCGAATATTCGATTCCACCTTCGGCATTTTCCTCAATGGGTAATGATCAAGCTCATTACGTTCAACCCATTTGGTTTCAATTAAACGATTTTCACGGATAATTTCGTTCGCTAAATGTTCAGCAGCATCTGCTTGATTCTTTTTGAGTTCCTTTACAGCTAAGTCGATTGTGACACTTTCTTTTCCAAGATGGAATCCTACTGTCTCCATTCCGTATAACTCTTCAAAGGCGGCAGAAAGGATATGCTGCCCACAATGCTGTTGCATATGATCAAAGCGCCTTGCCCAATCAATATGCCCTGTTAAGAATGATTCGGTTATTTCTTCTTTTACATAATGACGGATCTCCCCATCAACCTCTTCAACATCTACTACTTTCACATCATTAAGAACACCAGTATCGTGAGGCTGACCACCACCAGAGGGATAAAAACTTGTTTTATCGAGTACAAGATAAGGTCTGCCATCTTCCTTCTCACGTGTAATGACCTTTGCAGTGAATTCTTTCATATAAGCATCTTCATAATAATATTTTCTCATTCTCTTCCTTCCCCCAATCGATGCATCTATTATTACATAGTGAACAAAGAAATAGGGTTTATAAACCCAACTCTTTCTTTTTGATCTGAAACTCGAATTTTTGATCTTAAATCACTTAAACATGATCTCAAATTCTTTTTCTACACAATAATAGAGACGGTCGCCCGCCTCTATTTAAAATTGTATCAATATTCCAGAAGGATCTTTCACATTGAATAGCGAAGCTTCTTCCTTGACGTCGAATCCCATCTCTTTAAGTCGTTCTTTTGCTTGGAGTCTTTCTTTTTCACTCGGAAACGATAGGTGAAAATAACTCATTCCTGCACTATTCTCACTTGGTGGCTGCGCACCTACTCCATTCCATGTATTTAACCCGATATGGTGATGATAATCTCCTGTCGAGATGAATAAAGCTTGTGAGCCGTAATTAGCGACAATATTGAAACCTAAGCCATCTAGATAAAATGACTTTGTTTTCTCAAATTCCGCTACATGTAGATGGATATGACCCATGATTGTTCCAGAAGGAAGCTTACTAAAAGGTTCTTCATTCCATTCGGACAGCACGCCTTCTACATCCATCGGTTCTGTGATCATCTTCACTTCACTTTTATTCCAGCTCCATGTTTCCTTTGGACGATCTGCATAAATTTCAATCCCTATTCCATCTGGGTCCGCAAGATAAAGGGCCTCACTTACGCCATGGTCTGATGCCCCTTGAACCGGATAGCGCTTATCAATAAAATGGCGGATGACTGCCGCTAAGTCTGCTCGACTCGGTAATAATAATGCCAAATGATACAACCCTGTTTTTCTGTTTTCCTTCGGCAATACCCCGTTCGGCTGCTCTAATGTAATCAGTGCATTTTGACCATCTGCAGCAAGTTCTACATATTTTTCTTTTTGATTTATAACTGATAAACCTAACATATCCTCATAAAATGCGATGGAACGATCGATATCAGTTACGATTAAATGCACCTTAGTTGCATAGGTTGTCGTTGAATCATGAAATCCCATATTTAGCTCTCCTCTTTACTTACTTTTTGTAAGTAATTATATTTTAATAACTTAACTATGTCAACCTTTCAACCTTTTCCCATTTTATTTTGAATCATTCATCCCTAAATGGTTACCATATGGAAGAGGAATTATGCGGAGGGTTTTATAATGACAAAAGAAGCCTATTGGGAATTGCTTGAAACTAAAAATGCAGAACTATCCCAATTATTCACAGATTATTGGCTGGAGTATTCTAGCTTTTCGACTTGGCAGTTTTGGGTGAACCTTGCCCTTTTTGTTATTCCACTAATTATTGTATATATCAAGGTAGATCGTGAAAAAATCTTTGAAATTTTCTTTTTCGGATTTGGCGTTCACCTTTGTTGGACTTATATCGAGATTATTCTAGCAAGGAGCACAGAATTTTGGCATCCATATTTCCTTGCACCGATTTTGCCGTTTGCTCTTAATTTAACAGCGGCTTTATTACCTGGCGTATTCCTCCTTGTTTATCAGTATACATTGCATAGACAAAAGAACTTCTACCTGTATTGTGTCATTGCTTCGGCAATCTTAGCATTTGGCTTTGCTCCAATCGAGCATGCAATCGGCTTAACAATATTCGGAGACAATATGAATTATTTCAAGATTTTCCTCGGCAATTTTGCTGCCGTTTTTCCAGCCTATTGGTTAACCCTTTTTGTAAAAAGAATGCATAAAAAAACAGGCTCTTAAGCGAGAGCCTGTGAGATCGTAGTACTTTTTGATAATAAGAGTAACCCTCAGAATGTCTTGAAAACGCTTGTCAGACTAGGCGTGCGGTCGAATGAAGCCCCGACTAGAACACACGGTTCATGAGCGGACTTTGATGCCAAACAACGACGTATGCGAGCGTTTGTCAACAGTCTGACAGGCTCTTAAGCGAGAGCCTGTCCCTTTAGCTTACTGCTTTTAATCCTGCTACTCCAATGATAATAAGAATGAGACTGACGATTCGCTGCATGCTTTTTGATTCAGAAAACAAAAACATACCGATTAATACTGCGCCTGCCGTTCCAATTCCGATCCAAACGGCATAGGCAATACTTAATTGTAAATATTGAAAAGATTGATATAAGAATAAAAAGGATAAGCCGAAGCCACCGATAAACAATCCACCGTTTTTCATTGTCCGGTTCCCACTATATAGCTTTAATCCATATACACCAACCACTTCACACGCAGCTGCGATTAATACATATAACCAACCCATTTAAACAAGCTCCTTTCTTTGATTCTCTTCATTTTGATCAGCTAACTTTAACCCAATAACCCCTAAAGCGATTAGTGCAATAAAGAGCACTTTTAATATGTTTAATGCACCATCAAAAATCAAGACATCCATTACCACTGTACCAACGGTTCCTACTCCAGCAAAAATGGCATAGACTGTCCCGGTTGGTAAACTTTCACACGCTTTTGATAAGAAATAAAAATCAACAGCTATCAGGCCAACAATCATTGCCCAATGCCACCACATCGACGCTACATTAAAACCAAATACCCACAATAGCTCTACGATACAAGTAAGAGCCACATAAAACCATGCTTTATTCATGATGTTTCCCCCTATATAATATGAATGATTATCAGTCATTTTTGTTCCAAAAGAAAAAGACGATGCTATCGCCCCTTTACATCTAGTGCGTGTTGCATAAAATCTAAAACAGAAGCCATTTGACGCTCAACCTCTTCTTCTGTTGCTTGTTTATAAAGATAGACTTGCTCTGCTGCAGATTCAATCAAGCCAATAACAAGTTTTGACATATCTTGCGAATCCATTGATGATCGTATAAATCCGTTCGTCTTTGCTTGCTCAAGAACGTTTGCAACATACGAATACAAAGGATCATATACTTCTTCCCATTCTTTTATATGCTCAGAAGAGGCAAGTCCAGCATAAACGAGTGCTAATACTTCACGATAATCATTTGTAAATACGAAAACTGTTTTGACAAGATCCTCTAACTGATCAAGAAATATTCCTTTTTCATGAAAAGTTTGTTTGACCTTCTCCATTTCAATTTCGACGAGCTTTTCTGCAATCGCAGGCATAACCGATAGTTTAGAAGGAAAATACAAATAATACGTTCCTTGTGCTATGCCAGCAAGCTTAACTATATCTGAGATTTTCGTTTTCTCAATCCCTTTATCCCGAAAAACTTCAATTGCTGCTTCGATGATTTTCTCACGTTTATCGATGCAAACCACCTCATTTAATGACTGAATATCATTCATTTTATCGATCTTTCTTATAAATGTCAATCCCAATCACATTTTTTTATTGACAGTCACACTTTAAGACATGTAAGCTATGGAAAATTCTATCACATTTAAGAGGAAAATTTATGGCATCATTAAATCGAAAAAAAGGAATCATACTCGTTTTAACTGCTGCACTTCTATGGGGTGTATCAGGCACTGTTGCTCAGTTCTTATTTCAGCAGCATTCATTCACATCTGAATGGCTCGTTGTCGTACGTTTATTATGTTCGGGTATCTTGTTTTTACTCATTGCTTTCAGAAAACAGCGCTGGAACGTTTTAAACATCTGGCAATCAAAATACGATGCTTTTCAAATCGTTATATTTGGTTTATTTGGTATGCTTGCCGTTCAATATACTTTTTTCGTTGCGATCCAACACGGCAATGCTGCAACGGCAACAGTATTACAATACTTAGCACCTGTGATCATCACTTCATTTGTAGCTTTACGCGCAAGAAGGATGCCATACAAAAAGGAATTCGCTTCCGTATTTTTAGCAATCACGGGGACATTTTTGCTCGTGACAGGTGGTAGCTTTCAGTCACTCTCCATCTCAATCGAGGCAGTTGTTTGGGGCATAGCTTCCGCTTTTGCACTTGCATTTTACACCTTATACCCGCATCGACTTCTTGCAAATTGGGGGTCTGTGATTGTCACTGGATGGGCGATGCTCATTGGTGGTGTTGTGCTAGCCATCATCTTTCCACCGTGGAATTTTGAAGGTGAATGGACTCTTGTATCCATTGCAGCAACACTTTTCATTATCATCTTTGGCACACTTATCCCTTTCTATTGCTATTTAGAAAGCATGAAATACATCACCCCTACCGAAACCGGCATCCTCGGCTGTGCAGAACCACTATCCGCAGCCATCATCGCAGTTGTCTGGTTAAACGTCCTCTTCGGACTCGGGGAATGGATGGGAACACTATGTATTTTAAGCACGATTTTCATCCTTTCTATAAGGAATAGAGCAAACGATTCTCTAGCCCAAAAAGGTGCAAGCTGACGCTTGCACCTTTTTTCGTTTAATGGTTCGCTAGATCGATTGTAACTCCTGTTGTTGATTCAACTTTGATCGACTTTGGTACCTCGAGATAAAGAACTGGATATCCTGATTGGCTACCGCTGGACATATCCAAACCATTGATCAACGACGGTTTCGTCAATTGATCCGAATCTAATTGCTGATAAGGCATTTCTAATATTATCCGCATTTCCTCGGTCATCACTTTTGGCTGAATGAGTTGATCCGTTACATCTGCTCCATTTATTTCGATAAATGCTTTATATAATGTAGCCGATACGATTCCGTCATCTTCTTCCTTCCGCTCCATAATGACCATAAGTTGACCATAGCTATCTTTCGTATCTACTAAGAAAGGACCTTCCGTTACTTCAAATGTCCATTCACCTTCGATATAACTTGGATCAATTTGATCGAATTCACCATTGCTGATTAACGGATACAATATCGGTCGTTTATAGTCTTCTGTTGATTGAACAGGGGAGAACATCATAATTGCAACACTTACGAGTAGCGCTCCTAAGTACACTCCAGCCAGCCAATGAGTGAACTTCAATTCTGTCTTTTTAAAACGAGTTAATCGAAAGAACATGAAGGTACAACAAACCAATAAAATCAATACTGCTATTTCAATCATCGTTTGACCTCCAGTTTCGAAAAAATTGACGATGCAATACTAAATAGTAGCGTACTTATAGCTACTGAAATCAGCATAAAAGCTAGAAGCGTAGATTCAAAAAAGTAATACTTAAAGAAACTTGATACGACACTCTGTTGTGAAACTAAAATATTAAAAAGAACAAAGATTAGAACAGGTACGGCAAACATTAACACTTTATGAATCTGAACAAGTGATCCAACAAAATATGAAAAAGCTCCAATTACAAGAAGATAACAAAATATAATAAGGAGATAACTAAAACCTTCCGCAATTGTCATATGGTTTGAATAAAGTCCTAGTGAGCTGCTCGTTAATATCTTAACAGCCCATATTAGAAAATTAGATGCTAGCACTAGTATCGCAGCAAACCCTGAAACCGTTAGTAAAAAAAGAATGGAAGAAACACTACTAGTGAGTCTATTCGTAACAAAGGAAAAATCCTCTTCGCGGTTTGTTTTCAGCGTTACCGTAATTCCCGTTACGAACATCCATAAAAATGTAAAGGCCATCACAATATCTGAATTATACAATCTCACATTGTATTGAACCCATAACGATGATCCTCCTACTGAAGAGCCAATAAGTATAACAGTAAAAAGGATTCCGATTAACTGCATACCGACTAATGAACTATAAATATCAATATACGACTTTAGTTTAAAGGTATATTGCTTTTTAATATGTTTCATCAACTGTGGCATAGACATCTTCGATTCCCCCTTTCGTTGCTCCTGTTAAGTACATGCTCATTTCGCTGCTTGGTACTTTTGAGAGTTGTAGACCAGTAAGTCTTGCATTTTCTGCGATTTCTTGTGTGAAGTTATTGATGACGACTGCATATTTCATATGCGCATTGATTGATCGTTGGTGAAGAAGTTGTTTTCCACTTAGCCATTGATCCACCGCTGCTGATGGTCCCTGTACAGCCATTCCATACTCTTTAAAATCGTCCATCTTCATATGAAGCTTGACGTTGCCACCGTGCAATATGATCACGTCTTCTAATAAATTTTCAACTTCGTTCATGTGGTGACTAGAGATAATAATCGTTCTTGGTGCAAGCAAATAATCCTTCATAAGCGCACGATAAAAATCGTTTCTAGTTGCATGATCCATCCCAGTTGTCGGTTCATCAAAAATGGTCAGTGGGCATCGAGATGCAAGCCCAACAATCATATTAAATGTACTCGTTCTCCCTTTTGAAAGCCGATTATGATAGCCTGTCGGATCGAAAGAGAAATAATCGAACAGCTTCTTTGCAATGTCCATATTCCAATTCGGGTAGAAATGCTCACCCGCTTCTAAAATCTCACTAAGACGCAATGACGATGAAAAACGCATTTGATCATCAACAAAAATCGTTTTCTCTGAAACTGTAAGACTTTCAACCGGGTTTTCACCAAAGACTTCTATGCTTCCTGATGTTGGCTTCGTAAACCCAGCGAGCATTTTTAACAAGGTCGTCTTCCCCACACCATTCCTACCAACAAGTCCTGTTAATGCGTTTTCTTTTATTTCCAAGTCCAAATGATTCAGAATCTGCCGCTTAAAATAGGATTTCGTTACATCTTTGCAGCTAACAATCATCCTTCATTCTCCCCTTCGTCTAAAATCATGCTCCACAATTCTTCCTTCGTTACATTCAGGCGATTGGCTTCGATCACTATGTCTTGAACTAGCTTCTTTAACGTCTCATTTTTTCTTTTGTTCATAATTCTCTCCTTCGCCTGTTCGGATACAAACATTCCTAGTCCTCGCTTTTTGAACAACACGCCGTCTTCCACTAGTAGAGCCAAGCCCTTAGCGGCCGTTGCGGGATTGATTGTATACATCTCAGCTAATTGGTATTGGGAGTAGATTTTATCTCCATTTGAAAAATGTCCATTTAAAATTTCAGTTTCGATCCATTCTGCAATTTGTACGTAAATAGGTTTTGGACTATTAGGATTTAAGATGACCATCGCCTCCTCTCTAATATAGTGCATTACTGTTGTAATGTACTATATAATAAATTCCACATTTTATCAATAGGGAAGAATAAAAAAACACTCATAAGCGTCATAAAGTTGACGATTATGAGTGTTTGAGATTGTAGTACTTTTTGATAATAAGAGAAACCCCTCAGAATGTCTTGAAAACGCTTGTCAGACCAGGCGTGCGGTCGAATGAAGACCCGAATAGAACACACGGTTCATGAGGGGACGAGTGAGACAAACAACGACGTATGCGAGCGTTTGTCAACAGTCTGAAACACTCATAAGCGTCATAAAGTTGACGATTATGAGTGTTTGACTATTACGTAAAGAATAAGCTTTACGGTGTTCATTTTGCTTAATTTCTTTTAGGGAATAACAATGTAACAACTGTTCCCCAGTGTTCTTTGCTTTTCACAATCATTTCACCATTGTTTTCTTTCATTAGCTTTAAACAAATTGTTAGACCAATGCCGGTCCCTTTTTCTTTGCTTGTATAATAAGGTTCACCAATTCGGCTTAGCCTCTCCTTGTGAATTCCCTCTCCATTATCCAAAATTCGAATGCGGACAAAGGTCTGCTGTTCATCAAGGATGATTTTAATTCTTCCTTCTTTCGGAATTGCTTCTAAACTATTTTTAATAATATTAATGATTACCTGTTTAAAATGTGCTTTGCCCATTGAAAGGGTAGACTTATTTATCGTTCGCAAATCGACTTCAATTGCTTTATTTTGTTCAATTGCCATCGCTTGGAACAACAGTTGAATATTCTTCAATTCACCACAAGCCTCTATTGAAAGTTCAGTCTCGTCATCACCCTCAGTCGATTCAGGTTTACCTAATATCAATAGCTCTTTTAACACTTGATTAATGCGATCAATCTCATCCAATAGAATTACCTCATACTCAGGTTCCTCATTCTTTTCCTTCATCAATTGGATAAAGCCACGTATTGTAGTCAAAGGGTTACGGATTTCATGAGCTACACTAGCCGCCATTTCCCCGATGACCTTCATCTTTTCTGAAGAAAGGAGAATTTGTTCGTTTTGCTTTTGTTCGGTCACATCAATCCCAAAATAGATTTCAAATCGTTCTCCATTCTTTTGGTGAAGCTTCTTCCTCCCCCATAAAATGTAATACAGCTTCCCCTTTAAGTTCATATATCGGAATGGTTCATCTCTCCCGCGCAGCATCTCATAATGTGCTGACAGATTAGAAAAATCCTGATTAAGTAAGGCCGTTGACTCGATCGCAACTAAGTCACAAAATGCTTCATTCACTTTAACAATT
Organism: Niallia sp. CD-39; assembly: GCF_059874745.1. Lineage (NCBI taxonomy): Bacteria > Bacillati > Bacillota > Bacilli > Caryophanales > Bacillaceae > Niallia > Niallia sp. CD-39. The sequence goes on along the minus strand of NZ_JCBCPS010000006.1, from coordinate 85,001 downwards.
TCATTCTTTTCATTTTTCACAAGAATAAAATTTGGGTTAATATTCATAATAGCTTCCAGTAACTCGCTTTGCTTTTTCAGACTACTGTTCATCTTATTCATCTGATGTGCCTGCAATGTGAAGAACGCCAAGTATAGGATAATCGCCGCAACAACTGAATTAAAGCTAGAAAAGAACAATGGAATAAAAGCAAAACCACTAAGCACACCATTTAAAAAGATAATTAGTGCCGCGATGATGAGCTTAAAATAAAAATGCTTATATGGACCATCCTTTAACTTAATTGTGAAGAAGAAAAGCACAAGTGTATGCACAAATACGAGCAATACATTTATGATAAATAATACATTCAGTGGTCCATACAACGGCAACCAATGTGAAGGTGCAATAAACCCTTCACTTTTCAGCACATATGTTTCCACACCAAGTGATGTAAAGTTTATAAAATACACGACAAAGCTAAAAATTAAGATAAAAATAAATACGATACGATTATAAAGAAGACGAGCTACGTGATTGGCGCTATACTCCTTAATAATTGTATAGGTAAAGTAATACATGATTGGCATGATCATAATCGAACCGATTCGGAAAAATCGGAAAAGATGATCCATTTCATGCATTTCTAATAAAACATCTGTATATAATATCGCTACATCAATCTGCCAGAATGACAACATCATTAAAAAAATAGATAATGCTTTAGCGATTGACGTCTTTGCATAGATTAAAATTGAAAATGAAATGATAAGTGGAATCATCGAAACTGTCAGCAATACTATAAATTCCACTATAAACTCCTCCTAAAAAACATATGAATTAAAAACTAAATATTACCAGTTAATGTATAATATATTTGAATAATTTCATGTAAATGGAATAATAATTATCTCACATATTAGATAATCTGGTAAATGGATTTCATTAGGAAGAACGTTATTTGGAGAAAAACAACATAAAGGCGGTGCTAATAGTGTGCACCACCTTATCGTTACTTATTTGAAACGATCACTTCTTGATCGTTTACAGTTGGTTCTTGCCAACCCTTGCAAACATCAACCCACTCTTGTGCATTTGAGTACTGAACTATTTCATCACATGTTAACTCAATTGCAGAGTTGTTGCTCCCACATGCGGGAAACAATGTATTAAACCTTTTCATTGAAACATCAACATAGACAGGCAACGGATTTTTCAAACCAAATGGACAAACACCACCAACCTTATGTCCTGTATACTCGAATGCTTCATCGGCAGATAACATTCTTGCTTTTAACCCAAACTTTTCACGGAACTTTTTATTATCAATCTTTACATCACCAGCTGCCACAACTACAATTGCCCCGTCATTGTTCCCACGAAAGGTTAGCGTTTTAGCGATCCTTGCTGGTTCTACTCCTAGCACATTTGCTGCCTGCTCAACCGTTGCACTCAACTCATCAAACTCTAGGACGTCCTGATCTCGCCCCCATTTCTTTAAATGGTTCTTCACCGCTTCAATTGACATCATAACACCCCATTACGTATGTATTAAAAATGATAATACCACCATTTTTTTAACACTTGCAAGGGTTCGTACATTAAAGTAAAGAATTATTTTGTTATTCGAAAGTAGTAACGCCAGCTTTTTGTGAGAAGCCATATTAATTGGAGCATAAGCACTCCAATCAGAACCATACTCCATCCGTGAATCATCGAAACATTACCTAACGTTGAAAATACCAGATAGCCATACATGAAGACCAATGGCATAAACAGGATTGAATAGGTGATGGAGACTCTTCTTCTATGGCGCTTCATATACTCCCTTTCATAGAACATAGGCTTCTCATCATTTTCAGCATACCCCTTCCTCCAAATCGACCAATTTTGCCACATCATTGAATTTGTAAACATGAGCTCCCAGCCCGATTCTTTATGCATGTCATAATAAGATTCAGAAGACATATTTTGATAATCTGCATGGTAAGATACAAGCCGACCATCTCCTTTTTTAAATGTAAAAGTGTTGCCTATCCGATTGACCTTTACTAGTTGATTTCCTAGCCGTTCTTGTTCTTCTAACCATCTTTCCAATTTATCTGGTTCATAAAACCAACTAAATTTTCGTTTTAGAATTGGCGTATATGCTTCGTTTTCAACAGGGACTTCCTCGTTGCTGAGATCACGATTTGTTCTTGTAATTTTTATGATCGATAGAATAGCTAGAATAACAAGTAAAAGAACAAGAAATCCAACCGAGTAGGTAATCCACCAAAACGGACTTTCCACCCTATTGATGGGAGCATCAGAAAAAAATGCATAAGTGAATAGGGTGATCGGCATAAGAAGATTGATACATGTAAAAACGAGAAAAGCGAGAAATCCATACATATGAAGGCGATTTCTCTTTAAAATCCCATCCCGACTGGGCATTGTCTTCTGTAAGCTTTGCGGAGCTTCATTGCTTATAAACACCCACTTTCCCGTAGTAAAGAGAACACTCCACCCATCTTTCATTAAAGTTGAAGGAAGTGACTGAGAATGCTTGTCATGTACAATTCGGATGGTACGTGTGGAATTTGATCCTTTTTCAAAGTGGAAAATCCTCTTTAAAGAATCTACACTTTTCACTTCATATCCATGTTCTGCCATATCCTCAAGCCAGCTTTCCGTTTTCTCAACATCATAACTCCAAAATGGGTTAAATTTCTTCATCTTGGAACGCCTCCTCGTATTTTAATACGTTTTGATGGACTTCCTTTAACCGATCTATTTCAGCTCGAATGATTGCTTTTCCTATTGCTGTGATCTCATACAGAGTTCTCCGTTGATCATCAGCAAATACGACAATCATTCCGTCCTTTTGCATTTTCGTTAATGTGCCATAAACAGTCCCAGACCCTAGCCTCAACCTTCCTGTTGATAGTTCCTCTACATGCTTGATGATTCCATAGCCATGACGAGGTGTTGACAATGACAATAAAATATAAAATGCGGTTTCTGTCATTGGAATATATTTTTTAAAAAGCTTCTCCATCTACTCAAATCTCCTTACTATGTCGCGCTGTGATATATCTTATTTAGAATATATCACAACGTGACATAGTAAGCAAAAAAAAAAAAACGAGTTTACACTCGCTTTTAAGGTAACTTCAAAAAATACTCTCGAAACTCTTCTGGTAGCTCTTCTACATGGATGATTTTTAAACGATTCGTTCCTGGTGTCGTTTTTAAAAGATAAGTTCTATCTTCAAATTCAACTAAGGTGATCGATGAGATTCTTTCAGCTGAATGTGATAATTCGTTTATGTATTCAAAATCCTCTTCTGAAAAATCACCGCTAGATTCATTGACCATATACGATTGGACCTTCTCATAATCATCAGCAAACCGAACCTTTTGATACAATTCTACAGAATTTTTTGGTGTAGAGAATACTAAATACCAAACGGAAAATCCAATGATTAGTGCGAAAAGGATGAATGATAATGCAATCTCTTTTCTTGTAAACTTATTCAATTGAAACCCTCCCCCTGCTTCTTTCCCTTTTGCAACGATCATAAACGCTATCGGACAGACATATGTATTGAGTATGTGCTTAAATAGGAGGTTTAAAACGATGAAAAAATTGTTATTGCCTATTGCTTTATTCGCAATCCTTTCTGCTACATTTTTTCTCGAACATCAATTTACGGAAAATGAACTTACTGAAGACCGAATAGGAGATTATCCTTATATCCCATATGCAAACGAAGAAGAAGTTGATGCGAGCAGTGACACCAATTCTATCGATATAATCATTCCTGAGTTGGAACTTCAACTTGTGAACGAACATATAGAAGATGGCTACCTAATTGAAACATACCAGCAATTCGAGATCTACCGAAACGAACGTAATGAAATCATAAAAGCAGAACCGACTAAGCACTATGAATACTTAAGATATAAGCAATAAACAAAAGACAAATACTGTCACATTGACATTCTCTCTTTTATAAGATAACGTATATATTATCAATAATGCGAAAGGGTGAATTTGTCCACAATGAAGTACTAATCCTATTTTTTAGAAAACTTACAATTGAAGCGAAAGAAGAAACCACAGGCTACTCCTGTCTATTTCTTGTTCCTTCAATCGATGTTTTCAGAATAGGATTGGCTTCATGGAGGACATTAGGGACTATTCCCTATTTTTGCATACACCCATGCCTCCTATTCTGAACCAAGATAGGAGGCTTTTTTAGTCTCCAAAAAGGGAGATGATTTCATGAATTTATTTGAAGCAAGCAATTTGAAAGTATATATAAAAGACCGACTTCTGCTTGATATAGAGCGACTTGCAATTCCACGCTCAGCGAAAATCGGCATCGTCGGAAAAAATGGCAGCGGCAAAACAACACTGTTAAAAGCTTTAACAAGCCAGCATCCAATTGATGGTGGGCAAATCCAAGTGAATGCCACATACAGTTTTCTTCCACAGCTAAAACGTACCGACACGGTGAAAAGTGGTGGAGAAGTCACCCAGGACTATATTAAAAATGCACTCCAAGAAAATACGGAAGTCTTCTTTGCTGATGAGCCGACAACCAATCTAGATACATCGCATATCGAATGGTTGGAGAAGATATTCACTAGCTGGAAAGGCGCATTTGTTATTGTTTCTCATGATCGAGCTTTTCTAGATGCTGTGTGCACTACGATATGGGAAATAGCTGACGGTTCATTAACTGTGTATAACGGCAATTATTCTTTCTATACTCAACAAAAGGCTTTGAAAAAGCAGCAGCAAGAAGATGCTTATGATAAGTATGAGCAGAAGAAAAAACAGTTGGAAAATGCTTTGATGGAAAAACAGCGAAAAGCCGAACGCGCGACAAAAAAGCCAAAAAACCTCTCTTCATCAGAGGCCAGAATAACGGGGACAAAACCGTATTTTGCAAAAAAACAAAAAAAGCTTCAACAAGTAGGAAAGGCGATGGAAACTCGTTTAGATAAGCTCGAAAAGGTTGAAAAACCAAAAGCTGAAACAAAAATCAAAATGAGCCTTCCTAATGAAAAAGCATTTAAAAATAAGATAATGATCCGTGCCGAGAATAGTATCGGAAAGATTGAAAATCGTATGCTATGGAAGAAGTCGAGCTTTCATATTCGAGGAGGTGACAAGGTCGCACTCATTGGGCCTAATGGAAGTGGTAAGACAACGCTCATCAAAAGACTTCTAAGTGAAAAAGGCGGCTTCTCCATTTCTCCTGCTGTGAAGGTTGGCTATTTTAGTCAAAATCTAAATGTGTTGGACACAGATAAATCAATCTTAGAGAATGTACAGTCGACTTCTATTCAAGAAGAAGACTTTGTTCGTACGGTCTTGGCGCGACTCCACTTTAAGCGTGATGAAGTATATAAGCCGGTTCATGTATTGAGCGGAGGCGAAAGAGTGAAGGTTGCGCTAGCTAAATCATTTGTAAGTGATATCAACACGTTCATTCTCGATGAACCAACGAATTATTTAGATTTAGATGCAGTTGAAGCACTTGAGTCCCTGCTTTCCGATTATGAAGGAACCGTTATTTTCGTCTCACATGATCGTCGTTTTATTGGAACATTAGCAACAAAAATCATTGAGATCAAGGATCAGAATCTCTATGTGTTCTCTGGGACACTTGGCGAATATGAAAACTCTTCTAAAACTGAAGAACGTGACCATAAAGCAGACGATCTCCTTGTAATCGAAACGAAAATTACAGAAGTGCTATCAAGATTAAGCATCGAGCCATCAGATGCATTAGAAAAAGAATTTCAATCTTTGTTAAAACGAAAGCGACAGCTTACAAATATATAAAGAATTTTTCGTTCAATTTAGCTCAACTCTTTATGAATATGCTATAGTAATAAAAATTAAAAAAGGGGTGGACTAAGTTGGACGTTTCTTTTATGAAAAATGCGATTGATCTCGCCACTCAAAATGTATTGACTGAAAAAGGCGGACCATTTGCTGCGGTGGTCGTTAAAAATGGAAAGGTGATCAGCACTGGATGTAATCATGTCACAACCCATAATGATCCAACTGCCCATGCTGAGATAGTAGCCATCAGGAATGCTTGCCATACATTACAGTCATATCAATTAACAGATTGCGAACTTTACACAAGTTGCGAGCCATGCCCAATGTGTTTAGGTGCCATTTATTGGGCAAGACCAAAAGCCGTCTATTTCGCTAGCACAAAAGATGATGCTAGACTTGCCGGTTTTGATGATGCATTTATTTACGATGAAATCCTACTACCCCACAACCAACGTAAAATCCCAATTTCCAGACTATATTTTGAAAATTACAACATTCCGTTTACGACGTGGAATTCTTTTGCGAATAAGGTAGAATACTAGCAAAAGGGAGGTTGCTTCATGAACAAACAATCATTAGAAAATCGCATACATGTTGCATCTGGTCAAAAACCAGCTGATTTAATCATAAAAAACGGAAACATCCTCGATGTGTTTAATGGTGAATGGATCCAAATGGATATAGCCATTAAAGATGGCTATATAGCTGGCATAGGAGAATACGCAGGTGCAAATGAAATCGATGCCAAAGGAAAATATATCGTCCCTTCCTTCATTGATGGGCATGTTCATATTGAATCCTCAATGGTACCTCCAGCAGAATTCGCAAAAGTACAATTGTTACATGGGGTAACCGCGATTATTTGCGATCCACATGAAATTGCCAATGTCTCAGGAGCAAAGGGCATTCAATTTATGCTAGATTCTGCCCGTGATGTTCCTTTTGATTTCCACTTTATGCTACCTTCCTGTGTTCCAGCAACATCTTTTGAACACTCCGGAGCAACTTTAACTGCCGAAGACTTGCAGCCTTTTTATGAACATGAATTGGTTCATGGGCTTGCAGAGGTAATGAATTATCCTGGAGTTGAGAACACAGAACCAGATTTAATTCAAAAGATCCTTGATGCAAAATTAAGAAATAAAAAAATTGATGGTCATGCTTCTGGGCTATCAGGAAAGCAAATCGATGTATATACAACGGCAGGCATTAAAACCGACCATGAATGCACGACAGCCGAGCAAGCTTTAGAACGCATCCGTAAAGGGATGTATGTGCTGATTCGAGAAGGTACTGTTGCAAAAGAATTAAAGAGAGTCATAAAAGCTGTAACAGAGCGCAATGCAAGACGGTTTTTATTCGTAACCGATGATCGCCATCTTGACGATGTCATAGATGAAGGCAGCATTGATTATATAGTAAGACTTGCAATTGAAGAAGGTATTGACCCGATCACAGCGTATCAAATGGCCTCATTAAATGCGGCTGAATGCTATGGTTTAGAAGAAAATGGCGCCATTGCACCAGGGTATAAGGCAGACTTCTTATTCGTAAGTGACCTAAATGAAGTGTCGATCAACGCTGTATTTAAAAACGGCAAGTGCGTGGTGAAAAACGGGTCATTGGTATCCTACCCAGAACTCCCCCAGTTAGAGCCTGTTGGTTTAACGGGTTCCGTACATTTGCCTGAGCTCACATCAGCACAGTTGCAAATACCTATTATTGACGGCACAGCTACAATTATTGAAGTCATTCCAAATAGCTTGATCACAAAGAAGAGATTCGAAAATGTTTCAGTATCTGCAACAGGTCATTTTGTTTCTTCCATAGAACGTGATCAGCATAAAATGGCTGTCATTGAACGCCATCACAATACAGGAAATATTGGACTAGGCATCGTTCATGGAATCGGCATGCAAAACGGGGCCATCGCAACAACTGTTGGCCATGATTCCCATAATTTAATCGTGACAGGAACCTCTGATGAGGACATTCTTTTTGCAGCAAAAACGATTGGAGAAATGGAAGGCGGACTTGTTGTTGTTCAAAACGGCAAAGTACTCGCTAAACTACACCTTCCAATTTCTGGGTTACTATCACCAGCGCCCTATATGGACGTCTACAGAAACTTAAAAGAAATTGACATCGCACTCGAAACAGTCGGTGTAAAAAAAGGCTTCAATCCATTTTTAACACTAAGTTTCCTTGCATTGCCCGTCATTCCAGACATCAAGTTAACAGATATCGGCTTGTTTGACGTTACAACATTCAAACATATACCAGTATCAGGAGATTAACAATATGAAAAGCCAAGAACTAAAAAGATTTCTTGGCTTTTATTTCTATGGTGGTAGGGATTATCTAGAAAAGTGTTGATTTCGCTCTAGAGTTGTTGATATGTTCCGGAAAAGTGTTGATTTCACTCTAAAGTTGTTGATATATTCTGGAAAAGTGTTGATTTCGCTCTAAAGTTGTTGATATATCACTCAAAACTCTGATATGTGCCTTTGCCAGAAAACATAAGAGTTAGTCACGATCGTAGTCGATTTCTAGAATGGCACCCGTAACTGCATCGATTTCAAATTCGACTTCTCCCTTATCTGAACTGAGTTCAATTTCATACACATATTTGCCATCATCATAATCTAGTTTAACTTCCTTTACTGTTCCGTTTACTTCACTTTTAGCATTTTCGATTGCTTGCTCGCTTGAGATGATTAGCTTTACATCTTCTGCATTCGAAGCATCTGTCGTCGTTTTGTCATCATCTTGTTCTTCTTTTTTCGAAAGAACTTCTCCTGATGATGCATCAACTTTCAATTCGTATTCTACGCCTTCCTCTTTAATGTCCACCTCATAGTAAGATCCGCTGCGTTTATTTTCCAACTCTACACTATCTAATGTTCCCGGTCGCTCATTTAGAGCAGTTTCTGTTGCTTTTTCTAATGTTATTTTCGGAGCTTCACTTTCACTTTTAGTCGTAGCACCAACAGCAACAGCCCCTCCTAAAACAACTGCACCAATTACACCAATCATTAGTTTTTTCTTCATTGTCATCTGTCATTTCTCCTTTCATCTTTCTTACACATTCAATATATCCGTGAAAAGTTAAAAGAAAAGGAGAGAAACATTAAAATCTGCTGAGAAAAGCAATTAATCTTCCCAGGTGACGGTTGCTTTCCCTGTGATTGCATGAATCTGAACAATCGCTTCAACATCATTGTCGGTTTCAATTTCAACTATATAATAAGGCTGCCCATTTAACGATTCTAAATCAATATCATCTATTGTTCCGTTTACTTGAGTGAGTGCAATTTCACTTGCTTCCTCTTCTGTTAATAGCGCTTCAAGTTGCACACTTGATTCTCTTCGCTCTAACACTTCGCCTGTATAAGCGTCGACAATATAGGTCCATTGTTGATCATCATGATTTGCTTGTAGAATCCATACATCTGGCTCTTCTTTAGCAGAAACGACTTCAACTTCTGGACCTAATAACGACTTCACTTCTTCTGTTGATAGCCTTACTTTCTCTTCCTGCTCGACTTGTTCCTGCTTAATTGAAAGCACTTCTCCTGTTTGCGCATGTAACATAACTACATATTGTGATGCCTCTTTTTCAAAGGATAATTCATACCCGTTTGCTTTAGTGACAACTGTCTGCACCGTTCCATTAAATAGGTCTTCGACTTTTTTCGTTGCTTCAGCTTTTGTTAGGGACTCAGGAGCGCTGTTCATTTTCCAAATTGAAAATAAAACCAAGGGAACGAGAAAAATAATGATTACAGTAACCCATTTCCTTTTCATTCAACCACCTCTATAAAATGCTTCATGCTTCCATTATTCAATAAAAAGATGAAAATTTGCTGAGAACCCCTATTGTTTTTTCTTTAAAATTTTTACCGTTGTTCCGATCCCTTCAGTGCTTTCAATTAGAAGTTCGAGAAACAGTGCATCTGCTATTTCTTTTGCTAGCGATAACCCTAATCCAGCTCCTCCAGTTTTCCTTGTTCTTGCTTCATCTACTCGATAAAACCGTTCAAACACGTGAGGTAGGTCTCTCGCTGGAATGCCAATTCCTGTATCAGTAATCGTAATAAGGAGACTGTCATTTAGTTCTTCAACTGATAAATCAATCTTTCCTTCACTATACTTACGAGCATTGTCCATTAAGATATAAAGAAGCTGCTTTAACTTCTGTTCATCTGTTTTTAATGTGACACTTTCAGGATAAGAAAGGTTGACATCTCTTTTATATGCATTTTGAAATGACTTACTCACCTCATAAAGAACATTTCCGACATCTATCGTGCTCATATTTTGCTGCCATCTTTCTTGATGCGTGGCGAGTAATAAGAGTTGCTCCGTTAAGTCTTTCATCCTAACTGCTTCGGAATGAATCGCTTCGGTTGCCTCATCAAAAATCTCAGGCTCAGATTTCCCACGTCTTTTTAATAAACTTGCATAACTTTCGATAATCGTAATCGGCGTTTTCAGTTCATGTGAAGCACTGGAAACAAACTTTTTCTGCTTCTCAAAGTTCTCTTCTAACAAGTCCATCATATGATTAAAGCTTGTCGCCATTTCCGTTAGTTCATCCTTTGATTTTTTCTCCAGGTGAATTCTTTTAAAGCTACCACTTGTACGAATGTCGCGAATTGTGCTGATCATCGATGCAATTGGTTTCATAATGACTCCACTCAATACATGACTGGAGATCACAATCGGTAATAAAACAAGAATTGTCACAATGAAAAGGACGATACGAAGTGTTTGTAGGTTTTCAATCGTCTGTTCCATATTTTTTGTCAGCTGCAGATTGCCAATCGTACCGTTCTCTAATATAACGGGAATCGAGCTAAAGGCGTACGTTTTTCCGTCAATGCGAATTCTTTCACTTTTCTCTCCTACAAAAAATGTAGGTGTGGCTAAACGCAACACATCATCTTCCGTTGATTGAGTCGTCGTCCCTTCTAGATTTTCATTTAGGATTCGAATCATCCCATTAACTGGCACATAAGCTCTTAATAATTCTCCTTGAGAAACCGTACCAAGTGACTGGTTCAAGGTTTTTGCAATATTTGCTCCTTCACTTTGTGCCACTTGTAATTCACTATCAATCATTAGTTTAGAAAATAAAAAATAGATGGATGTATTCATTAATAAAAGCAGGACAGCAAATAACACCACAGTATAAAGATTAATTTTATTTCTAACTCTCATGAGCGTTCCTTTATCACATATCCGACTCCACGAACTGTTCTTATTAAGGATTCTTCATTCTGCACGTCAATCTTTTTTCGGATATAACGTATGTATACATCCACAACATTGGTGTCTCCCGCAAAATCATAGCCCCATACCGCGTCTAATATCTGCTCCCTAGAAAGAACCTGTTTCTTATTCATCAGTAAGAACTGTAACAATTCAAACTCTCTTGCGGTTAACTCTATCAGGCTTTCACCGCGTGTGACTTCTCTTGTTTTTTCATGCAATACTAAATCCTCCAGGCGAAGGACTCCCTCTTCTTCAGTTGCCCTATTCCTTAGAGCAACACGAATTCGTGCGAGCAATTCTTCTATTTGAAAAGGCTTCGTGATGTAATCATTCGCTCCTAAATCAAGCCCTGAAACTTTGTCTTCTACCGAGCTTTTTGCAGTGAGTAAATAAATTGGCGTTACAGAATCATTTGTACGGATGCGACGAAGTAGTTCAATTCCACTTAACCCTGGAATCATTACATCTAATAGGATCAAATCCCAGCTTTTGCTACGATACAATTCCAACGCTTCAATCCCATCGTATACCTTCGTGACTTCATAGCCTTCATACTCTAGCTCCAGCTCAATAAGCCTAGCGATTTTCTCTTCATCCTCAACGACAAGGATCTGTTGCTTCGACATCTACACGGCCTCCTTATACACTGCTTCTCTTAAAAATCTTACCTCTTAACCGATGCGATTGACAATAAAAACACCACATCAAAACTAGGATAGTGGTGTAATCATCATCTAGCCTTTACTTGTTTAGACATGGTTCAACATGTACATGAACATCAAAGACTTCGAATTCATTTATTAATTTTTCTTCAACCATTGTTGCTAAATCATGTGCCTCCGCTACATCAAGAGAAGGATTTACCAATATGACAATATCAACAACGGTATTGTTACCATATTTACGTGCACGAATATCCTTTACATCCTCAATTCCTTCAACGGACATAATATTCTCTTTGTATTCATTCATTTGGGTTTCATCAAAGCCGTCCGTTAAATGGTGCGATGCATCAGAAAATATCCCCCATGCAGTTTTACAGATTAACACCCCAACAATAAGTGCAGTAACAGGATCTAACCACGGCAAACCAAATTGCGCACCGATGATCCCAACTGTTGCCCCAATACTTACCCATGCATCAGATATATTATCCTTAGCAGCTGCCATAACAGCTTGACTGTCAATTTCTTCTGCTAATTTGCGGTTGTACCGATAAACTCCAAACATGACAATAGCGCTCAAAACTCCGACCCATGTAGCAATCGTATCAGGAGCTTCACTCGTTCCAGAAAGTACGGATCTTCCTGCTCCAAGGAGCACTTGTATTCCTATTGCCATCATAATAAACGAAGCAATCAATGATGCAATGTTTTCAGCTTTCCAATGGCCATAAGGATGGTTTTCATCTGGTGGCTTTTGCGATATTCGTAAGCCAACGAGAACAGCAATTGAAGCAACAATATCTGTTGCGTTATTCAAACCATCTGCCTTCAAAGCCTCAGAGCCAGCGTAGACTCCAACTATTAACTTCAAAACCGATAGAATTAAATAAGCAATAATACTGATAATTGCCCCACGTTCACCCTTTTTTAAATTTTTGTATTTCTGTTCAACCATATGTCGTCCCCCATTCCATATGCGTTAATAGCATAGCAAACGTGGATTGAGTGGGTCTAGAGCAACCTTTTTCCCTCCTTCTACAAAAGTAATAGGCGGAAAAAAGTGTTTACCTAAGGAAAATAGTACACCACCGTCGTTGCATTCCATTAGTATCGACTAGTTCCCCTTATTCTATATCTTTATCTTTTGACAAATTTCTATTATTTCGTCTAGCTCATCAATTGTAAAATCAGCATTTTCATCGTTCCATTGAGAATCCCTTTTCCAAATCGTGGTCATCCCTACTTCACGAGCTGCTCTTATATCATTCACTGGATGATCCCCAACAAAAAAGCAGTCTTCGGGCTTCACCTTTAATTGACCACATGCATGAAGAAAAATACGATGATCTGGCTTTTTCATTCCTACTCTTTCAGAAATTACAATTGTATCAAAAAACGGTACGATCCCGATTGAACTCATCGTCGATTGTTGCATGCTTATCGAACCATTTGTAATCAGCCCAAGCTTCCAACCAGCTTTTTTTACATACTTTAAAAGGTCAATAGCATAAGGAAATGAAATTGAATGGTGATGAAATTGTTCATAATAGTCCTTTACAAAAATTACTACTGAAGTAGAGTGAATAAGCCCTTCTGTCGCCATCAGCTCGAATACTTGTTGTTTTGAACGATAACCTCTTTCGTCCAGTTCAATAAGCCGTTGTACATACTTTAGCTTATGCGATGTGTGAATAAACTGTCTTAGGCGATGAAACTGAATATCTGCAAACCTTTTTAAAGATGCATCCCGATTCAATAACGTTCCATCTAAGTCAAATAAAATCGTTGTTTTCATATTTCGTCGCCTCACAGTTCAATCTGTATATACTCCTCTTCTATGATCTCTGTTCCTTCTACAAGACAAGAGAGGAACTCTTGATAGAGCCTATTTAATTCTTCATTTCCTTCTAACTGCTTCATTCCATTCTGATATGCTGATTCACTTTCATAATAGCTATATTCCGTCCAAGAGGATGAAGAATCCCTCTGCTTCAAGTACATAGTTTTTATTTGCCCTACAGCTTGATAATGGAGCCTTGCTTGTCTTTGCACAGAAGAATATTGCTCCACGCAATCCGGATGCACTCTATAACGATATACTTTTACATACAAATGCTGTCACTCCTTCTTTAAAAAACGAAAACACCTAGTTTCCTAAGTGCCTTCTACTGATTTTTGGAGATTTCCAATACTTCATTTACGTTTTGTAATTCACTAGCAACTCTATAGCCATTGAAGAAATATTTGCCATTTTTATCTATGTCTAAGCTGAAGTAATCTCCCCTGTTACTACGCAGTAACAACGAATAAGATACATCTACTACAGATGGTTTGATAAGCGTCACATTGAGCTTCGCAGACGCTAGTTCTTCGACTAGGAGCCCTATAAGCTCAGAATCTTCAACTACATTTTCCAATCGGATGTCGTCATAGTCTAGAACAGATAACCAAATGAGTTCACTCTTTTTTTCGTTAAAGTCATCAACAAGCTGAGTACGTTCCTGAACATTTTTAATGATATTATTCGTAAGCAATGATCCAAAAATTAGAATCATTATAATTAGACAGATTAGTGGAAACAAATGTTGCCGTATGCTTCTCTTCATTTGCCACCTCCACTTTCATATTAACATATTTATCCTTATTTTTTATTAAGTTTATTGAACATTAAGAATAATAAAAGTAGAAACCCTACAACGATAAAGCCAATTCCTCCAACTGCTCCAAGCAATCTAGGAGGAAAAACCTCTAAAGCTACTCCCGCTAAAAACATTGATAGCCCAATGAGTGTATTAGAAATTGTCGTAAGGAAGCCAAATACTTTTCCTTGCATGCTCTTAGGTACTTGTTTCATCACGACAGAGTCGAAGCACACATTTCCTAAACCAGAAAAAAATGCGACGGTTATGAAGAAAAGAACCGCTGCGTAGACGCTTTCTGTAGTGCTAATGAAAAACAAAAAAACACCTTCCAAAACTAGAACGATGAGACCTACGTATAGTAGCCTATTATTCAATCGTTCCGCTACCACGAAGCTGAGCATCAACCCTACCCCTAATGCACCGTAGAAAAGCCCTACCCCAATGTCTGCTAGCTGGAATTCTTGCACCGCATAAACACTAATTAAGACATTATCAATGCCATTTAATAAAGGAATAAAGATTTCCGTCATTAGCACTACAATCAGCACATTGGATGTGAAAAATAGCTTGATGATCGAACGATTCTGCTTCTCATCTTCATCTGATCGTACATCCATATTTGGAGGTTCAGACAATCTTGTTAAAATCAACCCCGCAACGAAGAAGGACAACCCATTCACAAAAAAAGTGATGTGCGGACCAATTAAGAATGAAACAAGTCCACCTGTTAATGAACCTCCAATGAGGACAACCCCCAGCATCACCTGTTCCAGCCCATTCACTTTTACAATGTTTTCATGCCTCACAATTTGCGGTATGAGTGATTTTCTTGCTGGTGCATAAATCGCTTCCCCTACCGCAAGAAAAAAAGTACCGACATACACTACCCAGATTGTTGATTCATTTACAAAAAGAAACGAAAGAGCAAATAGTATACGAATAAAATCTGTTAATACTAAAATCGATTTACGAGAAATGCGATCTGCCAACCAACCGCCTAATGGTGCAAAAAACAGAAATGGGATGACACGAATTGCTAGTGTAATTCCGACGGCTAAGCCAGAACCAGTGATGTGTAATAGCAAAGCTAATACAGCGACTTGACTAAAGCGATCTCCAATTCCATTTAAAATTCCTGCACTAAATAGCTTTCGATATTCTCTTTCTTGCTTAAGTAAATTTATGACATTCATTTTTAATACCTCTTCTTTAATTAGATATATATCTAATTAGATAATAATCGAATCAAACTTCGTATTCAAGTTAAAATAATAAAACATACCTGAACTTAGGTATGTTTCAGACTGTTGACAAACGCTCGCATACGTCGTTGTTTGTCTCACTCGTCCCCTCATGAACCTTGTGTTCTATTCGGGTCTTTATTCGACCGCACGCTTAGTCTGACAAGCGTTTTCAAGACATTCTGAGGTTTTCTCTTATTATAAAAAAGTACTACGAAAAAATGTAGACAAAGTCGGAAATCGACTTTGTCTACAATCTCAAACATACCTGAACTTAGGTATGTTTGAGTTGATTATCTACTTTTAACTAATATTTGAACCGACCCTTTAACAGTGTTTGAAGTCAACTTACACTGATGGCGTATGGATTGGGATCAAAAGCTCAACATCAAGCACATCCTTCCCCTCATCCATATAAAAGATTTCAATCGGGAATGTGCCTTGGAGAGACTTTTGCGTGTAATTGTTTTCACCCATCCATTGAAAAAGCGTGCCATACCCTTGGTCAATTGAACGATTTGAATATCGTACACGGGCATATTTGCTTTCTGGAATGGCAAAACCAATCATCCCTTCAGGAACATCAGCTAACTCTCGTACTTCTACGCATGCAAAATACGTTACTACTAGATCGTTACAAAGATATGGACTGATAATTACATTCGGCCGTTCAGAATTTTTAATGACAGATTGCCTTTCTTTAAAATCCATTTGAACTTTAATAGCATCATGTGGAAAGTTTGTTGTCACACTTTGTCCAACTAGCAAAAATGCCTTTTCAACAACATCACATTTCAAACGACTCACTTCAAGCATATTTATTCTACATCCTTAATTGGAATCAACAAATCTACATTTTCTTCATCTACATTATCTTCAAAGTAATAGATTTCAACTGGGAACGTATAGTAGAGTCTCTTTTCAACGTAGCCATTTTCGCTCATCCAATGAAAGATCTTATTATAGCCTTCACCAACCGATTTGTTTGTACAGCGAACACGTGCATATTTAGTGAGAGGAAGATGAATTTTATGCATATCTTCTGGAACTTCATCGAATTGTTCTACTTCTAAGCATGCAAAATACGTTGCCATGATTTCATTACACATATATGGACTAATCATGATTTCCTTATTAAGTGCATGTTTTACTTCATCTCTTCGGAGTTCAAATGCTTGTTGAATTTTTATGGCGGCGTCTGGGAATCCATTGGGGAAATTTGCGGTTAAGCTTTGTCCAACTAATAAAAACTCCTTTTCTACAAGATCACACTCAAGCTTCGTCAAACCAGGAAAAGGTGCAAGACTCATAAAAACCTCCTAAATATCTGTATTTTCAAACAATTACATTTTACTATACTCTCATATCTTTTCCAACATATTCTAATCTTTAAGTCCAATACCGTTTGTTACAACGGATGGTCGTCCAAACATTCATTGCATTCGTTACAAGCTTTGCTGCTTCTCCTTCTTTGCTGCTTTCATAAGACTTCTTTTCTATACAACGAATCAAAGCATGGTCACATCTACAATCCAAACCATACTTTGCTACACATTCATCATGTTTCTTACAACATGCATCTACTGAATTAATTGGCTTTCCCGGACCACTACAGCCTGGACCACAATATCGATAGCCTCCAGGTAAGCACATACGAATTGGAAAACTCGATTGTCCATTATTTCTTTTCATCATTAACTACCTTCTTTTTTATATTATATATATTCTCTCCTCACCACTTTGAACAGTAAAAAAGCCTTTCTTAATCAAACGTTTGATTAAGAAAGGCTCACACTTATTTCAATTGACAAACAACGACCATTTGCAAGCTCGTACTTGTTAGCTCCTTTTCCTCCCAGTCCCCAAACAATTCCACGATTTCAAAGCCATTTGGATGCATATAGCGAAGTAAGACTTTGTCCCGCTCTATGCGAAAATACCAAAAAGTAAGAATGTCCTTATAATCTTCCAAGATGAAAAGTCTAGACGTATCGCAAAAGTTTAGATTATTCATAAAATCAAATCAAAATATGACTGCTGAAAGTAAGGATTGTTTTATTAATCACAAATTATAATTAGCGTTTAAGCTGATTTATTTTTGGTATTAAATATTAAACTTAAAAAAAAGATAATAACAAAAAGTATAGATAAATAAAAAATAATAGAGTCTCCAGATCTGTTAAATTCATCAACAATAAAACCTTGAATAATTAATAAAATTAATCCTATTAATACAAAAAAGAATGAATTTAGTAATACATAAGTAGTTGATTTAATTTTGTTTTTTAGAAAAACTAAATATACAAAATTAAAGACTAGTACCACTGCAATTAAATAATAAATAGGACGTAACCATGTAAACGTTTCTCCTAACATAAAATGCACCTACTTTTTATATTTTTTTACATTATATCACAATATAAATTTACTAATTTTAAAAAATATTGTAATATTTACATATGATATATTTACCAAAAATGTTAATATATCAAAAAAACATGAGGGTGATGAGAAATGAAAAAACTTTTTATTATTGTATTAGCGATTTTTTTAATAGCTCCTATTACATCCACTTACACTTTTGCAAATGAAAACAAAAATGTAAGCGATAATGATGAACTAATTGATGAATTAGGTTATAAGTACACTATAAAAAAAGCATCAGAAATTGATTTTGCAGACGGAGATTTTTATTTAGCACTACTTTCGGGAGATCCAACAAGTGAAAATGCAATCTTTGCTGTTTATGATAATAGTGAACTAGAGAAATATGAAAATGAAATATTAGCATCACTTGGAAATCGTATATCTACTTTATCAAGTACCCCTACTGCATTTTCTGATTATTATTCTGGATCAGCTTGGAATACACGTTCTGAAGGTGTAACTTTATCTTTAAATCCTAAACCAAATGCATGGCAAAAACCTGCAAACCCAATTGTAGAGGCTCATTTACATAAATATCGTTGGGAAGTTGTTTATAATAAACATAAGAATGACAGAAACTGGAATAACACTGCAAGTATGAGAGCTCAATTACATTGTCATGCTGACACTATCAAAGGAGTTAAAAACCCTTGGAATATCGAACCTTGGCGTACAACTAGTAACTATGTAAAAGTAGTTCGTAAAGCATGTAACCCGCCTATAGGATATTAAATTAAAAAGAGACTTGGACAAAACCCATCTCTAAAATGAAAAAGCCGGTGAATTTATACCACGAGTAAAATT
Source organism: Niallia sp. CD-39 (assembly GCF_059874745.1). Taxonomy (NCBI): domain Bacteria; kingdom Bacillati; phylum Bacillota; class Bacilli; order Caryophanales; family Bacillaceae; genus Niallia; species Niallia sp. CD-39. Next base: position 66,121 of record NZ_JCBCPS010000006.1, on the reverse strand, counting down.
TCGTCGGCTTTGAATATTTTTGAATTATTTATAAGGACCTTACTTATAATATAAAGTTATCACACCAAAGTTCAAAAGAAAGAAGGGTCTTAATGTTTAAAAATTAGAACACAAATTCAATTAGTATTGCCTTTAAATTTAAAAGTGAAATTATAAAGAAAAGATAGGACTACTTTCCATATTCACCATTTAGCTAAAAGTATTCCTCTTGAAACCTTCGAACCATTCTTTTGATAAGAAGGCTGTCCTGCCTATCATCCACGTATGATGCTAATAATCATCTTATGTGCCTCCGCTCAATCGACCTTTTCAAACAAGATTGAACACCTATTAATGACAGTATCCATATGATATGAGCTAGCACAAGGATACAATCAAAGTTTCCGCACAATTAACAGATTTCGTGTTCATTTAGAGGAAAAATAATTAATTCGCCAATTCACCATGGCCTCTTCCAATTCTGTTGCCAATTAATCGAGGAGAAATTGATTGACCAAGGAGCCATGTTTATCAATGATACAAAGATTAAATTGAATGCGGATAAATTTACGCTTATCTGAAGAAATCGATTGGGAAGTATCATTAATATTTAATCAGAAAATTCAACAAACTATAAATAATCTACTTGAGTATGAAATTATACTTGAAATGGAACATGAATGCCATGAGCAGTTATCCTTGAAAGAACTCACTCAATTAGTTAAAAGAATAGACTATGTCGTAAGCTAGTATGATCAACAAACTAAAGAATCATCGGCTTTTCCGAATGAAAACTCTTAAGAAATAAACACGAATATACAAAACGACAATTAATGGTTTTGTCTCTCAAAAGTAGAAATATAACCTAAGTTTTTGTATATTAAGAAATCGTTAAGACTATTCTAAAAAAGATTCTGATGCAACAAGCCAACTTGTGTTAATGGTTAAAAAATGATTTATAAAGGAGACTTTGAGTGTGTTCAAAGTCTCCTTTATAAATCATTATTTGAAGATAATTATGTCCAGCAACTTCATATTATTTCCTTCTACAGACAATTACCATTTGTAAACTCTTTGGAGTTAATTCCCCCTCCTCCCAGTCCCCAAACAATTCCACGATTTCAAAACCATGTTCTTTTAGTAACCGCATTAATTCTAATGGATACGTATAGCGAAGCAAGATTTTGTCTTTGTCCGTTCGAATGTACCTTCCATTTTCATAGAGATCACGCTCTTCATAGCACGATAGTATTTGTGAAAGATGATCGTAAATATCCTCGCCTCTTTCAACAACATCTTGCTTCTCTTTATTTGCATAGCGATTTTCGTACTTTTCTACTACTGCTAGTTCGTGTAAAATCGGATTTCTCGTATCAAAAATGAAGATTCCCTCATGTATTAAGTGGTTTCTTACAGAAGATAACAACATATCTTGACTTTCATTTGTTAAAAAGTGTTGAAAAGAATTGCCTACCATAAACATAAAATTTGTCTTTTCTTCCAGTCGCAATATTGTACAATCTTGATGATGAAATGCAATTGGTAGTCCAGCATGATTTGCTTTTATCTTTGCGAGATTTAACATCCCTTCATGGAGATCTACCCCAATCATTTTATATCCTATTTCAGCCATAGGAATCGTCAAACGACCAGAACCACAACCAAGTTCCACAAATGGTTTCCCTAAGTCTTTTGCATACTTTAACAAGAGTGGCATTTCATTTTTAATATGGTTATATCGATGATCATATTCTAATGGATCACCATATTTCTCAAAATTATCTTCAAAAATTGATTTATTCAATTTCTTCTCTCCTATCATCCTATTCTGTAAAGTATGATTACGTGATAGAAGACTTTAAACGCTATTAAAGCTCTATCACCTTTGCTTTGATTTTCATTTTGATCACTCCTTCATATTTAATATTCTAACAATAACAAAAAAAGAAATATTTGGCACCCTATTATACTGTACTACTCACATCCTCCCTCAGCTATTCAAATTTTGCAGATGGAAAAGGTTATTCATCGTTATACAGGGGAAGAACAATTCTAAAGACTTCTCCATTCGAAGGCGTTATTTACAAAAATTTAATAATATTCAATCTATTATTATTTCCTCTCTTTACATTTTTTTCTTATTATAAGTAGGCTGACTAATTCAAACGATAATATGAAAGACTAAAAAATTTACAAAATCTTTACGAATGATTAATAGAACATTTACTCACATCCAGTATTCTTGACTTGTACGTTAACAAGCAATCGAAATTTGGAGGGTTTTTTCATGCCATCTTTTAATAAAAAAGCATTTATCGGCTTCATTGCATCATTTGCACTCTTCTTAACTGCATGCAGTAATGATGGAGAACAAGCTGGACAAGGCAATTCCTCTGGTGAAACAAGCACTATTGCGATCTCTGGCTCCACATCCGTCGGACCATTAACGGAAAAACTTGCGGATAAGCACCAGAGTGAAAATGCAAACGTCAAAATAGAAGTAAACCAAATCGGTTCCTCAGCTGGAATAACAAATGCAATTTCTGGGGTTTCAGAAATAGGCATGTCCTCTCGTGATTTAAAAGAAGGAGAAGTTGCGAGTGGATTAACAGAAACAATTATTGCTTATGATGGAATCGTAATCGTTGCACATCCTACTAATAAGGTAAGCGACTTAACAATGGAGCAAGTAAAAGATATTTTCACTGGGAAAATCACCAACTGGAAAGACCTTGGTGGGGATGATATGGAGATTGTAGTCGTATCACGTGAAGATGGATCTGGTTCACGTGATGCTTTCCAAGAAATTGTTGACTATACTTCTGGTCAATTAATTCGAAATTCAATCGTCGCAAGTGGAAATGGAAATATTAAAACGACTGTAGCGACAAATCGTCATGCTATTGGATTTATATCATTTGAGTACATTGATGATACCATCTCTACGATGAAAATTAACGGTGTTGAAGCGACTGCTCAAAATGTTTTAGATCAAAAATATCAACTTTCAAGACCATTCCTGTTCGTGCATAAAGAAGAAACGATTTCAGAGGCTGGCAGATCATTTATAGATTTCATTCTAAGTCCTGATGGACAAAAAATTGTCGCTGAAGTTGGCGCAATTCCAATACAGTAGTTATGCTAGCTTGGAGGTATCATTCATGCCGAAACAACAAAATGATTCATTTAATACTCAAATGAATCAAAACAATAAACGTAAATATTTTCTTGAAAATGTATCAGCAAAACTTTTTCTCTTTTGTGCCTTACTCTCAGTAATCAGTTTATTGCTTATCATCGGTTTCGTATTTTACAAAGGATCTAATCCTTTTTTAGCAGATGGGTATAGCTTCTTGTCATTCCTATTTGGTACAGATTGGGTGCCAAGCGAAGATAAATATGGCATCTTCCCAATGATTGTTGCTTCCATCTATGCAACAATCGGCGCCCTTGTTATTGGTGTTCCAGTTGGACTATTCACTGCCATCTTCTTAGCAGAAATTGCACCGAAGAGCGTTGCAAAAATTATCTCTCCTGCTGTTCAACTATTGGCAGGTATTCCTTCTGTTTTATATGGAGTATTCGGTTTAGCTATTATTGTTCCGTTTTTGCAAAACCAACTTGGTCTAGTCAAAGGACAGACATTAATTGCCGTCATACTAGTATTAGCAATCATGATGCTACCGACCATCGTCACCGTAGCTGAAACCGCGATTAGAGCGGTGCCAAAAACCTATCGTGAAGGCTCTTTAGCTTTAGGTGCTTCACAAATTGGAACAATCTTTAAAGTTGTTGTTCCGTCAGCAAAATCTGGAATTATGGCAGCTATTGTATTAGGGCTTGGACGTGCAATTGGAGAAACTATGGCTGTAATCTTAGTTGCAGGAAACAGCTTAATCGTTCCGACAAGCCTAACGGATAGTGTGAGACCTCTTACAACAAATATCGCTTTAGAAATGGGATATGCATTTGGTACACACCAAGAAATGTTATTCGCAACTGGTATTGTTTTGTTCTCCTTTATCCTAATCCTAAACTTTGTTTTAGCAAAAATCAGTTCGAAGGGTGGTAAATAAGTTGAGAAGGTTTAATGACAATCTACTACGTGGGCTTTTATGGTTCTCTGCCTTTTTAACCATTGCCGTCCTCTTAACCATCGTCGGTTTCATTTTTTATAAAGGCTATCATTTAATCAGCTTTGATTTTATATTTGGTGATTATTCACCTGCAGGTGGTGGCGGTATTTGGCCAATGATCATCACAACCATCTATACAATTGTCATTTCATTAATAATTGCAACACCAATTGGAATACTAGCCGCTGTATATTTACAAGAGTATGCAAAGCAAGGCAGGCTCGTAAGAATGATTCGCTTTGCAACAGAAAGCTTAACGGGTATTCCATCAATTATTTACGGATTGTTCGGGGCTGTATTCTTTGTAACAACATTAAAACTCGGAATGTCTATTATCGCTGCTTCTCTTACATTAACGATTATCGTATTACCGGTCATCATTCGAACGACAGAGGAAGCATTAAAAACAGTCCCACCTACTTATCGTGAAGGCTCTTTAGCACTAGGCTCAACAAAGCTCCAAACTCTATATAAAGTCATTTTACCAAGTGCAATGCCAGGGATCTTATCTGGAATCATTCTTTCAATCGGACGGATCGTCGGTGAATCAGCTGCCATTTTCTTAACAGCTGGTACAGTTGCAGCAATGCCCGAGGGGATCTTTTCATCCGCACGAACATTAACAGTCCATTCTTACCTCGTAACACAGGAGTCTGGAGATATTGCACTTGCATCTGCTGTTGGAATTGTGCTAATTGTGATTATCTTATTCTTGAATCTGACTGCTACATTTATCTCGAAGAAGTTAAATAAAGCGAACTATTAAAAGGAGTGTTACGTATGGGTACAGCAATAATGGACCAACAAACAAATACACCTCAATCTACATCTAATAATGCGAAAATAAGCGTGCGAAACTTGAATCTTTTTTACGGAGAAAAGCAAGCACTTTACGATGTCTCATTAGATATCCAAGAGAAAGAAGTTACTGCCTTGATCGGACCATCTGGATGTGGTAAATCCACGTTTTTAAGAACACTAAACCGGATGAATGATTTGATTGACGGCGTCAAAATTGCTGGTGATATTGTTATCGAGGGACAGAATATTTACCGATCAAATGACGTGATTCAATTACGAACAAAAGTAGGAATGGTCTTTCAAAAGCCTAACCTTTTTCCAATGAGTATTTATGATAATGTTGCATACGGCCCTCGCATGCAAGGAATTAAGAGCAAAAAAGTCTTGAATGCAATCGTTGAAGAAAGCTTGCGTGGTGCTGCTATCTGGGATGAAGTGAAGGATCGCTTAAAATCATCCGCGCTAGGGTTATCAGGTGGTCAACAGCAACGTGTTTGTATCGCACGAGCAATTGCAATGAAACCAGATGTGATTTTAATGGATGAACCAACATCAGCTCTTGATCCGATTTCTACCTTAAAGGTTGAAGAGTTGATTACACAAATGAAGAAGGATTATACAATTGTTATTGTTACACATAATATGCAGCAAGCTGCACGTGTTTCAGATAAAACAGCATTCTTCTTAAATGGAGAGGTCGTTGAATACGCTGAAACGAATCAAATCTTCTCAACGCCAAAAGACCAGCGTACAGAAGACTACGTCACTGGACGATTCGGATAATGGAGGGATTACTATGGTCGTTCGAGAAAGCTTTGACAAAAACCTGCTTGAGTTAAAAAACAAAATTAAAGAGATGAATGACCTTACCATCTCAGCATTTGAAAAAGCGTATACTGCTTTTATCAATCAAGATGTTGAAAAAGCTTTAAAAGTCATTGAAGAAGACTACATCATCGATCAGATTGAAAATGAAATCAATCAGTTTTCGGTTTGGCTCATGGCTAAAGAGCAGCCTGTAGCAAGAGACTTGCGCAGCATCATTGGTGCCATTAAGATTTCTTCCGATATTGAACGGATCGCTGACTTTGCTGTAAACATCGCGAAAGCAACAATTAAGATTGGAAAATCAGAGAACTTACAAGAGCATACCCAATTAGCTGACATGAAAGAAACAGCAATAAAAATGCTGCAAATGTCTGTACAATCTTTTGTTGATGAAGATATGGCATTAGCAAAAGAGGTCGCTAATCTCGATGACTTGGTCGATGATTTATCAGATCAAACATACAAATCGCTAACAAACTATTTGCGTGAACATCCTGAACAAACGAACCAACTTGTGCAATTGCTCTTTATAAACCGTTACTTAGAGCGCACAGGAGACCATATTACAAACATCGCAGAAAGTGCTGCCTATTTAATTAAAGGTAGGATTTACGATATGAATACGTAAAATGATAACTATGTAGACAAGGTTGGTTTTTCGACTTTGTCTACATTTTTTATTTTTTGGTACTAAAGGTTACAAAAATACTTGAATCAAAGTGGCAGTTTTCGGACGGTCCAGTCCTGCGCACAATGTTTAATATTCTCTGATTAGGTGAATACCTATACTACAGAGGAGGTCGTGCTTTTGAGAAATCAAAAAACGCTTAGTATCGTCTATGTCGTGGCTTTCGCGATTATGATTTTTCTTAATTATTGGTCTGCCACAAATGTAGGAAATGTCGCTGACTCCAATCAGCCAATCATTCAGCCCGCTGGATATGCCTTCTCCATTTGGGGTGTTATCTACGCTTTGCTCTTCATTTGGATCATTCGTATGTTTTTTGCTAAAAACACCATTATTTATGAGAGACTTGGTTATTGGCCAGTCGTAAATTTTTTCTTAAACGGTTTTTGGATTATAGTCTTCACCCAACAATGGCTATTCTTATCTACCATCATCATATTTGCAATTCTCATTACATTAATCATCATCTACTCAAGAATACATGAAACAAAGGATCATACTTTCTTTGAGATACTACCTTTTTCAATGTATATGGGATGGATCACAGCAGCAAGTATTTTGAATGTTTTTGTCTGGTTCGTTAGCGAGGATTATTCCCCTTTCCTAGGAATGAGCGAGCAAACTTGGTCCATAATCATGCTGATTGCTGGCGCGCTCATCGCCCTGACAGTAACATTTCGATTCCAAGATTTTGTTTATCCACTCGTGCTTGTTTGGGCTTATATCGGGATTCTTGTAAAAGTTGATATTGAGGTCATTCGAACCCTCTTATTCATTGCCATTGCTGTACTGGTTCTATCAAGCGGAATGGTTGGATATAGACGAATCATGTCTCACAAGCGATAGGCAGCCGCGTCATGAGCGACTGCCTTTTTTCTTAATTGTTTTCTTTAAACCAATTGTACAACTCGACAGACTCAATTTTTAAGTACGGTCCATTAAACCTTGGAAAAGTTACGACACCATCCTGTAATACTATATCGTTTTTATCAGATCTCCATTTTCGATTGTTCGCGACAGAATCGTCCCCTGCAAAGTAGTCAAAGTCCGTAATCACACGGTACACTTGGGTTACTCCATCAGGGAAGAAATCTTCAACAACGCGGAAGTTCCCGACTGTTTTTTCAAACGAGCCATTTGGATTGCCATCCCCCATCGTTACTTCAATTACTCTTTTGCCGTCCTGATCATAATAGAAGTTAATTTCTTTCCCTGTAGTTACTCTAGTTGCACCATTTGAAGTAGATTTAAACTCAATTTCTCCCGTTGTATACGGTGGGCCAACAGGCTCTTCTTCTACCAATTCATCCACTTGTGTAGCGATTACTTCTAGTTTTATATTTCCTGTCCTTCCTTGAAAATCGATATCACGATCACTATGTGGCCAGCTTACAAATATTTTGAACTTCTCCTCGTCTACATCAGGTCTAAAAGAAGATTGAAAATCAATAGCTACCCATTTATCACCGATTAAACGTTGTAAGGATAATTGAACGGGGGAATCTTGACCGCTTGGAAACAATTCACCAGAAGGGGTAAAGTTTACTGTATACTCAACTGGCACCTCAGTATCGTTCTTATTAATCTGGAAAGCATACACTTCTGTCAATTCCATTCCTGGGTAAAGATTCCCATCAATTGAGAATTCCCCATCTCCAATTGTTCTGCCTTCATTATTGACTGTATCCACTGTGAATTTGGCAGCAGCTAATGTATTTCCATCACTGACAAATGTTTTTGTAAAATAGGCAACCGTCGAAATCATTGCAGCTACTATGAACATCATCGCTACAGAGCCGAATACAATTTTTTTGTTTTTCAAATTCTTTCTCCCCTTTTATATTTTTCTTTTCTCATCTCTAAAACGAGCTTCTTCCCAATCATGGACAAAACCATACATAGAGTGATAAAAATGATGATTGCTACCCCAGCCCCACCCTGTAATGACTGAATAAACGAGCCTATGTATGGAAAATGCCAAACAAGCTTTCCCTCCAGTTGATCCGCTCTAACAAGTTGTTCATCTACAATGTTATTCGCGTCTCCTTTCGTTTCGTAAAGAGCTTGTCCATCTTTAAATTCCATCTCATTAACCCTATGAGTGACTAATGTAGTGTCATTTAGCTTGTAAGTAATCACATCATTTACCTTAATGGCACTCGGCGGTACTTCTTTTACAATAATGAGAGATCCAGCATCAACATTCGGTTCCATACTACCAGTCAAAACCGTCATCATCTTAAAGCCGAAGAGATGTGGGCTTTGATCTGGGTTCACTTTTCCTTGCACCAAAATAAACATGGATCCAATTCCAAAAAGAATAAGGAGTGCAAACAACCCATTAGAAAGATATTGAAAGATTCTTTTCAATAAACCACCTCAATATAGATTATTCTGTTCTTTTTTAAGAACGATTTAAGTATAGTATATCTTTCTATTTAATTCAATATATAGTTTATTATTGTTCTTTATAAAGAATAGCGTTCTTTTGAGGGAATTTCTATCTATCTCTTAATCCATAGCTTCGTAAAATCTAGATGACCGTATGATTGGGACACTGCATCCTGTAGGATAGGATCGAGCTCCCTTTGTACTTTTGGATGATAAAGAAAAAGAAATAACCGATGTTCATGTATATAATCCTCTATTTTCTTCAATACCTTATGTCTATCTACTGCCGAAAGAGCTGTTTCGAATTGCTTCAGCATGACCGCAAGCACTTTAATGTGATCTTCCCTCAGTAAAAAGGTGATTAACGCCTGATCCTTAAACAAACTCAAAAACGATAGATGAGTGTCATAATGAAAGGCGATACCTAGAAGAAAAAGGTCGACCATTTCTCCTACTTCTCCATTGGCATAAGTGTCATAGGACACTTTTCTCGTTTCCAGATGAATTCCTACCTTTTTTGCCCACTGTTGTAACCAAGTGGCTTCTCTTGTTGCATGTTTCGTATCGAAGTGACAAAGTATCAATGTCTCCCCCTTATAGTTCGCTTCATCCAATAATCGCTGAACTCGCTTTGGGTCCTGATGATGCTTTGCCCTCTTTTCATTCGTGAAGCCCGTTGCTTCAATGATTTCTAGGTTTAGTTCCCTTTTCATTACATCAATTTTATAAAGATGGTACATAGCCTCACGAAATGCTGGATGACTCACAACAGATTGTTCTCTTTGATGGAACATCAGCAATTGAAATCCAGAATGTTTTACTGAGATCACCTTGGCTTTTTCGTTACTGCTCTTTGATGTTGAAAGGTATAATGTATTTTCTGCATCCTTTGATACAGTATAAAAATGAATTTCGTCTATTAAAGGTCGTTCCTTAAAGTACCCAGAATGTGCTTGAAGAATTAATTTGTTCTTTGTTCTCTCTTTTAATGAAAATGGCCCCGTACCTATCCATTTTTGCTCATCGAATTCAACAGATTTAGGCAAAATACAAAATGCTGGCGAGCAGAGGTAACGAATAAAAAATGGATTTGGCTCCATTAATGTGATGGTTAGTTGATAGTCATTTTGCGAGGTCACTTCTTTAATCTGCTCCGTCAACCAAGAACGTGAATGTTGCGATTTACTAAGACGCTCAATTGTATAATACACATCCTCACTCGTGCACTCTTCATGGTTATGAAAGAGTACTCCTTTTCGCAAATAAAAGGTCCATATTCGGTTGTCCTCTACCGAATAATGGTGCGCTAGATGTGGAACTACCTTCTCCCTCTCAACGTCATATTTCACAAGTGTGTCTCCAAGATGTGAAACAATATGTGCCTCTAATGTGACGGCGAACTTCAAAGGATCTAATGTAGAAAAAGGTCGCGACTTGAATAAATAAAGGACATCCTGGGCTTCCTCATTTCGGTGGAGACCAAGACGATCACGAATGAGTAAAGATGATTTTGCAATCCATGCCTCTGGAATCGGCATTCGAAGAAGATGAGAGAGTTTCTCTAATTGATCCATGTCTATATAATTTCGAATCGCCCTCTCAACCTCATCTTGAAAGTCAGCAACATAGGTAATCTTTGAACGATTGCCTCTCCCTTTTCCAGGCTCATAGTATAGTAAACTCTCGTCCTCTAGCTGGTGTAATACCCTTTTCACATTGCGCCTTGTGCAATGCCATACTTCTTCTAGTTCTCCTAATGAGAATTCTACCTTTCGATTTTTCTCTCTTCGAAAGAAATGCGCTCTCATTTCCACATAGCGTTCATTCATTCTACTCACTCCTAAAAGGGGACAACATTTTCTAAATTGTACCCTTTTTAACCCTTTTATTAAAGATGATAATAGAGAGGCAAAGGAGGTAAACCATGAATAATTTCAATTATTACTTTTTTGGAACGATCATTTTTAAGTTAGTTGATAAAATGTATATATTTGCGCTTCCTTGGCTTATTTATGAAATTACACAGTCGGCTGCTAGCATGGGTTCGATGTTTTTCATTCAAACATTGCCCTATATTTTCATTTCTCCAATCGCTGGTGTTTTAGCAGACCGCATGCCAAGAAAATTACTGATGATCGGGAGCTTACTCTTTCAAGGAGTTTGTATCGGTCTCATTCCCTTGCTTCATTCGTTTGGTATATTACAAATTTGGCAGATTTATTTATTAGGTTTTCTGATCGCCAGTGCAGGAGCTTGCTATTCAGTCGTAAATAGTACCATCATTCCGCAGTTATTTAAAAAGGCGCAGTTAGTGAAGGTGAATTCCATTTTTCAATTTATTGATACGTCGTCCGTTTTGTTCGGAAGCATGATCGCAGGTGTATTGATTGCACAAATCGGGGCTTATTTTGTGCTCACTCTAAACGCCCTAGCATTTGTCCTGATTATCGTCTCCATTTTCTTACTTGACTTCCTCACAGCTCAATCAATGGCTAAAAAACAAAGTAATTCATGGGAGCAGTTTAAAGAAGGAGCACAATATGTTTGGAAGCACCCAACATTGAGGCCATTAACTGGTTTAATTCTTGTTGTTAATTTTGCAAATGGGGCATTGATTTCTATGCTTGTTTTCTTTTCCCGTGATAGCATCGGCTTATCTTCAACTGAAACTGGATTCATTTATACTGGAGCAGCAATCGCACAAATCGGGTCAATTATCCTTGTCAACTATTTGGGGAAAGGGAAGAACCCTATTCCGCTAATGCTAACATCCTTGCTCTTTAGCGCAATCGGCATCATCATTGTAGGAGCTAGTTGGAACTTCTTAAGCTTGCTTATAGGAGTTTCCTTACAAAGTGCACCAGTCATCTTATTTAATGTCCTGAATCGGACATATCGCCAGTCCATTGTTCCAACAGAGATTTTCGGAAGAGTCAGTGGTCTCATCTCAATGTTGAGCTTAAGCACTCTCCCACTCTCAGGCTTTTTAACAGGAATCTTTGCAGAGTTTATTGATATTCGCTTTATTTTTCTTGCTCTAGGCGTGTTCTCATTTCTATTCGTTCTGCGCTACAAAGCAATTGGGAAAATGAACGTTCCTGAACTAAGCTACAATCAAGGAAAATAATAGAAAAAGGACAGAAAGCACAGTTCACAACTCCTGCTTTTTTGTCCTTTTTATAAAAAATCAAGATTCGTTAAAACTTTTGAACTTAGATAGATATATTGCTCATCATTCGTATCCTTGAATGCTTCTTCTCTATTTGATGGTATATCCATGTAAATAATCTCTTTCATAAATTGAGATGCAGTAAAATCGAATCTCTTACCATTTATAACATTATAAAAGTGCCATCCTTCTGGCAATCTTGTTTTCTTAATTTCCCCACCTAGTAGATCATTTACAACTAACGATGTTACACCACACTGTCCCTTTGCTGGATTATCTTTACTCCATTTTGAACTTGAATCTAAAGACCAAGATTTAGAGACAGCGGACACTATTTATTCTGCTTTAAAGGTTAAATGCTCCAAGTAAACACCACTTCTATCTAAATTTTCTTCTTACTTAATTTCATTAGCTCATCAAACTCTTCAATTGCACAACTAAAGTTACAACCACATATAATCATCGTGAACATGGTCATCTAGATGCCTCGTGCAATTATATAGGTCACAATCCCAGCTGCCATTAACATTTTGAAGAATGGTGATGGACGTGTTTTCTATATAAGGTGTAGGAAACCTGTCAGGAAGCAATTGTCGTAGTGTTGCACCAATTAGGCCACCATGACTAACAACTAAAATCTTTTGACCAAAAAATTGTTGATGGACTTCTTCAAGAAAGGATCGCCCTCTTTTCGCAACATCCTCGAAGCTTTCCATTCCTAAATCCAACTCACGCCACTGGCTTCCCCACTTTTGGATTCTTTCCTCTTCAGTTGTTCCTTCAATGCTCCCACAGTTGATTTCTCGAAGTCTCTTGTCCAAACGTACAATTGGAATGTTGGCTTTATTGCTTATAATCTTTGCCGTTTCATGCGCCCTCGATAAATCACTTGTTATGATTACATCCCATCTCTTGTCATTTAAAAGACGTTCTCCAAGTTTACTCGCTTGTTGTGTCCCTTCATCATTGAGTGGAATATTCGTTAGCCCTTGAACCTTGCCGAGTGCATTCCATTCAGTAATTCCGTGTCTAATAAATCCAATCTTCGCCAACTAATCATCTCCTAATTTATATGATTTCTTTGCATGCCCATGCATCGATCTCAACTTTAAAAGCAGGGGCTGCTAGTGCTACAACATAGAGCATTGTTGTACATGGAAGATGTTCTCCTAAAAAATCCGCTATTATCTTTCTTCTTTTGTTTGGATCAAAATCTCCAACTAAATAGAAAACTAGTTTCGTTAAATCTTCTATATTCATATTAGCAGCCTCTAAATTTTTCCTTATATTTTCTAAAGCAACTTTCAATTGGTCCATTCCATCGTCTGGAACAGTGCCATCGATGTTCATGCCTAGTTGCCCTGAAAGTGTAAGCCACCTATTTGGCCCTGTCACCTCAATTTGGTGTACATAAGGCGCAACTGGTTCATGTATCGTGCTTGGATTTCTTGTTTGCTTCAAACCATTCCCCCCTTTATTTTTGATAATTCAAATTATACTACAAATAGTACTAATCTCTTAAAAGTAGCCAGCTTTTCCACAATAAGAAACCCGCTGTATCTTAATCGATTCCAACGGGTTCAAGTTAATAGAATATTTATGGTTTAACAAGGATTTTCGCTTGTTTTACATCGTTCATTAACTGATTAAAACCTTCCTCAACAATATCATCTATAGATATTTTCTTCGTTATCACTTCTTTTACATCTAATCGACCAGTAGAAATCATGTCAATTACCTCTGGAAATACGTGGCGATATGCTAATGTAGAAGTTACATCAGCTGCTTTAAACATGATTTGCCCCATGTCTACACTAACAGGTTTAGAGTAAACAGCTATAGCCATGATCTGACCACCTTGTTTTACCGAAGCTACAGCATTTGTCATCGTCGCCTGTACTCCAGCACATTCATAAGCAACACTTACTCCACCATTCGTAATTTGATAGATCGTCTCTACAATGTCATTTCTACTACCGTCTATAACCGTTGTTGCTCCAAGTTCGCTTGCCTTTTTTAGCCTTTCAGCAGATAAATCAATCACAATTATATTTGTAGCACCCGCTGCTTTTGCAGATAGTAAAGTTAACAATCCAATAGGACCAGCTCCAAATATGGCTACAGAATCTCCTGCTTTTAATTTACTTTCTCTTACTGCATAGAATGAAACTGCAGTTGGTTCAACTAGAGCCCCTTCTTCCAATGATACATTGTCCGGAAGAACATGAACCATCTCTTCATCAACTACTGTATATTCTGCAAAACCGCCATCACGATTTAATCCTACAAACCCCACCTTGGCACATTGATTGTAATAGCCTCTTTTACATGCATAGCATTCGCCACAATAGATAAGTGGTTCAATCGTTACTCTCTCACCAATTTTATGTTTTGTTACCCCATCACCTAACTCAATAATTGTTCCCGAAAATTCATGTCCTAGAGCAAATGGTGGTTTCACTCCACTAATCGGATGTGGTTCATTTGATATTCCATGTGAATATGCATGAAGATCACTGCCACATATTCCTGCCCACTCTACTTTTACTTTTACTTGATTAGATCGTACAATTGGTTCGTTTACCTCTTCTACTCTCAAATCTTTTGCATCATGTAATACAGCTGCCTTCATTTCCTCATCCCCTATTCTAATATAAGAATAGTATAACAATTGAATGACATAAGGAAAATTTAATATAATTAAACAAGCGTTTACTTTTACTTAAGGTGGTTTACGATGAATATTGAACAATTAATGTACATTGTAGAAGTAGCAAAAACAAAGTCTCTTGCTAAAGCCGCAAAGACATTAAATATTACTCAATCTGGTTTAAGCCAGGCCATCACCAAATTAGAATCTGAGCTAAACATAAAAATATTTGAACGTACCAATACTGGAGCCATCGCTACGAAAGAAGGAGATAAAATTATAGAAAAGGCTCATGTTGCTTTACTTGCTATACATGAAGTCAAGGAGGAAGCACATAACCAGCTAAAAACAAACGATTATCTCAAAATTTCAATGATTCCAGGATTAATGAACCCTATCATTGATACCTATCTACATTTTAAAAACCATTATTCTACTTTTAAAATTGAAGTAGATGAAAAAGGCAGCTTCGACATTATTGAAGACCTTAAAAACGATGAGATAGACATTGGCTTTATTGCCATAAATCAAACACATCTTGATTTAGTAAAAGAATTTGAGTTCATTCCCATTCTGAATGGAGATTTAAGGGTCTATGCGTCAAAAGACTCCACTCTATTTAAAGAAGACGAACAAATTACAATACACTCATTAAAAGATCAATTATTCGTCCTCTACAATGATGATTATGTTGAAGAGTGCATATCAACTATACAAAGAATCATTGGGCCAGTTGATATTTTCTTGAGGACTACAAATATAAATCTCATCATGAGAACCGTTTCAGATCTTAAAGCACTTACGATCGGACATGACCTTTCTATTCTTTATGATCAATCACTAAATACAAAAGCGCTTAACATAGCAAATTTTATGGACACTTCGTTTAAGTTTGGATGGATTAAAAAGAATGACTATAAGTTATCAAAGGAAGCTAAAGCATATATTGAAAAAGTGAATCAATTCTTGCTAAATACTAAAAATCATTCTACATAAAAAAGAAAGACAAATGAGGCTCGGAGAAGGAGGAGAGCGCATTGAATTAGAGAGCTTGCCAACTCTTCTCGTCCTTGTCACCTGTCCTTTCCTATTGATCTAATAGGACATCTCATTAGTGAGGATGCTCTTATCCTAGTACGTCATCAATACAGAAGCAATGCGTGAAACACCAAGTTCTATTTGTTCTTCTGTTAAGCTTCCATAACCTAAAACAACTTGATTTTTATACTTTCCTTTTGTTATCGCATAATGCTCCACAGGGTAAACTTGTACACCAGCATCTTTGATTTTCTCTATTAGTGCATCATCAAATATAATGTTTAAAAACTCAACGACTAAATGCATGCCAGCTGCCTCTCCAATGATTTTGCAGAATGAAAAATGCTTGTTTAATGCATGAACCAAAGTGGCTCTTCTCCGTTTATAAATACGCTTCATTTTCCGAATATGTTGATCTAAATAGCCATCTTCTATAAATTTAGCCATCGCTAATTGCTCAATCGTACTTGTATGACGATCCGCATACCATTTCAACTTTTGGAACGACTGAATCAGCGCAGGCGGCAATACAACATAGCCAATTCTAATTGCTGGAGACAGGATTTTGCTAAAGGTTCCAACATAAATCACCTTATTCGGATCGAGGCTTTGCATCGACGACACAGCAGTCCCTTCATAGGTGAATTCACTATCATAATCATCTTCAACAATATAACTATTCATCTTTCTCGCATACTCTACAAGTTGGATCCTTCTCTGGATGCTTAATGTAATGCCTGTTGGAAATTGATGAGATGGAATAACAAATACAAAGTTAGAAACTTCCTTCTCTGGAAGACATGCTGGGATGATTCCCTCTTCATCCATTGGGATTGGCATCACTTTTGCACCAGCTTGTGAAAAAATCCCGCGCATTTCGTCTGTTACAGGATCTTCTACTGCAATCGTGTCCAACGTCCCAGCTAACAATCTAGTAATGAGATAAAGTGCCTGGGTTGCACCAGAAGTAATCACAATTTGTTTAGAGGAACAAATCACTCCTCTTGTACGCGATACATAATTCGCAATACTTGTTTGCAATCGTTCCTCACCAGACGGATTTCCATAACCAAAAATATGTTGATCGACATCAAAGCAAATGTCTTTCACTAGCTTTCCCCATACTCTTCTTGGAAAATGATCCATTGCAGGATGCGCAGCACGGAAGTCAATGACATCTTCTTTCTTTCCTTGTTGTGTCTCGACTATTCTCGGATTTTGAATAGATTCCACCTGTAAGGCTACTCCTGAAGCCACGTAGGTCCCCGATTTTTCTTTCATATAAATATAGCCTTCATACAACAGCTGTTCATAAGCCGCTAAGGCGGTATTTCTAGAAACTCCTATTTGATTAGCCAATTCTCGCGATGATGGCAGGCGCGTTTCTGCAACAAGCTGCTCACTTAAAATGAGCTGTCGAATCTGCTGATATACCTGTTTTGTCAAACTAGTCTTACTCTCACGATCCACTTCAAACCAAATCATCTATTCACACCCTATCTGGTACTATAAATATGTTTATTTATTGGCTCTATAACATACCAGTATATCATGATAAGTTTGAATAAACTTAAAAAGGTGGTTAGTGAGAGATGAAAACGATCGGACTAATAGGTGGGCTTAGCTGGGAATCAACAGCTGATTATTACAAACGAATCAATGAATATGTAAAAATGCAATATGGTGGGCTCAATTCAGCAAAAGTTGTGATGCATTCATTTAACTTTCACGAAATTGTGGAGCTACAAAATACAGGTCGATGGGATGAGGCAACGAACGAAATGATCCATGCTGCACAATCTTTAGAGAAGGCTGGGGCTGACCTTATTATCATTTGTACAAATACGATGCATTTAATGGCAGACGAAGTCCAATCATCTGTTTCTATACCATTGCTTCATATTGTCGATGTCATTGCAGCTGCAATCAAAAAGCAAGGACTGTCTACCATCGGATTATTAGGTACGAGGTTTACGATGGAGAAGAATTTTTATAAGGAAAAATTAGCAGAGCATGGGATCGAAACAATGATTCCAACAGATGAAGACCGTACAACTGTGCACAATGTCATTTACGAGGAATTATGTCAAGGAACGATCTGTCCGAACTCTAAAGAGGCTTATATAAATATAATTGAACGGTTAGTAGAAAGAGGAGCTGAAGGTGTCATTCTCGGCTGTACAGAAATCCCTCTGCTCTTATCTGAAGAAGATTCTACCATCCCTCTATTTGACTCGACAAAGTTACATGCAGAGTATGCTGCACAATTTTCTTTAAAGGAAACAATCCATTCTTGATTCTAAAAGATACCACGATGTCTTTTCTAATTGGTAGATAATCTAGCAATTAGAAGAGGTATCGCATCGCTAAGAATTTGTATTCTCCATTTCGTAGAGATTTGATCTATGTATGATTGCATCACTTGAAGGTTGTTCCTCTGTTTGGAACAACCTTCTTAGCTCTATTTAGTTAAATGTTAAACCACTGTCGACAACGAGGTTTTGGCCAGTGATGGCTCTCGCTTTTTCCGAACCGATAAATGCAACCGCTTCTGCTACATCTTGTGGCGTCGTAACACGATTTAGTGCTGAACTATTTGCTATAAGTTGGAACACTTCTGGTGTTGTTACAGCACTAGCGTCTGTTTGTTCGAGTAAGCCACCTGAGATCATATTTACCGTAATGCCAGCAGAGCCTAATTCTTTTGCCATATTTCGTGTGAATCCCAACAAAGCAGCTTTCGCTGTTGTGTATTGATGATAGGGTACTACAGGGTTTTGGAAAAGATTCGTACCAATTTGAATAACGCGCCCATAGCCTGCTTCCTTCATAATAGGTAAGGTAGCTTGAATCACATTTAACGATGCTTTTACAGCACCTTCAAGCTGTTCTTGATAATGCACCCACTCTAAGTCCTCTACTTTAGCTTGTGCAATCGGATCGAACTTAAAATTGACAAGTGCGTTGTTTACAACAACATCAATGATTCCGAATGTTGCTTGCGCCTTCTCAACCATTGCTTGTACAGATGACTTCTCTCACACATCTGCCTGAATAGCAACAGCGCGATTCGTACCAATTTCTTCTACTAATGCATCTGCAAGCTCCTTGCTTTTATAATAGTTAATGACGATATTGTAGCCTTGTGCAGCAAATGTTCTTGCAATCTCTCTTCCTAAACCTCTACTTGCTCCTGTAATCAACACTGTTTTTCTTTGCATGATTCATCCTCTTTTCCTTGTATTTAATCAAAATATGAAAAGACAAAAGAATGCATTTGAAAGCAACTTGGTGACTAAATGATAAAAAGCTCTCCAATGTTGGAGAGCTCAGACTGTTGATAAACGCTCGCATACGTCGTTATTTGTCTCACTCGTCCCCTCATGAACCGTGTGTTCTATTCGGGTCTTCATTCGACCGCACGCCTAGTCTGACAAGCGTTTTCAAGACATTCTGAGGGTTTCTCTTATTATCAAAAAGTACTACGAAAAAAATGTAGACAAAGTCAAAATCGACTTTGTCTACAATCTCAGCTCTCCAATGTTGGAGAGCTTTGTGTAATCGATTCGTATACATCAACCATACATTGCTCCCTACGCTCGTCTTAACGAACAGGTTCTAAGGGTCAGGTTTTACCTTCTCAACTCTAATAAGAGTCCCCCTGCAAATCATATTTCAATTGATTTAACACTATCATACAAACATACTAAACTCAACGGAAGTACTCTCTACTTTTTCACCCGCTTTTTTCTTTTCATTTTCTTCCTGCTTTGATCGGCACTAAGCTTCATAAGACCGTAAATAAAGACAAAGGCTAGAAGAATAAGTGTATAATTTATGTACCAGAAAAGCGGCGCATATGGTACGCCAGTAAAGAGTGTTAGGATGTAATTACAAATCGATAAGACTACTAATAAAATCGAGAACTCAAGGATAATTTGTAAAAAGGCAACCGTTTCTCTTAAAAACCCATAGTAAAGCAAGGCGAGGATTAAAATGATAAACAGACCAATAAAGAAGAAATCCATGTACCTTGATAAAACGAGAACCGTACTATACTCCGCATCGGATAATGCGGTGCCTCTTTGCACATACGTTTGATTCATATGAATATGAAAAGAAGTTAAAAGAATACTGCATATAGACATTATGATCGCAAAAAAACGAAAAGACTTCGTTTGCGTATGCTGCTTCCATTCTTCAAAAGCAAAAATTTGTTTCATGCTGTCACTCCACTATAATAGTATGAATATTCAATACCATTATAGCAGATAACAGTACCAGCAGAAGTCCAACTAAGTTAAAACATTTTGTAAAACTGATAAATCAATGGGTTTGTAATAAAGCCAAAAACGAATAGAAAAATCATGAGTTTAATAAGCTTTATTCTCATTCTCACCATTGAAAAGAGAACCAACCAGCAAACGAGAGGGTATAGCATGAAAGAGAGAACCACCGCAACAATCAGCGCATTTATAGGTGACTGTGTCATCCACTCAAGCCACAAATGGATAGTCCATTGAGCGATGCAAATCAAAATCCACATACAGAGCCATAGTCGAAAATGGAGAATCCTCATTACGTTAAATGTGTAACACGCTTTTTACTTTTTATCGAAGAAAGCAACAGAAAAACAGGAATAGAAAGTAGATAGATGATTGCAAATTGAACACTATAGGATCTATGCTCATGGTGAAGAACACCTGAATGAATGACAAGAAGTTGACCAACTATAACTAAAACAACAAATAAGGAAATTTGCAAAAGAGATAGACGAACAAGGCTTTTAACCCCATCCTTTTTCCAATACTGCCATATGAAGAAAAGAGTAACCGAAATAATAAGACCCCATGTTAAGTCTATGGTTTGCTGTAAGTTTCTACCCGCAGTCATCCTTTCGACAGTGGAAACTTGGCCAATCGGAACTTCAAACCATTTGTAACGTTGAATATAAGCGAGCGTATGAATAATATAGGCAGCCGTCACAAAACATGCATATAACAAGAAATACCTGTTTTTCACAAAAGAAAAGGAGAAAAAAGATCGTAGTTTCCCCACACAAACACTCCTTAATATTAGAATATTTATACTATTATACCAATTCGGGTTATAATAAACAAAGAGTGATTGAAGCATAAGGAGAGAATAAACTTGAAGGCAATGCTTGTTATTGATGTACAAAATGGAATGTTCATAAAAAATGAAGAAGTCTATCATGCTGACAAACTTATAAGGAGAATTCGTAAACTGATCAATAAAGCCCGTTCAATTGATGTCCCGATTTTTTATATTCAACATAATGCTCCTAGTGGTAAGCTATTAGAGAACGGTACTTCCGAATGGGAAATCGATCCTCAAATTAAACCTTTTAAAGAAGACATCGTTATCCAAAAAACGACTCCAGACTCCTTCTTCAATACAACCTTACATGATGAACTTCAAAAAAGAGGAGTGACAGAATTAATTTTGGCAGGGATCCAAACTGAATTATGTGTTGATACCACTTGTAGACGCGCCTATAGCTTAAATTATAAAGTAACCTTAATTTCTGATGCACATAGTACATGGAATTCGAATGAATTGAGTGCTCCAAAGATTATTTCCCATCATAACCAACTGCTTAGGTGGTTCGCAAGAGTCATTTCACATGAAGCTTTTGAGTTTTAATCTGTTGTCTACCTTTAAACATAAAATTTTTACGTGAGGTATGAAATCTATGGCACTCTTCTTTTACATTACTCCCATTATTGCAATCATTTTTTTCGTTAATTTGGTAGCGCTGCTTAAAAAAATTCAAAAAGGGGATCCAACTACCGCAAATAACACTGCTTTCGGTGCTATTATGTTTGCCTATCTCATTGTTATGATTCTTCTATTTTCTGCAGGATAATGATTACAAACAGGTGCTTCTGCAAAAAGGAAATCCTCAGAATGTCTTGAGAACGCTTTTAAGACTAGGCGTAAAGTCGAATGAAGACTCGAATAGAACAGAGGGTTCATAAGGGGGATGAGACAAACAACGACGTATGCCAGCGTTTGTCGGGTAATCTGAGGTGCTTCTCAATAAAAGAAGCACCTTTTTAATAATTATTCCCCTACAACAGTAAAGCGGTCATTTTCATGACGTGGGTTTTCGATTTCATCAACGAAAGCGATTGCGTAATCGGAGTAACTGATATAGCTATCTCCTTTTGAATTTACGAGTAGCTTACTTTTTCCCAATTTATATGATCCAGTACGCGGACCATTCGGATCAAAGAATGCTGACGGGCTAACATGCGTCCATTGTATTCCTGTCGAATTCTTTAATTCTTCTAAGCTTGCGCCCATATACTTAGCTGTTGGTAAGAAGGCTTCTGGAAAGTCAAGTGTATCGTACAAACGAATTGTTTCGTTTTCATCAACGTATAAGCTGCCGGCACCACCTACTATCATCAACTTTGTTTGCGGAGCACCCTTTAACGCTTCAATCAATACCTTTGTTCCATCCACATATTGACTCTCTTCACCCATCGGCGCTTTAAAAGCATTTACAACGACATCGAACCCTTCAAGATCCGCCGTCTTAAGATCAAAAAGATTTTTTTCTACTACCGCTACCTGATTGTTTTTCACTTTTTTCACGTCTCGTACAATGGCTGTAACCTCATGCCCTCGTGAAACAGCTTCGTCTACAATTAAACTTCCTGCTAAACCACTTGCTCCAATTACACCAATCTTCATTATTGCTACCTCCTGCACATTTATTGTAACTAAATCGATTACATGTAATCATTATAGTTACAGGTTATCATCCTGTCAACCCTTCTTAAAATACACTTTCTTTTACGGTATACTTATAATATGTCCAATTACGAAAAAGGAAGTGACATAAAGTGTCAATTAGTAGCCGCCTGTCTGTAGGCATTCATATATTAACCCTATTAGCACTCGATAAAGAGATGAATCATACATCAGAATCAATCGCCTCAAGTGTCAATACAAACCCCGTTGTCATACGGAAAATAATGGGTATGTTAAAAAAAGCAGGACTACTGCAAAGTCAGCCAGGGATTGCTGGAGCAAATTTAGGAAAAGATCTATCCTCAATCAGCATCTATGACGTATATAAGGCAGTCAATGTCGTTCAAGAGAACGAGCTTTTTAACATTCACGACAAACCGAATCCCGATTGCTTTGTCGGACGGAATATTCAAGACGCGATTGAACCATTATTTGCTTCTGCGCAATTAGCAATGGAAAAAGTATTAAAAAATGTGACATTAGAGGATGTCATTCAAGATATTTCTCACAAAGAAAACTCCCAATAATAAGGGAGTTTTCTTTATAGATAGATTCGTCAATTTCGGATTACACCGTTCTAAATAGCGCTTCTTTTACACCGCATGTGTTTTGATTTCTTTTTGAGCCACTTTCACCTCGTCCCGATGAAGAAGGTAGGCAAGGAAGTAACCAATCGCTAAAAAGACTAGTACGAAGAGCACAACTCCCGTCCACTGTAAATCCCCCCACAGCATTCCTGCCATTGTTCCTCCAACACTAGAACCCATATAGTAGGAAAAAAGATAAAGCGATGAGGCTTGAGCTTTGTTATGTGTTGCCCGTAACCCGACCCATCCACTAGCAATAGAGTGACTACTAAAGAAACCGTAGACAGTAAAACAAATTCCTAGTAGTTTGATAAGTAAGTTTGTGTTTAAGGTTAGCAACGTGCCAATAAGTAAAACAGTTATGCTAATAAGTAATAACTGCTTCCTACTAAAGCGATCAGCTAGTCTCCCAGTTATAACAGAGCTAAACATTCCAAAGATTAAGAGCAAGTAAACCCAACTGACTACATTTTGACTCAGTTCATAAGGTTTATCTAGAAGAACATACCCAATATAATTAAAGAGTGCGATATTGCATGCAAGCAGCAAAAAACCTAGCCCGAATAACGGAAAAAGACTTGGATTTCTTAAATGCTGAAACATTGAGCTACTTAACCCTTTCAGATCAAATGTCTTTGCACGAAAGTTCGAAGAGTTCGGAATAAATACCCAAAATAGAATGCTAGCGAGTAAGCTAATCAGTCCGACAAGTAAAATCGCTGTTTCCCAATTTGTTAGGCCCGTAACGATACTTGAAAAAAATCTCCCGAATGTAGCACCAACTAAATTCCCACAAATATATAACCCCATAGCCGAACCTAGATGCAGTGGATTGATCTCTTCGCTTAAATAGGCCATTGCAATTGAAGGTAAACCCGCTAACGCAAAACCAACTAGCATGCGCAATAGCAAAAAGGTCGTAAAGTCTTGACTGAGTGGGGTAATGATGCATATAAGTGATGCGACAATTAAGGAGACGATCATCAAAGGTTTTCTTCCCCACACTTCAGATAATGAACCAAAAATTAACAAACCAATTGCGAGTGTCAATGTTGTTAATGATAATGACAAACTCGCCGTTGCTGGTGTTACACCAAACTCTTCTGTAAAAACAGGGAGAATTGGCTGCACAGCATATAGTATGGCAAATGTATTAAATCCAGCTAAAAAGAAAGCTGCATTGATTTTGCGATATAATGGTGTACCTTTTTCAGCATAAGTCATGTAGTCATCCCAGCAATTTCTTGTAGCACAATAAAACGTCCCTTCCATTATTTCTCTTTCATTTATCGTATCACCAATCATTTATGTTGTATAATGCATTATAAACATACAATTAATCCATTTTACGAATAAGGAGAATTCTATGGAATGGCATCACCTGCATTATTTTCAAACATTAGCAAAGATGGAGCATATGACAAAAGCTTCACAACAATTGTCTGTTTCGCAACCTGCACTGAGTAGGGCAATTGCGAAGTTAGAAGCTGAAGTTGGCGTTCCATTATTCGATCGAAAAGGAAGAAACATCTCATTAAATAAATTTGGTAGGCTTTTCTTGCAAAGAGTTAATAGAATGGTTCAAGAATACGAGGAGGGTTTAGCAGAAATCCAAGCATTAATTGACCCACACGCAGGAGAGGTGACATTAGGTTTTATTCATACGCTCGGGGCAAATTATATTCCAAACTTAATCCGTGACTTTATGAAGCAGCACCCAAAAATTAAATTTAAGCTTGTCCAAAGCAACTCTCATACATTGCTTGCTCACTTAAAGGACGGAACCGTGGATTTAGCTTTCTTATCTAATTTAGCTTATGAACCACCTATTTACTGGGAAACGATTAAAAATGAAGAACTGTACATTACCTTACCTAAAACCCACCCACTTGCCAACAACATTGAAATTAATTTGGCAGACTTACAGAATGAAGATTTTGTGATGCTGAAGGAAGGCTTCTCTTTACGGAACACAGCTGATCTCCTGTTACTCGATGGCGGGATCGACGCAAATGTAACCTTCGAAGGTGAGGAAGTTTCCACGTTAGCAGGGTTTGTTGCCGCAGGACTAGGGATTACACTAATTCCCCGTATCGATGAAGCGGATCAATTAAAACTCATCCAAATAGGTGTGAAAAATGCAAAGCATAAGCGCATCATTGGTCTGTGTTGGAATACCCAAATGTTCCAATCACCTGCAATGAATCAACTAAAAGCTTATATTTTGAAGCATCTTAAAGAAACTTAGTTCGTATGATTTAGGGCCATTTGTAATCAGCATGGCCCTCTAAAAAATCACTTAATTTTGAAACCTAACAGATTGTTTTGTAGGAAAAGGATATTTTTTCACTCTATTCCCATTCACATCTTCATGAGATAGACGAATTGCATTTATTCTTTCGTTATTGTAGGTCTGATAGTAATAAGTGCCAGATTGGCTGCACATCACACTTGTATAAATCGTATAGGATGGCTTTCCATCATCTAATTCGATTCCACGCGGTACTGCACAATTTTGCAGTGACTTTAACGCATTCCGTACACCATCCAACTCTCCTTCAGCAGCTTCAATATGATTGTTTAGAAAGGCTGCACGTACAAACCTTGATGGAGAGGAAAAATCACCAGGCATTCCAAATGTCCCACTTACAATTTCCGCCTGCTTCGGTTTATAACTACCCCAAATAGATGGATTAGGGTCATTCGT
This sequence comes from Niallia sp. CD-39, assembly GCF_059874745.1. Taxonomy (NCBI): domain Bacteria; kingdom Bacillati; phylum Bacillota; class Bacilli; order Caryophanales; family Bacillaceae; genus Niallia; species Niallia sp. CD-39. The sequence continues at coordinate 40,364 of NZ_JCBCPS010000006.1, read as the reverse complement.
GCTTAATGCGGAATATTGTCCTAGATTCAATAAATGCCACCTAAAGTCTGGGCTATTTGCCATCACACCGACCTTATTATCATAAATTTTCAACCCTTGCTTCGTTTGCTCAATCACAATCTTTTTCCCATCGCTGTCACTAAAGATCCAATGCATCGGTGGTACTTCACCAATCGCTTGAAGAGCCTTTCCTATTATATTGACCATTTTCAACTCTTCTGTTAATTCATTTACTGTAGAAAACTGAGACAATGCCCATAACAGCACATCGTAACAACTAATATTAATCTTATTTGTGATTAGAGTTTCACTGTATTCAGCAAATCCTTCGAAATATAGTACAGCTCCCATTAAACCTTCTTCATTCTGTCCATCGAATATTACGACATGATTTTTCTCAACAAATCCCATCCCTAAAAGTGCGTAATTATTTGATAATACTCCTCGATCCTGTCTATTTATCCATTTATAATTCCGCGGCAAAAAATATACCCCATAATCAGTCGGTATGTCTACAAAGTCCATGTTTCTCGCCAATAAACTTTTCTGATCCTCCGTTCTAATCGTTAAACTCGTACACAAGTTGCTCCCTCCTCTAACGGTCATTGTATCCTTACAATCATATGTGGCCACCCTTTTAATTATGAAAAGGGTAGATATACTTGACATAATGTTAAGTATAATTTACATTATGTATATAATAGTTCACACGGAGGATTTTTATGTTAAGGAATCGGGTAAAGGAGTTACGTGCAAGGCATGGATTTACACAGAGTGATCTTGCGCAGCGTGTCGGAGTAACAAGACAAACAATTGGTTTTATTGAAAAGGGAGAATTCTCTCCCTCCATCACGCTTTCGCTACGCTTAGCAAACCATCTACAAATTAAGGTAGATGAATTATTTTGGTTAGAAGGGGAAGATTCAATTGACTAAAGATCTAAGATTACAATTGCCTTTATGGAACAGTGCCGTCTTTCTAATTTTAATTCCATTAATGAACAGTATGCTATACATTATCCACGAAGCATTCAAGGGATTTAGTGCAATATCTGAGTCAAATGAGTTTATCGTCTCATTCTCATCTTATATCCCTATTTTCCTTGTTTTTATATCTAGCTTCATGCTGTTAACGATTTGGATCGTTCTATATTTCAGAAAGATTTCCAAACATAATCAGCAACATCCTAATGAAAGAATTCCATTGCTAGCATCATGGCCTTCTGAATTTTCAATTGAAAAGGACGAAATGGTTAAGAAAGTGGCAGAACAAGCCACACGTAAAGTGTATATTTTTTATGCGAATTCACTAGGACTATTGCTTTTTCTCTTGCTATTCCCATTGCATCAGAGCATTTATATTACATTTATCCTAGTAACTTTAATCGTTCAGCAATTGATCTATTACATGGAAATGAAGCGATACCATAAAGGCACTTTTTCATTTTCAGATCAACAACCAATGAAGAGAAAAACTGAAAAGAAAACACTAATAACAATTACTTCAATTCTTATACTCTTATTTAGTACGACTCTTGTCACCTTATTTGTATTAAACGAAAGAAACAACCAGTATGTTTCAGAAGCAATCGCTTGCATGGAGGATGGGAAAAATCTACTTGTTGAATATTCCTCTAATCCATTTAAAAAGCCAGAGGTGACTTGTGATTAAGCGTAAAAATGAAGATCTTCTTTCACTAGAGCGCCATAAATTAAGGCAGCAAATCCAACAAGACATCTGCAATGACCTAAACATTGTCGCTGCCTTTTATGGTGGTTCAATTGGAGAGAAAAACGAGGATGCATATTCAGATATTGAAAACAACTTGCCTTGCTACAATCATGGGATTGTGATCGTAGCCAAGATAGAATAATGAAAGTAGCAAAAAGCATGCTTCCTCATTTCCTTTCAATCTATGAGGAGCTTTGCTTTCAAACTGGATTGGAATATGATGAAAAGTATATATTGAGTATAATTAAACTAGTTTATAAGTAACTGTAGTTTATCTTTAAACCTTTTCATGAGCTAAATGATATATCGTTTTTTATAGGCTGAACGTCTATGGTTTGATACCCGTGGTATGAACTCTAGAATCAGCAACTTTCTCTTCAGAATCAGCAACTTTCTCTCTAGAATCAGCAACTCACCCAAAATATGAAAAAGAGCCATTCTCCTTAGAAAATGGCTCCACATATCTTTACATTTGCAATGATTTTGCTTGCATTTGGTACATTTGCTCGTAGATTCCACCTTGGTCTATGAGCTCATCATGTGTGCCTTGTTCTTTGATGACACCACGCTCTAAAACGAGAATGCGATCTGCGTTTTTAATGGTTGAAAGACGGTGGGCGATAATAAATGTTGTTCGCCCTTTTTTTAATACCTCCATCGCATGCTGAATGATTTCTTCTGTCTCAGTATCGATGTTGCTTGTCGCTTCATCTAGTATGAGAATCGCAGGATCAAATGCTAACGCTCGTGCAAAGGAAATCAACTGACGTTGCCCTGATGACAATGTGCTTCCCTTCTCAATTACTGGCTCGTCAATGCCCTTTTCAAGGTGGGAAAAGACACGCTCAGCTCCAACGGCTTTTAATGCTTCTTCCACTTGTTTACGAGAAATTCTGGGGTCATTTAGACTTACGTTTGTAGCAATCGTTCCTGTGAACAAATATGGATCCTGCAATACAATGCCCATATGCTCTCTAAACGTTTGTCTTGGAACAGATGTTACATCCGTTCCATCGATGAACACTCTTCCTTTTGATGGATCATAAAAACGGAACAGTAAATTCATGATTGAGCTCTTCCCAGATCCTGTATGACCGACGAGTGCAACAGTTTCCCCTTGTTTCGCTTCAAATGAAATGTTCTTCAGCACATACTCATCATCCTTATAGGCAAAGGTTACATCATCAAAAACAACATTCCCTTTGTATCGTTCCATCGTTTCTTCAGAGACCGTTTCGCCCTTCATATCGAGAACCTCAAAAACACGTTCCCCGGCAATTAATGAGCGCTCCATTTGTGAAAACTGATTGACGACGTTCGTGATCGGATTAAATAATCTCGTTAAATAATCAACAAATGCATAAAGCGTTCCAGCTGAAATGATTTCTGTTGTCGTCATCGATTGCGTTCCAAAATACACGATAAAAATGGCAAACATGATTAATCTTAACGTGTTAACTAAGTTAAACGACGTTGCTGAATCAAGAAACAACAATTTGCGCTGGTAATGATAATGTTCATTATTCATATCATCAAATTCTTGCGTCATCTGTTTCTCACGACGAAACGCTTGAATGATTGACATTCCATGGATGGATTCATTGATCATCGCATTCAAATCAGCAATTTTCGTACGAATAACATGATTATACTTAGACGCATACCTTCGATATAAAATCATCCACACATAAATTATTGGCATCATCACCAATGCAATCAATGCCATCTTCCAGTTCAGAATAAACAAAGCAATATATACACCTAAGATAGAAATAAAGCTAGTTGCAAAGTTCGATAATACTTGGACGTATAAATTCCGAATTGCCTCCGTATCATTCGTTACTCTCGCGACAATTTTCCCTGCTGGAAGCTGATCAAAATATTCAATCGGCAACGTTTGAATATGACCGAAAACATCTTTCCTAAGCTTTTGTACCACTCGGTTTGCTCCCATTTGCAAGTAGATATACATAAAGTAGCGGAATAGCGCCGAAAGCATTGCCAATACAAAATACAAGATTAACAGCCAGACTATTGGCTGTACTTCAAGTGATCCTAGTGTCATATACTCATCAATGATGTATTTTGCAATGAATGGTCCAGCCAGTTCCGTAATAACAGCAAATGTTAAAAAGAATAAACCTAAAAATATCGGCCCTTTAAATAGAAGTGCATAGTTTGTTAATCGTTTCCCTGTACTCATGACGCACCTCCCTCTAACTGCTGGCGGTCAAACTGTTCTTTATACCAGCCGTTCATCTTAACTAACTCATCATGTGTACCTTGCTCTACAATTTTCCCTTCGTTCAGAACAATGATTTGTTCCGCATGTTGAACTCCTGACAAACGGTGTGTCGTAATAATCGTAGTTTTTCCGCTTCTCTCTTCTTGAATGTTTTGAATGATTCTAGCCTCTGTCTTCGCATCAACAGCCGAGAGTGAATCATCCAAGATAAGAATTTCCGGATCTTTTATTAAAGCACGTGCGATTGAAACTCGTTGCTTTTGCCCACCTGATAGGGAAACGCCTTTCTCACCAACAAGCGTTTCTAGACCTCTTGGAAGATTCGCTAAATCCTTTTCAAAAGCTGCTAATCGAATCGCATGGTCAACTTCTTCTTTCGTAGCGTCCTCTTTTCCAAAAAGAATATTTTCTCGAATCGTCCGTGAAAAAAGAACATGATCCTGCGGTACATATCCAATCCAATCAAGCACCTTCTCCTTTGATTGAGAAGCAATGTCTATCCCATCGATAACAAGCTGACCTTGATCGATTGGATATTCTCTCAATAATTGACGCAAGAATGTCGTCTTTCCTGCTCCTGTTTTTCCTACAATCCCTAACGTTTCGCCTTTTTTCAACCGTAAAGAGATATGTTCAAGGTTTTTCACCTGACTAGTTGGATATTGGAACATCAGGTCTTGAAAGCCAATCGAACTTGGTGTTTGCACATCCTGAAGCTTTGTAGCATTTTCAACATCGGCTTTGTAATCTAATGAGCCCTGAACACGATCAAGGGATGCATTTCCTTGCTGCATGACATTGATTAACTCACCAATTGCGAAAATCGGCCATACGGCCATACCTAAATACACATTAAATGTAACGAGCTGCCCAACTGTTAATTCACCATTTGATACAAGCACTGCTCCATAACCGAGAGCAACCACATAGCTAATTCCTGTTCCAACTCGTGTAATTGGTCCAAATAATGCATTGATTTTTACAGTGTGCATGTTTTTCTCATACACTTCTTCACTCATGTTTGCAAACTTAGTTTCATCCTTTTTCTCCTGCACATAGGCACGAATGACCCTGACACCTGTTACTGACTCCAATACACCATCGTTCAACTCACCAAAAGAGTCCTGAGCCTTCATAAATCGCTCATGAACTAGCTTGCCTAAGTACTGAATCAGGATCGCCATAATTGGCACAGGAAGCATTGCAAAAAACGTCAATTTCCATGAAATCAACACACCCATCGCAATGATGATTGTACCTAAAAACAATGTAGCATCAATCAATGTCATAATTCCGAACCCTGCTGTTAAGGAAACTGCGTTCAAATCATTCGTTGCTCTCGCCATTAAATCCCCAGTACGATTCTTCTCATAAAAAGTCGGCGTCATCCTTAAAAAGTGAAGCATTAACTTTCTACGCATCAATTTTTCAAGGTTTAATGCTCCCTCAAACAAGCGATATTGCCAAATGAAATTTAATATATACCCTATGACAATAATGCCTACAAAGATGAGAATATATTGCCCTAATAAGCGGCTTGTCATTTCCTGCTCAGTAATAACGTCAATGATTTCTCCTAATAAAAATGGCGGAATAACTTCTAAAAATGTTGCAATGATTAATAAAAAAATCGCAACCGTATATTGCTTCCAATACTTTTTAAAGAACCACCCTAGCTTCCCTAAAACATCAAACAATTGCTACACCTACTTTCCAAAAAGCCCCTCCACGGAGGCTACCCACTGTCTGAATAATCCTTGATAAAATGAAATAACCTTTGAGCTCCCAACATATAAACCCTCTCCTTTTCTCTTTTTCACTACATAGAAGAATCAATTTTCCAACAAAAAGATGCATACCCTAAAATGAGCATGCATCTCCAAGAAAGGTATAAGGGTGAACTCCACCCTTATATGTTACGTATGAAATAGTTATTCAATACAAAACAGGAATGGAGCAATATTCAATTATCGTCAAAATATGTAGATCACGTTTCATTGCCCATTCCTCCTTTCAATTTATTAGTTGTTTGATTCGATTCAATTGTATAGTGCTCTTGCAGATTACCATCATTTTCATATAAATGTCAATAGTCAGATAACGGAAATTTTACTTTTCTCTATCGTCCTTGCCCTTTTTCACCTTTTAACACCATGCACGTACTTGTTGCATGAGCAACGATGCTGCCCGATTCATCATAGACATGACATTCCATTAAACCAATCGTTCCGCCACGCTTTATTAACTTCGCAACAGCCTTTAGCTTTGTTTTCCATACTGGCTTTAGGAAATTTAATTTAATATCGACAGATGTATACGTTTCACCATCTTGGAGCGTTGTAGCAAATGCTGTTCCCATGGCAGCATCTGCAATATCACATAGCACGCCACCATGTAATGTACCCATCGGGTTGTAATGCTTTTCAGATGTTTCCATTTCAAAAACGCTCATGCCCTCATCTAATTCCGTAACAGTAAACCCAATCAATTGCGCAATTGGAGGTGGTGGCACATCCCCTGCCATCATTTTCTTCATTTGCTCTAACCGATTCATCTGCCCTACCTCCACATTAGTACTTAATCTTCTCATACTCAGGTTTAATCATTGAATACATATACAAATCGTCGAATTTATTATTCGTATATTCATAGCTTCGTAGGAGTCCCTCTTGAACAAAATAATGCTTCTCAAAAAGTTTTTTCGACGCAATGTTCTCTGGCTCTATAAGTGCCTCAATTCTTTGTAAGCCTAATTGTTCAAACCCGTAACGTATAACCGCCTTTAATACTTCGCCTGCGACGCCATTTCCCCAATATGTACGATGAAGCTCTATGCCAATTTCTGCTCGATAATGTTTTGGCGATACATTTAGAAAGCCACAGCTGCCAATCATTTGGTCTTGGTCTTTAAGTGTAATTCCCCAGCGAATTCCCGTGTTGCTGTTATAAATCGATTTGTACCAAGAAATTTCATCCTTCGCATCATTCACCGTTAAAAATGGTTCTAACCCCATATGACGCACGACCTCGGGATCAGACATATATGTAAGGATATCATTTGCATCATCTTCTGTTACTTCCCTAAGTCTCAACCGCTCTGTTTCAAGTCCAGGAAACAGAGATAACTTTTGAATCATAGTACCTCTCCTTTTTATGTGTTACCACTATTGTAAACAAATTATTGTCATTTAGGGAATCATTATTTCACTATTCAGATCATAATAAAAGTGGCATGTTATCGATTTTTCTTCATCCAATTTTTTCAAGGTTGGATTGTAATAAAGTTAGTTCTATCTAGGAGAGTGAATCGGGTGCATAAGCGAGCACTTTTAATTATTTGATTCGTTTTTATTTTCATTGCATTTAAACCAAATCAATCGATTCCCACATCTAGCTTTGAGATGGAGCAACATGATTTAATCGACTCCCTAAAGCAGCAAATCCATAGTTTAGAAATCGAGATAAACGAAATGCAAACTGAAAAACTCCCTCAAATGACCAAATTATTGAATTTACACTCGGACATTATGCATCGTACTTTCGATTATGATACTGACATACTAGACGATGTTTCAGTTTTTAATGAAGAAGTGTATCTTACATTAACTTACAAAGACAAGATTCAAATGCTTCTAACGGGTTTAGGCTTGTCGACACAAACAAAGGACAGCAGACGATTACGCTTTCTCGTGAAATAGCACTTGTCCTAAATGGATTGAACCCTGAATACATAGAATAGGATGAGCTCAAGCCATATCCTGCTTTTATAAAGCTTTACAAAAAAGGAGATTTGGTCCCTTTCGTCCAGGAAATTTACATTCCTTAACACATTAGTTCTTAAAAGCCAAGCCTTCTTCAGCAAGTGCAGCTCTTAATGTGGGCAGAGATTTAGGTCCAACTCCATGCAACGCTAAAATTTCCTTTTCTGTATAGTTCGCCAGCTGTACTAATGTTACTATGCCTTCATGAACTAAAGCGCTGCTTGCTGGTCTTGATAACTTCGCTAAAAAGCCTTCCTTAGGTTTTTTTTCTTTTTCACACTTAGGACACGTTGGACAATCACTGCTTTTATAGTAAACATGCCCAGCATCACATGTTCTTTTTTCTTTAACCCTCATTTTGAAAAACCTCCTCAATTTTATTATAAGGATTATGATTCGTGTGGATTAACCCATTTAATTTGAACTTTTCCCCACGTTTTCTCCCATTGCTTTTTCTTTACACGATGTTCATAGATTTTATATTTTTCATTAAGAAATGTTGGCGTCGGTTTAACGATCATTTGTAAGACATCTTGTACTCCATGTGGTGCGAATAGCTTTAATTCATTTTCTTCATCAAGCTTCACGGCTAATGCTGTTACTGTCTCAGGAAATTGTGAAATTCCATCTCTTGCAGAGGTATATGGATAGTTGTCATTCATGACATGCATCCTTGCTTGGTTTTTCACTGACCATGGAACATTAGGGAGTAGTTGATTCAGCTTTTTTTCTAAGATTTTTTCTGTATCTTCATTCGAATCACTCGGATCAAAATAGACGACATCTACGTCTGGCAATGGCGTTTTTTCTTTGAATTCATGCAATGTATCCCAAATCTTCGAGCGCACAAAACCTGCACACACCCACCAATCTGGAAGATCGAGTTTTTTTGCTGCATGTATGACTTCCATCATTTCTTGATCGTCTCTGATCCATTTTAATATGTCCTTTTCATTGAGTATCATCAATTCTCCCCCTACTTTTGGCTCTCATCTAATAATATATACTCAGCATTTTCTAATCTAGTTTGAATCGTATAATCCTCTTCAATAACAAATTGGTCGCAGTATTCGCTCGCTGCTTCTTTCGTTGCATGATCAGAATGATAGTCAACCAGTGTTTCCTTTGCAGTTACGGTACATCGATAGCCTTGATCTGTTTGTGAAACATTAATTGCATCAACGGTAATTTCAACTGAGTTCACAACAATTGGTCTAAATAGATAGATTACGAATGCACTAAGAATGAGGAGTACACCGATCACAATTGTTAATGAACCGTAGCGTTTCTCCATTTTCACCATTATAAGTGAAGCGCCGAGGGCAACGATACCCATTCCTACTGCAAATAAGACTAGACCGAGAATGTACATAAAAATCTCCTTATCACGTTTATTTTGAACGAACATGGGAACAAAATTAATAGAATATAATCTTATAACATATGGAGTGATATCATGAAAGTCTTGATTGTTGGTGCAAATGGACAAATCGGAAAACACACAGTAAATAAAATGATGAAACATACAGATTTATCCCCAACTGCAATGGTTAGAAAACAAGAGCAGATGGCTTATTTTGAAGAAGTAGGGATATCCTCAACCCTTGGCGATTTATCATCAAACATCGATGAGTTAGCCGAGGTTTTCAAAGGACATGATGCAATTGTATTCACTGCAGGGTCTGGCGGACATACAGGAGCAGATCAGACGATGATGATTGATCTAGATGGTGCGATTAAGTCAATGGAAGCAGCTAAAGTAGCTGGCATTAAACGTTTTGTAATTGTAAGTGCCATGGGAGTGAATGATCGAGAAAAATGGATGAAGAGTGCTCCATACTACAGTGCTGCTAAATACTACGCTGATGTTTGGTTAATTAACAGTGGACTAGACTATACCATTATACGCCCTGGCCTTTTAACCGATGATACCGAAACTAAAAAAGTAACCGTCGCAACAGAACTTGACTATGGAAAAATCCCAAGGGAGGATGTAGCAAATACAATTATACACACTTTACTAGACTCCAACACAATTGGAAAAGCGTTTGACTTGATTGGTGGAGAGCATGATATTTCAACTGCACTTAAATCCATTCACTAATTAGGGGGCTCCATTTGCGGGCCCTCTTTCGATGCTTTCTACCTTTATCATTTATTGCGGTGAAATTTAAAATAGATTAACTAGAGAGCTTCATGATCATCAATGTACAAATCGCTAATTCAGTTCCTAGCCATATGATCACTTCTTGGACTTATTTGTAAAAAAGACTGTCGTTTCGACTAAAATCCCATTAAAAACATCCAATCTTCATTAAATTACATGAAAATTTTAGATACATTAAGCCCGTTACGTGAATACCTTTATTCATTTCACACAATCACTGCTTTTCTTCTAACCATTGTGCTACTTTCCTATCCATCTCTTTTTGTAAATCTTCTATATTACCACTATGTTGATTGGCTAATTTCAAATATTTTTTCGGAAACATTTCTTCTAGGGAGGACAGATACAAACTTCCATCTTGTGGCTCTGTATATTCAGTAACAGAATACTTCTCTCCACTTTTACTTAATCGAATGACAGCAGGTAACGAGTGTCCAGATTGTGTTTCTATTCCAGTGGCTCTATTAAAACCGCCATAATAAGACCACATAAACACGTCTATTCCCTTTTCTGATTCTTGTGTACCATATATTTCATGAACTTCAAATTGCTTTTCTGTTTCAAAATAAGAAGATGAATATTTTTGGATAATATAATCAGAAATAACCTCATTCATTTCTTCACTTATATACATATCCCATCTCGTAAGTTACCACCACTAGCATCACAACCAACTAATAGTAACGCTCCACATAATATTAATAAAATACTAGATTTGAATGTACTCCTCAAATGACCTCCTCCTCTCATTTATTAAATGTATAATCTTAAGTTCAGTACTAAAGTCTTCCTAATGGTTGGCAGCTGATTAATCGCTTTACCACTATATAAAAGTACTTCTGTGAACAGTCCTCTCTATCTATACCACTTAGGGATTAAACTGTTAAAGTAATCATGATCGTCTAAATACAGATATACTCGATTTAGCATATCGTCCATATTGTTTGGAATCGTTCTTAACGTCCAAACTACTGTTGAGAAAACACACATTGCCATGTATAGTGAATACAATCTCCAAAAGTCTTCATCAGGTTCTTTATTATTAAAATAACCTCTGATTTGTCCGATTGAGAAAGGAATGCTTTCTCTTCGGCTAAAAATTCCTATCTTTAGAAATTCATGAATTGGATCTCCCCAATCATACCTGTTAAAGTCTATCACTCCAGCAAATTTTTTATGATTCACAATGATGTTGCCAAGATGAAAATCATCATGTTGAAGCTTGTTTGGCCGATTTTTTAAAAGATGAATATTTTCATCTATAAAATCCATCAGTTTTTGGTCATTTTTAACCTTCACATTACTAGTTAAGTAAGCCTCAATATACTTCCTATGCTTTTCAACTTTCCTTGTATACCACGAAGAGATATGTTCTGGCGCAGAGAATTCATGCATTTTTTTTAATTCTTTTCCCGCCTCTAGACCAATATTAAATTGTTCTTGATCTGAGTACCTTGAAATTTCACTCTCAGCATCCTTCCCCTCTATGTATGATGTAATCATATATCCTTGATTCTCTATTTCACCAATTGAAATCGGTTGTGAACAAGCAACGTTATAATCCCTCATTCTTTGCAAAATAGAGTATTCCGTCTTCTTAAATTCCAACTCTTCTAAATTAAATGTACGAAGAAATAGCTTATTGTTATTCTGCATATGGATTAGATATTTTTTATCAGAGGAATATCCCTTCTTTATTTCAATCGCTCCTTTACAATCACTTACTATCGGAATCTGTTTGATTAATGCTATAATCGACATCTTTACCTCCTATATTTTTTTGATTCTATGATAATTCATCAATCTTCTAGATTTCGATGATCTCACAACATTTCCTGCTTTTTATTGACTGCACCTTCAGTTGGAAGAATGACATTTTTTAGACTCCTGCCATCCGTTTTCTTATGTAAAAAAGGTTCCAGTGAAAAGGGTGAATATAATCGTATCATCAAAATACTTGTATGATGTTTATAAAGACTTCGTTATCATTTCAACCTACACCTTTAATTGAATTAGAAAAGCTGCCTGATTAGGCAGCTAGAGTAAAAGCATCTTTTATTCTAGAAAGAGCATAACAGTTTATAGCTATTCTGCGCCTAACTTCATAATTGCACCGAATTGTTGTGACGCTGTTGTAAATGCAATAAATGCACAAAGCTCACTAATTTCTGCATCAGAAAAATAACACCTCAGTACATTAAATTGAGCATCTAATAGATCCCCTTTTTGTTCTAAAAAGGCCTCTGCAAATCCGACTGCCAAAGATATTTTCTCGTCAAACAATTGAGGTTCTGGTTTTCCTTTTGCCTTGCAATACTCACAACCATTTCTTTGAGCTAGTGTTCTTCTAACTTGCTCTTTTAGACGAGACGATAGATTCATATCTTTCGCGAGTACATCTCCTAATTGATTCCATCCAGTTAACACATCTTTATTATGCCCTAAAAGTCTTTGAAATGAGGTCACCCCAAATTCAGATTCAGTGATTCTTGTCAAAATGAAAACCTCCTTGTAGTATTTATGTTATCGAATGCATCCAAAGAAATGAATTAAATACGCAACTCATTTTGCACATATTCTTTTATAAATTAATATAAAATGGAGGATTTCTTTAAAAATGAAAATTGATACGATTGATAAGAAAATCATTGATGAGTTAAGTAAAAATAGTCGGTTATCGATGAGTGAACTTGGAAGAAGAATTAATTTATCTTCACCCTCTGTAACAGAAAGGGTCCGACAAATGGAGTCATTTGGAGTAATAAAGAAGTATACATTAGAAATCGATTATGCTAAATTAGGAGATCCTATTCAATGTATGATAGAGGCAACTGTTAAAAATGGTGATTATCATTCTTTTAAAGAATATATTGAAAGTCTTCCAAATGTAGAGTTTTGTTATCGAATTGCTGGGAACGCCTGTTATATGCTAAAAATGCAATTCGATACATTTGAAAAAGCAGAAGAATTTATTGATAAAATTAATCCTTATGCTCATACGGTTACACATTTTATTTTTTCTAAAGTCCAGACGTATTTAAGATTCGGTTCGGACTAAATTCTTGAACCTCTAATCCTTCCTATTCGTTGTAGAATTTTCAAGGAGACTTGACACCTTTTTTAACAAAATATATGATTTCTCTACATAAATAGCAGTAGAAACAAATGTAGGATAGAGATTGTCGCAAAGTGAGGTAGGAACAAATGCTAGATTATGATGTAATAGTAGTTGGAGCGGGCTCTATGGGAATGGCTGCCGGCTATTACTTATCCTTAAAAGGAAAAAAAGTTCTTCTATTAGATTCTCATCACCCTCCCCATGATAAAGGGAGTCATCACGGTGAAACAAGAATTATTAGACATGCGTATGGCGAAGGAGAAGAGTATGTTCCTTTAGCACTAAAAGCACAAGATTTATGGTATGAGTTAGAGAGAGAAACAGGAAAGCAGTTCTTTTTAAAAACAGGGGTGCTAAATGTAGGCAAAGAAACGTCTACTGCCATTCAAAACATAATTTCTAGCTCTAAGCGCTATTCTCTTCCACTCGAAATAATGAGTGCAGGTGATATTAAAGCCCGTTGGCCAGGTATCACGTTACCAAGTGATTATATCGGTTGCTATGAACCAACATCTGGTGTTCTTCGATGTGAAGAGTGTATCGAGGCCTATCGTGAACTTGCGATTTTAAACGGCGTTACTATATTAACAAATAGTAGAGTGTCATCTGTTATTGCTGAAGAAAACAGAGTCGTTGTATCAACAGGTTCAAACTCTTTTACTTCTCAATCATTAGTCTTAACTGCTGGTGCATGGACCAATCAATTGTTATCAACACTGAACTTGAACTTGCCGCTTAATCCTGTAAGAAAGACTTTTGCCTGGTTTGATGTGGATGAAAAGATTTACGGAGAGAAACATTTCCCTGCATTCAGTTTTGACACACCGAATGGAATGTACTATGGGTTCCCTAGCATTCAAAAAGTTGGCTTAAAGCTAGGAAGACACGATGGTGGAGATCCAATACATCCAGATGAAGGAATGAAACCTTTTGGTGAGGTAACCGGAGACAAGAAAGACTTAACACAATTTTTAACGAATTTCATGCCTAACACCAAAGAATTATTATATGGGAAAACTTGTTCATATACATTAACACCTGATGAGGATTTTATTGTAGATCTACATCCAGACCATCCAAATATCGCGATTGCTGCAGGATTTTCAGGTCATGGTTTTAAGTTTAGCAGCGTAATAGGAAAAATCCTAACCGAGTTAATAGTAGATGGAAAGACAAAAGAAAATATAGATATATTTGCTATTAAGCGATTTTATTAAGGGAAAAGAGAAACCTTTGTTGTATGGGGTTTCTCTTTTCATTCTTCTACCTCGTTCATTTCTTTCACAAAGAAACATCTAAAAATAGAATCGACTGTTCATTACTTCTACAATATCTTACTGTTAAAAGTTAATTTTTGTCTATTTTCATTGTGCAAATGATACAATTTACATAGCTTAAATTATTGTTTCAGAAAGGAGAAGTATACTTGGAAAGTTTACCGCAAAAAATAAATTTATTAGCTCTAGTGTCTGATCTAACTGAATATAAGAATTTTGTCGTGTCAGAAATTAATGACCATGTTTTAAGAATCGCTGTAATAAATGGTGAATTTCATTGGCATGAACATGAAACAGATGAACTATTCATGGTACTCGAAGGAGAACTCTTAATCGAATTAGAAAATGATCAAACGATTACATTACTGCCCGGTGAAATATTTAATGTTCCAGCACATATGCAACATAGAACACGATCTAATGGCAGGACTGTAAATCTCTGTTTCGAGAAAAAAGACAATGATATAAATGGATCTTCATAGTACCAATGTGTAATTGGTACTTTTTTAATCCATATTTCAAGTCAATTACACAAGATTTCGTTTTTCTTGTTTAACCTAGCCACTTTTGCTGCATAAGGAAAAGCTACCCGAATTGACAACCAACGAATATGTACCATTAGCTTAAATACAAAAATTCATAATTCGCTCATCCTATTTGCAGTCAATTCCTTTTATTTTTGATATTCATGATGATTATGCCTTTTACATCCAAAAAGATAGCATGTCCCAGCACGATAAGTTTCAAAATCCATTTGTGGAGCATATCCAGAGGTAATTAGCTCTACCATGTTTTTATACTGATTATTCTCTTCAATATAATCCTCAATTAACTCTTTCTTATCTATTTCAGTCCAGTTTTCTTCTACTTCTTCTTTCTTCACGTCTTCTATTTCTTTTTCCTTTTCTTTTATTACTTCTTGGATCACTTCATTTATACGTGAGAAATTATTCATTTTAAACAGTGCATAAACAAACCTGTGAACCCAATAAGGACTTTTCACATATTCTACATACCCTTTCTCAAACCATTGAATCGCTTCTACATAGCAATTCATTTCCATATATAAATCAGCTACATCGATTTCTCCCACAAAATCGTCAGCATTTGCGTTAAATGTATCCAACTTCTCTTTAGCTTCAGTTAATCTCCCAAGGTCAGTCAAACATTTTAGATGATTATACATCGTCCTGTCCGAATCTTCTGCGGCTCGTAAGAATAACTCTGAAGCAGCTTCCAGCTCTCCAAGATGATAATAAGCTATAGCTAAATTGTGATGTGCTTCATTGGAGGGCTGAATCAAAATGGCCTTTCGCAATGCAATTTTAGCTTCTTTCCATTTCTCTTTTTTAATGTAAATTTCCCCTAGAATGTTATAAGGAAAATTTGAGGAAGGCTGCATTTCAACCGCTTCTTTTATTAATTCAAGGGCTTTATCATCATTGTCTTCCTCATAAAAATACATCCATGCAAGATTATTAAGAGATTGTACATCTCTTGAATCTTGCACTGCTTGTTGAAACAGTTTCATTGCTTCTTCATATTTATTTTGTTCAAACATTTCAATTGCCTTTTGATTGGTGTTCAAATTTGTACCCCCGACGTTAGTTAATCATTGATAGATAAATCTATTTAAATAAAAGCATGTCATCTTAAAGTCAAGTCTTTCTTCCACTAAACGGTCTCGTAAGCCTTATTAAGAACAACTATTGATACAATAAGCAAAAAAATATAAGATCTTAAAGCCTTCTAAATCCACCGCGTCAACCACTTAACCTCCTCTTACATCTCATCTGGCGCATGTATTCCTAATAGACGCATTCCTTCTTGTAGAACAATTTTCACTGCGAGGACGAGCGATAATCTCGCTTTCATTTCCGGGTGCTCCTCAAGAATACGAATCGACGCATAAAATTTATTAAAAGCTCTTGCTATCTCAATTAATTGTTTAGCAAGTACCGATGGATCGTGTTCAGAAAATGCACGTGACACAGATTGAGGGAATTCCATTAACGACACAATCACCGGCCATGCTTGTTCATCATTCAGTTTTACTTCTAAAGCTGAGACTGAGTCACCGAGCTGCCCTTTTCTTAATAAAGAAGCTGCGCGTGCGTGTGAATATTGCACGTAAGGTCCCGTTTCTCCTTCAAACCGCAGCATCTCTTCTAGTGAAAACTCAATGTCATTTGAACGATGATTTTTCAAGTCATGAAACAGGACTGCGCCAATTCCAACATGCTTGGCAACCTCTTCTTTCCCACTTAAATAGGGATTCTTTGTATCGATGCCTGCTTTCGCTAACTCAATTGCTTCATTGATTACTTCTTCCAATAATACGACTTTCCCTTTACGAGTCGACATTTTCTTTCCATCTTTTAAAATCATTCCAAAAGGAATATGACTCATTTCCTCTTGCCACTCTAAGCCTAGCTTTTTCAAAACAGCCTTCACCTGTTGGAAATGAATTGTTTGTTCTTTCCCCACAACATAGAAGGACTTTGAAAAGGAATACGTATTTTGACGATAAAGAGCTGCTGCTAGATCTCGTGTTGCATATAGAGAAGCACCATCTTTTTTCTTAATTAAACAAGGAGGTAAACCTTCTTCATCTAAACGAACAACTTGGGCACCAGCTGACTCCTCTAAAAGATTATGATGTTCAAGTAATTGAACAACTTGTTCCATTTTGTCATTATAAAAAGCTTCGCCATGATAAGAATCAAAAGGTATTTCTAAAAGGTCATAGATTCTCTTAAACTCTTGTAGGGACACCTCACGAAACCATTCCCATAAATAACGTGCTTCCTGATCACCTGATTCCAGCTTCTTAAACCATTCTCTTCCTTGATCTTCTAAGCTCGGGTTTTCTTTCGCTTCATCATGGAATTGCACATACAGCTTAAACAGTTCTTGGATTGGGTTTTCTGAAACAGTTGTTTCGTTGCCCCAACGTTTATAGGCAACCATTAACTTCCCGAATTGTGTTCCCCAATCACCTATATGGTTAATACGGACAGCATGATACCCGTTTTTCTCTGCAAGTAAAGCTAAAGAATGCCCGATAATCGTTGAGCGCAGATGCCCCATTGAAAAAGGCTTTGCTATATTAGGAGAAGAGTAATCAATTGTGATTACTTTTCCATCGCCACTAAGGTTCTTACCGTATGAATGCTTCTGGGTCAGTATTTCTGTTAATACAATCTCTGCCATCCCCTTTTGATTCACAAAAAAGTTTACGTATCCACCTACAACTTCTACCTTATCTATTAGTGGATGCTTGATGTGTAGCGCTAGCTCTTCTGCAATCTTTTGGGGAGCTTCGCGCTTAACCTTAGCCAACTCAAAGCAAGGAAAGGCAAAATCTCCTTGATGAGAAAATCTTGGCTTTTCTATGAGTTTCCATATAGTTGATTTTGAAACTATTGATTGGAGTTGTTTCGTTAAAACTTCAGCAATCTGCTCTTTCACATACATCTTGGATTCTCCATTTCTAATTTGAATTGAGTTTGACGAAATCTACAGAGACAAAATAAAAAGCCCTCGCCTCTATAAAAGAGACGAGAGCTGATGATGTTCCCGTGGTACCACTCTAATTGCTTTTCTTTTCATACAAAAGAAAGCCACTTCCTACTGATAACGGGATGTCCCGTCTTTTCCTACTACTTTCAGAAAAAAACCTCAAAAGTGCGCTTCGTCCTATGCTCTGGTTAGGCTCCCACCATCCCTAACTCGCTAAAACATCCACATAAGATTACTCTCTTTATCATCGATTGACTATTTATTTCTATCCATTATATCCTTTTGGTTAAAAAATACAATGAAAATTTTTCATTTAGCAATATACTGATCATCCCTCTACTTTTATATTTTCACATAAAAAGGAGGAATAGTTTTTTCACTTAAAATAAACTTTCTAAGTTTGTGTACTTCTGCTTCTCTTCTTATTGACATAATTTCTCCCATAGAATAAAGGGTTCTCTTAATTCGCATAGAAACAATAAAAGATACCCTTAAAAATAGGAGTGATCCACTTGACCACTGCAAAAGTCATCTTAACGAATCAATTATTAGCGAATGCAAATGATCCTAGTTGGTATTTATGCTTTAAAGACGCTGTTGAAGGAATTGGTGAGAAGGAAGCCTTTTGGAAGCCAGAACCGCAAACTCATAGTATCGCTGAAATTGTTCAACACCTTATTTTTTGGAATGAGATTTGGCAGAAACGTTATGAAGAAGGCCATTTTAGTGGTGCAACCTCTATTTCTGACAATGACCTTACGTTTGAAGTTGATGCCACGTCTTCGTTTACAAACTTAAAGGAAAATCTTCTATCCGTTCTCTTAAAGTGGGATGACCTAATAAATGAACAAGATCGATTAGCTAAAAACGTAGAGGGCTTTCCTGTCGAGGCAGAGTGGTGGGCGATACTTGGAAATACCACAACCCATAACGCTTATCATATCGGTCAAATTGTTTATATAAAAAAACTCCATTCTTTTATAAATAAGGAATAGGCATAAGCCAATTCCTTATTTTAATCCTTCAGCAAGTCTTTTTATCGTTTCTTTCGATTGTTCAGCAAACTCGACAGATGCATCATAATAATTTTCCCCATCTTTAATAAGAGAAAAATCACCTATGTTGATTTTTAGCACCGTTTGACCATTACTTTCCTCAAGGAAGTAATGGTAAGCTACTGCACCCTCCGGGGGCTTGATTTCCCAGCCTGTCCCAATCAATGCAATGACTAATTCTTTTTCTTCAACAGCTTTAATAATTTTTGTGATCGACTGTTCTCCATTCGGTAAATCCCAAACGACTTTACTACCTTCTTTCATTTTTTCAGCTGGATAATCTTCAGGTAGTTCATCCCATTCAGCTACGTATTTTGGAGTAACTAGTACCTCCCACACTTTTTTTACTGACGCATTTATGATGACCTCAGTTTGTACCATTTGCTCAGCCATGCATACTCCTCCTCCTCTATTCTTGTTAATCTTACATTAATCTTTACAGAGTACATTTCATTTACAATCAATGGATCTAAGCTTTAATAATAGGGTTATCCTCTTGTTTCAATCGCTGTTTCTTGAAAGAAAATCCATCATGCTTTCCCACCTAAGTGCACGCTTCTCAAGATCACTTACAAATGCTTTTTTTGCCTTACTATACTCCGCTGTATCATCGTACTTAAGCGCCAAGCTTTCTTTATAATGGCTATATTCTTTTACTTCATGTGGATGAGCACGTAAATAGTCTCGAAACACGAGATGTCTATGAATTTCCGGGTGATTCTCTTCATAAAAATGAATATGATGAGTTCGATTCTCTCCACCCTTTCTAAGAAGTCGCCTACCAGATATACCCCATTCGCCTGCAACATCATACCCTAACTCAATAAAGCGATGATTTAACTTATCGACCCCACTTATACTTTGAACTATACAAAGGATATCAATCACTGGCTTTGCCTTCATTCCCTGTACAGAAGTACTTCCAAAATGTTCAATCATAATTATATTTACTCCGAGAAAATTAGACAAAAACTGTGCTTCATCATCAAACTTTCTTTTCCATTCATCTTGGTAATCAGTCAAGCGAATCTTCATCAGTATGCCCCTTTCTCAAAGTGATAAAGCCCTCCGACTTCCCGAACCATTTTCATGTTCAGTTTTTCAAGCACTCGAATGGATGCACTATTACTTTTTAAGCATTCTGCTTTAATTCTATTAATTTCCCCTGTTGAAACAGCCCAATTCATAATGGCTAATACCGCTTCTGTTGCATAACCGAAGCCACGAGCAGATTCATTCAATCCATATCCAATTTCCACTGAATCATCGACAGGCTTGCCCTTAAATCCAATATCTCCAATCAATTCATCGTTCACTAAGGTAAGGACAAACCAAACTCCCCAACCATATTGTGCTTGGTCACACGATAGTGAGTGAAGATAATAATCAATATGAGGCCCCATAGAATATGCGTCCTTATATTTTTGCTTCATTTCATATGTACAAGGAATAATCCTTAATCTCTCTGTAATAATCTCCAAGGTTATATCCTCCAAAGGTTTCGGAAAATTTATCGATTTCTAAATAGATGCACTTTGATGTATCTTGGTTGTAAAAGGTGGCTCGTTGAATCTAGAAATCATTCCAACATGTGAAACGAGTGCGATTTCGGTACTCTTTTACAATCTACTAAACTTTGAGAAAGACCAGCTTCAGCTCTTTCTCTGAAACCACTCATTTGGATCTCTGATTGATCCTTCCCATTATAATAGTGTTGTAATAGTGATCTCCTATTTTTTTATCATCAATTAGAAGCCCTTCCTCTTTAAATCCATACCTTTTATACAATTCAATGGCACGCTTATTACTTTCTAAAACTTCCAATTGAATTTTTCTTAGTCCTCCAAGATCTGCCCATTCAATAAACGCCTCTAATAATGCCGCACCAATTGAAAAGCCCCAATACTCTTTCATTACTCCGATCCCAAATTCTATTTTATGCCTGCTTCTATTCAGCTCGCCACCTACTCCTCTTAAAAAACCAACAATTTTCTCATTTACCACAGCTACAATTAGTAGACTGTTTACACTTTCTGCATCCGAACGAATAATCTGTTTAAAACTTTCTTCATCTAAATACTGTTCGCCTCTTTCTCTATTAAAGTATTCCGTTTCCCCATCTAATCGCATTCTCAGATCAGATAATTCTGCCGCGTCCTCTTCGATTCCTGATCGTATTTGAAAGGTAAGCTCCTTATTTTTACGTTCTATTGATTCTATCAACACTTTTCATCACCCCTTAAAGTTCCACAACTGCTTATAATTCTCTTAATACAGAGAAGAATCCTTTTTTGTTATTATAAAATTAAAGGAATTAGCCTGTTTCGGCTAGAAAAGAAGACTAGGTAAAAAAACAATTTTCTTGGAAGTGAATGTAATGGACATTAGGTATCAATCAGACTGCTCAAATTGCTTCGGCTTATGCTGTGTCGCTTTGCCGTATGCGAAATCTACGGATTTTCCTTTTAATAAAGATGGTGGAAAACCTTGTAAAAACCTCCGATCAGATTATACATGTCAAATTCATCGAGAACTTAAAGAGACAGGATTTCATGGTTGCGTGTCTTATGAATGCTTCGGTGCTGGACAGCATGTCTCCCAACATGTTTATCAAGGAAAGGATTGGAAAAGCAGTCAAGTTTCAAACGAAGATATGTTTTCGGTTTTTCGCATTATCCAGCAATATCATGAGATGCTTTTGTATCTTAATCAAGCAATACATTTACAAGAAACAGCTTCTATCCACATGCAGCTTCAGCATTTATACAGTGAAATGTATGAATTAACATTAGCAACTCCTGATAGAATCCTAGTAGCAGATTTATATACTCACCGCGTAAAAGCAAATGAGCTTTTCATCCAAGCAAGTACCTTATATAGAAAAGATTACGGGAAAGGAGCAAAATTAACAGATAAGAAAAACATTGATTGGATGGGGAAAGATTTAAAAGGCGGAAATTTCCGAGGGTGGAACCTTCGAGGTGCATTTATGATTGCTGCAAATTTAACATCTGCCGACTTGAGCTATGCTGATTTAATAGGAGCAGATCTTAGAGATGCTAACCTTATAAATGCCAACTTATCAGGTGCACTCTTTTTAACACAGTCTCAAATCAATTCCGCAAAAGGAAATGTACATACAAAACTGCCATCACATATTAAAAGACCTTCGCATTGGAGCTAAATTCTAGTCTGTGTTATAAATTGTATGCCCCCTATCTGTAGATAGGGGCATAGCTTAAAATTAATTTTCGTTTTGTAAATCACCGGTTCATATCATTTAAAACTATTAAAGCAATTGAACTCATAGACCATTAAACGATTCTATGAAATATATTTAACAACCGCCATTTCTTTTCCAAAGTTAACTCCTTCATCGATAAAACCTAAGCTTTTATATAATTCATGTGCACCTGTATTCTCAGGATGGTAACCCACAACTACTTTCTTAGCATCTGTCATAGAAATCATCTCATTTAGAACGAGTTGCATCCCCTTCTTCCCAATTCCTTTTCCTTGAAAACGCTCATCAATCATAATGCGGTAGATCCAGAATCCATCTAATTCTTCTTTTTCTGTGTTAAACATAGCGAATCCTACGATGGATTGATCTAAATAAATCGCAAAGCACTTAAGCGATAACTGAAATTTTGATTGTGCAATCGAGATTGAATTAGGTTCAAGGTAACTTTCTTGTACTTTTGATAGCTTCAACGTACAACACTCATACCAATTTTCTTCATTTAACTCTTGAATTTTGACATTTACACTCATATGATGTTTCTCCTTATTTTTCGTCTTTTTCATTATATCAAAATAGAAACATACGCTCATATTTCCCCGATATTAATTAACAAAAGAGATCCATATTCTATGGTTGTTTCACCATGCCATCTTGCTTATGAATTAAGATCACAAATAGACTTGCTAAAAAGCAAAGAATTCCAGCTCCCATAAAGGCAGCTGTATATGTTCCAAAACGATCAAATGCAAGCCCACCACCGAAGGATGCGACTGCTGCGCCAATTTGGTGGGATGCAAAGATCCACCCATAAATGATGACACTCTTCTCCATTCCGAATATATTTCTAGAAATATTAATTGTTGGTGGCACGGTCGCGATCCAATCAAGACCGTAAAAAATCGCAAAGATCAAAAGGAGCATATGAGAACCTTCTGACAACGCAAACGGGAGCAAGAGCAATGAAAGACCTCGCAAAGAATAATACCAAAACAGTAGCCAGCGATTATCAAATCGGTCTGATAGCCATCCAGAAAGCGTTGTTCCAATTAAATCAAATACACCCATGATTGACATCATTGATGCGGCAATGACTGCTGTCAACCCAAAGGCCACACAATACGAAACGAAATGCGTTCCAATTAATCCAGATGTAGAAAGACCACAAACAAAGAAGCTACCAGCCAACAGCCAAAAAGCTTTATTTTTGCATGCCTCTGCTAATATTGAAAATGCGAGTTTAAAAGGATTGCTCATTTGCTTCTTTTCAGAAGAATGACTTTCATAGCTTCCTCCATATGGTGTAGTCCCAGCTATTTCTGGAGACTCCTTCATAAAGAAAAGGACAAAAAAGAACATGACAATGCCAAGACCTAGAATAACTCCAATGGCCATTCTCCATTGATATTCTTCAATGATATAAGCTAAAAGCGGCAATAAAATCAACTGACCTGTAGCCGTACTTGCGGTTAAAATCCCAACAGCCAATCCGCGATTCTTCACAAACCACCGATTGGCGATAATTGGGCTGAGCACCGTTAAGAACAGCGATGAACCTAATCCGATCATAATGCCCCAGATTAAAATGAGATGCCAAGTTTCTGTCATCACAAAAGTAAAGCCTAAAGAAATCATCAAAGCACCCATTGAGTAAAGCATCATTCTTTTTAATCCAATCATTTGAACGAATGCACCCATGAATGGCCCTGATAATCCGTAAATGAATAAGGATATACCGAGAGCTAACGAAATCATTGAGCGATTCCATCCGAACTCTGTCTCAAACGGGATAACAAATACACCAGCTGATGACCGGATAATTCCAGCTACGATGACAGAGAAAAATGTGATGATCAATATAATCCAAGCAAAATGAATCTTCTTCATTACGTTCCCACCTGAATATTATTTTCTACATTTTAGAACAAAGCTAGTTGGAAGTTTTGACGCCTTCTCATACGAATACCACCTGTTTGAATGGCGTTTAACATCCTCGGCAGACAGTCGTACATCCTCGACTACCTTCTCAATTTTAAATCCTTTTTCTATGCACATATTTATGTACGTACTTAAGCGATACTGTTGCATGATGGCCGGATGATTCCAAGCCCCATGCTCATACGGACCTTCATCATGATATGACTTTTCCATCACTAAAAGTCCATCTTCACTTTTTAATCGATTGTAAAATGGGTGCTCCCAACTGAAGACAAAGAGACCATCTTTTTTCAAATATTGAAAAATCAACTCCAATGTGCGATCAAGATCTGTCGTCCAGCCAATGGCATATATCGAGTAGATGAGATCAAAGTGATTCTTTGGTATACCTGGGTTTTCCTCCATCGGCGATTCAAATAAAGACACCCGTGCATTTGATTCGCTCAACACTTTTTTAGCTGCATGAACTTGGCTTGTTGATAGATCGATCCCCCATAATTCACTCGCACCGTGCTGATCCATAAATTTTAATGAATGACCGCTCCCACAGCCGATTTCAAGTACCTTTTTGTTTTTCACATCTCCTAGCAGTTGAAGTTCATCTTCTGTTGGTGCAAGCGGACCATACTCAGGTAACGGGTTTCTCCCGTAAAACCGCTCTGCTACCTCATCCCAGCTTTGTTTATTGATTTCCAAAACTTTTGTTTTCATTGTACTCTCCCACCTTTCACAGAACTAATACATTCTCTTACGGTCGATGCATCCCCTGCTTTTTCAAAAATAAATTACTTTTCCACTTTGAATTTTGAAGCCAATATAAAGTGGCTAGTCCCATGCTGTCTGACTCTCTCGTGAATGATTTATACTTCTTAAGCGGCAGTAACGATCAACCTTTTATGTTAGTAGTTCCATCAGAATTGAACTCTTGTTAGATGTTCCCCGTAGGTTCGTACCTTTCAATTTTATAAGCGGATCGTATATTTTTTAAAATAGTCTATGGTATACTAGTCTCAATCGAATAGATTTCCTTCGGGGCAGGGTGAAATTCCCAACCGGCGGTGATGAACGAAGGTTCTAAGTCCGTGACCCGTAGCAAGTATCTTGTTCCGGTGGATTTGGTGAAACTCCAAAGCCGACAGTGAAAGTCTGGATGGGAGAAGGAAAAAAAGACGTTTTTAAAATGAATTTTAATGACGTCTATTTGATGATGTGAAAAAATCGCCCCGTACATGAATGTACGGGTTTTTTATTTAAGGAGGTGAAGTTTTGAGTAAGGTCCAAGTTAAAAATAGAGAATGGTATGTATGTTTATTTGTGCTGAAGAGATTTCCCTTTAATAGACTAGTAGCATATGATTCTAGCAATGAAAAAAAATTAGTCGTACTAGTAGAACGACAATTCCCAAGAATGATCATGCCCTTAATGGTTGATCGTTTTAATCGAATACTCAACTATAAAAACAAATTATTTCCTCCATTCAAACCACCCCATGCCCCGAGGTGGAGTTTTCCCTATTCGAGATCTATTAAATTGCATTGTTTTATTTATAGGTGCATCTACTCATCGTAATTGCATGAAAATAGTTTGGTGAAAGTACAAGTACAAATAGAAAGGATTGAAAAGGTTGTTTACAGGAATAGTAGAGGAAATTGGTACGCTCCTTAGCATAAAGCATGCGAAAGAATCGCTGTCATTAGAGATATGTGCGACGAAGATTCTCGAGGATATGCATATTGGCGATAGTATTGCCATAAACGGCGTTTGTCTAACTGTTACAAGTTTTTCTAGCAAAGAATTTACTGCGGATGTGATGCCGGAAACGTACAACCATACTTCACTTAAATTACTACGTACAGGAGATTCTATAAATCTAGAACGCGCAATGGCAGCAAATGGCCGTTTTGGAGGTCATTTCGTATCTGGACATGTTGATGACGTTGGGTTCATTACAAAAAGAACCAAAAAATCGAATGCATTATATTTGGAAATCTCAGTCTCTAAAGACGTTCTTCTCTATGTTATAAAGAAGGGCTCAATCACCGTTGATGGTGTGTCATTAACACTATTTGAAGTGGAAAGAGATAAATTAATGATATCGCTGATTCCTCATACGCAAGGTCATACTATTTTAGAACAAAAACGAGTAGGCGATGCGGTTAATATCGAGTGCGATATGATTTCCAAATATGTATTCGAATTCCTTCAACATAAAGATACTAGAAGTGAAGAAAGCTGGAAGGACTTGTTGCAAAGAAATGGATTTTAAAATATCGGAGGACACTCAAATGTTTCATACAATCGAGGAAGCATTAGTAGATTTAAAAGCAGGCAAAGTCATTATTGTAATTGACGATGAAGATCGTGAAAACGAAGGAGATTTAGTCGGCCTAGCTGAGTATGCATCAGCTGACATGATCAATTTTATGGCATCTTATGGTCGTGGGTTAATTTGTACACCAATGGAAAAAGAAAGAGCAGATGAATTAGGCTTGCATATGATGACGGATCAAAATACAGATGCAAAAGGTACTGCATTCACAATAAGCATTGACCATAAATCGTCTCACACAGGTATAAGTGCCTTTGAAAGAGCCACTACCATTCAAGCAATGATTCGGGAGGAAACTTTACCAGAGGATTTCACCCGACCAGGACATGTTTTTCCCCTTATCGCAAGAGAAGGAGGCGTCTTAGCACGACCTGGTCATACTGAGGCTACCGTTGATCTTGCCCTATTAGCTGATTCTAAACCTATCGGTGTCATTTGTGAGATTATGAATGATGATGGAACAATGGCTAGGGTGCCTGATTTAATGGTATTTGCGAAGAAACATTCTCTAAAAATCATCACAATTCAAGATTTAATAGAATTTCGAATAAAGCATAAGATAGTTTTTGAACTAGGAAGTTAAAAGACAATCGATGATTGACAAATTAAGAATTTTTAAATTATGTATGAGGAGGAAAATGTATCATGAGTAAGATTTATGAAGGTTATTTAACGGGAAAGGGTTTAAAAATAGGAATTGTCGTTGCTCGTTTCAATGAATTGATTAATGGGAAACTGCTGGATGGTGCAAAAGACGGCTTGATTAGGCATGGTGTAGACCAAGAGGATATTGATATAGCTTGGGTACCAGGTGCCTTTGAATTGCCCTTTATTGCAAAGAAGATGGCGTCTAAAGGATCGTATGACGCTATTATTACATTAGGCACTGTCATTAGAGGTGCAACCGCTCATTTTGAATATGTGAGCAACGAAGCAACGAAAGGAGTTGCCCAAGCAAGCATGGAGACAGGTGTCCCTATTGTATTTGGAATTTTAACAACTGATACAATCGAGCAAGCAATTGAGCGTGCGGGAACAAAGGCTGGTAACAAAGGTTATGAAGCAGCCGCAACAGCAATTGAAATGTCCAACCTATGTAAGGAATTTAGTCAGTAAAGATACACTTAAGGTAGATTGTCACGTCGGCAGTCTACCTTTTTGATGTTTGCACGTTTTCTTCCTTATGCAGTACTTTGATTATGCTTCGAATTTCTATTCTATTCCGCAAATGCAATACATTGCACCCATTTTTTTCAGAAAAAAATAAACTTTTAATTAAAATCACTTTACATCTCATTTAGAATAAACTATAGTAAATGAACAAATATGATTTTCAAGAGGAGTGATGGATTATGAATAGCAATCAATTAATAACGTCTATTGTCAATTTCATAGCACAGCCCTCTGGGAATACGGATCGATAAACCTTTTTCGTTTATTTCTTCATTGATGACTCAAAACCGTGGGCTTGTGCATTCATAAGTCAACGGTTTTTTATTATGTCGGCATGTTTTGTATGCCCAAATACTAAAAGAGGACCGTTATGTAAAACGGTTCTTTTTTCTATTCAATCATTGGAGGAATAAACAAATGAAATTACAAACATTAGGATGGAACGAATTTTTTAACGAGGCTTTTAAAGCTTTTGAACAGCAAGGATACACAGTCGGGAGAGTCGCACTTGAACATAAACGGATGTACCGTATTTATACAGAGCATGGTGAATTACTAGCAGAGGTTACAGGTAAAATGCGTCATCTCGCTGAAGGAAGAGAAGATTATCCTGCGGTTGGCGACTGGGTTGTCATCTCAGCTCGACCTGAAGAAGAAAAGGCAACCATTCATGCGATTTTGCCAAGAATGAGTAAATTTTCAAGAAAAGCAGCTGGAGTCACGACCGAGGAACAAATTGTCGCCACCAATGTGAATACGGTCTTTCTCGTGAATGCATTAAACGCTGACTTTAATGTGCGCAGAGTGGAGCGCTATTTATTAATGGCGTGGGAAAGTGGAGCAAACCCTGTCATCATCCTCAGCAAAGCAGACTTGTGTGCAGACCTCGATGAAAAAGTGAGTGAAATGGAGTCCGTTGCGTTTGGTGTACCAATCCACGTCGTTAGTTCTGAGAAAGATCTAGGTATAGAAGAATTGAAAACCTACCTAGGAGAAGGACAAACGGTTGCTTTACTTGGATCTTCAGGTGTCGGAAAGTCAACCTTGATCAACTCATTATTTGGGGGAGAAAAACAGGCAGTAAGCGGAATACGCGAAGGCGATGACCGTGGACGTCATACGACAACACATCGAGAACTCATCGTAACGAAAGATGGCGGCATCCTTATCGATACACCAGGCATGCGTGAATTACAGCTTTGGGATGCGGATGAAGGGTTAAGCCATAGCTTTGCAGATATCGAAGAGCTTGCCGAAAGATGCCGATTCCGTGATTGCCAACACCATTCTGAACCAGGGTGTGCGATTCAATCTGCATTATCTAGCGGTGACCTGGATGAAGGTCGCTACAATAGCTATGTAAAATTACAACGAGAACTCGCTTACCTTGCCCGAAAGGAAGACAAACGTGCAGAGCTAGCTGAGAAAGCAAAATGGAAGAAGCTCTCGGGTGACAGAACGCGAGTTTATCGTAAATAAAATGAATTGAGGAAGGGTTCAAATGGCCCCTTCCTCTTTTTAATTCCACATATACAAGAGCTCTATGTTTGTTCAATCTCTAATAAGTCAGCAAAATACTCTGTGAAGGCCTTCTCTACTTTTACATAGGGATATAAATCGCCCTGCCATAAAAATTGACAGCTATCCAAAAGCTGGATCGTGTCTTCACACCATTTTATATACTGCTTTTCCTGTTCTAATCCTTTTCTCAATACAGCTGCACTCCTTACAATTCTTGCTTTGATGATATTTCTTTCTTTAAAGCTAGCAAATCTTTCAGACAATATTTCATCATTTATTCATTACAATAAATTCTTTTTATCTTTATTAAAATATAGAGAATCTATTATAATTAAAGCAGCACAAAGCCTATTGTGACTTGATTCATTCTAGAAGAGAGGTCGTTTATGAAAACAATTAATTCTTATATCGATGAGGTTTTTGCGAATGAAGATGAGTTATTAAAAAAAGTAACAACTACGATTAAAAAGAATGGAATGCGCAATATTTCTGTTTCCTCAAGCACAGGTAAATTGCTAAAAATGATTGTAAATATTTCTGGTGCAAGGAAGGTACTAGAGATCGGAGCACTTGGTGGATACAGCGGAATCTGCTTAGCAAGAGGATTTGGGAAAAGTGGACATCTTACTTCTTTAGAACTAGAAGAAAAATTCGCTGCTCTTGCACAAGAGCATTTATCAGAAGCTGGGTTTGGCAATCAAGTCACATACTTAACAGGTGAGGCACTCAAGAGTCTTGAGAGCTTAAAGCAAAGCAATCAAACTTTCGACTTTTTCTTTATTGATGCAGATAAAGAAAATTATGAAAACTACTTACGCTATTGCATCGAGTTAGCAGAACATGGTGCATTAATCTTGATGGATAATGTATTAGCAGGCGGAAGTGTGGCGGATGAAGCAGCTGCTGAAAAACGATATACCTCCTTTATGAAGGCATTTAACGAAACCGTTGCAAACCACCCTCAATTGGAAGCTGTTCTTCTTCCAATCGGAGATGGAATTACACTTGCACGAGTAATATAAAAAAGAAACAGCCAATGTCAAAATTCGACTTTGGCTGTTTCTTCATCATCAAAACTCGTCACGGATTTCTCCAACGATTTCTTCTAGTATATCTTCCATTGTTACAATTCCGACCATTTCCCCTTCGAAATTCGTTACAATCGCCATATGCATATGGCTTTGTTGCATCTTCAGAAGAACTTCACGTATCGCTGTTTTCTCTGAGAAGAATAAAACGTCATGAATGTATTCCTCTACGTCCTTCCTTCTTCCAGCAACTAAATTTGTCAACATTTCCTTAGCATTGACAACACCGATCGGCAATGCTGCATCCTTGTTTTCCATCACTGGATAACGAGTAAGCCCATGCTCATCTAAAAAGTCTAAGCGATCTTCTCTAGGCATATCCTTATACACCATGACAACCTTGTCTTTTGGAATCATAATATCTTGTAAAATACGATCATCAAAGGCGAAGATATTCTCTAAATAATCAAGCTCTGTTCGATTGATTTCTCCACTCTCATAGCTTTCGGTCACGATCATCTTCAATTCTTCTTCAGAATGAACTGTGTCATGCCCTGCTGGCTTCACACCAAATACACGAAGTAAGGCACGAGAAGAACCATTTAATGCTGAAATAAAAGGATACATAATCCGACCAAACCAATACAAAGGTCGAGCCAGAATCAACGTCATTTTTTCTGCATATTGAATCGCAAGCGTTTTTGGCATTAACTCTCCAAGGACAACATGAAGTACCGTTACGATTAAGAGTGCAATAGTATAAGATAGAATGGTTGAAAGCGCGCTAGGCACATTGAATTCATCAAACAATGGCCGCAGCATCCGCTCTACTGTTGGTTCACCTAAAGCCCCTAACACTAGGGCTGTAATTGTGATTCCTAACTGACAAGCTGATAAATAGTAATCTAATTCCGACGTTACTTTTTTAGCAATTAGTGCCGTTTTATTTCCCTCGGAAATGAGTTGATCAATCCTAGACATTCTTACCTTTAGAATTGCAAACTCTGCACCAACGAAGAATGCTGTTAACCCTATAAAAACAGCTACTAAAAACAAGTTTAAAATAATTAATCCGTCCAAAGAACACTCTCCTAAATAAAAATCTATTTACAGTTGCTTATAGGCCTAACTGTTAGACTAAGTTGTACTTAATTCTTGTTTCAATAACTTCACTTGCTTAATCTGGAATTTATCCGTTTCTCTTACAATCCACACATGCTCTCCATGCTGGATTTTATCGCCTTTTTTCACTTCATCCATTGTTTGCGATTGAATCCAGCCACCGATTGTATCGATATGCTCATCATTCTCAAATTGAAACCCGAAGCGATCCTCTAACTCTTCTAGAAGGACGCGGCCATTTATTAAATATTCCTTTTGACTGATTTTCTGAATTTCTGGAAGCTCATCCTGATCGAATTCATCCCGGATTTCCCCTACAATTTCTTCCATTATGTCTTCCATAGTAAGAATTCCTGATGTCCCACCATATTCATCAATTACGAGTGCCATATGAATTCTTGCTTTTTGCATAATCACTAATGCTTCTTGAATTCTTGTTGATTCCAAAACAACAGGAAGTTCGCGAACAAAATCACTAAGTTGAAGCGTTTGTTCTTTAGCCATTTTACTAAGCATCTTCTTCACATTTACCGCACCAATGATTTTATCTTTATCCTCATCCGTCGTAACCGGATAACGGGTATAGTTATACTCATCTATTTTTTTGACAATATCCTCATAGGACATGTCTTGATCAAGTGTAATAGCATTAATCCTCGGAACCATAATATCCTTTGCTACACGTTCATCAAAAGAAAAAACATTCTCCATATACTGCAGCTCTGTTTGGTTTAACTCTCCACCTTGGTAGCTTTGGGTCATGACAATTTTCAATTCTTCTTCTGTATAAGCGTGGTCTTCGCTATTCGCTTTTACACCAAATAATTTTAATAAGAAACGAGAAGATCCGTTTAAAACCCAAATAAACGGTGACATTATTTTTCCAAACCAATAAAGGGG
Organism: Niallia sp. CD-39; assembly: GCF_059874745.1. Lineage (NCBI taxonomy): Bacteria > Bacillati > Bacillota > Bacilli > Caryophanales > Bacillaceae > Niallia > Niallia sp. CD-39. Next base: position 8,236 of record NZ_JCBCPS010000006.1, on the reverse strand, counting down.
TCCAGCTAACAATAAAGTCACTTTTTCAGAGAATTCAATGGCCAATGTTTTTGGCGCCATTTCACCTACAACAACATGTAAGAAGGTAACCAATATAAACGCAATCGCATAAGAAGCAATTGAAGAAGCAGTTTGTGAAACCTCGAAATACGAGAAAACTGGATACAATACTTGTTCTACTGCTGGTTTACCAATTGCCCCTAGACCTAAAGCAGTAACTGTAATACCTAATTGACATGCTGATAGATAATAATCCAAGTCGCTTGCCACTTTTTTTGCGATGATTGCCTTCTTATTGCCTTCATCGATCAATTGATCAATTCTAGATTTACGAATTTTTACGACTGCAAATTCAGACGCAACGAAGAAAGCTGTTAAAGCAAGTAGTACGACAATCAAAAGTAAATTTATTAACGTAATAATGTCCAATTAATCCCCTCAGATGAGGGATCACCTCCAAAGAAAATATAAACATTGCATTACTGATATGAAGCAACACGTCATACTTTATGAAATGAAATGCACAAGTTAAGATTGGTTTATCCATTCATCCTAAAAACTATAACGTGATAGTTTAAGTATAAAATAGATGCCTTTCTATTGGCAATTTAAATGATGCTAATTTCAAAAAAAGATTACGGAAATTGGATAACAATTGTTATACTTTTTCCATAATCACGACAAAACATGCTATGAATGAGGATATTTAGCTTGTAGAAACAGGATGGACTGTTGAATCATTTTCTTTAAAATCTGTTGATCTACATCATCTACCTTATTTATGTACACACAGGCTTTTCCTGTTTTATGTTTTCCCAAATGTTGCAACAATGTTTCCCTGTCAGGATCGCCAGGTGCAAAATACAGGCTAAAATTTGCTTTCCTTGGTGAAAAACCGATGAGGGGCGCCTCTCCTTCATGTCCGGAATCATACTTATAATGATATTTACCAAACCCAATAATACTTGATCCCCACATTTTTGCCTCAAATCCACTTGATTCTGAAAAGAGATCTAATAACCGAAACGCATCTTCCCGTTTTTTGGGATTTTCCACTTCCTCAATGAATTGAATGACACTATTATCTGTTTCTTTCGTTTTTAGCTCGTACATCTTCTTATTCTCCCTCCATTACTAATTGTTCATTTCACATACGAAATTAACCTCTTATCTTTATTAAACCAAAAAAAACATTTTATGCAATTGATCAATAAATAATAAAACTAAATATTGTAAATTATTTGAATTTAAATGGTATAATAGGTAAAATCATTGGAATTTATGGAAGTTAATCATCCTCATTTTTTGAAAGGAGATACAAAGTGGGAACAGCACGGATAGAAGTGAATAAAACCTATATAAAAGAAACATTTGAGTTGATACAAGATAACATTTGCCGAGAACTTGAGGCACTTGATGGACAAGCTTCCTTTAAAGAAGATGCTTGGGAGCGACCAGGTGGAGGTGGGGGTAGAGCTCGCGTTATTGAAGGTGGAAGTGTTTTTGAAAAAGGTGGCGTAAATTTTTCCTATGTTCACGGTCAGCTTCCGGAAAAAATGTCCACTGGCCTTAACCTCCCTACTGGTCATGACTTTATTGCAACTGGCGTGTCGATTGTGTTGCACCCAGTCAGCCCGTATGTTCCGATTATTCACATGAACATACGCTACTTTGAAATGTCTAATGGCGACAGCTGGTTTGGTGGAGGAATTGATCTTACCCCCATTTACATTGACACTATACAAGCGAGGCAATTTCATCAAAGCCTTGCCGCACTGTGCAACCGCCATGACCCTAGCTATTATGGGCGCTTTAAAGAGTGGGCAGATCAGTACTTTTTCATTAAACATCGGCAAGAAACCCGTGGAATTGGCGGTATATTCTTCGACCGACTACAAGTGAACAAAGAGAATACGATTGAAGACCTATTCTGCTTTGTAAAAGATGTAGGAGAATCCTTCGTACCTATTTATAAACCACTCGTGCATGCAAACAAGGACAAAATTTATGGTGAAGAGGAAACACAGTGGCAGCGCATTCGTCGTGGTCGCTATGCAGAATTCAATCTCGTCTATGATAGAGGAACAAAATTTGGATTAGACACAAACGGCAGGGTTGAATCCATCTTTATGAGCTTACCTCCCTTCCTAAGCTGGCCCTATAATTATCAGCCAAAAGAAGGATCTGAAACCGAAACATTAAACTTATTAAAAAAAGGGATCAATTGGCTTGAGATCTAGTAAATAAACACATCCCCACTCTTTTCTCGTTAAAAGTGGGGATGTGTTTATTACGTTATAGACAATCTTGATCTCGCCGGTGTCACCGCCTTACACTCTTATCGATTCCTTACTTAAATACGCAATCTTCATCAATCCACTCAGGTTTTTGTTTAACTTGCCTTACGTTCAATTAAGTTGATGCCAATTCCCATTGCGACAATTCCTATTAGCAGCATGATTAGGATCTGCATTAGGATATCCTGTAATCCAGCATTATAAAAAATTACAGATTGAATGGACTCAAGTGCATGAACCATCGGGAATAAATCGGCAATAAATAATAGAATTGGATTGGTTATTGTTCCCGGCATCATGTACGCCCCGCTTATGAGCGGGATCAAAGGTACGATAGAAGGATAGATCATATAAAACTGCTCTGGCGTTTTAACAAAGCCAGTAATCAACATCGCAATACTTATCATACTAAAAGTGAAGCACGCACAAATGAAAAGGAGAAGTAATAATTGATCTCCTAATTCGTAATTCATTACATATTTAAACAATACTAGCACAATTGATATTTGAAACATTGTGATAAGAAAACTGTATAGAATATATCCACAATACATACTCGTTTTTTTCATTGGTGATAAGATGATACGATCCCACATGCCTGCTACTTTATCATTCAAAACATTATTCACTTTAATTCCTAGAAGAAAAATAGCAATTAGGAAGGTAAAGGCAAATAAAAGCTGCGTTCTCATATCAAATGATGGAATGGTCTTTTGATCAAGTGTTTTCACTTCTATTTGAAGCGGTGCATTCGCAAGCCTATCCGTTATCAATGATCGATCATAGCCTTCATATACAACAGCTTCAATCCATAGCTCATTATGGATCTCCTTTTCTATATGTTGCTGCACAAAAGAGACCATCGGATCTTCTCTAGAAGATAAGAGACGATAATCATGCTCATGTACATGCACAGCAATGTCCAAACGCCCATCGCGGATTCGCTCTCTCGCTTCGCTTGGCTCCATCACTACAAACTGCCAAGCATCATTTGAATTTAACACTCTTTCCCACTTTTTAACGACCCCAGAAGAATTGACTTCTTCACTAAAAAGTCCGATAACCGTTGGTGACTGGATTCCACTTGAAAATACAAGTGTTGCAACTATGCTCCCTACTATGAACAAGATCGGGACGAGCGGATTGCGGAGATCCTTTGTTAGTTGGGCCCATAATATTGTTTTCATTATGCTCCCCTCCTTTGTGGATAAAGCCAGAGGGCTACCATCGTCATTAATGCAGCAAATGCGATGAGTGCACTTCCAGAGATGATAAGAGATATGCTTACACCATATTGAATCCACTCCGATGCTATAAATAAAAACTGGCCATTTGGAGTCCATTTCCCTACTGCTTGTAACCATTCTGGAAACAGATAAATAGGAACAAAGTTCCCGCCTATAACTCCCAGCATAATAATGATTAACAAAAATAGTCCAACTGCTGCTTCAGGGTCTTTTACTCGTAGAGAAATCGAAGTAAATAGTGACGCTAGCCCCGCCATTGTTAACGAGAACAGCGATACCAATCCGATCATCCCTATCCAAAAGATAAAGTTCTTGTTAGGAAATACATTCAGAAGCAGATGAGAGAATCCAAAGACAACCATCATTTGAATCCATACAAGGATAAAAGTTGAGACCATTTTTCCAATTATAAAATTAATCGGATGACTATGCGATAATAGAACCCGATTAAATACTTGTTGCCGGATTTCAGCACCTGTTTTCGTTGCAACCGTCACCACAATAAACATTGCAAAAATGGCTGAAAGCACAATCGCAAAATATTGCTTCATTGTAATTGGATCAGCGTTATCAATCCTCTCCATCCCCCCTTCAATTGTTGGGGTTTCAATAGCACTTGGTCTATCTCCGCTCATGAATATGAGCTCACGATTCATATGGTCTAAGAACCCTTGAATGATTTGATGAGCGACCTGGCTCTTTTGTGTCTGCGTATTCGTTCGAAATTCCAATGAAGCAACTGGTTTCTCCCCCATTAATGCGGCGTACAATGTATTAACAGTAAATTCTTCAGGAATAACAACCATTCCATCAAGTACACCATCTTCTACCTGTTCGATTGCTTCCTTTTCCGTAAATTCATATACTGTTAACCATTTCTTCACTTCATCACTGTTTAAATATGCAGATAAATGATGTTGAAACTGCCAATGACTTGCCTGTTCAACCGTCCTAGCTGCCTCTTCCGTTGTAAATTGGGCAGCTTGAATCAACTTCTCTTGTAAGCTCGCTAAGTCAGTAGCAGCATTTTCATCGTTATTTACAACTGCAAGCTTTAAATCCATTGATAACTCATCATCACTATCAAACATTCCGGAGAAAGTAAAATTTAAGACAAAAATTAAAATGATTGGCAGTAAGATCGCCATAATCAGCTCTTTTCGGTCACGCAAAAACAGCAAGACGTCTTTTTTAATAAAACTTTTCATGAGTACACCCTCTTTAATTTCGTAATGTTCGGCCAGTTAGGTGTAAAAAAACATCCTCTAGGCTCGGTGTCTCTGATTGATAATTTAATAGCTGTATTCCATGGCTATCTGCTAAATGAACCAAATGAGTAATTAAATTACTCCCTTTTTTCACGATTATTGTGATCAGTAAATCTTTTGTTTCGACTTTTCGAACACCATCTAATTGCTGAATTTTATTGATAAACTCATCATCCACCCGGTTAAGCTCAATCTTCACCTTGTCATCTGTAGATAATATACTTAATAGTTCATCCTTCGTTCCTTGAGCAATGACCTTCCCATGATCCATAACATATAAGCGATCACAAAGCTGCTCGACTTCTTCCATATAGTGACTCGTATACAAAATCGTTGTTCCATCAACTTTATTAAGCTTTCGAACTGTTTCTAATATATGATTTCTAGACTGAGGATCAATTCCAACTGTCGGTTCATCTAATATTAAAATCTTTGGTTTATGCAAAAGGGCAGCAGCAATATTGATACGTCGTTTCATCCCACCCGAGAACGTTTTAACTAAGTCTTTTTGACGATCCGTTAAACCAACGATTTCAAGTGCCTCTTGTATTCTTTTTTCAAGCTGCTCGCCTTTCAATTTATAAATGGACCCAAAAAACTTTAAGTTTTCGTACGCAGTTAACTCTTGATACAAAGCAATCTCCTGGGGTACAACTCCCGAGAATTTTCGCATTTCCACTGGTTTCTGAATGATGTCCATGCCGCTCAGTTTTATCTCACCACTTGTTGGCTTAATTAATGTGGAAAGCATAGAGATTGTCGTCGATTTCCCTGCACCATTCGGTCCAAGCAGCCCTACGGATTCTCCGCTGTTCAAATACAAATTAACTTCCTGTACAACTTTTTTTCCTTTAAATGATTTAGTTAAATGAATCGCTTCAAGCATAAAGTCAGCCTCCCCCTTGTTGAATCTTATTTGCATCATAATGCAAAATAACCAAAGCCACTATTGACTCTGGTCATTCTTTGTTCATCACTATATGACTTTCGTCACTTCTTTTAAACCAATCGATTCCGAATGGCGTAAATCGCAAGTTGAGTGCGGTCTCTAAGCTCAAGTTTCTCTAGAATTTTGCTCGTCTGATTCTTAATTGTCCCAATAGACAAGCCCAAACGTTCCGCTGTTTCCTTGTTACTTAACCCCTCACCAATACAAGTTAGAATGGCTCTTTCGCGCGGTGTTAACGTTGGGTCAATTTGAACACCTTCTTGATTGTACAATAAGACAGGCATCAATTTTGCAGCCACATGATCTTCTAGGGACAATCCTCCACTTAATACACTTCGAATCGAGCGAATTAATGACTCTGCATCACCATTCTTTAACATATAGCCACTAACACCAAGCTTTAAAGCATCCACCACGTATTGTTGGTCATCAAAGGTTGTAAGGATGAGCACTTTAATATGGGGAAACCTTGAACGAATCGATTTTGCCGCTTCAATTCCATCCATTTCTGGCATGCGAATATCTAATATAGCAATATCAAATATTTGCTGTTCACAAAGTTGTATAGCCTTCTTACCATTATCAGCCTCTCCCACAACTGTAATTTCTTCATCCGTTTCCAGCATCGCCTTTATGCCTTGTCGAACCAATACTTGATCTTCTGCTAACAAAACTCGAATCACATCGTATCCCCCCTATCTGTCATTCGGATGGTTCCTCTTACAATAAATTGATCCTGATGCTTTACCACCTCTAATGAACCATTTACCTTCTCTAACCGCTCCCTCATAGATTTAAGACCATACCCTTCTTGAAATGCTTGATTCGTATTTGCAACATTCATGACCTCAAAGCGAAAGATGCTTCCACCCGGAGATTCAAAAGTAACTTCTGCCAATCTCGTTGGACTATGCTTCATAATATTAGTTAATGCTTCCTGAATTGAGCGATAAATAACAAAGGACTGTTCTCCAGATAGTGGGGAGGCGAACGCCCCATGCTTAACGGTAAAATGAATTTTCATAAAGCTCTCAATTTCTAACCGACGAATTAAGCGAATCACTCCTTGCAAGCCACCAATATCCTTTTGCTTAAAGGATTTTACCGCTGATCTTGTCTCATCTAAACTTTGCTGTGCTAGTCCTTTAATATTGCCAATTGTTTCTCGATCTTTTTTATCGGCTTTCAAACGAAATACTTCAATTTGCATTAATAATGCAGTCAGCTTATGTCCAACGGAATCATGGATTTCATGTCCGATTAGCATTCTTTCATCTTGTCTCGTTTGTTCCTCTTCTGTTACAAGTTGGCGTTTCATTCTTCGGTATTCACCAACCAACGCCTCATTTCTTTGGAAAAGCTCCTGTCCTTTTAAAAGAATACTTTGATACCATAAAAGACCTATTATCACTAACAGGCTAGAGACAAATATATCGATTCCAAATTCATTCGTACTAAAGAACAAAAAGAGACCTCCTACTTGAAAAAACAGGAGCACTATACTATGTACACGAGATAAAGTATGGACGGCCTCAGCAAGCAGTAACCCTTGAATGAGAAGCAAATATGTGTTGCTACCATGCCCTGCAGAATGAAACAAAAAGGACACCATCGTCGCTTGCAATATAAACAATATCACTTTAGCGATCGGGTGCTCTTTAACTAAGGGGTGAATGAAAAGAAGAAGCAAATATACGCAAAAACATGCTAGACCAAAGGTACCCAGCACAAGCGAAGATTCTATAAAAGCACTGATCCAAACAAGCGCAACAATTGCTAGCCAAACAAAATACGTCTTTCTCAAATCTATCCCTCTCTTCGAACAGCCAACTACTTACACTTATTATATCTTACCATTTTCCCTTTCCACTAAAGGGAGATTATAGGATTTCAAGGACCTCCATCATCTAGAATGGACAAGGGGTTTTTAGTGATGATGTCGAAATTGTACTAGTAATCTACTGTAACCGAAGTGAAGGATAAAGGAGGAAGTGACCCCAAGAGATGAATAAAAGAAATGACACGATGAAGACAATCGTCTTACTGCATGAGATATATGGAGTAAATTCACATATAAGAACTTATAAAAAACAATTAGAGGATTATGGCTATCAAGTTCTATGCCCAAACTTACTAGAAAGAGAAGAACCCTTTGACTATGCTCAAGAAAAAACCGCTTATCAGCACTTTATTGACAAAGTAGGATTCGATTTTGCATTTGAAAAAGTGAAAGATGTGATTTTGGATTTAAAGAATCGTCACTCCTCCATTTATGTCGTTGGCTTTAGCATTGGTGCAACAATTGCTTGGAGGTGTAGTGAACTACAACAAGTGAACGGTGTCATCGGCTATTACGGTTCTAGAATAAGAGAATATGTATCCATTCAACCAAAATGCCGGGAGTGTAATATTAACTGTGTAAGTAAGGAATGCGTACGGTTCCTTACTCACACAGTTTTTTATTTGATAGAATAA
>NZ_JCBCPS010000005.1:158276-226744 GCF_059874745.1 Niallia sp. CD-39 | reverse complement strand
GAAGCTACCTTGATAGGAGTTGATTTGGAAACGAAGATTCCTATTTTCGAGTATTCAAATCCCGAAAATCCTAGTGACCCGATTGTGCCTAAAAAGCCGTTGAGTGTGGAAATCGAGGAGTTGAGAAAAGAAAACATCTTATTAAAAGCACAAAACCAAGCATTAACGGAAACTACGGAATTTCACGAAGAACTAATCGTTGAATTGGCAATGGTTGTTTACTTATGATAGTCCGTCTTTTGATAAAAAATTTAATAAAACTATTAGGAGATGATGAAATGATGGCATTACTATTCGCACAAAGAGTGATTTTAGGAAAAACTGAATTTAACGAGGTTCCATCGACTTTACAGCCGGGAGTTTATGAGCATTTAGTTGATAGTGGCGTTGAATTTTTAGCCGGTGATTATCAACCAATTAGTGGTTAAAAGGAATATTTTGCAGAATTCAATACTGTTCTTTATGCTAAATAGCACTAAAAGAGGCTTAAAACACCAGAAACCTTTCGCTATAGTAATAGCGGTATATTTTATAAAGAGTATACTCATATTAGGAGGCGATTAAACGATGTTTAGAAAACAAGAATCAGGTCAAGCATCTAATATGAAAGAAGCTTATATGTTTGCTAATCTTTTACACCTAACGAAAGGGATCGAAGACGTTAAAGTTAGAAAAGAAAATGACTACGAATTCTATGTAGATTTTAGTATGGAAGACACATCACATTACTACGAATTTATTTCTCATATGTTACATGAATATTCGTTAGGAATCGAATTCTGCGGCAATACTTGGAAAGTTCACATGGAATTAAGAAGTAAACAACTAGGCGGTGATTAAAATGGAACCGGAAGTAATTAAATATTTCATGACGCAGGGGCCTTTCGCGATTCTTTTCGTAGGGCTCCTTATTTATGTCATGCGCGCTAACAAGGATCGTGAGACGCGGATGGAGCAGACGAACAAGGAGCGCGAGTCACGACTACATGATTTACTCGATAAGTTTAGCGATAAATACGACCTAGTCATCGATGAATTGCGGAACATTAAAAATCGAATGGGAGGCGGTCAACAATGACGAAAATTTTTATCGATCCGGGACACGGAGGAACTGATCCGGGCGCTGTCGGCAACGGCTTGCGCGAGAAGGATTTAACGTTAGCAATTTCTCTACAAATCCGCAACATTTTGACGTCAGAATACAATGGCGTTGACGTGCGTTTAAGCCGGACAACTGACGCTACACTTTCGCTTAAGCAACGGACAGACACAGCTAACGCATGGGGTGCTAATTTCCTTTTATCCGTCCACGTAAACGCTGGCGGAGGAACAGGCTACGAAGATTTTATCTTTACGTCAGTAGGCGCGCCAACGACAACGTACCAGAACGTTATTCACGCGGAAATCGTCAAACAGCTCGGCACGGGCGTCCGCAATCGGGGCAAAAAGCAAGCTAATTTCCATATGTTGCGCGAGTCGAAGATGCCAGCGCTATTAACCGAAGTCATGTTTATTGATAACGCGAATGATGCGCGCTTACTAAAGGACGCGTCTTTTATCGCAAGGGTAGCGCGAGGACATGCGGAAGGAATCGCGAAAGCTTTTAATCTGACGAAAAAACAGGGGGCGGCAAATGTGACGAAACCAAAGGACGATGTAACCGGACATTGGGCGGAGGCAGCGATCAAGAAGGCGCAAGCTAGCGGAGTAATTGTCGGCTATAATAACGGACAATTCGGCAGCGATGATCCGGTCACACGGGCACAATTAGCGGTAATACTCGACCGTCTAGGATTACTTGATAAGGGGGCGAAATAATGGACGTAAAACCAATCAATGCGGGCACGATCACGAGATTCATCCTTTTGTTATTGGCGCTAATCAACAGCGGACTTGAAATGGCTGGCGCAAGTATCATACCGGTCAATGAAGCGGGCGTAAGCGAATTTATCTCGTTAATATTCCTCGGCACCACGGCGTTATGGGCGTATTGGAAAAATAATGACGTGACGGAAAAAGCGCGCGGAAAATAACGAATAAAAACGCAGTAATAGACGAAACTTTTAATCTATTATTGCGTATACATAGTAATGGTAAACGTGGTACAATTTAGGCGAATAGGAGGGGGAAGAATGGAAGAAAACAAAATGGTTGTAAAGCCGAAGAAGAAATTCTATAAGACGAAATGGTTTTGGATTACTATTGGGGTATTATTCGTAATTGGCGCCGTATTTGGTGAGGACGAGGATAATCTCGCAAATGAACCAGCAGTAGCGGATGTGAAAGCAGAAACCAAAGATGAATCGAAGGAAGAAAAGCCTAAAAAAGAGGAAACACCTAGAGCAGACGATAAAGAAGAAAAAGATAAGCCGGTAGTTAATACGCCTAAGACATTAGAAGAAGAAGTCAGAGGTATTATCATCGATATTGCTGGCACAAAAAATAATATGGATATGCCACGAATTGATGGTTTGTACATTGACGAAGAATATATGACGGTAGTCGCTGTTCTCAATGCAAGCGATAATTTTACTAAAAATATGATTCGTACAAATATTCTTGGTACAAGTGCTGAATTATACGAGGAATTATTTAATATTGAGGGAATCACTCGAGTGAATATCGACTGGCTATTTCCGTTAGTCGATGCATACGGAAATGAAAATAATTCACCTGTAGTAAATATTGAGATTAGCAAGGAAACTGCCGATAAAATAAATTGGTCGAATTTCAGTTATAATAATTTTGAAGCCGTATCAGACTTCTATCTCGAACACCAAGCAATTAGGCCCTAAACCATCGCGGTTAGGGCGATTTTTTTTTGACTTCATTACCGGCTGCATCTACGCACAACATCCACGAAACTAGCGGTCGACAACCACTCGAAATCCACCTCGTCACACTTTAGCGCAACAATCAACAGTCGGCACGCGTCCAAATCGACGCTATCCCCAATCGGCGCAGGACTAACGCGAAACGCCACGCCTTCCAATCCGTAATCCTCCACGACAATATCCGGTGCAAGCAATACCGCCTCGTCGACCGTTGGCTCAAAATCGGAGTCGAGCGAAGAGTAGAAAGTTAGTAGGCGCTTAGTCATGGCGCACACCTAATAAATTTAAAACGGTCAATCCGAAAACCCCTGCGATAGTTAGCCAAAACAACGCAAGTAGATAGCCCATATAATCCCCCTTTGATTACGTTTAATGTAATTATAATTCCGTTAAATGGAATCGTCAATAATTAATTTACTTTTCCGCCCATCTTTCGCATAATATTAGTAAGGTACATATGGACGGCGGAGGATTAAATATGAAGCAAATTAACGTTAGATTAAAAGAGATATTAGACGAGCGCAGAATCGAACAAAAGGAACTTGCACAAATGGCGGGCGTGACCGAACGTTTTATCAGCGAATTAGTCAACGGAAAGACTCGTCGCTATCCGAAAGACGCGCTTGAAAAAATCGTCAATGCGCTTGAACTCGATGACATAAACGAAATCATAACGCTCGTAGAAAACGACAAAACCGCCGACTAGTGCGGTCTTTTTTATTGAACGACGAATTTAATGCCGCCTTGATTCGGCTGTATATTCGGCGGAACTTTCGGTCGTAACATCGCCATGAACTCGTCAAAGCTCGGCGCTTGAAACACGCGGAAGGGTAAGTCGGCAGGGATGTCGTATTGAATGTCGGTGATTATCAGTAGGTGCGCAAATGGCTTTGCTTGATGTAGCGATTCATAGCGTTCAAGCTTGGCGTTCATCACTTTGGCGCTATAATGAGTTCGCTGGACTTCGATGTAAAATTGCGTCTTTCTAAAAGTCGTAAATATGTCCGGCTCGACTGATCCTTTTGCGCCTAGCTTCGGCTCGACAATGAACGATTCAATGGCGCCATGTTTCCGCATTTGTGTATAGACGCCGAGAATCCCGAGCCAATGGTTTATCTTAGCGCTTTCCTTTTTGATTCGTAGATCGGCGCCATAATAAACGTAAGGACTAAACGACGTCGAGCGCTGTATATGACCGTCGCGAAGCAACCGGAGCAATACCGCATTTGTCGCCGTAATCGGTTTACGTAATCCACCGAAATGTATTTCTGCAATACTGTCGCGATCCATTACGCGGAAACGATTAAGGTCGGCAATAATCGCCTTGTCGCGCTTAGTTATCATCGTTAAACACGTCCTTTTCCGTAAGTTGAGCGGGCATCGGCGTAACATCTTTCGCGCTACCTTTCGATACCATAGCCGAACTCAACAACTTTTTAGCGTCAGACATCGCTAGATAGGGCGCTTTTAAGTCGTATATTTTATCGCTGCTCATAACAAACTCGCCCGGCTCCGATAGCTTTTCGGCATTCGGCGTATTAACTATTCTCGCCTCCAATTTATCGCGCAACTTAAAGCCCATGCTCACGGTCAAATTGGCGCGGACTGTCGTGTCAAGCGTCTTTGCATTCGGTCGTTGCATCGAAAGGATGGCGAATACGCCGAGCGTTCGACCAATCGCAACAATCTCCGTTAACACTTCCATTACTTCTTCATTCTTGCGCAACATGACAAATTCATCGATGCATACGACGATATAGGGGCGTCGGTGCTCGGCGGGCAATTCGTCAATATGACTAACCTCGAATGTTTCCGTCAAGTCGCTCCGTTCGTCGAGTTCATTCTTGATATGGCGCAACATCTTCGCGATTTGTCGCCCATTGCTTAAGACACATTTGACGTGTTCAACCTTGCGGAAAATATGAAATTCCGATTTTTTGCAGTCGCCTAAATACAACTCGAGTTCGCTCGGTTTCTTCATTAGTATGAGCGTCGTTAATATCGACCTTAACTGCGTCGACTTTCCGCTTCCTGTTTCGCCGGCGATTAGTATATGCGGTTGCGCTAAGAGATCAAACGTTTTGATTTCTCCCGTCCGTTCCATTCCGCAAATGATGCCGAGCTTGTGCTTCGCTACGTGCTTCTTAATCGCGCTGAAATCGTACGCTACTTCATCCGTTAATTCCTTCGTATAAACCGTTAACTTGAATTGTTTGACCTCGCCTTCCATGCGGATGTTCTCGCCGAAGTGCTGCTGAATTGCGAAATAGTTACGCTTAAGTTTTTCGGGATTCAGACCGTTCGGCAGCGTGAAAGTATAGCGGATGGAAAAGTCGCTAATTTTGACCGCGCGTATCTTCGGAAAGAGGGGACGCTCGATTGTGCCGAGATATATTTCGCCACTTTTGAACGCGTCGATCAATTTCTTGCGCGCTCTCATTTCCGCCACAAACCCGCGCCAACTCATCGTAACCAGCCCATTATCGGATTAGTCTCGATAAAATAAACGCCCGCAATTAAGCCGGCTATCGGCAATAGTATACGCAAGGTACTGCCAACCCATCCGTAGCCGTATGACTCCAAAGTCCGATCCAATGCAGCCACGACAACCGTCGCGCCGGCCGCCAACAAAACGCCTCCACTAAATAACATTTCCATCGTCTCCTTTTAACGAATTTGTGTTTCGCGATGATTGAGGCGTTTGAGCGTCGAATACTGCGGTAATGATACCTACGCTATAACCTATGTAGCTACTGCGGTAATAATGCCTGTACCGACATAAGTAATTACTCAGCAGGCATATAAAATATCTCGTTGACGGTACGGTCAAGCTTATCACTTATTTTCAGCGCAATCTCGAGCGTGGGCTGGCGGTCTTGATTTTCGTATCTATTATATTGGTTAACGTTGACGCCAAGGTATCGCGCGAACTCCGTTTGGTTCATGCGGTGATCATGGCGCATCTCTTTTAATCGATTATATACGGGCATTTTTATCACCTCGTATATTTATTTCTTCGTGTCGAAGGATTCTCCTTTTTTCGCTTGAATAACGAACTTATGTTCGTATATAATATTAACGTGGAGGCGATACGAATGGATACGCGGAATATAAAAGATCGCGGACTTATAAAATGGCAGGGCTTTTTTATGCGGGAACATACCGAACTCTTGCGCGAGTTTCAACAGGAATACGAACATGTGGCGGAACCGATTATTGACGAACACCAGCGTGCGGAATTTGATGAGCGGATATGCTACGCGATGGAATTTAATATTGCGCTGAGATTTTCGCAATGGCGCGACGGGGTTATTTCGGAAATGGTCGGACGGGTACATCATTACGATGCGATTAATCGGAAGTTGCACGTTGTGTCGGAGGCGGGCGAGTACGAGCGGGTATATTTGGACGAGGTGAAAAACGTTGAAATTGTTGATGATTAGCGCTATAATATCGTTAATCTGACACAGTCGTATTCGCATATAAAATGCGATTGATTTGCCGTAACGATCTAACGCCAAAGATGACGGGCGTTTGAACGATAAATTAACGTTTTGTTTTTAGTAGCACGACTCAAAATCGTGTTCCTCTGGAGTGCCGGTTCGACCCCGGCCACCGGTATCAGAAAAACGTTTCTCTTAAATAGAGAAACGTTTTTTAAATTCATTATTTTATCTGAAGTTTAAAATGAGCAATTCACTAGAAATAGGAATCAGCTTGATTGTAATAAGATAGTGTAATTGACCATCGATTGGTTTCGGGAGTGGAAAGGTATGATTTTTAGTCCTTTACAAAGTATAATGCAATGGAAATTACCTATTGCATGCTAAGTGAAGTTATTTTTTGATAGGCACTACTGTGCAAAGCCTGAGTTTAGTTAAGGAGCTTTGCACAGTAGTGTCTATTTCTTATTTCAATGTGAACATGAAGGCTATGTCATGACTTCAACTATTGTAAAACTAGGTAATGAGATCAAGTTATTGAACTAACAAAATCATAGTTAGTCAGGAGAATGGTTTGTAGTATTAGTAACATGAGAACCTAATAAAAAGCGTTCTTGGTTATAAACCTAATAATTGTTTTTTCTTGATTGCAAACTCTTCTTCAGTGATAATTCCACTGTCTCTTAATTCTGCGAACTTTTTTATTTCTTCTGCAACACCGTTTAAGGAAGCAGTAGGTTCTGATTGAGCTACATGTTTTTCGATTTTTTTACCGATATTTGATTTTACGAAATCAATAAATTCTTGAATATCACCTTCATTGATCCACTTCATATTGACTTTATTGCCAGATGCGAAGAATGCGATATGATACCCCAACATTCCTTTGCCCATTTCAATACTACTAATGTTTTCATATGGAAAGACTTCTAAATCGAAGCCGAAAGTACGTTTGGAAAAAAACACGAGACGGTGGTTTGTTGCTAGCATAATTCCATTCCTGATTGCACTAGAACCCATAACCTTTGCATCATAAGCCCCGAATATTACGTGTAATACTTCTTCATCTCTTTCTAAATGTTGAAGTGCTAGTTTTGTCAATTTATCTATTTTAGCCATTAATGAATCCTCCTTTATCTCTTTATTATATATGATTAAAGGATTCAACTGGGGAAGAGTTACAAATTTTATTGGATTTTACAGGTTAAATACTATGGAGATTTTTGTGAAATAGGACTCTCACTATTTTAACAGTGGTTTAAAACATTTGGGTATTTAATAAAAGCATCTATTTAAAGAATTAAAACGACAATAGGTCATGAAATCAATAGAGTTTTTAGGTATAAAACTACGCCGCTTATCAATAATAACAAGGAACATTTTTCAATTTTGGAAGGAGAAGGATTTATGAAAAAATTAATGATCATGCTTATTTTTATGGTAATTCCTTTTAGCATCATGACTGGAACAACTTATACCTACGCTAAACCACAGGAACAGTCACTTAGTCAGTCTGAAGTGAATTTTGAAAATGAATTTAGGAGACTATGGTTTGATCATGTGTTATGGACAAGTAATTATATTACAAGTGCAACAACAGCCAATGCTGAGGATCAGAAGCAGGTACTAGCTAGGCTACTTAAAAATCAAGAGGATATTGGTAATGCGATAAAACCAGTTTACGGAGAGAAAGCTGGGAACCAACTTACAAAATTGCTTAAGGATCATATTATTATTGCTGGAAAGATCGTAGATGCAGCAAAAAGCGGAAATCAAGAATTGGTGAATATGCTAAACAAAGAATGGTATAGGAATGCTAATGATATAGCAGCTTTTCTAAGTAGTGCGAACCCAAATTTAAAAAATGAAGAGCTCAAGAACTTGCTTTATATGCATTTAAAATTAGTCGCAGATGATTTATCTGCTAGCTTAAAAAAAGATTGGAACGCTAGAATTGCTTCAATTGACGAAGGAATCACACATATAATCTTAATGGCAGATACGATCTCTAAGGCAGTTGTGAAGCAATATCCAGATAAATTCAAGTAAGGTTGATAGAAACCTCCAACTATTTGTTGGGGTTTTTTTAATTGACAATATAGATAAAACGATTGCTACTAGTGTATGAAGGCTTTAATCATTGTTTATCTTAATCTTTGAGACTATTCTAGCTTTGAAGATGTGGTAATATATGTGTTAATGGATTAAACGTGTGAAACAGATAGGTAGCAGCATTTTGATTTCTGCATTGATTTATGGATGCTTAATACAGAGAAATATGGAGGCAAAGGATGAAAGAGACGATTGTTCGGTCTTTAATGGAGATAGAAAGAGATTATAATGTAAAGGTTCTTTATGCTGTAGAATCTGGTAGTAGAGCATGGGAATTTCCTTCAAAAGATAGCGATTATGATGTTCGGTTTATTTATGTTCATAAAGAAGAAGATTATTTGACGATTGATCCGCTAGGAATTGGAAAGAAAAGAGATGTGATTGAATTACCGATAAATGATCTATTAGATATTACAGGCTGGGAATTAACCAAGGCGTTAAGGTTATTTCGTAAATCAAATCCACCGCTATTAGAGTGGTTACGCTCTAGTATTGTTTATTATCAAGCATTTTCGACAATAGATCAGATGAAAGAGCTAAGTAAAACTATTTTTGCTCCCAATTCATGTTTATATCATTATTTAAATATGGCAAGTAATAATTTTCGAGAGTATTTACAAGGGGATGAAGTGAGAATTAAGAAGTACTTTTATGTCCTTCGGCCAGTTCTAGCTGCTAGGTGGATAGAAAAATACAATGAATTTCCACCGTTAGAATTTCCGCAGCTTTTAGAGGATGCTTTACCAGATGGTGAATTGAAATCACAGATTCAAATTTTATTAGAGAGAAAAATGAGCGGTGAGGAACTAGATTTCGAACCAAGGATTAACGTGATTAATGAGTTTTTGGATGAGGAAATTTTGCGTCTAAGAGAGTATGCAAAGAATTTAAATACAGAAATACCTGACTTTACAAGTTCTCTTGATGTTCTATTTAAGAACAGCTTAAATGAGGCATGGAATGAACAGGATTCCTAAGGGTAAATAAAGTGAAGAATCTGGTAGGCATATGAAAGGATCAGATCCCTCTCTTAAATCATACCATGGTAATGCACATCATGACATGATAGCCAATAAGATTGGTGTTAAGGAAATCTTTCGGACGGGAAGTAATCGGAGTAAATCAAATGGAAAGAAAAAGCATTTGCGTACAATCACAAATGCTTTTTTTTGTCCCGTTTTTTCCTTATAATGAAGAAATGTGAGCTTGTCCGAAATATACTTGATTTTGATTAGTCAGTCAAATTCATGGTATAAATGTAATAAAAGTAATGAACATAATAAATGAGTAGATTGTTTCTATAGAGAGAGGATTTGAGTTTTACTATGAGTAATAATTTTTGGCTTGATTTGCCACGACCATTTTTTATTCTTGCACCGATGGAGGATGTGACGGATGTTGTGTTTCGTCATGTGGTAAGTGCCGCAGCTAAACCTGATGTGTTTTTTACCGAGTTCGCAAATACGGAAAGTTATTGTCATCCAGAAGGGGCTCAAAGTGTAAGAGGGCGTTTGACTTTTACAGAAGACGAGCAACCGATGGTAGCACATATATGGGGCGATAAGCCTGAATTTTTTAGTAAAATGAGTATCGGCATGGCAGAGCTTGGATTTAAAGGCGTTGATCTAAATATGGGATGCCCTGTTCCGAATGTAGCATCTAGAGGAAAAGGGAGTGGCTTGATTCTTCGCCCAGAAGTCGCCGCTGAAATCATTCAAGCTGCAAAGGCGGGGGGCTTGCCTGTTAGTGTGAAAACGAGGCTAGGTTATACAGAGGTGGAGGAGTGGAAGGAATGGCTTACACATGTATTAAAGCAAGGCATCGCAAACCTTTCCATTCATCTACGCACTAGAAAGGAAATGAGCCAAGTCGATGCCCATTGGGAACTCATCCCTGAAATAAAGAAGCTACGAGATGAGATAGCACCGGACACATTATTAACAATTAATGGCGACATTCCAGATCGAAAAATTGGACTAGAGTTAGTTGAGAAATACGGCGTTGATGGAGTGATGATAGGACGTGGGATCTTTAAAAATCCATTTGCCTTTGAAAAAGAGCAGAAAGAACATAGCAGCAAAGAACTACTTGATCTATTAAGATTGCATCTTGATCTTCATGATCAGTATTCAAAAGAATTAGAGACACGTTCTTTCAAGGCACTACACCGCTTCTTTAAGATCTATGTAAAAGGGTTCCGTGGTGCAAGTGAATTAAGAAATAGATTAATGAGCACTGAATCAACAAACGATGTCCGTACAATGCTGGATCACTTTGAAGCAAAGAATATTGATCAAATGACTGAATAAAGTCAAAATAGAAGGATCCTTCAGACTGTTGACAAACGCATGCATACGTCGTTGTTTGGCATCAAAGTCCCCTCATGAACCAAATGTTCTATTCGGGTCTTCACTCTACTGCACGCCTAGTCTGACAAGCGTTTTCAAGACAGTCTGTGAGTTTCATCTATTGTTAATAAGTTCTCTAAAAAAATGTAGACAAAGTCAGAAATCGACTTTGTCTACAATCTCGGATCCTCATACAGGGGATCCTTTTTTTGATCACCGGAAGGCATAGAATTTTGATATGAATCCTACACCCACCACATTTCTTCTGTTGATTGTCTCACCATGATTGGTTTTAACGTTTGAACAGCTTTTTCAAATCCTTCGTCTATAGACATTAATCCATCTTCATGTTCAATGCTGATGACATCATCATATCCATAGAGACGGAGGGTGCTGATAATATCTGCCCAAACTTTTGAATCGTGGCCATACCCAACAGTTCGGAAATACCATGAACGGTTTTTCATGTCGCTGTATGGGGTCATGTCAGTTAAGCCGTTTCGATTCGTATTGGTTTTATCAATGATCGTATCCTTCGCATGGAAGTGATGAATGGCATTCTCTTTTCCAAGTAATTTAATCGCCTCAATAGGATCAATGCCTTGCCACCACATATGACTTGGATCAAGGTTAGCGCCAATGGCAGGACCACATGCATCTCTTAATCGCAGAAGTGTTGCGGGTGTATGGATGGAGAAACCGCCGTGCAATTCAAGCCCAATTTTCACATTGAGCTGCTGGGCAAATGCTGCTTTTTCCTTCCAATAGGGAATGATTTTTTCTTCCCATTGCCATCTTAAGATCTCTTGATAATCATTGGGCCACACTGCGACTGGCCAATTCGGATATTTTGCTCCATCATGGTCTCCAGGGCAACCGGAAAAAGTATTGACGACAGAGATGCCCAGTTTACTTGCTAATTGAATCGTTTTTATAAGAAGATCATCTGCTTCCTGTGCGATCGAACTCTGAGGATGTAGAGGATTGCTGTGACAACTTAGCGCACTAATTATGATACCTCTTGCCTTAAATGTATTTAGAAATTCTGATTGTTTTTTTGAATCATGAAGTAATTCAACTATCTTGCAATGATCATCCCCAGGATATCCACCAGTACCGAGCTCTACAGCCTCAATTCCCATTGAAACAACGTGATCAAGCATGTCTTCAAGCTTTTTTCTTGAGAATAAAACAGTAAAAACACCCAATTTCATTCTAACATCCTCCTTTGTAATCCATTACATGAACATTTTTATGATGAAAATCCTAAAAATTGGTTATGAATTGCTTTATTCTACTATATGGATTAGTAATCTAATAAATTCTTAAAAAACAATTTTGTAATCGATTACAAAAAACAGACATACAATTTGAAAGAGGGAACCATAATGGCAAATATCCAGCAAGTAGCTCAAAAAGCAGGTGTTTCTGTTGCAACAGTTTCAAGGGTACTGAATAACGTTTCATCTGTAAGTACAAAAACGAGAGTAAAGGTTGAAAATGCAATTAAAGAACTAAACTATGAACCGAGCATGTTGGGGAGAAATTTAAGAAATTCTGAAAGCCGTCTACTATTAGTTCTTCTCCCAAGCATTTCAAACCCTTTTTATAACGAAATTATCAACGGCATTCAAGACACAGCCATTGCAAACAACTACAATCTTCTCCTATGTGAAACCGACTCTAACCCTCAACGTGAAAATATTTATTTTAATATGATGAAGAATAAACTAGCTGATGGGATGATTTCAATGGATCCTACAGTTAATATGAAAAAATTAAGTGAATTAGCTCAACAACATTCAGTGATTCTATGTAGTGAATACGAGGAAGGGGGAAGCATTCCTTATATAACGATTGATCATGAAGCAGCCGCCTATCAAGCAGTGAAACATTTAATTAAGTTGGGCACTGACAAAATTGCTTTTATTAATTCAGACGAAACGTTTCTATATGCTAGACAGCGACGAAATGGTTATGAGAAAGCACTAAAAGAATTTAATCTCCCAATAAAAAAAGAATGGATTTATCATACGAGGGATTTAGCCTTTCAGAGTGGCGTTCAAGCGATGAGAGTTTTACTACAACAGGACGAAAAGCCAACAGCTGTTTTTGCTGTTTCTGATACATTAGCGATTGGTGCAATGAAGGGAATTTCATCATGTGGATTACATGTACCACGTGATCTACTAGTAGTGGGCTTTGATAATATTAGTTTTTCAAGTATGACGAATCCAACGCTCACAACAGTCGCTCAGCCGATGTACAAAATGGGGTGCACAGCCGCAAATATGCTCATGATGAAGATTAAAGGTGAGCAAATAGAAAGCGTATTGCTAGATCATGATTTAATTATAAGAGAGTCAACAATGGGTTAATGAGAGGGGGAATGTGATTGAGTATAAAAGTAGGCATTATTGGTTGTGGTTCCATCACAAAATATCGGCATGCACCAGAATACAAAGCCAATCCACATGTTGAACAAATCGTCTTTTATGATCGCAATATTGATAGGGCAAAAGAGTTAGCAACAACCTTCGGTGGAACGGTTGTAGAAACAATTGATGAAGTAATGAATGATCCAACTATCGTAGCAATTAGTGATTGTTCCTCTAATGAGGTTCATCATATTCATACGACTAGAGCATTATTAAGTGGAAAACATGTTTTATGTGAAAAACCATTGGCAAAGAGTGTACGTCACGCTGAAGAAATGTTAGCAGCCGAAAAGAAATCAGGTAAAAAGTTAATGATTGATCATAACCAACGTTTTACAAAAGCACATCAGAAGGCAAGAGAGCTTATTGAAAAACAAGAGCTAGGCAAAGTGCTAACTTTTAAAACGACATTTGGCCATCAAGGCCCCGAAAATTGGGGAGTTAATAAGTCAAATAGTACATGGTTTTTTAAAAGAGATCGTTCTTGGTCAGGTGTTGCAGGAGACCTTGGAATTCATAAAATCGACTTGATTCACTATCTTCTTGAGGATGAAATCGAAGATGTATACTCCTTTCATGGAGCACTTGACAAGGTCGATGAATGTGGAAAACCAATCGAAGTGTGCGATAACGTTGTTTGCGCAATGAAAACGAAAAAGGGGACGCTTGGGACTGCCTCATTTTCATGGACCTATTATGGAGCTGAAGACAATTCGACGATCATTTATTGTCAATATGGAGTGATTAAAATCTATGCACAGTTAGATGCGCCTTTAGTGGTCGAAAAGAGAGATGGAACCGTCATAACGTATGATGTTGATTCGATCCAAACAAACAATCAGCAATCAACATCTGGAGTTATTGATGCCTTTATTGATTGCATTCTAAATGATAAAGAGCCTCCAGTGACAGGAGAGCAAGCGATTGCTTCGCTAAAAGTGATTGAGAGGATACTAGATAGGGAGGGAGGTAATAATGCTTGAACAACTAGCAATTAATTCAAATACGTATCATGGCTTTTCATTAGAGGAAGCGTTGAATGGAGCAAGGGAAGCAGGGTTTACTAATATTGAATTATCCGCAGTGAAGGATCACACAGCTCATGTGTTGCCTGAGATGTCAGCTGAACAGCTTAGAGAAGCGAGAGATTTGCTGCAAAAATATGAGATGAACTGTATAGGTATTGGTGCACATAGTAATGTCATGAAAGAGGAAGGGATTTTGAACCTTTTCAAAAGTATAGATTTAGCGCACTATTTTAATTGCATATATGTTGTAACGGCTACAGGAGATTCTCACAATGATCAAGATGTAATAGACGATGAACGAATTTTAGTGGAGCAGTTAGAGCCAATTGTTCATAAATGTGATGACGTAGGAAAGGTGTTAACACTAGAAACACATGGAAATAATTATGCAACAGGTCAATCATTGAGAGGGTTAGTCCAGAAAATGAATCGTCGTGTCAAAATCAATTATGATACAGGGAATGTCATCTATTATGGAAATGCCAATCTGTATGATGACATAGAAGCTTGCGCCTCTGATATAGCGTTTATTCATCTAAAAGATAAAAGTGGTGCTCAAAACGAATGGAATTTTCCTGCCATTGGGGATGGAGATATTGATTTCCCCCGATTGTTCGCGATTTTACAAAAGGCAGATTATAAAGGACCAATTAGTGTTGAGATCGAGTTTACAGCAAGTGGTCCGGCAAGTCTTGAAGAGGTGAATGAAGCTGTTAAAAGATCGTATCGCTACCTTTCAAGCATCTTAGCATAAGGAGATTTATATGAAAAATATCGGCCTCGTCGGATACGGTTATATTGGAAAAGAACATTTGAGAGCTTATCAATCAATTGAAAATGCAAAAGTTACAGCGATTTATTCGCGAAGTAAGATCGAAGACGATGAAACATATAGGTTGTTCGATGGCGTTACTGTTTCCGATTATGAGGAGCTATTGCAAAGAGAAGAAATCGATGTCATCGATATTTGTCTACCAACCTATTTACATGAAGAGTTTATCTTAAAGGCAGCTGAAGCTGGAAAAGATATTATTTGTGAAAAACCGTTAACTTTAACTTCAGCATCAGCAGAAAAAATAATAAATGCAGTTCAAGCTTATGGAGTAACCCTATTTGTAGGCCATTTGCTTCGGTTTTGGCCGGAATACAATGAAATAAAGCAATCAGAGCACATAGGAGAGATTGAAGTCGTTCATGCCCAACGTTTAGGTCAAGCACCTACATGGAGTGATTGGTTTATGCACAAAGAAAAAAGTGGTGGTGCGCTGTTTGATCTTCACATCCATGATGTTGATTTTACGATTTTTTATCTAGGCGAGATCGAATCAATCTATGCGGTCGGATGTAAAAATCGCTATGGTGCATGGGATCATATTATGACGACGATGTTGTTTAAAAATAAGGCTAAAGCTTTTATTGAAGCTTCACATCGAATGCCAACTGGATATCCATTTACAATTTCTTATCGTGCGCAGGGAAGCAAAGGGACAATAGAATACAGAGTTTCCGCAGGTGAGAATATTGAGGATATAGGTAACCATAATAACCAATTTATTTCCTACAGTCATCAAAAACAATTTCCTATTAAGGTTGAGAAAAACAATCCATTTCATCTCGAACTTTCCTACTTTCTCAACTGCATGGATCGTAATGAAGAGAATCAAGTGATTTCATTGCATGATGTTTTATATACATTAAAGGTTCTAGAAGCAATCGAGACATCATTGGAGACGAAACAGATCGTTCGATTATAGATCCTATTAAATGTAAGCGTTTTCTTATTTTCTATTTAAAAAAGGGGGCAATGTAATGAAAAAAGGATTGTATGTTTTCATATTGTTGGTCATCTGTTTGATACCAGTATTAAGTGCTTGTAATGCTGATAAGACAAATGAAAATGGAGATTCACCAGATGGAGAGAACGAAGAAGGTAAATATAAGGTTGGCATTTTGGCACCAGCTGTAACACATGGGTGGGTGGCAGCAGTCGCGTATCACGCAGAAGCACGGGCAAAGGAACTTTCTAATGAAATCGATTTTCAAATTCAAACGAGTAGCAATGCGGAGGAAATGACCTCACAATTAGATGATTTAATGACATGGGGCGCCGAAGCAATTGTAGCATTCCCACAATGGGAAGGAATGGAAGTGCCGATACAACGGGCTATTGAAGAGGGAATCAAGGTTGTTAATTTTGATATAGTCATCAATGTTGATGATGTATATCGCGTTGCTGGAGACAATGAAGATATGGGAATTCAAGGAGCTAAATACATTGTAGATAAAATAGGAACAGAGGGGAATGTCGTTGTTTTAGAAGTACCTTCATCTGGTTCAGTGTCAGAATTAAGAGGGAAAGGCTTTGTAGAGACGATTGAAGAGCTGGCACCTAATATTGAACTGCACACATATGCAACCCAATTTACAAGAGAAGCTGGATTAAAGGATTTTGCAGATATTCTCACGAGCTTAAATAAAATCGATGCTGTCTATTCAATGGATGATGAAACGTCTATTGGCGTCTTACAAGCTATTAATGAATCTGGTAGAACAGATATTAAAGTCGTAACAGGTGGCGGAGGCATGCAGGAATATTTTAATATGATGCCTCAAAATGAAGCTCTTTGGATTCAGTCTGCACTTTATAGCCCTGCGATGGTGAAGGACGCTGTGGACGTTGCACTTAAAGTATTAAAAGGAGAAGAAGTGGAAAAGGAAACGATTATCCCGACGACGATTGTAGACAGAGAGAACTATGAGCAATTCATCGATGAAAATTCACCATATTAAGTTTAATAGAATGGAAGGTTATGGCATTCGCT
Organism: Niallia sp. CD-39; assembly: GCF_059874745.1. Classification (NCBI taxonomy): domain Bacteria; kingdom Bacillati; phylum Bacillota; class Bacilli; order Caryophanales; family Bacillaceae; genus Niallia; species Niallia sp. CD-39. Next base: position 209,719 of record NZ_JCBCPS010000005.1, on the reverse strand, counting down.
ATAGCCTTTCTTTTCTAATGAAAGTGATGTGATCGTCAATGATTGAAATGAACCATATTATAAAGAACTTTGGAGAAAATCAGGTGTTAAAGGATGTTTCTTTTACACTTGAAGGTGGTGAAATTTGTGCGTTATTAGGAGAAAATGGTGCGGGAAAGTCGACGTTAATGAATATTCTTGGTGGTGTGCACCAAATGGATTCGGGATCAATCTTGATAGATGGGAACAACATTGTATTTCATTCACCATCAGATTCTCAACAAGCAGGTGTGGCCTTTATTCATCAAGAACTAAATTTAATCAATGATTTGCCCATCTATGAAAACATGTTTCTTGGAAGAGAAATTAAAACGAGATGGGGATTTCTTGATCTAGAAAGAATGAAGAAAGAAACGCAAAAAATATTTCAGCAAATGAATGTAGATCTCGACCCAACAATGCTTGTGGGCGGATTGGATGCATCTTATAAACAAATCGTTGAAATCTGTAGAGCAATGATGTCAAATGCATCCTATCTCATTATGGATGAGCCTACCACCTCTTTAACAGATCAAGAAATTGATCGTGTGTTTTCTATGATGCACACACTTCGTGATAAAGGGGTAGGCATTATTTTTATCTCTCATAAGTTAAAAGAAGTGAAGCAAATTTGTGATCGCTATGTTGTCCTTAGAGATGGAAATCTTGTTGCAGACGGAGAAGTTAAGGATGTGGCAATCGATGACCTTGCTCGGTATATGGTAGGCTATAATGTCCGGACTGAACAGCTAACGCGCATGAAGGCGATTGGAGCTGAAATCCTTCGAGTAGAGGGTCTCATGAATTCTACTTTTTTTAATGACGTTTCCTTTTCGATTAAAGAAGGTGAGATTGTTGGTTTTACTGGACTTTTGGGAGATGGGCGAAGCGAAGTATTTCAAGCAGTTTTTGGTGATAAGAAGATTGATGAAGGAAGCATTTATATAAAAGGGAATAAAACAAAAATTAAAAACACATTGGACGCGATCAATAAAGGAATTGCCTATGTTCCAAGAAATCGGAAGGAAAATGCGATCATAAAAGATATGGATATCATCGAGAATGCTTCGATTGTGTCATGGCCACTCTATTCAAGGTTCGGGTCCATTGATAGAGAAAAGCAACATACAGGTTTTGCAGAACAACGTGATTCTTTACGCATTAAAATGGGTGCGTTCACAGATAGCATAACCAGTCTTTCAGGAGGAAATCAGCAAAAGGTTGTATTAGCTAAGTGGTTGGCGACAAAACCAAAGTTACTGATTTTGGACAATCCTACTCAAGGAGTCGATGTAGGAGCAAAAGAGGATATATACGATATCATCTTAAAGCTTGCGGAAGAGGGAATGGCGATCGTAGTACTTGCAAGTGAAGCGAATGAAATCATGCGCATATGTGACAGGGCGTACGTTATGTATCATGGTGAGATTCAAGGAGAAGTTTTGGAAAGTACAATGAATGAACATGAAATCATGCGTTTAGCAACAGGTGGTCAAGCATTGCTTGAAAAAGGAGGGGAACCCAGTGAATGAACTTAATTTAGAGCATTCGTCAAATAAGAAAAGTCGTAACTTTGCCTCATGGTTTAAATACAAATGGTCGAATGACCCACTGTTCAGTATTTTTATTGCACTCCTTATCATGGTGATTCTGCAAACACTTGTATTAGGTTTTGATTACGATTCATTTGGCAGCTGGTTTCAGGCATGGACGAATAACTGGATCAACATTCTGCGAAATAATGCAGCAACAGCGATTGTTGCATTAGGAATGACTTTTGTTATTATGACCGGTGGAATTGATTTAGCAGTGGGCTCCACGCTTGTCATGACAGGGGCACTTGCGATGATGCTCTTGGATACAGGTACGAATGGTTTATTATCAGCTATGGGTATAACAGGTCTGCCAGCATTTATCATCACAATTTTAATCGTTTTAGTCTTTGGCTATTTATTAGGAACGCTAATCGGCACAACCATAACGAAAGGTAGAGTTCCACCATTTATTGCTACGTTAGGGGCAATGATGATTTTTAGAAGTGTGACGCAACATTTTATGCAGGGCAACAATCCTAAAGTGCCAGTTGAATTCCTCCAGATTGCTAGCTTAAAAATTGGGAACTTTATGATCATGCCAATTGTCTATTGGACAATAATAGCGATTGTTCTTTATTATGTTTCAAAAAGAACGACATTTGGTAGACAAATAATTGCCGTAGGCTCAAACGAACGTGCTGCAAAGCTTTCTGGTATCAATGTTGACCGAGTTAAGCTACGTGTATATGCGCTAATGGGATTGCTAGTCTCAATTGCTGCGATCATTCAAGTTTCCCGAATTGGGTCGATGGATTTTTCCAATGCTGGTCGTGGTATGGAAATGGACGCGATTGCCGCGGCAGTCGTGGGTGGAACAAGCATGATGGGGGGAAGAGGATTTATCCTCGGAACTGTATATGGAATGCTCATCATTGCCGTTATGAACAACCTTCTCAATCTATTTGGAGTGCCACCTTTTTTAAGGGAAGCCTTCAAGGGAGTCATTGTCATTGCTGCAGTGCTCTTACAGAGAAAAGAAAAGAGTGTGTAAACTTCGGATACAATTGTGAAACATACCAATTAGGAGAAATGCACGTTCCACTATTTTCTGCGATGTAATCACAATCTTCTTTCCATACAATTGCTACTATCCCTTGTTATTCCATTCATAATATGAAAGGTGAAACGTATTGACCTTTTATCAGTGACCAAACAAAGGATCAAAAATGTTATTTAATGCACGTGTAAAATCATAGCTAATGCTGTTCTTCCATTTAGTTAGTAAATTTTCTTTTCATTTTTCCGACCTTACGTTTTATATTTATTAATGGATCAAATAGAACTGTGTGAGTATGCAACCGCGGAGTCCCTACTTACACAGTTCATTGTGCACTCACAAAAAAAGAAGAGCCCATTAAAAAAGGTCTCCAATGCTTCTACCCAATCCTCTAACCATCCAGAAGATGATTCTAAGTGGCAATAAAATTATCTCGGGAAGCCAGAATAAGACGTCAAACATAAAATCAGTGAAAGTATATCCTTTTCCTTCCTTCTGCCGTTTCCTTGTTTTACTTTTCTTTTTCTCCCACCAGTCTTTCATATCATCCATCCATTCTCATTTTTAATACTTACTAATACGGTTAAAAAGAAAGCAAGTTTCAATTTTATTTCCCAATATATTTAAATGAATGAATATGCGTTTTTGTTAAATCAATCACTTCTTGAATGAATGAATCTTGCGGTTCTTTAAATTCGTTCATAATCCAATTAAGGACAAGCCCATAAAATCCATATGCAGTATAACGTTTAAAATAATTCATGTTCACTGGTATATGATTAATTGTTTCAAAGATAAATTGTTGTTCATAAATATTGATGATTGCCTGAGGAAACCGAGTGTGAATCCCCGGTAAAGTATCAGTGTATTTAATGAGCTCAAAAAATTCACGGTTGTTATAAATATATGTAATGATACTAAAAGACCACACACCTAAATTCTCCGTTAACACTTTTTGTCCTTGTGAATAAGGTTTGCCAACGGAATTCTCAAGACCACTTAGCATGGTTGACATTAAATCTTCAGCAAGGTCATACTTGTCCTGATAGTGGACATAGAAAGTGCTGCGATTATAATCAGCTTGTAGAATAATATCTTTTACTGTAGTTGAGTGAAAGCCTTTTTCTTTAATCAATTCAATCAATGCAGATTTTAAATGATTTCTAGTACGTATTTGCCTTCGCGTAGAATGTAGATCATCCTTCATAAAAACCTTCCTTTAAATAGACATTTTGATACGCAGTGTCTATTAAATAGACGATAGAACTATTTTTAATGATTTTTCTGAAATAAGCAATCATATACACTATAAATGTGAACAAAATAGCACAATTATGAGTTTGCTTTTAAATAATAGAGACACTATAAATGTGCTATTTCTATTATAAAGGAGGAACAAGGAAATGGGAAAATTACAAGATAAAGTAGCAATTATTACTGGTGGTGTATCTGGTATCGGGGCAGCTACAGCGCGTTTATTTGTTGAAGAAGGGGCAAAAGTTGTACTTGTAGATTTAAACGAAGAAAAAGGCGCAGCTTTTGAACAAGAATTGAAAGCACAAAATGCTGAAGCATTATTCGTAAAGGCAAATATTACTGTTGAAGAAGAAGTAATAAATGTATATAAGAAAGCAGTTGCAGCATTTGGAAAAGTGGATGTTGTCTTTAACAATGCTGGAATCGGTCGTGTTCATCCTACTCATGAATTAGACTATTCTGAGTGGAGAAATACAGTGAACGTTGATTTAGATGGAGTGTTCCTTGTTGCTAGAGAAGCGATTCGTGAAATGTTAAAAACAGGTGGAGGCACGATCGTAAATACAGCTTCCATGTACGGATGGGTTGGTTCACCAGGATCAGCAGCATATAATGCAGCAAAAGGTGGCGTAGTAAACTTAACTCGCTCATTAGCGCTTGAATACGCAGATAAAAATATTCGTGTCAATGCATTATGCCCAGGTTTTATTGACACACCAATCATACCAGAAGAAAGCAAAGCAGCACTTTCAGCAGCAACGCCTATGAAGAGATTAGGTCAACCAGAAGAAATGGCAAAAGCAGTACTGTTTATGGCATCTGATGATTCAACATTTATGAGCGGGCAAAGCCTAATCGTTGATGGTGGATATACAGCTCAATAAAAATGAATCTGTTTTCATATTTCATATGAACAGAAAGTTAAATCAAGAGCAAAATAATTAAGCATAAACTTGACCGATGGTTCATATAACAATAAAAATAGCCAATGTGTGTAGCAGATTATTGAGTAATCTGTTATACACATTTTCTATTATTTTTTTTGATATTCATGTTGACAGCGCATTCATAAAAGAGTAATATAGTTATTGTTGTAGCAAACGACAAAATTCGACTTAGTCGAAAAAAATAATTAAATTTATATATGCGGGTGTAGTTTAGTGGTAAAACCTCAGCCACGAGCGATGCACCAGTGAAAAGGCAGCGAGTTGCCTCGCCGCATTCACTTCTATGAATAGGCTAGAAGAGAAAGAGGCATGACCGAACGTTAAGCGAAAAATGGATTATGAACATACAATTATATATGCGGGTGTAGTTTAGTGGTAAAACCTCAGCCTTCCAAGCTGATGATGAGGGTTCGATTCCCTTCACCCGCTCCAATACATAACCAACGCAGTGTTTCGTTTCAATGAGAACGAAATGTTGCGTTTTTTTATAGTATCAGAAATTCTTTCGGTTTATAAGGAAAAAGACTGTGCATGAAGTCACAGTCTAACCTAACACTTTAAATTCACCAGAGCCACCATGAATTTGAAGGAACATGTCCATTAATGATTTTGTCAGCTTCTCAGCTTCTACAGAATCAATAGATGGTCGTAAGTATATGATTTGTAAGGCGTTTTTGACTTTCTCATCAACAGCCGTTCGTTCTGAATCAACAAATGGCGTACCGAACGGACCGACTTTGTCTGCAGAGAGAATAAGACCTTTTAACGAGTTACTTCTTCCGTTTAAACCGATGTATTCTTCTCCATCTCTTCCAATACGAATTTCAACTGAGCCAGCTAATAAGTCGCTATTATAAATTCCGATTGGAACGGCATACTGTATGGAAAAGAAGTTGTTCAAATCTATTGCACTGTTCACAGGATTTATGTAATTTTGCTTCATTATTCTTCTATAGAGCGCTTCTGCGGAGTGGCGGTAGCGGTTCGGATCCTTGCCAGTAGTTTTAAAAATTTGACGCCATTCTTTAATTCCATCTACATCGGTAATGGCTTTGTTCTCTAACTCAAGGAATTTAGATTCTTGAAAAAGTTGAAGTCGACCTTTTACCATTTGTGGTGATTCTCCGACTATAATGTCTTGATAGTGAATAACACCGATTTTAAAACCTGATATCAGCTCTGGGATTTCGGTTGAAATATGAATTTCCAACGATTCCACCTCCAAATTTGTGTATAAATAGTTTATCATAGTTACCAGTGTGAATTTAAATAAAAGAGTCTAGCTGAAGGGAGGCGACACGAGATGAAATTGAAAGAGTTACAAGAAGAACTCATTGCTTATAGTAAAGAGATTGGAATTGACAAGATTGGCTTTACAACAGCTTCAACATTTGATGGATTAAAGAATCGGTTGATCCAACAGCAAGAGCTTGGATTTCAATCAGGTTTTGAAGAACCTGATATTGAAAAACGTGTAAATCCAGGATTATTAATGGAAGAGCCAAGGTCAATCATTTCCATTGCATTGGCGTACCCATCGAAAATGAAAGAACGAGTTGTAGGAAAGAAAAAAGCAAGGCGCGGCATCTTTTGTCGTGCTTCTTGGGGGATAGACTACCATCATATATTGAAAGATCGGTTACAAAAGCTAGAGGAATTTTTAATACAGCATGTACCTGATGTCCGCTTAAAATCAATGGTCGATACAGGTGAATTATCCGATCGTGCTGTTGCAGAGCGAGCGGGCATTGGTTGGAGTGGAAAAAATTGTGCAATCATTACACCTGAGTTTGGCTCATATGTGTATTTAGGAGAAATGATTACAAATATCCCCTTCGTACCAAGTGAACCGATGGAGGATCGTTGTGGAACATGTACGAAATGCATCGATGCTTGTCCGACTGGAGCGCTTGTACAAGGAGGGCAATTAAATGCGCAAAGATGTGTAGCTTTCTTAACGCAAACAAAAGGATTTATTCCTGATGAATTTCGTGAAGAGATAGGAAACCGTATTTATGGATGCGATACATGCCAAACAGTATGTCCAGAAAATAAGGGAATCGACTTTCATCTACATGAGGAGATGGAGCCTGATCCAGAAACCGTGAAGCCGTTATTAAAACCAATTTTGTCATTATCAAACCGTGAATTTAAAGAGCAGTTTGGGCATTTGTCGGGTTCATGGCGAGGTAAGAAACCAATACAACGTAACGCAATACTAGCCTTGGCATTCTTTAAAGATGAAAGTGCCATTGACTTGCTTTCTGAAGTGATGAAGAAAGACCCGCGTCCAGTAATGAGGGGAACCGCTGCATGGGCAATCGGGAAAATCAATGCGAATGATTCCTATTCATTATTGAAGGAAGCTTTGGTAATTGAAAAGGATGAAGACGTAAAGGAAGAGATTGAAAAAGGGTTAAAACTGACAAAGGTGGAACAGTAAATGTTCGCCTTTTTTGTGCAAATCTTATGATGAAGCATCGATTGCTTTCATATAGTTAGTATGAAAGGAGAGATGCTATGTGAGAAGCCAACTACAAGAGAGATTATCGAAGCGGGTCCAACAATGTGTAGCATCAAGTCGTAATGTTGAGGAGTTTTGTCCAGAGATAAAGAGAAAAGTCGAAAGCTTTTCGAAAAGGGATGCAGAAATAATAAATGCAAAGGCAACAGGGAAAATAGTACTCATTAAAAATTTGGATCCACAAAAAGAGTTGATTCAATATACAGCACACCTACAATACTTTATTAAGCAAAAAGATCGATTTTATATAGAAGAAGAAGTGGAAACACGGGAGGCGGAGGTATATAAAGGGGTAATCGTTGAAGACAAGAAAATCATCCGAGATGTCTCTGAAGAAGTTACTGAACCATTCATTATTGATGAGGATGTTGAGCCGGAGAGGTACAAGTACAAATATGACCGGTTAAAAGCTGTTCAGTACGCTGAGAAATGGTGGGACAGCCATAATCCTGCGTTTAAAAATTTTAATGATAATTGCACAAATTATATTTCTCAGTGCTTACGTGCTGGTGGCGCTCCAATGAGAGGGACTCCGAATCGTGGAAAAGGTTGGTGGATGGGCGGAAGCAACTGGAGCTATAGCTGGACAGTAGCCCACTCCATGCGCTTGTATTTAGCGAACTCTACTATTGGGTTACAAGCGAAGGAAGTAATGAAACCGGAAGAACTACGTTTAGGAGATATTATTTGTTATGACTTTCAAGGGGATGGTAGGTATGACCATACAACAATTGTAACGGGTTGGGATGCGAACGCAATGCCTCTTGTAAATGCAAATACATCCAATAGTCGAAAGCGTTACTGGGCATATGAGGATTCAACAGCTTATACGCCAAATATAAAGTATAAATTTTTTTCAATTGTAGAGGAATGAGAAAGGGCCATTATTCAGGTTGTTGAAAAACGCTCACATAGGTCGTTAGTATCCATACATGAACCAAGTTTTCTTTTTGTTCTTCACTCCGATGCTTGCCAAATCTGGTTCTCCTGTTATTAAAAGCTTCCCTACATTGTCAGAACCTTTTTCGTTTCTTTACTCTTTGGTATAATACAGAGTGATAATAAATTAGAGGTGAAGAACTTGGCAGTCCATGTCGTATTATACCAACCAGAAATCCCATCAAACACTGGGAATATTGCACGTACTTGTGCAGCAACAGGAACAACTCTCCATTTGATTCGTCCGTTGGGCTTCTCAACTGATGATAAAATGTTAAAGCGTGCAGGATTGGATTATTGGGAATTTGTAAATATCGTTTATTATGATTCATTAGATGACTTTTATGAAAAAAACGCAGGTGGAGAGTTCTTTTATTTAACGAAGTATGGAACTAAACCACATTCGCACTTTGATTACTCGAATTTGAATCAAGATTATTACTTTATTTTTGGAAGAGAAACGACTGGTCTTCCTCAGGGTGTAATTGAAAACAATAAGGATCGTGCATTAAGGATCCCAATGAATGAGCATATGCGGTCATTAAATCTTTCAAATACTGCTGCCATTTTAGTATATGAAGCATTAAGACAGCAAAACTACCTTGATTTGAAGTAAAATAAAATGAGGGAAATCCTTTGGTATAGTTTCCATTAGATTTCCCTGTTTTAATTACTTACATAATAGAGAGGAGCATTAACATGAATGAAGTGATTCAATTATTAAAAAATCATCGATCTGTAAGGTCTTTTGTGGACGAGCCTCTTTCGAAAGAACAAGTAAAGGAAATTGTTACTTCGGCGCAAATGGCATCTACCTCTAGTTTTATTCAGGCGTACTCAATAATTGGGGTAACGGACCGGGTTAAAAAGGAAAAACTAGTAGAATTGTCAGGGAATCAAGAATATGTAGCGAAAAATGGTCACTTTTTCATTTTTTGTGCTGACTTACACCGTCATGAAGTGATTGGTAACAAAGAAGAAGCAAACGTTATTCCAACTCTTGAAAGCACAGAGAAGTTCATGGTTGCAGTAATAGACGCAGCTTTGGCGGCACAGAATGCGGTCATTGCAGCAGAATCTATGGGACTTGGCATTTGTTATATTGGAGGACTACGTAATCAATTGTCAGAAGTTTGCGAGTTATTAAACATTCCCGATCGAGTGATTCCTCTATTTGGTGTAGCAGTTGGGGTTCCTGCAGCAGAAACCGCTACTAAGCCAAGGTTGCACTTTGAACATATTTATCATGAGAATGAGTATAATCAAGACGCATCTGCAATGGACAAAGATTTAGATCAGTATAACGAAGTAATCTCTAGCTATTATAAACTGCGCACGAATGGAAAAAGAGAAGACACGTGGACGAGCCAAATGGCTAACATGCTTTCAAGGCAATCAAGACTGTATATGAAAGACTTTGTGGAAAAACAAGGCTTTAACAAAAAATAAAAGACTGCGATATGCAGTCTTTTATTTATTCACGCCTGGCTTGTCGTTATACCCAGCAGTAAAGATTACTGAAAGGAATGAAATCATAACGCCAAGAATTAAAATTAGCTTCATGTATGTACCCTCCTAATTATCAAGGCATATGCATTTATTATATCCCATATTCAAAAAATTGTGTATGAAAAGTATGGATAATTTGAAACATTGTTGGGATTTAATTCTGTAATATAAAAAAGAAATCTCAAACAAATGGATTACGCATGTTCATTTCATCTGGCGCATACAGTATATTAATCGTCTCTGATAATGCGACAGGGGAGGTCCATATGGATATTCTAAGAAAAATTGAGTTGTATCGCCATGAAGAAGAAAAGCTGAAATGGGAAGGAACATTTGCTGAGTATCTTGAGATTATTAAAGAGAAGCCATGGGTTGCCCAGTCCGCACATTCACGGGTTTATAATATGATTAAAGATGCTGGAATTGAGGATGTAAAAGGGCAAAAGAAATATCAATTTTTTAGTAATCAATTGTTTGGATTAGAGGAATCTTTAGAAAAATTAGTAGAAGAGTATTTTCACCCTGCTGCAAAAAGACTGGATGTAAGAAAGAGGATCTTGTTGTTAATGGGCCCTGTTAGCGGTGGAAAATCGACCTTAGTGACAATGTTAAAGAGAGGTCTTGAGGCTTATTCTCATAGTGATAATGGCGCTGTCTATGCAATCAAAGGCTGTCCAATGCACGAAGATCCTCTCCATTTAATTCCACATCATTTACGTAAAGATTTTTATGATGAATACGGCATTCGGATCGAAGGGAATTTGTCACCATTAAACATGATGCGATTAGAGGAAGAGTATGGCGGTAGGATTGAAGATGTGGTTGTGGAAAGAATTTTATTTTCCGAAGATCGAAGGGTAGGAATAGGTACATTCAGTCCATCTGATCCGAAATCCCAAGATATTGCGGATTTAACAGGAAGCATCGACTTTTCAACTATCGCGGAATATGGATCTGAATCTGATCCACGTGCATATCGCTTTGATGGTGAATTAAACAAGGCAAACCGTGGAATGATGGAATTTCAAGAAATGCTGAAATGTGATGAGAAGTTTCTTTGGCATTTGCTTTCATTGACTCAGGAGGGGAATTTTAAAGCAGGACGATTTGCGTTAATAAGTGCTGATGAGCTCATCGTTGCGCATACGAACGAAACTGAGTATCGTTCCTTTATATCTAATAAGAAAAATGAAGCACTGCATTCTAGAATAATCGTTATGCCAATTCCATATAACCTTAAGGTAACTGAAGAAGAGAAAATTTACGACAAAATGATTCGTGAAAGTGATGTTTCAGAAGTTCATATTGCTCCACATACATTGAAGGTAGCAGCGATGTTTACGATTTTGACAAGATTGAAGGATCCGAAGAAAGGCGACATAGATTTAGTAAAGAAGATGCGCCTATACGACGGAAAAAGTGTAGAAGGATTTAATCAAGCTGATTTAGATGAATTAAAGAAGGAACATGCAGATGAAGGCATGAGTGGGATCGATCCTCGATATGTCATTAATCGAATTTCTTCTACCATCATTCGAAAAGAAATTACTTCTATTAATGCTTTGGATGTATTGCGTTCATTAAAAGAGGGCTTAGACCAGCACCCTTCTATTACTGCGGAGGTAAAGGAGAGGTATTTGAACTTTATATCTTTAGCCAGAAAAGAATATGATGATATTGCGAAGAAAGAAGTACAAAAAGCATTTGTTTATTCTTATGAAGAGTCAGCAAAGACGTTAATGGAAAATTACCTAGACAATGTCGAGGCCTATTGCAACAAAGCGAAGCTACGTGATCCGTTAACAGGGGAAGAAATTAATCCCGATGAAAAGCTTATGCGTTCAATTGAAGAACAGATTGGTATTTCTGAAAATGCGAAGAAGGCATTCCGTGAAGAGATTTTAATTCGAATTTCAGCTTATGCACGTAAAGGAAAACGATTTGATTACAATTCTCATGATCGTCTACGTGAAGCGATACAAAAGAAACTATTTGCAGATTTAAAAGATGTCGTCAAGATTACGACGTCTTCGAAAACACCAGATGAGCAGCAGTTGAAGAAAGTTAACGAAGTCGTTGCACGGTTAATTGATGAGCATGGTTATAACTCTACTTCTGCAAATGAGCTTTTACGATATGTCGGAAGCTTGCTGAATCGATAAAAAGAGTCCCAAGTGTACAAATAAATGTATACTTGGGCTTTTTCGAATGATCAATAGAAAGGGTCTTTCTTTTGAGGAGAGGTTTCTTGATGTAAGAAATAGGGAAACGTAGAAGTAGAGGTGATAAAAATGACAAAAGAAAAAACAAAGCCCGAAAATAGTTCAATGGCAGATAATTTTGAAGAAATGAAGAAGTTAGGAAAAGAAATGGAAGAAATGCAGACTGAAGATGAATTAAAAGAAGAGAATAAAGAAAGTGATCCTAAACAACAACATCGTGATGAAGAGTAACCCTCTGCTAAAGTGCAGAGGGTTTTTACATTTAAAGTAATTAAAGAAGTTATCATGGATTGATGAATAGTCTAGTCTTAGAAGAGATCCGAGCTTTCTTTTGAGGAGATCAAACACTTAATCGGGTATTAATCATTTCTAAATGTTTAGCAGTATCTTACAAAAATAGGCTTGTCTAAATTAAGATTCTAGCCTTTGTTTTCGAAATTATTTGTAAATTATTGAGCAGATGAGCATATGATAGAGTAATAAACATTTTTTCACGTTTGCATTTCCTTTTATAAACAAAGAAATGATAGGTTTTTTTACACCTTAAAAGCACGGATCTATTGAATGCGGAGTTTTGACACTCAAAGTATTGTATGTCACGGGAGCTAAATGTGTGCATATATAGTTAAAAAAGGAGGGCATTTATTTTGAGCGACGAGAATAATCATCAATTTGTGGTTTCACAAGAAGATTGGTCCCTCCATCGGAAAGGGCATGATGACCAGCAACGTCATCAAGATCGTGTACAAGAGGCGATCCGTAACAACTTACCTGATTTAATTACGGAAGAAAACATCATCATGTCAAATGGTAGGGATGTTGTTAAGATACCAATTCGGTCACTAGATGAATATAAAATTCGTTACAATTACGATAAAAACAAACATGTAGGGCAAGGCGATGGTGAAAGTAAGGTTGGGGATGTTGTCGCTCGTGATGGATCACGTGAGAAAGGCCAGGGGAAAGGTCAGGGTGCTGGTGATCAAGCGGGTGAGGACTATTTTGAAGCAGAGGTTTCCTTAATGGAAATTGAAGACGCACTTTTTAAAGAATTAGAATTGCCAAACCTGAAGAAGAAGCAAATGAAGGAACAAGTTGTTGAGGATATTGAATTTAATGACATAAGGAAAACAGGCTTAATGGGCAATATTGATAAGAAGCGCACGATGATGACTGCATTTAAACGAAATGCGATGACAGGAAAAGCAGCGTTCCATCCAATTTATAAGGAAGACTTAAAGTTTAAAACATGGAATGAAATTATCAAGCCGGACTCTAAAGCAGTCGTGTTAGCAATGATGGACACTAGCGGCTCAATGGGAATTTGGGAGAAATATATGGCAAGAAGCTTTTTCTTTTGGATGACCCGTTTTTTACGGACTAAATATGAAAAAGTAGATATTGAATTTATTGCACATCATACAGAAGCAAAAGTTGTGTCAGAGGAAGATTTCTTTTCTAGAGGTGAAAGTGGTGGAACGATCTGTTCTTCAGCCTATAAAAAGGCAATTGAGTTAATTGATACGAAATACAATCCAGATCAATTTAATATTTACCCATTTCACTTTTCGGATGGAGATAACCTAACCTCTGATAATGCACGTTGTGTCAAGCTTGTTGAAGAGCTAATGAAATTATCAAATATGTTTGGTTATGGTGAAGTGAATCAATACAACCGTCACTCGACGTTAATGTCTGCTTATAAAAACATCAAGCATGACCAATTCAAACATTACATTTTAAAACAAAAATCCGACGTCTTCCATGCGATGAAATCATTCTTCAAAAAAGAAGAAGAAATGGTCGGGTAAAGAAAGTCAGCACCTCCCCAATCATAAGGGTAGGTGCTTTTATTCGTGTAGAGGTAATATTAAAATTGTTGTAAAAATCCTCGAATATTCTTTCGCCTACATGCCAATTTCCAGCTATATCTCTTTCATATTCAAGCTTTTCCTTCTGCTTTCGTTGATTTAAAATTCTACAATAATCTCTTCAACTAATTTTCTTTAGTTGACTGTTTCTCCATTTTTGTAGAGTGCCATTCATCCAAACTTCACTATAAGTCTTCATACGATGAGAATCAGCAAATCTCATTGCATCAGGTGTATAGCTAGTAGAAGTAACAAACAATGCTCGATGGCATTTATGATTTCGTTGTGATCCGACTAACTCTCGAAGTTGACTTTCGGTAATTGATTTTCCTGATTCCATTTTGTGTTTAACTTGAACAGCTACTTTAAAACCATCTTCATCTGTAAAGGTAATGTCAACACCACCGTCCTTCGCCACCTTCGTTTGTTCTGCATCTTTATATTTAGATTTGAAAAATTCTGCCACAATGTATTCAAACTCATGACCGTTCATTTTACTGAAGGGAACTTTTAAAAGTGTACTTAAGTCTCTAATCTGAGTATTATTTGTATTATTTTTAGAGGCATTTTTTCTAACGACTTTCTTTTTTTTCTTAGCAGCCTTCTTACTTTTTATAGGTATGAGATTTATCAAGATCATTTTTATCAAAAGAGAGGCACATAGGAATACAATGAAGAATAATAGTCCATTTTCAAAAAAAGGGAACAAAGTAATAATTGGATCTTTAATAAAATAAAACCCAATCAATGTAGCTAAGGCAATAAAAGATGTTAGGTCATTTCTTTCTTTGTGATTCATCATACTTTTCTCCTGTCTTATAGTTCTTTTGGTATAGTATACTATTGCAGTATACCTTGATTAATCTATAGATTAAATAGCTAAATCATAGCTAAAGAAGTGAAAAAGTAGAAGAGAAGGTGGAAAAATTCAAAAATTGTGGATATTTAGTGAATTTTTTTCTTCTTATTTAAAATATTGGTTGATCAGTCGATAAGACTAAGGAATAGAATAATTTTCCTTGTCTTCTATAAATCGACTAGTTATACAACTGTATCATTTGTAGCAAAAGGCATCCTTAATTTGATGCCTTTTCTTTTTGCATAAATGGATGAATCATTCTTCAATTGAATAGGAGAGATCAAATGTACAAAAAAGTCATGTCACCTAAACAAAGAAAAGAATTTGACAAAATCAAAGGTGTATCCTGGAAGCTAGAAGGCTATGAAATGGAATATGGTAAAAAATCATCAGAATTATTTCTTTTTTTTGTTGAGGATACTGCAGGGGGAACCGTTGAATTCACACCATATGGTGATGAAAGCGAACAAATGATTAAGGATTTATTCGAGCCAGTTATTACAGAGGAAATGAAAGTGGTAGAGATTGATAGTTTTTCAGTGCTCCCAGCTTTTAGAGGGAAGTTAGGAACAGAAATTGTGTCTTACATGATTCAATACGGAAAGGAGAATGGTTACACGCATGTTGTTGGCCTCATTGACCCAGATGTATATGAGATGTTTATTGCTCGATACAACTTGGTTGGGAAAAAAATTGATGAGAGAAGATGGTATAAAGGGGATGATGTCATCCCGGTTTTATATGATCTCGTAGAAATATACAATCATTTACATACTAATAAATACAGTTGGTTTGAAACGGTTGCTGAAAAAAGGGAAGGTGCACATGTCTGATGGATACAGAATTATTAAGAAGACGAAATAACTGGGTCGTGCTTGTTTTTGCTGCGACGGTGACGGTTGTACAGATTTTAAACTTGATTGTAGATCAAGACTATTTTTTATTAGTTATTGGTGTGTTAGCGACACTTTACGGAATAGTTGCTCCAATCACATACATATCAAATAAACCAAAATATCGAGATAGGATGGCGCCGTGGATAAAGTACTTTAATTTAATCATTATTGGTGTATCGATGTTTTTTGTGATTTTAGCAGACCCACATATGATTAATATCATGAGCTTATTTTTCTTTGTGGCTATAATGGGAATTTACCAGGATAAAATCATCAATACTTTATCGATTACGATTACTTTAGGTATTCTGATCTTCTACTTTCTTACTTTAGGTCAGGAAATCTTCCACTCAACCAATATCGAAGATTTGTTTTACTATATCATCATGTTCTGCTTCGTTTCCGTATCTTGCTTTATGCATTCAATATTTAATAATAAAGTTCAACATGAATTAGAGGATCAGAAGAAAGAAGCGATTGAATCAAAAGAATCGATGCAACAAATGCTACAAAACATCCAAGACTCCTTGCTATCTGTTAAAGCATATCAAGAGCAATTAAACAATACAACAGAACAAACAAATGAACAATCAACAGAGATTATTGAATCGATTCGATCGATTGTAAATTCATTTGATACCCAAATGGAACATTCCGCATCCTTGTCTAAAGAGATGACAAGTGTAGCTGGACAAATTCAAGAAATTACTTCATCAGTCACTGAGATGAATGGCTATGTCGTGTCGACAGTGGAAGCAACAGATGAGACAGGTAATCGAATTGCCCATTTGGACGGTGACTTAGAGGAGTTTAATGTAAACATTCATAGTACAATTCGTCTAATGGATGACCTTTATCAAGAAACTGAGAATATCGAAAAAATAATTCAAACAATTACGAACATTTCCGCCCAAACGAACTTGCTTGCATTGAATGCAACGATTGAAGCAGCGAGAGCTGGGGAACACGGGAAAGGGTTTGCTGTTGTTGCAGATGAGGTTCGTAAGTTGGCGGAATCATCACAAGAATCATCCCACTCAATCTCCGATTTACTTATGGCCATTCGTGAAAAAATTGAGGATGCTTCAAATACGATTTCCATGTCACAAACTGCGATTGAGAAGAACCGTCATGGAATGGAAGAAGTAAAAGCCATTTTTAAAAACGTTGATGTTTATATGCAAAGTTTTTCTGAGAAAACAAATATGCTCCAAGAGTTTATAATGCTTGTACAAGGAATGATGGAGGAGATGGAGGCAAAAGCAGAAATCAGCTCAACAATCACCGATCAAAGCAAAAATAGCCTTCATGATGTATTAAACTTAGTATCTTCACAACATGAAGATATTCACTCCATTTCTAAAGGGTTTGAAAATCTTGAAAAGCAATTTCAAAAATTAAATGTGACTAAATAACAACTGAGCCGTCCAGTATTGGGCGGTTTTCTTCATGTCCTATATCCCCTATAATAATGGTAAAGCTAGAATGTTAGGAGAAAAAGATGAAACATCCAAGAAAAATTCATGCAGTAATAGGTTTAATGGTGTTATCAATGGTATGGTTGATCGGTTGCGGCAATCACCAAGCGAGTAAGGTTGAAGTAAGTGGCGAGATGATTGTTCATTTTATCGATGTTGGTCAAGGAGATGCTACCTTGCTTCAAGGGGAAGACTTTACGGTACTAATTGATGCAGGAAATCAAGGTGGAGACGAAGTCGTGACCTACTTAGAAGAAATATCTTTAGAAAACATCGACTTAATAATTGGTACACATCCACATGCGGATCATATTGGCCAAATTGATCAAGTACTAGGGCAATTTCCTGTTGGTGAAATTTGGTTGAATGGAGAGGAAATGTCCTCTAGAACGTTTGAGAAAGTCATTGATTCTATTCTTGCTTCAGATGTCACATATGAAGAACCTAGAGCTGGAGAGAAAGTTGAAATAGGATCGTTAAGGGGGGAAGTTTTGCATCCAACCTCTTTAGATGGAAACGTGAATGATAATTCAATTAGTGTGAAATTTACATACGGTGATGTCGAGCTTTTATTTACTGGAGATGCTGAAATTCAAGCAGAAGAGCAAATGATTCAGGCTTTTGATGTAAGTGCAGATGTTTTCCATGTTGGTCACCATGGCTCGAATACATCAAATAGTGAGACGTTTTTACATAGGGTGAATCCTGAGGTTGCGATCATATCTGCGGGTCAAGATAATATGTATCGTCACCCACATGATGAAGTCATTGCAAGATTGAAAGCTCTTAATGTGGATATCTATGAAACAGCTCAGAATGGAACGGTTCTTCTTTATACAGATGGCAAGAATATTCGTATAGACAACACCTCCATCATGGTTAAAGAAAAACCGCAGGCTGAGCCAAACATTAGCTGTAAAGACGGGGATATACGGATTAATGTTGCTTCGGAAGAAGAACTGCTGCAAATTCAACATATTGGAGAAGAGCGTGTGAAGCAAGTAATCAAGGAACGCCCCTTTGCTTCTTACTTGGAATTAGAAAGAATAGATGGTATTGGCGAAGCACGAATGAACGAAATAAAAATGCAGAACATCATTTGTTTTCAATAAAGGAGGGGACGATCATGATCGAAAAGGCATATGTTGATCGATTTGAAGATGGAAAACTTGCAGTATTGCTCGTTGGCGAATTAGAAGTTGAATCTATAATCCCTGTCTCACAGCTTCCACCTGACGTTAAAGAAGGGGATTGGGTAAAAGTTGAAATCGAGGCGAATCGCATTGAATCGATAGAGTTTGATGAAGCATACAACAAACAAGCTAAAGACCGAATCAAGCGAAAAATGAATGCATTGAAAATGAAAAAAGGTGGTAGTCGCTTTAAAAAGGAATAGCAAAAATTAGGGAGGAAGAGAGATGAGGCGACTAGTCTTTCTTCTTACTTAATGCTTTGGTTCTTGGTACTGCCATTTTTGAAACAAATAAATGAGTATAGCTAGTGTTACAGAAACAAGATATATGACAATATGTATGTTGCTTTCTATTTTGTAAATGCCTAAGTATTCATAAATATTTAAAATGCCGAAGGCAAAAACAAAATCACTCACCACGTTTAAAACTAAATAAAGAACAAAATTACCAAAGGTAAAATAAAGAAAAATGGTCGGTAGTACAATATAGATTCCATAAATAAATGGTGTAGTATTCGTAAGTGGGAATACAGTTTCGACCACCTCAAGCAGTCCGTAACGCTCATACAATTGAAAGATGATTGTAAGAATTAATGCACAAAATAATCCACCAGGTAAGAAACGCTTCACTCTTTCTTGATCGAGAAAATAAAAAAGCCCATAGGGTAGAATTAGTAAGGACCATAAAAAAAGTTGAGTAAACATAACAAATTCCTTTCTATACGAGCTGTTATAGTGATAGCTTTTACAATAAATTGACTTTTCATGAGGAATGTTGAAGATAAATTTTACAAATTGTAACAGGATATCTCTCGTTTTGTCTCGAAAGTACAATGAAAGGGATTTCATATAGGAGTGATAAAATGGTAGAGAATTTAGGAATAGGTGTATATTTAATTGATTTAATGGACCTTAACCAACAGAGAAGAACAGGTTCTTATATATTGAAGAATGAGGAAGATGAGGTTGTAGTGATAGAAACGAGTGCAAGTCCATCCGTTCCTCACCTCATTAATGGTTTGAATGAGCTAGAAATATCACTTGATGATGTGAAGCATGTGATTGTGACACATATTCATTTAGACCATTCGGGTGGTGCAGGCTTGTTTTTGCAAAGCTGTCCGAATGCAACTGTGTATGTTCATCCAAAAGGAAAAAGACATCTTGCCAATCCAAATAAGTTAATAGCAAGTGCTAAAGGTGTTTATGGGAAAGATTTTGATCGTTTGTTTGACCCAATTCTGCCAATAGATGAAGAAAGAATTGTCGCAATGGAAGATGGAACAAGCTTAAGAATAAGTGAAGAACGTACGCTTACATTCTATGACACGCCAGGACATGCGAGACATCATTTTTCAATCCACGATTCTCTAAGCAATGGTATATTTACCGGAGATACGATCGGAGTACGATATCCGCAAATTTTAGATGAAGGCTACGAGCTTTATTTGCCTTCGACTTCACCAAACCAGTTTCATGAAGATGAAATGAAGCTTTCCGCAGATAAGATTTTAAGCTTACATCCTGACCGAATTTATTTTGGGCATTATGGAATGAGCGAAAACCCATCAGAGGTTATACGGCAACTTAAATATTGGCTACCGATTTTTGTGGAGGAAGGAAAAAATGTAGTAAGTGTTCATAAAGACAAAACGTTCATGGAACAAGCAAATATCTTATTTGGCAACTTATATAACGCTGTTTATACTCATCTAAAGGAAAAAGATATTCATGTTTCAGTAGATGCAGCAGAAATTTTAAAGATGGATATGAGGGTTAGTGCAATGGGGGTTATTGACCGTCTTCAAAAATAAAGTTTAGCGAAAACCGTAAATTTCATTACTGAATGAAATTGAAGTACAATAAAAGGTAAGCACATCTTTGTTCGGTGGTGAGGAAATGGAAATTGATAATATTCTTAGCAGATTGAAGAAGCGAACTCCAATGATTTTAGGAAGTGAGAGCTTTGTAAAGTTTGCGGTGTTATTGCCAATAGTTGAATTAAATAATGAATATCATGTTTTATTTGAAGTTAGATCATTAAAAATGCGCCGTCAACCAGGGGAAATATGCTTTCCAGGCGGAAAGGTTGACCTTGAAGATGACAATCAGCAAATGACGGCAATTCGAGAAACAACAGAGGAGCTGGGGATAAAAGCGAGTTCCATTGAGAGCATAGCCCCGTTGGATTATATGATCTCCCCATTTGGAACGATCATCTATCCTTTTGTCGGAAAAATCAACAGTATTCAAGAAATCAAACCCAATCCAGACGAAGTTGAGGAAGTTTTTACAATTCCATTATCTCAGCTGAAAAAACAAAAACCGGATATCTTTCATGTAGGATTTCGAATAGAGCCAGAAGAAGGCTTTCCATATGAAGCAATCGGTGGAAAGGAATACAATTGGCAAACGAGAAGGATGGAGGAATATTTTTACTACTTTGAGGATAAAGTAATTTGGGGATTAACAGCGAGAATCCTTTTCCATTTTCTTCATTTAATTGAAGAAGAGTGAAAAAAGATTGACAATTAAGAAATTTATCCATAATATGAGTGTAACAATATCATGAATATGTTCTTATCAAGAGAGGTGGAGGGACTGACCCAGTGAAGCCTCGGCAACCGGCAATCAATGCACGGTGCCAAGTTCAGAGGAAGAAATTCCGTAGATAAGAAGGCTTGAGAATATGCTCTTACATCAACCTTCTGATCATCAGAAGGTTTTTAGTATGTATAATCTTGATTATAAAGTAATTTGAAAATAATTAATATTCAGTTTTTTTATATTGACATCGTAAATATGTTGTTTTATAATCCAATTAACTAATTAGCCTTTTAAAGCATTAATTGAATAAAAACTTATCGAGAGTGACGGAGGGATCAGGCCCTAAGAAGTCCGGCAACCTTCAAGCGAAAGCTTGAAAAGGTGCTAAATCCTGCAGATGCTTAGCATCTGGAAGATAAGACGAGGAACCCCTCTTCTTATTGAAGAGGGGTTTTATATGTTAGAAAGTATATCTCTTTATACGTAGTAGTGATTGTTTATATCCAAGTAAAAACATAAATTTAGGGGGCTTTATCAATGACGTCAAATTACAATGCATATGAAGATGAGACAATATTATTACATGGAGGACAATCTCCAGATCCAACGACCGGATCTCGTGCAGTACCAATCTACCAAACAAGCTCGTATGTGTTTCATAACACAGAGCATGCACAAAGCCTCTTCTCTCTTGATGAAACAGGCAATATCTATTCACGAATCGGGAACCCGACTGTGGATGTGTTAGAAAAAAGAATTGCATTGTTAGAGGATGGGGTCGCAGCGGTTGCAACTTCTTCAGGTATGGCTGCCATCGCCTTGAGCATTATGAATATTGCTCAAGCAGGAGATGAAATTGTCGCAGCAGCTAATTTATATGGAGGCACTTATAACTTATTCGCAGTGACTCTACCTAAATATGGAATTAATGTAAAATTCGTTGATGCAACCGACCCTGAGAATTTTCGAAGTGCTATTACATCAAAAACAAAAGCCGTGTATGGAGAAATCATCGGCAACCCAAGCCTTCATGTGCTAGACATTGAAGCAGTTGCTGAAATCGCCCATAGCAATGGTCTTCCCCTTATTATTGATAACACATTTGCATCCCCCTCACTTTGTAAACCAATCCAATGGGGAGCAGACATTGTCATTCATTCTGCAACAAAATGGATTGGTGGGCATGGAACGACAATTGGAGGGCTCGTTGTTGATGGAGGAAGATTTAATTGGAATAGCGAGAAATTTCCTGGATTCACACAAAAGGATGAAAGTTATAACGGGATTGTGTATGCAAATGAGTTCGGTACATTAGCATTTAGCACGAAGCTACGTGTACAACTACTTAGAGATTTCGGTTCAAGTCTAAGTCCGCATAGTGCATTCCTGCTATTGCAAGGACTTGAAACTCTTCATTTACGTATAGAAAAACATAATGAAAATGCTGAGAAAATAGCAGAGTTTTTACAAGATCATGATTCTGTTGCATGGGTATCCTACCCAGGTTTAGCAGAACATCCTGCTCATAAATTAGCACAAAAGTATTTAAACGGTGGGTACGGCTCAATTGTTAATTTTGGTATTAAGGGAGGGCGTGAAGTTGGTAAAAAAGTGATCGACGAAATTGCGCTCTGGTCACATGTTGCCAATGTGGGTGACGCAAAGTCTCTCATTATCCATCCAGCATCGACTACACACCAGCAATTAACAAAAGAAGATTTACTAAAATCTGGCGTGACAGAGGATTTAATTCGATTATCCGTAGGAATTGAATCCGTTAGAGATTTAACAAATGATCTTGATCAAGCGTTTTTTAACGCCACGGGGATTTCTTCACTAGGTAAAAAGAAAGGTGAAACAGCGATAAATGATGAAGGTGTAATTCGCTGGGCATTAAATTCCTCAACAGTAAAAGAAGAAGTGGAAGGGAAAGAAGTACAACGCCAAAAAGCCATTGCGGTTGTTGGACTTAGTGGAAACCCAGCCCGACCAAGTTACCGCCTAGCTCGAAAAATGCAGCGCTTAGGATACAAGATTGTGCCAGTAAACCCGCGTGAAACAGAAGTGCTAGGTGAAAAAGCTTATCCAGATTTGCCATCGATTCCATTTGGTATTGATATAGTTCAAGTTTTTAGAAGTCCAGATGCAGCAATAGACGTAGCGAAAGAAGCATTGCAAATTCATCCAAAGGTATTTTGGTTACAAGAGGGTGTTATTTCACCAAAGGCCGTTGAGGTAGCGAAAGATGGTGGGCTAGAAGTTGTGCAAAATCGCTGTACGTATAAAGAGGCACAGCGGCTTAGAGGAACAATTACAACCTTTGCATGTGAAATATAAAATAAGGAGATTGCGAAATGAAGAATAAAAGATCCTTTTTCATACCATTGATTTTGAGTTTGCTATTAATGGGGTGCTCAAGCAGTGCTGGTGGCAGTGAAAAGCCTAGCAAAATTGTTCTAGACTATGCTTATTATTCTCCAACAAGTGTTGTACTAAAGAAATTTGGTTGGGCAGAAGAGGTTTTTGAAGAAGAAGGAATCGATGTTGAATTCGTTCTAAGCCAAGGAAGCAATAAAGCATTAGAATTTCTCAACAGTTCGAGTGTCGATTTTGGTTCAACTGCTGGAGCCGCAGCATTAATCGCGAAGGCAAATGGATCACCAATCGAATCTGTCTACATTTATTCAAAGCCTGAATGGACAGCACTATTGACAACAGGGGATTCAACTATTGAAACGGTGGCTGATTTAAAAGGGAAGAAAGTGGCAGCAACAGTTGGAACAGATCCGTACATCTTCTTACTTAGAGCGTTAGATGAGGCGGGGATTGCTCATTCAGAAGTTGAGGTAGTGAATTTACAGCACTCTGATGGAGCAAGTGCTTTAACAACAAATCAAGTTGATGCTTGGGCTGGTCTTGACCCACATATGGCGCGAGTTGAAATTGAAACAAATTCAAAATTTGTTTATAGAAATGCAGATTTTAATACGTATGGAACGCTCAATGTTCGTAGTGCATTTGCTAAAGACTATCCTGAATATGTTGAAAAAGTGATTGAAGTTTATGAAAAGGCGAGAAAATGGGTGCTTGAAAACCCCGAAGAAACGGCAGAAATCTTAGCCGAAGAAGCACAAATTACGTTAAATGTAGCTAAAAAACAACTTGAAAGAAATGATTTCTCAAATCCAATCCCTGGTGATGTACAAAAAGAAGCATTAAATGCTGCTGGTATTGTCCTTCAAAAAGGGGATATTATTCAAACTTCTAAGGATGTAGAAAAGTTAGTGAATGAATTAATTCAACCACAGTATGCAAATGAAGTGATTAAGTAGGAGGGTCAATTAATGAGTTTGAAAGCGACTGCTGTAACGCAAGCCTATAAAGAAAAGGAAACAAGAAGAGTAAAAATCAATCAGAAAGTAAAGATGGCAGCGTTAGGAGCAGTCGTCCCACTTCTTCTTCTTCTCGTATGGGAAGTATTAAGCAGAGCCGGCTATTTTGCCCCGCATTTGTTGCCAGCTCCATCGATTGTATTTTCACGAATCGCATCCATGGTTGCAGATGGTAGTCTTTGGGCGCACGTCGGAATTACATTGTATCGATTATTTATTGGCTTTCTTATTGGCACTGTGGCTGCTGTAATTATTGGTTCAGTCGTCGGTTATTTAAAAAAAGCAGAAAGCTTGTTTGATCCATTGATCCAAGCGTTTCGTTCCATTCCATCATTAGCATGGGTACCATTATTTATTTTATGGATGGGGATTGGTGAGCCATCGAAAATTGTTCTAATTGCAGTAGGTGTGTTCTTCCCTGTTTATTTAAATATTGTTTCTGGCATTCAAGGTGTTGATCGTAAGTGGATTGAAGTAGGGAAGATATATCATTTTTCATCTTTTGATTTAATTCGAAAAATCATTTTGCCTGCAAGCATGCCGTCATTCTTAGTAGGGTTGAGAAGTGGCTTAGGTTTAGGATGGATGTTTGTAGTAGCAGCAGAACTTATGGGGGCTAGTACAGGAATTGGTTATTTGCTCGTATACGGGCAGAACATCTATTCACCAGACTTAATCATTTCTAGCATTATTTTATTTGCAGTATTAGGGAAGGGTACTGACGCTATTCTAAAGTCGATAGAAGCACGAGCCTTACACTGGCAAGACACACTAGATAAACGAGGTGGTTAAGATGCTTTCAATTGAGCGTGTTACTAGACTTTTTTCAAACGGTGAAACAGGCTTTCAACACATTAATCTATCGATTGATCAAGGTGAAGTAATAGGGATATTAGGAACGAGTGGGTGCGGGAAAAGTACATTATTACGAGTATTATCAGGCTTAGATTCCAACTACAGCGGTGTTGTAAAGATTGATGAAGAGCAAGTTCAAACCGTTCATGAAAAAATTGGGATGATCTTTCAGGAGCCGCGTCTATTTCCATGGTTAAATGTGAGTGATAATGTGTCGTTTGGATTGAAAAATGATGTGAACAAAGGAAAAAAAGTAGCTGAATATTTGGAAGCGGTCGGCTTAACAGGATTTGAACGCCATTTTCCTAAAGACTTATCAGGAGGAATGGCACAGCGGGTCGCGATCGCTAGAGCATTAATTACTGAACCTGAAATTTTATTATTGGATGAACCGTTTAGTGCATTAGATGCGTTTACGAAAATGCAATTGCAGGAGTTGCTGCTTGCAATCTCTCAAAAATACAATACGACGATTCTACTCGTTACTCATGATATTGATGAAGCCCTTTATTTATGTGATCGAATTGTCATTATGACAGGTCAGCCTGGAGAAATTAAAGCAAAAATATCGGTCGATAAAGAAAAGCCTCGTGCAAGAGGGGATGCAAGATTAGGAGAATTGAAGGAGCAAATTCTTGAACTACTCGATTTAACGAAACAAGTGCAACGAAGATGAGGAGGAAATAATATTGGCTGTAACAAAACACGAAGTCATTGAAGCAACAGGGGCTAATTATCATTTATCTGATTATAATGCACAATACAAGCATTATAACTGGAATGAAGCAGGTCAACATTTTAGCTGGAGGAAAACTGGGCAAGTAAATATGGCATATGAATGTGTTGACCGTCATGTAGCCGACGGTTTTGGAAATAAACCAGCACTACATTATATCCTTGACGAAGTTGAGAAAAAGATTACGTATAAAGAATTAAAGGAAAAAACGGATCAATGGGCTGCGGTGTTAAGGAATCACGGGGTGAAAAAAGGGGATTTTGTATTCATCTTCTTACCGAAACACTATGATTGCTACATTGCTATGATAGCTGCCATTAAATTAGGTGCAATTGCTGGGCCGCTGTTTGAGGCATTTATGGAGGAAGCAATTAAGGACCGTCTCGCTTATTGTAAAGGAAGGTTCTTAATTACAGACCATATATTAGGTGAACGTGTTCCGCGAGCTGATCTTCCTCACCTAGAAAAAGTCTTCTACACGACATCGTCCTCATCAATTCACGATGACGATGTTTTTATTTATGAAGAAATCAAACAGCTAAGTGGAAAAGAAAAGATTATCGAATGGGTGGAGCTGGATGATGGATTGAATATTCATTATACAAGTGGATCCACTGGAAAGCCTAAAGGAATTATCCATTCTCACCGAGCGATGATTCATCAATATGAAACAGGCAAGTTCGTGCTTGATTTACATGATGAAGATGTGTACTGGTGTACAGCGCATCCTGGCTGGGTGACAGGAACTGTCTATGGAATATTTGCTCCCCTATTAAATCGAGCTACAATTGTTATTCACGGTGGCCGGTTTGATGCTGCCTCATGGTATAAAACGATCGAAAAAGCGAAAGTAACTGTCTGGTATAGTGCGCCTACAGCTTATCGTATGCTTATGTCAAAAGGGAATGAATTGCTGCCCCATTATGATTTGCGGTCACTCCGTCACTTATTAAGTGTTGGAGAACCATTGAATCCTGAAGTGATTTATTGGGGAGTTGAAGCACTTAATAATCGAATTCATGATACGTGGTGGATGACTGAAACAGGTGCACAATTGATTGTTAATTTTCCATCTCAACCGATTAAACCCGGTTCTATGGGAAAACCATTCCTTGGCATAAAGATAGCAATTTTAAATGATGAAGGTAAAGAAGTTCCTAGAGGATCCATCGGTCATTTGGCTATTAAAGCTCCTTGGCCAGGATTGATGAAAGAAGTTTTACGAAATAAAGAAAAATACGATAGTTACTTTCCATTTGCAGGGTGGTATGTATCAGGAGATTTAGCGATCCAAGATAATGATGGGTATGTGTTCTTCCAAGGAAGAAGCGACGATATGATTAATTCATCAGGGGAAAGAATTGGCCCGTTCGAAGTGGAAAGCAAGCTAATAGAACATCGAGCCGTAGCAGAAGCGGGAGTCATTGGTAAGCCTGATGACCTAAGAGGTGAAATTGTGAAGGCATTTATTGTATTAAGGGGCGGCTATAAGGAATCAGATGAATTATTAGATGAAATTCGTCAATTTGTTCGCAAGAATCTTGCTGCCCATGCCTACCCAAGGGAATTAGAAGTTGTTCATGAGCTTCCGAAAACAAAAATCAGTGGAAAAATTTTGCGCAGGGAGTTAAAGGCGAGAGAGCTAGCGAAGTTAAAGAGATGAGGGGTGAAGGAGCTTTGAGTACGCTGCATATAGGTTTATTAGGTTATGGTACCGTTGGAAAAGGGGTATATAGCTCGATAAATAAACATCAACAACGATTAAAGCAATTGCTTGGCAAAGAGGTGAAAATTGTCGCAGTATTAGTCAAGCACTTAGATAAGCATACATTGCCGCACTCTGATGTACTTTTAACTGATGATATTGAAGTGTTTTGGAGGCTGCCAAAGCTGGATGTACTAATTGATGCAATTGTGGGTGTTTTGCCCGCCTATCAATATTTACAAACAGCAATTGAGCGTGGCTGCCATGTCATCACGGCCAATAAAGAGATGTTTGCTCATCATGGAGTGGAGTTGCAAAAGTTAGCGATACAACATGAGGTAACGGCTGGATTCGAGGCAACAGTTGCTGGGGGTATTCCAATTATTCAAACGTTGAAGCGATTGCTCAATGCAAATAAGGTTCATAAAATAGAAGGAATCTTAAATGGGACATCTAATTTTATTTTGTCAAAAATGAGAGAGGAGAACCAATCCTTTTCAGAAGCCTTAAAACTTGCACAAGAATATGGTTATGCTGAAAGTGATCCAGCGAATGATATTGAGGGGTTTGATGCTTTTTATAAAGCAGTGATTCTAAGCCAAGTCGTCTTCGGCGAACAGCCGAATTGGAGCGAAGTTGATAGGAAAGGGATTGATCATCTTCAACAAGAGGAAATTCATGCTTTTGCACAATTAGGGTTACGCTTCAAACATGTTGCATCTTTAAAAAGAACTAAAGCGGGAGTTCATTGTACAGTAAAGCCAGTGTTAGTTGGGGAAGATCATCCGTTATTTCATATTGAGGATGTTCAAAATGCCATTCATATTGAAGCAGATATTGTGGGTTCCATTAGTCTTCAAGGACCGGGTGCTGGAATGTTCCCAACTGCAAGCGCAATTATCGAAGATATTGTTCATATTCACGAAAGAAATAATGAACATTTTTTTGCCGGTGAAGAGGATGGATTTCATCTTGAAAAAAGAAGATTATTAATTGTGAATGTCACTCGAATACCGAAGGATGTAAAGATTGTAAAACAATTAACCGATACCCATTATGTGCTTGAAATTTCTGGAATGAATGAGATAAATGGATATGAGCTCTTATATACAAATGAAGCAAGATGGATTGATTCAAGCATAATCAAACAAACGTAAAAAACCCACATTCACTGTGGGTTTCTTACGTTAACGCATATCTTTATCTTGCAAATTTAGGAAATGATAAGATTCATTTCCTTTAATTTTTCTTATCAATATACTTGCAACTATTATTGGGATGGTGTGTTTGCTTGTTGATTTTGAAGTAATTTTACATTTAATAAATCCTTCATTTGGACAGTTACAATTTTTGCCCCGATTTGTACATGCACCATATTGTCATAGACTGCAGTAACTAAACCATTTAATGATACATTTGCCCCAATATTTACATGCTTTTTCTCAGAATTTGTTTGATTACTGTTCCCCATCGGATCACCATCCATTCGTTAGTATACTTACAATTATATAAAATAAATATTACCCGTTTACAGTAAAATAAACGTTAGATAGCAAAAAGTCTAGTAAAAAGCTCATTTTTTTGTTCGACAATTTTCAGAATCCCCACTTTGAAGTGACCGTTTTTGTCGCATGTTTTTGAATTGACATGAAGCGTGGCGTATAATGACAACAGAAGAGTAAAAGGATGTGGAGTTTTTGAGAAAGACACTTGGATTTATTGGTTGTGGAAAAATGGCTCAAGCAATTATTGGAGGACTGATTACAGCAAAAGCTTGGGATGAAACGGAGATCATCGTAAGTGCGAAAACAGAAAAAACTTTATCAAAAGTTCAAAGTATGTTTAATATTCAGACTTCAATAAGCAATACCGAAGTGGCTCGTAAGTCTGATTTATTATTTTTAGCGATTAAGCCGAATGTACATAAGGACATAATTAATGAAATAAAAGATATCGTCAAGAAAGATACGATCATCATCACAATGGCAGCTGGAGTCGATTTGGCTTACATTGAAGATACATTTGGTTTTCCAATAAAAGTTGTTCGTTCTATGCCAAATACACCTTCCTTTGTTAGGGCGGGAATGAGTGCAATAAGTGTGAATGAGTCTGTTACAGATGAAGACGTTCAAGTGGTTACAAATTTGTTTTTAACTTTTGGAACAGTTGAAATGATTCAAGAAGAGTTAATGGATGCAGTACCAGCATTAAGTGGATCTTCACCTGCCTATATTTACATGGTAATAGAGGCGCTTGCTGATGGCGGTGTGCAATTAGGCTTTTCAAGAGAACAAGCATATCGAATGGCATCTCAAGCCGTATTAGGGGCAGGTAAGATGGTCCTTGAAACCGGAATGCATCCAGGAGAATTGAAGGATCAAGTTTGTACACCAGGAGGGGCAACAATTGCAGCAGTCACACAGCTTGAGAAAAGTCAGCTACGAGGAGCCATATTAGATGGCATGAATCAATGCTTTGAAAAAACGATTCAATTAAGTGGAAATAGTAAAAAAGCGTAAGGGTTCACCTTACGCTTGCAGACTGTTGACAAACGCTCGCATACGTCGTTGTTTGTCTCATTCGTCCCCTCATGAACCATGTGTTCTATTCGGGTCTTCATTCGACTTCACGCCTAGTCTGACAAGCGTTTTCAAGACAATCTGAGGGGTTTCTCTACTTATTAAATATTCCATAGATAAAAATGTAGACAAAGTCGATTCCTGACTTTGTCTACATTTTTATCGTAGTACTTTTTGATAATAAGAGAAACCCTTAGACTGCTTTAGAAGGACTATTCATTTCCTTCAAAAAAGCAATTGAATCAATTATTTAGTGTGGTAAAAACACGAGCTGATAGATAAACAATACCGCGAAAATATAAAGTAATGGGTGAACTTGTCTCCATTTTCCTGTCGCGATTTTTAATAATGGATAAGAGATGAATCCTAGCGCAATACCAGTGGCGATGCTTGAAGTTAAAGGCATAGTTAAGATAATTAAGAAAGCAGGGAATGCCTCATCAATTTCTCCCCATTTGATTTGAGCAATTGAACCCATCATTAAGCTACCTACAATAATTAGAGCTGGAGCAGTGATCGCTGAAATATTTGAAACTGCACTCACAAGTGGTCCAAAAAAGGCAGCCAAGATGAAGAGAATTCCAACGGTTAACGTAGTTAAGCCTGTCCGTCCACCTGCTGCGACACCTGAGGTCGATTCGATGTAAGCGGTTGTTGGACTTGTACCAAAAATTGAACCTGCTGTTGTGGCAATCGAGTCACTTAGTAGTGCCTGACGTGCACGGGGCATTTTATTTCCTTTCATAAGACCAGCCTGCTGAGCAACCCCAATCATTGTTCCAGTTGTATCAAAGATCGTAACTAATAGAAATGAGAAAACAACGGCATAAAGGCTGTGCTCAATTACGCTACTTAGTGCTGTTAAAGGATTTGTAATCATAAGCCCATCTGGTAGTGAAGGCATTGCTACAAAACCTTGCTTAAACTCTAAATGTCCAGTGGCAAATGCAATAATTCCAGTGAGAATCATTCCATAAAATAACGCGCCATTTAATTTTAATGCCATTAAAATGAGAGTTACGGCTAATCCAAAAATAGCTAAAAGCACTTGTGGAGAATGAAGATCTCCTAATGTTACTAAATTACTTGGGTGACTTGTCACAAGACCTGTTAAACGCAATCCAATGAAAGCAATAAATAATCCAATTCCTGCAGTAATACCATGTTTTAAATTTTCCGGAATTGCCTCTATTAGCTTTTTACGGAATGATGTTAATGAAAGAATTACAAAAATAATACCAGCGATAAACACTGCTGCAAAAGCAACGGTATAATCAATATTTCCATGAGAACCTACGACCGAATAAGCGAAATATGCATTTAATCCCATTCCTGGAGCAATAGCAATCGGATAATTTGCAAATAAAGCCATCCACAATGTTCCGACGACTGATGCGATGATTGTTGCTAAAAAGACTTGCTCAAAAGGAACTCCAGCATCGGCTAATATGACTGGGTTTACTACGACAATATAAACCATTGTTAAGAATGTTGTAATCCCTGCGATTACTTCAGTTTTCACAGTTGTTTGATTTTCTGACAGTTTGAACATGATGCCCTCCGTACTTATATAATTCTGAACGATTTTCTTTGTGGCAATCTTTTTTATAGTATGTCTAAGTGGTTGTGGTTTATTAGAAAATCGCCCTTTAGTAAAACCAACTTTTCTATTCTAACTCTTTAAGGATAAATGTGAAAGGTGATTTTGCGCATTTTTACGTTTAAATAAGTAAAAATCATACATAAATTATTATGTGAAAAATGTCACAATCTTTTCGAAAATGATTTCTTAATAATAATAATTATCGATATATAATCAAAGTGAGGTTAGTGATACAGATCACAAGATTTCTTAATGGAGGGGTTCATATGAAGAAAATGAAGTTTATCCTTATGATTTTATTTGCTGCTTTTTTAATGGCTGCTTGTAGTAGTAATGAAGATACTACAAAAGATGCAAATGAACCAGAAGAAGAAACACCAGTAGTAGATGAAGAGTTAGAGGCAGCAAAAGCAATGTTTGAACCGCTAGGCGATGTACCTGTACCGGAAGATAATCCAATGACGGATGAAAAAGTAGAGTTGGGAAAGATGTTATACTTTGATCCAAGATTGTCTGGTGACAATAAACAAAGCTGTATGTCATGCCATGCTCCAGGAGCTGGATTTGGTGACGGAATGTCTACATTCGTAGGCTTTGAAGGGTTTCAAGGACCACGAAACAGTCCAACAGTCATCAACTCAGCTTATTACCCAGAGTTATTTTGGGATGGACGTTCAAACAGTTTAGAGGATCAGGCGCTTGGACCGATTCAATCAGAGGTTGAAATGAATCAAGATTTAGACGAGTTAGTCATTGAGTTAAATGGAGTACCAACTTACGTGAAAATGTTTAATGATGTATTTAATGAAGAAATAAATGCAAATACGATTGCAAAGGCATTAGCAACATTCGAAAGAACCATTGTTATAAATGATACAGCCTTTGATCGTTACTTAAAAGGCGAAGAAGATGCAATTTCAGTTGATGCAAAAGAAGGTATGAAACTTTATGTAGGAAAAGCAGCTTGCATAACATGTCATGCAGGGCCAATGATGTCCGACTTCTCTTATCATAACTTAGGAATGGAAGGGGATCTTGGAAGATTTGAAGTCACTCAAAATGAACAGGATAAAGGTGCATTTAGAACACCAGGACTAAGGGGCGTTGCCTATACAGCACCGTTTATGCATGATGGAAGCCTCAAAACACTTGAAGATGTCATTGTATACTATAATGACGGTGGCGGAAGTCATCCGAATAAAAGCCCTCTTCTAAAAGAATTAAATTTAACTGATAAAGAAATTAGCCAACTCGTAGCTTTCTTAGAGAGTATGAGTGGAGAACTTCCAAAGGTTGATACACCTGAACTACCTTAATTGATTATATGATATGCCAGAGAGCCTCTTAATTTTGTAAGAGGCTCTCTGGCTGTTTTTAAAGAGAAATAATTATTAATTATGTTTTTAGTACCATTCTTTAGGTTCATAGTTTAATTCTCTAAATAATTGGTTTCGTTCTTTTTTGGATAAATCTCGCCACTGTCCTGGAGGTAGTGATCCTAAATGAATATTCATAATTCGTGTTCTTTGCAATCTATATACTTCGTACCCTAATTCAGCACACATGCGTCGAATTTGGCGGTTAAGCCCTTGAGTTAAAATGATTTGAAAGTCAAACTTTGATAATTGTACGACTTTACAAGGAAGTGTTACTGTACCTAAAATTTTCACTCCCTCTGACATCTTCTTTAAAAATTCAGGAGTGACTGGTCGATCGACTGAAACGATGTATTCCTTTTCATGATGGTTTTCTGCACGAAGAATTTCGTTTACAATGTCGCCATCATTCGTTAGAAGAATTAATCCCTCTGACTCTTTATCTAATCGCCCAATATTAAAAACTCTTAGTGGGTGGTTCACCAAATCAACAATATTTCCTCTTACACCTTTTTCTGTTGTACTTGTAATACCAACAGGTTTATTTAACGCAATATAGACATTATTTCTTGCAACATGAATGGGGTTTCCATCTACTAGAACAAGATCTCCAGGTTCAACTTGACTACCGATTGTAGCGCGTTTTCCGTTGATCGTAACTCTACCATCAGTAATTAATTTATCAGCACCACGTCTAGAAGCCTTGCCAGATTCACTTACAAATTTATTAATACGCAATTTTTCACATCCTTAATAGAACGTTGTTTTATTAGATATTAACTATACTGCATTTTTAGGTAGAATCACAAACGTTTATTTAGAAATATTGAATTAAGAAGACTAGTATAGATTGATTATTCCATATCTTTCTGATAATATAAAATTCTTCTCACGCGACATTGTTACCGTTTTCCTTCTTTGCGGCTGAATTGATATAGGAGGTAAGACAATGGCAACTAATCAAAACTCCGATTTTTCACAAGAAACCCAACGACTAGATTTTACACAAAGGTATATGGATGTCGTCATAAAAACGGCAGAAACAAACAGAGAACATTTCCAAGAGAACATGAAAGAAGCTTTCGGTGATGTAGACTGGCTTGAGTCGAGCTTGAGCTATGTTTCATTATTAACGAATGCGCGTTTTTTTGAAATGTCTAAAGAAGAATTATCGAGTTTGAAAAATGCAAAAAAACAACCTTATTTTGCTAGATTGGATTTTCAAAGGTATGATCAGAAAGAAACTGAAAAGATTTATTTAGGAAAGACATCTCTCTATTCAAGGGAAACCCAGGAGCAAATCATTGTCGATTGGCGTTCACCCATTGCAAATCTGTATTACGAAGGTCGACTTGGTGAGGTCCATTATGTTGCTCATCAAGAAGAGTTTTTCGGAAATCTATTATTAAAACGACAATTAATGATTGAAGAGGGGCAGCTACAGGAGATAAGGGATATTGATTTAACAACGACAGATGAATTGCTTCAAGAATCACTGGCTAAAAGTTCAAGCAATCGTTTAAGCGAAATCATTACTACGATTCAAGAAGAACAAAACAGAATCATTCGAGCGGACTTAAATCGTCCAATCATTGTTCAAGGTGGAGCAGGGAGTGGAAAAACCACGATAGCATTGCATCGCATTAGCTATTTCATTTATCAATTTAAAGAGCATTTCGAGCCAAATCAATTGATGATTATTGCTCCAAGTAAGCTTTTTATTAACTATATATCTGACGCTCTTCCGGATCTTGGTGTAGAAAAAGTAAAACAAACAACCTTTCAATTGTATGCTGAACAATGTTTAGGGAAGAAGTTGAATATTCTTCCAGACGATAAACTGATTGCATTTATTGAATCAAAGGATGAATTAGCTGAGTTAAAACGCGTAACTTATTTGAAAAGTTCCCCGGTTATTCATAAGATTTTAACAAATTATATACATCATATTTCGCAATCCTTTCGACCTACAGAGGATTTTTTTGTTGATCGATTCAGATTGTTTTCAAAAAAGAAATTTTGGAATTTATTCCAAACAGACTATCAATATTTGCCTCTCTACCGTAGAGTTGAAAAGTTGAAAAATGTCCTTCAAAATACCGTGAAACAAAAGAAATCCACGATTCGGAAACGAGTGGAAGATTTTTATGAGGCAAAACTAGATCGAGCACTTTATCATAGAGGTGATCCTGAATTAAGAAGAAAGTACGTGTCCAAAGCGTTGGATATGAAAGAGAAAAAGTTGAAGGATTTAGATTTATCGATTAAAACTGCTGTACGCACTTACATGGGTCAATTTCCACGAAAAAACATATTTCAGTATTATGAGGAATTATTTGAACCGTCATTTTTTCAGGAACTGGCTAATGGTGAACTGACAAAAGAAGAAGCTGAGTTAATCTGTCGTTATACGAATGAACGAATCAAGAAAAAGAAGTATGAAAGAGAAGATTTAGCTTTGTTGCTTTACTTGAAGGTTCACATTTATGGGATTGATAAAGAGCTTAGAATGAAAAATATTGTGATTGATGAGGCACAAGATTATTCCTTTATGGAGCTGTTAGCGCTAAAAAATGCTGCTGATACAGATATGTTTACATTAGTAGGAGACCTTGCGCAAGGAATTCATTCATATCGCTCGATTCCTTCTTGGGAACTAATCAAAGAGCGAATCTTCCCTAGAGCTGCTTATGCAGAGCTTCAGAAGAGTTATCGGACGACTGTCGAAATAATGGAGCAGGCAAACATACTATTGCATAAATATCCGCAATCTTTTCCAAAAGTAATCCCAGTCGTTCGCCATGGAAAGAACCCAACCTTTATTAGAAGAGGGAAAAACATTGCTCACCAAATTGAAAAAGTAATTCAGTCGATTCGTGAGGAGGGTAGAGAAACAATAGCATTAATAGGAAAAACGAGGAGTGACTGTCAAAAGCTTGTCTCCTGTTTTAAGAATAAAGA
Source organism: Niallia sp. CD-39 (assembly GCF_059874745.1). Classification (NCBI taxonomy): domain Bacteria; kingdom Bacillati; phylum Bacillota; class Bacilli; order Caryophanales; family Bacillaceae; genus Niallia; species Niallia sp. CD-39. The sequence continues at coordinate 173,661 of NZ_JCBCPS010000005.1, read as the reverse complement.
AGAAGTTCATTTACTAGAGGAGCAGGAGGATTTACCGAAGAATAAAGTAGTGATTGTTCCATCGTACCTTGCAAAAGGGTTGGAGTTTGATGTGGTCATTCTTTTTTCATTAGAAGAAAAATATGAGCTTCAATCACTAATAGATATAACCTTACTTTATGTAGCAATGACGCGCCCTTTACACGAGCTGTACTTTATAGGAGATAAGAAAGAGGACTTCTTACTAGAATGAATAAAGCGTAGACAAAGTTGAAGATTGACTTTGTCTACGCTTATTTAATTTAAATATTCATTTCATCTGGAAGAGGGGATTCGATTACGATCTTTTCAAATGTAAACGGATGGACGAATTCTAACTTGGCTGCATGCAAGGCAAGCCTAGGAAACGAATCAATGATTCCATATAAAGGATCTCCAGCAATTGGATTACCTAAATGACTCAAATGGACTCTAATCTGGTGTGTACGTCCAGTATCAAGTTGGCACTGAACCAAGCTCAGTTTCTTCCGTTGGTTTAATCCAAGCCTTTGAAAACGTGTGATTGCTTTTTGTCCATTTTCTGACACTCTGCGCCTAGTTGCATGGTGACGATCGCGACCGATTGGTTCATCGATTATGCCACTCTTTTGATTCATTAATCCATGAACAACAGCAGTGTAAGTCCGTTTAATTTCTCTTTTTTCTAACATTTGATCTAAGATGGCACCAGCTATCGCATGTTTAGAAAAAAGAATGACCCCTGAAGTATCCTGATCAAGCCGATGTATATGTCTAATTTCTCTATTCTCTCCAGATAAAATCATATGTCCAACTGCAACGTTTAATAGCGTATTAGTGGTTGTATCATCGTTTGGATGTGTAAGCATGCCTTCAGGCTTATTCCAAACAATCAGATGTTCATCTTCAAATAAAATGTCGACCTCTTCAAAGGATGGTTCAATAGTTAACGTATCTGATTGGAATAAATGAATCATAATACGATCTCCTTCTTGAAGGGGTGTTAACCAGTTAGGATCTTCACCATTCACTTTGACACCTTTGTCCATTCTTAGTTTATGCAAAGGTTTTTTCGGAAAATGAAAATGGTTTTTTAATAAAGTCTCGAGTGTGTTATTTGCCAAATCTGCTGTGATAGTGAATTCATACCAATCACCAATTCTTTTAGTTTTTATCATCATCTGCTCCTTAATATATAACATATGCCTATTTTACTTTAAATCTAGAGAAGGTGAATAGGAAAATCGAATGTGTTTATTTCAACTTTTTTGTCATAAATACATTACGCTAGTTATATTTGGTGTAAAATAGAGGGAAATGCGTGGGTATAATTACCATGAATCATTGCATCTTTCCTATGTTATCCTTAGTGGGTAAAAATGATTTATGAAAAATCTCACATTTTTGTATGAGATGCTTATTGCTTTCTAATTTTAATATAAATGGAATAAGAATGTGTATTTACATAGAGGGTGGTTTTTAAAATGAGAATTGTTTATGCTTCTACAAGGCAGCAAGAAGAAGAAATTGTCGCCTTAATCGAGCAGATTTATCATGACATCTTTCCAAGATATTTTTCGGAAAAGGAAATTGCATCTTTTAAAAACTTAAAAATATTGCATATATCACCAGATCATTTTGAATATTTCGGCACGTTAAGAGAAGCATATGAAGTGATAGCAAGCTTACAAACGATTATTGCCATATTAGATACGGAAGAGCGTTCAGAAAAATATCGAGACATCTTTACGAAGAATGTTTTTACGTTAGAAAAAATGGATTTACTGTTCCCATTCCTATATGATCAGTTTTCTGAACAGACGATTGCATTGACACATAAAAGAGATAGTGAAATTTATTCCACATTTACTAAATATGTTATGTAGATGTATAACTTAAGGTAAGGAATCCTACGCATTTATAAAGAAAAGAGGATCTTGATATCAACTCAAGATCCCTTTTTCTTTATTGTATATTTGTTTTAAACCATTCTGCATAGTGCTCTTTTGAGCGTAGTCCTGTCAGTCTTTCCACTTCTTGTCCATTTTCAAAATGAATGATCGTTGGTGTTTCTGTAATTCGATATTGATTAAAGCCAGCGTTAAACTCTAGCAGGTTATACTGAAGAAGGTCAACATCCATTTCTTTTGCTAACGGAGAAAGAATCGGTGTTGCTTGATTGCAATATTCACATAACGGGCTAAAGAAATAAACGGTTGTTGCATCACCAGCTTCAAGGCGTTCTTCCAATGTATCTGGCAGGATAATGTTCTGATAATTTGGATCATCTAATTGTTTTATGGTCTCTGGCTCCAGTGTTGTTTTTCCATAAACATTATCTTCAGGAGCTTTCTTCTGCTGGTTGTTTAATACGGCAAGAGCGACGAATAATGCGATGATGATAGCTAAAAAAATAAGGATTTTTTTCATTGTTTAAATTCCCTTCTTAGTGTTTTCCAAATGATAAAGCTTAAAATGAATATCATTAAAAATGCAACAAGTGCTAAAAATGGGATGGTAATAAATCCGAGCCAATTAATGTAGTCACTCGTGCAAGGAATAACTCCGCAAGAGTAGGCATTTTCTTGTAAAATGTCAATTTTTTGAATGCTATAATGATAAAGAGAAATGCTTCCACCAATCGCGGATAGGATCATTGCATAAAAGCTGATTTGTACATCTTTTTTTATAACTGCTAATCCTAAAAGGATGGCTAATGGGTACATAAAGATTCGTTGATACCAGCATAAATCACATGGAATATATCCTTTAATCTCTGAGAAGTAAAGGCTGCCGAATAGAGCTATAATTGATACGCACCACGCATAAAACAATTTTGTCTCAAGATTTCTACTGTTTTTTTCACTCATTCAATCCGTTCACCTCACCTATATATCGTTACGATTATACTGCTCGTTTAAAGAGATGTAAATGAAGAAAGTGAATTTGTATAAAACTTCACAATTTCCTCATTTATTATTCAAATTTTATTGAGAAATCGATAAAATAAGAGGTTTTGACAAGGACATCCTCCACCTAAGAAAGAATAAAATAATGAAAAGCTAAGGGAGTGGACAAAATTGAACAATTGGAGAGAACGTGCCGAAAAATGGTTAGGATTTTCATTCAACCTTGAGGATTATCAAAATGAAGTTGTAAAAATAAAAGACGATGAAGCATTACTAGAAGATGCATTTTATAAAGACCTTGAATTTGGAACAGGTGGGATGCGTGGAGTGATGGGAATTGGATCCAATAGAATGAATATTTATACGATTAGAAAGGCTGCATTTGGATTAGCAGAATACATAAAGGAAGAAGGAAAGGAAGCGATGTCAAGGGGCGTGGTCATCGCATATGACTCCAGACATCATTCGCAGACCTTTGCGATGGAATCAGCAAAGACGTTAGCGACACATGGGATATTAACATATGTGTATGAGGAGCTTCGACCGACTCCACAGCTATCCTTCTCAGTGAGATATTTACATGCTTACGCTGGGATTGTCATCACAGCTAGTCATAATCCGCCTGAATATAATGGATTTAAGGTATATGGTCCTGATGGTGCACAGATGCCTCCTAAAGAAGCAGATGAGTTAATACATTACGTTCAAGCAGTTGAAAATGAATTAGATATCCATGTTGAAGATGAAGAAGTGTTAAAAAGCCATGGCCTAATTGTCATGATTGGTGAGAAGGTAGACTCTGCTTACCAAAAACAGTTGTTGACTATTAGTGAGAATATAGCTCTCGGTGAAAGATCAGATTTGAAGGTTGTGTTTACACCTTTACATGGGGCGGCTAATGAACCAGTTCGTCATGCGTTATCAGCGTTGAAATATGAGCATGTATATGTCGTAAAAGAACAGGTGATGCCGGATCCGCAATTTTCAACTATACAAAGTCCAAATCCAGAGGAAGAATCTGCATTTGAGCTTGCGATTCAAAAAGGAAAAGAAGTTAATGCAGACATTTTAATAGCGACAGATCCAGACGCTGATCGGATTGGGTTAGCTGTATTAAATGGTGATGGAGAATACGTACTGTTAACAGGGAATCAAACTGGGGCTTTATTAATGGAATATCTTTTTTCTCAGAAACAGAAGAAAAACATGCTTCCTAAAAATGGATTAGCCTATAAAACGATCGTAACTTCTGATTTAGGCTTGAAGGTTGCAGAGCATTATGGGGTTAAAACGGAAAATGTATTAACAGGATTTAAATTTATAGCAGAAAGGATTAAGGAAAGCGAAATTGCAGGCAGTTCCTCCTTTTTGTTCGGATATGAGGAAAGCTACGGCTATTTAATTGGAGATTTTGCAAGAGACAAGGATGCGATTCAAGCTGCGATCATCGCTGTAGAAGCAGCGGCCTATTATAAAAAGCAGAACAAAACACTCCTGCATGTATTAGACGAATTATTTGAAGCATATGGCTACTATCAAGAAGGGTTATCGTCAATAACATTAAAAGGTAAGTCTGGTGAAGAAAAGATTCAATCGATCTTACTTCATTTAAGAACTGAACGAATTCAGTCGATTGCAGAAATTGATGTAATGATTGAAGAAGACTACGCAACAAGTACACGCATGTTTTCAAACGGTGACAAAGAAACAATTCTCCTTCCACAATCGAATGTTCTAAAGTATATTTTAGCTGATGGCTCATGGGTATGTGTTCGTCCTTCTGGAACGGAACCTAAAATAAAGTTTTATTTTAGTGTGAAGGGAACTACAAGAGAAAATTCAACTTCAAAGTTAACGTCATTGCAACAATCGTTTATGAACAATATAAAATCCTTTGTATAATGGAAAAACACGAGCGGTTACGCTCGTGTTTTTTGGTGGAATTCTCTTGTTTTTTACATATAAACCTTTTCATCAAGTGCTTTTTCTGCTGATATCTCATTGGCATAATCAACGTAGCGTAACAACGAATAAAGTTCTTGCTCGACCACTTTATAATCATTTTCAAAGTTATAAGCATGCAGGAAATGCTCGATTTTCTTTGATAAGAAGTGATCTTTTGTACGAACCATTAAAATGAGCAGGTTATCCCACTCAGAACGGTGAGTGTAATACAATGCACGATCATAATCAACTTTGTTCACTTTGTTTCCTCCTCTTTCAGGAGTTGAAATTAGTTTGTGGAGTTTGTTTCTTTTTTTTCTGTGAAAATGTTGGAGGACGAATGATATCAACGCTTTCATCTTTTACCTGTATAAAAAGATGATGAAAAGGGACAGTTAAGAATGGTGATGACTCATGAAGAAAATTTCATTGTTTTTTGTATTCTTTTCTTTTTTAGCAACATATGAAGTGAAGGCAGATCTTGTTCATCCATATGAAGAATACGATTACTTTCAATTACTAGAAGATTTACATGCTATTCAACAGCAATATCAAGAGGAAGTTCAAGTATTTACAATTGGAAAATCTCACTTAGGTAAAGAATTATATGCATTCAAATTAGGAAGTGGGGATAAAACCATTTTGATCGTGGGAAGTCATCATGGAAGAGAATGGTTAACATCGTCGTTAGTCATGAAAATGCTTGAGGAATATGCATACGCCTATAAAAGTGGAGCTGCAATTGGATCGTATTCCTCGAAGCTGTTTGATCATTATGCAATTTGGTTTGTTCCAATGCTAAACCCTGACGGAGTAATGATTCAACAAATGAAGGAACAACATTTGGAAAATTACCAGCAATTGAATGAAGGTTCTACACAGTTTTCGAGATGGAAATCTAATGCAGCAGGCATTGACTTAAACCGACAGTATCCTGCTGGATGGAACGCTCTGCCTTCACCAAAAGCTCCATCTTATCAATTTTATAAAGGCACAAAGCCATTACAAGCAATTGAATCAAGATCATTGGTTCAATTTATTAAGAAAATTAAGCCTTTATCAGTCGTTGCTTATCATTCCTCAGGACAAGAAATTTATTGGGAATACCATAACGGCGAAAACCTTGAAAGAGATCGCAGGTTAGCAGAAAAGCTGGCGAATGTCACAGGATATCCATTGAGGGCTCCCGTAAAAGAAGCGGTAGGTGGAGGACTAACAGATTGGTTTATCGTCACATACAAAAAGCCTGCTTTTACAATTGAGATATGCCCGCTTACTGACGAGACTAACCCTCCAATCTCAACCTTTAAGACTGAATGGGAGAAGAACAAATTAGTAGGTCCGATGTTATTGACAGAATTGAGTAAACGTTCATGAATACAAATATGTTGAATTGAGCATAATAAGGAAAATTATTTTTCGGAGGAGAATATGAGAAAATTATTGCTTTTAATGTTTGCGTTTACACTAATCACTCAAGTTAAAATACCTATTGGGTTGACAGCGGAACCTAACTATGAGAAGTTTGGCCGTATTGCAACAGTTGTAGTCAAAGAGGATTATCCAGATGATGATGTAACCGATTATAAGTACGCTGGTAGACGAAAGATTTCAGAAGAAGAAGTGATGGATACCTTTATCTTCGTCGTTAAGGAAAATGGGAAGGAAGTCCAAGTGCTTGTGAAAATAACACATCATGCAGTCGATGACAAGTTCTTGAATCTAACAGTAGAGCAACAGAATAATTAACAGTCTGGGGTTGCTCTTAGTATGAAAAAGTCCAAATAAAAAAATGTAGACAAAGTCGATTTCTGACTTTTTCTGCATTTTTTAGAATAAGTGAACCCCCAGACTGTCTTGAAAACGCTTGTCAGACTAGGTGTGCAATCAAGTGAAGACCCGAATAGAACATTCGGTTCATGAGGGGAATTTGATGGCAAACAACGACGTATGCATGCGTTTGTCAACAGTCTGAAATAAGCCTCAAGAGGCTTATTTTTTTTTATGAGAGATGACTTCACCTTCTCATCATCATTTTTTCAATCGCCTCATAGAGTATGGTAAGGAGTAAAAGGAGGCGGCACTAGATGCGAGAAGGAGAAAAGGCATTGGAATATGCCATTGAAGAAATTACTGAGATAGCAAAAGGCTTTGGTCTAGACTTTTATCCAATGCGTTATGAAATCTGCCCCGCTGATATCATCTATACATTTGGCGCATACGGCATGCCAACGAGGTTTTCGCATTGGAGCTTTGGTAAACAGTTTCATAAAATGAAGTTGCATTATGACCTTGGACTTTCGAAAATATATGAGCTTGTCATCAATTCAGACCCTTGTTATGCATTTTTGCTCGATTCAAATTCTCTCATTCAGAACAAATTAATTGTTGCCCATGTTTTAGCACATTGTGATTTTTTCAAAAATAACGTACGCTTTCAAAATACAAAACGTGACATGGTAGAGAGCATGGCGGCAACAGCAGAACGAATCCGCCAATACGAAATCGAATATGGGAAAAAGGATGTTGAAGTGTTTTTAGATGCAGTGCTCGCAATTGAGGAGCATATTGATCCTTCTTTAATGAGACCTAAATTAGCCTGGGACATCGATGATGAGGAAAGCTCAGATGTCGTGGCTACTTCGCCATACGACGATCTTTGGAGCTTAGACGAATCGACAAAGAAGAATACGAAAGATAAAAAACAAAAGAAATTTCCTCCAAAGCCAGAGAAGGACCTATTATTATTCATTGAAAGCTATAGTCGCGAATTAACTGATTGGCAAAGGGATATTCTCACGATGATGCGTGAAGAAATGCTATACTTCTGGCCACAGCTTGAAACGAAAATTATGAACGAAGGCTGGGCTTCGTTTTGGCATCAGCGGATTATTCGCGAGATGGATCTTTCAAGTGGAGACGCGATTGAGTTTGCAAAGTTAAATGCGGGTGTTATACAGCCGTCTCGAACAGGCATTAATCCATATTATCTTGGATTGAAAATATTCGAAGATATAGAAGAACGATACAATAATCCAACTAAAGAAATGATTGAACGTGGAAATAAACCTGGAGCTGGGCGAGAAAAGATGTTTGAAGTTCGAGAAATTGAATCGGATATTTCCTTTTTACGCAACTATTTAACAAAGGATTTAGTTATGAGAGAAGATATGTACCTTTTCCAGAAGCAAGGGAAGGATTATAAAGTAGTTGATAAAGAGTGGGAGAATGTAAGAGATCAGCTGGTTAGTATGCGAGTAAATGGCGGATTCCCATACTTAACTGTAATAGACGGTGATTACTTAAAGAATGGAGAGCTCTATTTAAAACATTGGTTTGAAGGAATTGAATTAGACTTGAAGTATTTAGAAAAAGTCCTTCCTTACATTCATCAGCTATGGGGAAGAAGCGTCCATCTTGAAAGTGAAGTCGAAGGCAAACAAATGGTCTTCACATATGATGGTAAGTCCATTCATCGGAAGTATTTATAACAAAAACGACAAGAGGAAAGTTTACTTCCTCTTGTCGTTTTGATTTAGTGCAAAAATTTATTACTTTATCATTTGATTCGTAATTTGTATAATCTGCTCTTTATGCTCTTCTGGTGAAAGATCATTGTTTAAATATAAAACCGAATATGAAAGGTCATTCAAATTAAATGAGATATTATGGTTTATATAGTAGCCTTTCGTTTGCTCGTTTAGCTCGATCATTTCATGCTGTTCCTCGATAGTGGGAACATCTTCCGTAGCGTTCATTACTGTAATCATTAATCCAATATCTTTTTGAGTAGAAGCATTCATTACAAATTCAACTAATAAATTCTTTCCGTCATGAGATACATCATTGATGATTGGTCGCTCAAACCCTTCTGTATCAAAAGGAATCTCTTCTGGTAGAGTCAAATCAAAAGGAAGTGCTTCAATCGCAACTTCTACTGAAGGTGCTTTATAAGTAGTTGGTATCATCTTTTGCATCGAAGCATCTACATCAGCCATGTCGACTTTCTCTAATTTTCTTATATCTAAAGAATGCGAGTTATTTTGAGTACATCCAATAAGCAAAATAACTGCAATGAAAACTGATAATTTCTTTAACATAAATAATGTCCTCTCCAAATGAACGATCTTCTACATTATTTTCCCACATTAATTATAATTAAAAATTGAAATAATGTAAAATATTGTTTTTATTAACAATATAATGTTATTATTGAAGAAAGATAGGGGGGGAAACATGAGAGCAAAATTTTATATTATATTGCTAATCACTTTTGTGATACAGTCAGGAATTACTTATTTTGTTTCAGCTTATTTTTCTGTTCGATTCATCGAAGTCATGTTTTTTACAGGGATTGCTTTCTTCGTAGGAAGTTTGTTTTTCTCTAGTGGTGGCGGCATTATTTCGAACGTGAGTACATCTCAAGTTAGTGCACAAACTGGAATCATTTTAAAACAAGAAAATTTCATACTTAGAAAAGGCCCAGTATTGATCTCATCCTTTCTCTTTTTATTAATTGGCTTTTTCTTCTTTATATTATTAGTGACGGGCATGATCCCTCCTAATCAATAAATTGTATAAAAAGAAATAATGCTAAAATCAGTCCGATTCGTATTTGAATGGGGCTTTTTTAATTAGATGAATAAAGAACTTTCAACTATTTTAAGAAATCTGCAACTTTTTCTTTTTTTATTCGAGGATAAAGTGAAAGAAAAAGGCAACTTTCGTAAAGTAGTAGTATTCTTTCAACGGTCCTAGAGGGGAGGAGGGTGAAATGGAGATTGATGAGGTTTATTCCCGATATATAAAAGACATCTATAGATATTTATATTCTCTGTGTCGAAATACGAATACTGCGGAAGATTTAGCACAAGAGACATTTTATAAAGCACATGTGTCATTGCTTTCAGGAGAGATAAATGAGATTAAACCCTGGTTATTTAAGGTAGCTTATTATACTTATGTTGATTTCCTTCGTAAGGACAAACGAACGGAAGTAAGAGAAACCATTGAATCCAAACATGATGAGCAAACCCCTGAGACAATCTTAGTTGAAAAGTCACGTTATCAATTGTTACTGAGCTTGTTAGATCAATTATTGCCTTTTGAAAAACACGCCATTATTTTATGTGATATCGAACATTATACATATGAGCAAGCGGCAAGCATTTTAGATTTAAAGATCAATACATTTAAAAGTCATTTGTCTAGAGGAAGAAAAAAAATGAAAGTGCTCATTAAAAAGGGGGAATTAAAGGATGGATGATTATAAAAAGCTATTACAAGACTCACAAGAAGAGATGGAACAGTTAAAGCAACAAGAACAAGGAGAGAAGTCGTGGAAGAAATTTGTTTCATTTACGAAATGGAGATTGTATCTCAGTATATTAACGATGATACTACTCATCATTCCAGTAAGCTTTATTTTTACATTTTTTTATTATGCGTTTGGAACAAAGTCGACAACTTTGATGGATGTTACGAGCCAAACCTTGTATGTAACAGAGCCGAACACATCATTAGAAGAGCTAGAGTTTGATATGTCATTTTCACCATTCTCTATGAGATTAGCATTTGAACAATATAAACGAATTGGTGAAGAGGATTATAAGGCGAATACGTATAAGCTTCAGTATACTTTAGGTAACTTAACTGAAAAGGAAACAACATCTTCGCTCGAGCGTGTGTCACCTCGTAATCCAACACAGACAAATCCATGGCTCATTCACCCTCACAACAGTCATGAAATCGATACAAATCGTGAATGGAAGGTAGTCAATGGTTTGCCTTCGGAGACAGTTGTAGAAGCGTATCTATCTTTTGCTGATGTAATAAGTGTAGAAGAGGCTGAAGAAGTTTTACAAAATGTTGATGTTGTATGGGCAGCGATTGAGTCGGGTGTAGAAGCACATAACCTTAGTAAAAGTGGGACGGTTGTTTCGCCGATTGGTTATCCTGTACAGCCAGACAACACGTATTGGTCACCATTTAGAAATGCTGGTCCGCATGAAAAAGTGTTCATGGATATTCTAACTTACATCGCGCAGTATGAGGAACTGGCTACTGCTGTATCAAGTTCAAAGAATTTAGAGCTCGATGAAAGAATTCAATTTATTGAAGAAAACGGGATAAAAACATATGGTGTAGTTGTAACTGGTCCGAAGGAAGACGTTGAAGCTTTACAAGGTTTAGATTTGATTCGAACGATAAAGGTAGGTGAGGTAAAATTATGGAACTGGTCAAAATGATTCGTACTAAGAAAATACTGACAATCTTTGGTTTTATCTCTGTCATTATCGGTCTTTTTACTTTATTTTTACTGAATTTTGGTATATTAACAAATCTGCAAACACCATTCGAAGATCAATATTCAATGATCATTCTGATTATTCTCATCAGTGGAATTGTGGCATTGTTTTCAAAACAAAGTCGGTCATTAGGCTTACTAGGCATCGCTATTGGAATTTTTACACTTTTCTTTTTCACTGTACTTTTCATACTTGGTTGGACGATCATTCCCTTTCCTTAAATCAAGGAGTGGTAAGGTGAAGCAATATATCTTTAAAGAGCACAAATGATTGTGCTCTTTAATTGTTGTAAACGAGTAAATGGTATAATAATTTAAATAGTCTGATTAATTAGGAGGGCAATTTAGTGAAATGGGTTGTTAGAGAAATGATAGAAACAGATGCAGAGCATATTGCTATGTGGCGTTATCCACCTCCGTATGATTTTTATAATCTAGTGTGGAATGAAGATACATTAAGAGAATTACTTGAGAACGAGTATTTTACAGTCGTAGAGAACGAACATGTGATAGGTTTTTATTGTATAGGAGCGGCTGCAAGAGTTCCGGCAGGAGAGGGGAATGGGGTTTATGATGAAACTAGAATAGATATTGGCTTAGGATTGAAACCTGAACTCACTGGAAAAGGAGTGGGGAGTGAATTCTTTTCTTTTATGCTTAATACAATCAAGGAAAAGGATTGTTTACCACTTCGATTGACTGTAGCGAAATTCAATGAGAGAGCAATTCGCCTCTACGAAAAAAATGGCTTTGTGATTCGAAAGGAATTTATGACGAATCTAACAGAGTTTTACGTTATGGAGAAGGAGAACTAGCCTTTATGCTAAAGAAGATCTTAGAGAAACTCGATTTAAATGTTCGAACGATTCAGGAAGTTGACGATTCACATAGTTCAACAGTTTATAAGTGTAAGTTGGCAAATAGAGAAAGTGTGTATGTGAAAATTCCGTACTCAAAAGTAAAGTTCCTTCGTGAATTAGAGGCATATAAAATCCTGGAAGGAAAAGTTTTAACACCAAATTTAATTTCATTGTATGAAGGCGATGAAGAGGCGCCTAGTGCATTTGTTTTGTCAGAGTTAAAGGGAAGAACATTATCAGAAGCTGCTTCAACTGAGGTTGCTTATGAAGTAGGGGTTTTTCATGCTTCGATGCACGAGGTAAAAGCTACTTCAGTTAACAAAATAGTGAATATAGATAATGAATATCCAAATTGGACTACTTTCATCGAAACCCATTTTTATAGCTTTGCGGAAGATGCGAAAGAGCTATTAGACCCTCCTATATTTGAACGAGCAATCAAGAGATTTGAAGTGATGAAAAAGAACTTGCCAATTCCTGATGGTCCAAGCTTTGTTCATATGGATTTTCGCCCAGGGAATATCATTGTGAATGGTGCTAATGATGTTGGTGTAATCGATTTTGAAAGTGTACGCTTCGGTTCGACTGAAATTGATTTTACAAAGCTAAATCGCGACTTCCTTAGCAAGAATGATGAATGGTTTAAGGCCTACAAACATGGCTATAGTAGCATTAGAAAACTTCCCGATTTGCATCAAATCTTACCTTTTTATCAATTTACAGATGCTTTTAATAGCATTGGTTGGTGTAAGCGTCGAGGAGTAGAGAAAAATCGATTATTCTATGAGAACAACTTAGAAATTTTGAAAACCTGTTTAATGTAAGTGAAAGTTCAGAAATACGATAACTGATTTTATAGCAGTGGTAAAAGATAAGTCAACGTAAGATGGTTTTGCTGGAGATTAATTAAGGAGGTTCATTATATGGAAACAATCATCTATTTCGTGCGGCATGCTCATTCGGACTATTCAATCGATGAAAGGGAGAGGTCGTTATCACGAAAAGGATTTGTAGATGCAGAGAGTATTACAGAGCTATTTAAAGAAATACATATAGATCTTGTTGCTTCTAGTCCATATAAGAGAGCAATTCAAACGGTAGCAGGAGTTGCGAGCTATCATAAGCAAGAAATTTTATTAGTAGAAGGGTTAAGGGAGAGAACCTTAACTACTGAGCCTATTGATGACTTTCCTACTGCCATGATGAAAGTATGGAGTGATCAAAACTTCAGTTTTGAAGGCGGAGAATCCAACCTCATTGCTCAAAAAAGAGGGGTTACAGCATTAATAAAAATGATTAAGATCAATATGGGGAAGCACCTAGTATTGGGTACACATGGTAATATTATGACTCTCGTATTAAATTACTTTGATCCAGATATTGATCATTCATTTTGGAATCAATTGCGTATGCCTGATGTGTATACTTGTACTTTCGAAGATCTGAAATTGGTATCTATTAAAAGATTAGGATAAAGAGAAGATAAAGGAGATTAATAAATTGAATGATTTACAAAAAGAGTACGCGCAGTTTGTAAAGGAAATGGGTTTTGATCAATTTGATAAAAAAGATTATAAAGGACATCGTGAATTTCTTTTGTATACACATATGCTGTTGACGACTGAGGTAGCGGATTGGCTGAAGAGTTTAGGACAGTCTTTAAACGTACCGATGAGCATATGAGAGAAGGACTGGACTCACAACTTGCATTCGCACTTGCTAAAGAAGAGGTTCGTGAAAACCTTGGGAAGGAACTCGCTGATTGTCTTGCTTATTTATGTAAGCTGGCGAATTATTTTCAATTCGATTTAGAAGAAGAGCTATATAAGAAAATGGATGAGATCAAAAAACACGATTTGTGATCATAAAATCGTTTTAAAAATCATCAATCATATTTGAAATCACAATCGCCTAGTTTGAGATCACGAAATCAGATTTGAGATCACAAATGACTAGTTTAAGATCACGAAAACCGATTTGAGATCACAAATGACTAGTTTAAGATCACGAAACCATATTTGAGATCACAAATGACTAGTTTAAGATCACGAAACCATATTTGAGATCACAAATGACTAGTTTAAGATCACGAAACCATATTTGAGATCACAAATGACTAGTTTAAGATCACGAAACCATATTTGAGATCACAAATGACTAGTTTAAGATCACGAAACCTGATTTGAGATCACAATCGCATAGTTTGAGATCACGAAATCAGATTTGAGATCACAATCGCCTAGTTTGAGATCACGAAATCAGATTTGAGATCACAAATGACTAGTTTAAGATCACGAAACCCGATTTGAGATCACAAATGACTAGTTTAAGATCACGAAAACCGATTTGAGATCACAAATGACTAGTTTAAGATCACGAAAACCGATTTGAGATCACAATCGCCAAGTTTGAGATCACGAACTCATATTTGAAATCACAATCGCCAAGTTTAAGATCACGAAACCCGATTTGAGATCACGAAATCATATTTGAGATCACAATCGCCAAGTTTGAGATCACGAAATCAGATTTGAGATCACGAAATCAGATTTGAGATCACAAATGAATAGTTTAAGATCACGAAACCCGATTTGAGATCACAATCGCCAAGTTTAAGATCACGAAACCATATTTGAGATCAAAATCGTCAAGTTTAAGATCACGAAACCCAATTTGAGATCACAATCGCCAAGTTTAAGATCACGAACTCGGATTTAAGATCACAATCGCCAAGTTTAAGATCACGACACCCGATTTGAGATCACAAATGACTAGTTTAAGATCACGAAACCCGATTTGAGATCACAATCGCCTAGTTTAAGATCACGAAACCTGATTTGAGATCACAATCGCCTAGTTTGAGATCACGAAAACAGATTTGAGATCACAATCGCCAAGTTTAAGATCACGAAACCCGATTTGAGATCACAATCGCCAAGTTTAAGATCACGAAACCATATTTGAGATCACAATCGCCAAGTTTAAGATCACGAAACCATATTTGAGATCACAATCGTCAAGTTTAAGATCACGAAACCCAATTTGAGATCACAATCGCCAAGTTTAAGATCACGAAACCTGATTTGAGATCACAATCCCCAAGTTTAAGATCACGAAACCATATTTGAGATCACAATCGCCTAGTATAAGATCACGAAACCCAGTTTGAGATCACAACCGCCTAGTTTAAGATCACGAAATCATATTCGAGATCACAATCGCCAAGTTTAAGATCACGAACTCGGATTTAAGATCACAATCGCCAAGTTTAAGATCACGAACTCGGATTTAAGATCACAATCGCCAAGTTTAAGATCACGAAACCATATTTGAGATCAAAATCGTCAAGTTTAAGATCACGAAACCCA
>NZ_JCBCPS010000005.1:0-157948 GCF_059874745.1 Niallia sp. CD-39 | reverse complement strand
ATTTGAGATCACAATCGTCAAGTTTAAGATCACGAAACCCAATTTGAGATCACAATCGCCAAGTTTAAGATCACGAACTCGGATTTGAGATCACAATCGCCTAGTATAAGATCACGAAACCCAATTTGAGATCACAACCGCCTAGTTTAAGATCACGAAACCCGATTCGAGATCACAATCGCCAAGTTTGAGATCACGAAACTCGATTTGAGATCAACAGCCCCCATTATAGATCAGTCTTAATGAATCACTGATTTGAATTTGCTTCCTGAGGCTTCTTGTGTGTCCATGATGGTGATGAATGCTTTCGGGTCAATATCGTTAATGGTTGTTTTAAGCTTTGATATTTCTAATCTTGTAATGACGACATAGATGATCTCTTTATCGTTGTTTTTATAGCCGCCTTTGCCTTTTAGCTTTGTGACACTCCGTCCAAGTCGTTCAATAATTGCCTCGGCAATTTCGTCATACTCATCTGACACGATAATAACGGCTTTTGTGTCGCCTTCAAAGCCCTGAACGATCGTATCAATCATTTTCGATGCAATGTAATAGGTAATGATGGAGTATAATGCTTGTTCCATTCCAAGGACAAATGCTGCCCATGTGAATACGAAGACATTGAAGAACATGACGAACTCACCAATTGAAAAAGGAATTTTTCTCGTTAAGAGAATTCCCATAATCTCGGTTCCATCTAACGCCCCACCGTATCGAATCACGATGCCTACACCTGCCCCGAGCATTAAGCCACCAAATACTGTGCCGAGTAATGGTTCCGTCGTTACAGGTGTCATATGATGCAATTGAGATTCAACAACGGCTAATACAATGATCCCAATGACAGAGGAGAAGAAAAAGTTTTTCCCAATCATTAAATAACCAGCATATAGGAATGGTAGGTTAAAGATGATAATTAAAATTCCAAAGTTTATATTCGTCAAATTGTTTACGATTAACGAAATCCCAATGATTCCACCATCGATAATTGAATTGGGGATTAAAAACAGCTCAATCGCCATTGCAGCTAGAGTTGCTCCGAATATTAACATAACAAGTCGATAAATAAAGTGTATCGTACTTTCTTTTTTATGTATTACAGACATGAAATTAAGCCCTTCCTAAACAAATATAAAAAGCGAGGATATTCCTCGCCTTAACTGGTTACTAGTGTTGCCAATAAAATTAATTTTTAAAAGAAAAGATTTTAAAATATGTAGATACACATTATCCTATTAATTTTCTAATTTCTTTTTTGAGTGCTTTATGTTCTTTGGATAACTGCTCATCATCAACCTTTAACTGCTCTTTCAGTTCCTTATAGCTTGAGCCATTACGTTTTGATTGGATTACCTTATCATAGGAACTAGTAGAAGCCTTAATGAGAGGGGCAACCTTAACTAGAAATTGAAGGGAAACCTTGTCGTCAATCGTACTCTTAATCTTCTCTTCTGGTAGAGCTAAGTATGTAGCTAAAGCTTTTATAATTTCTTTCTTGTGTTCTTTCAAAAACTTCTCTTTCATTTTTTTATACTTTTCATCGTCTAGCCCAAATTCCTTTTTTGTTAATTCAAAAGAACGGTCATGATCTAGATAGTATGTAATCACTTCTTCTAGAGAATGTCCTGAAAAATGGGCAATGTGATTCGATTTGTACACCTCACGTTTCGTTAACCCTTTACTTGTCCATTTTTCCATTTGCTCCTCTGAAATCTTTCTATGTGGATGATGATCCTCACTTGCAACGGCAGTTGTCATTGGCACTGAAAGAACCATTGTGGCACATACAATAAGTAGTATATGACCAAGCTTTTTCTTCATGAAACTCATTCTCCTTTTTAGTCATTTCAAGATTATCATAACCATTTTTAGTCATTTCATGATGACAAATATTTGAACTGATTGAAAAAGTTAACCGAATTCGGTTTAATGAAAGTAAGAGTTTATTGTTGAACGAGGGTGGTATCTATGAAGATATTAGTTGTTGAAGATAATGATAGTGTATGTTCCATGCTTGAAATGTTCTTTTTAAAAGAAGGATACGAAGGGAAATTTGTTCATGACGGGCAACTTGGTTTTGAAGCATTTAATAAAGAGCATTGGGATTTAATTATTCTAGATTGGATGCTGCCAGTAATGGATGGTGTTACGTTATGCATGAAAATTCGTGAGCTTAGTAAAGTACCGATCATCATGTTAACTGCCAAGGATAGTGAATCTGATCAAGTACTTGGATTAGAAATGGGCGCGGATGATTATGTGACAAAGCCATTTAGCCCATTAACATTAATGGCTAGAATTAAAGCTGTCACTAGACGATTCCAATCAGAAGACGCACCGACGGCTGACAGTCAATATATTCATTCTAATCACTTTAAGATAAGCAAGGAAACACGTGAAGTACTATTTGAAGGTGTATCCTTGAAAAATTTGACTCCTAAGGAATTTGATTTACTGTATTACTTTGTGAAGAATCCTAAGCAAGTCTTTTCGCGAGAACAGTTACTTGATCGCGTATGGGGCTATCAGTTTTATGGCGATGAAAGAACCGTTGATGTTCATATTAAACGATTAAGAAAAAAAATTGGCAAAGATGATCAGCCATTTATCCATACAGTTTGGGGGATTGGGTATAAATTTGATGAAACGATTATCGGAAATGAAGGTTAAGTATTTTTATCAGTTACTTATCAGTCATATAATTATCTTACTTCTTGCATTCCTCTTACTCAGTCTTTTGTTTTCTCATTTTGTAAAAACGTATATTTTTGAGAACAAAGTAGAAGAGTTGGAGGCATATGGAGAACGAATATTAGAAGATTTAACATCGAGGTCGACTTTTGATGGTACAGAACGGTATTTAAATGAGTATTCACAAATTCTAGATGCGAGAAATATTCAATTTGCTCTTTTCAATGAACAGGGCACAATGATTTATGCGCGCTCGTTAATTCCTGTTCTTAAGCTATCAGAAGCGGAATGGGCACGATTAAATAACGGAGAAACAGTTTCAGTAAATCATGATATGAAAAGATTTGATCAGGAAGTCTCATTCGTCGTAATGCCTTCTATGTATGGAGATCAAATGATCGGTGGTGTGTTACTGCTATCGCCGGTTAGCGGTGCTGTCAAAATGATCTCACAACTAAATAAATTTCTTTTGTATACAATTATGATTTCTTTAACGGCAACGATTCTTTTAAGCTGGATTCTATCGAAGAACTTGATACGAAGAATAAGAGAAATTCGAAATGCAACATCTGTTATTTCGAGTGGAGATTACAATGTACAAGTGCGTGATATGTACTTAGATGAAATTGGTCATTTGGCAAAGGATTTTAATAAAATGGTTATTAAGCTTAAAGAGTCGAATGAAGAAATTGATCGGTTGGAAAAAAGGAGGCAAAAGTTTCTTGCCGATGTCTCACATGAAATGAGGACACCATTAACAACCATAAGCGGACTTGCAGAAGGTATCAAAAACGAGCTCATCCCAGAAAGAGAGATACCAAAAGGAATGGATTTAATTGATCGTGAGGCGAAGAGGCTAATTCGTTTAGTTAATGAAAACTTAGATTATGAAAAAATAAGATCGAATCAATTACATTTAGATAAAGTGAAATTGAATGTTCATGACGTTTATGAAGTAGTTGTCGATCAACTAATGCTTCAAGCTGAGAGGAAGGGAAACAAGCTAGAGATTCATGCCCGAGAAGGTGTAGAGGTTTATGCAGATTATGACCGCCTCATTCAAATTCTCGTGAATATAGTTAAAAATAGTATTCAATTTACGAACAATGGGATCATACAGTTAAAAACATATGTCCAAGGAAATGTTGTAGTATTAGAGGTAACTGATGATGGTGAAGGAATTGATCCTGAGGACATAGAACATATTTGGGAGCGATTTTATAAAGCGGACCTTTCACGGACAAACCATTCTATAGGTGAGTTTGGGATTGGGCTTTCCATTGTGAAACAGCTCGTGCAACTACATGACGGGAAAATTAGCGTTAGCAGCCAAAAGGATGAAGGGACAACCTTTAAAATTGAATTGCCTAAAAAGGCATAAGAAAACATAAAGGTAGACCTTTAAGTACTTAAGGTCTACCTTTTATTGTTATATCAGTACATCCTATGACGAAATCGCCTGTGATTCTGTAAGCGGTACTTCCTTTGGAGTCGTTTCTTCAACTTCAGGAATAAACATCACTTCTACATATTTAATATGGTGATCTTCCATGTCAATCACTTCAAATCTATACGATCCGTGATAAATGAAATCTCCCTGTTGTACCTCATAGTTTTCAGTTAAGATCCAACCACCAAGTGTATCAATATCTTCATCATTTATTTGCAATTGAAGGAGCTCGTTTAGTTCGCTAACTAATACTTTTGAGTCAAGAATATAATGCTGCTCTTTGACTTTTCTTATAAGTGGAACTTCATCCATATCGAATTCATCGCGAATTTCTCCAACAATCTCTTCAAGAATATCTTCTACTGTTACGAGTCCAGATGTACCACCATATTCATCCATAAGAATGGCCATATGAATTCGTTCTTTTTGCATTTTTAATAACAAGTCATGGATTGGAATTGTATCAATTACTTTAATGATTGGCCGTAAATAATGATCAATTTCACTTTGTTTACCATCTTTATTCATTATTAAATCAGTCATGATTTCTTTGATGTTAACCATTCCAATAATATGGTCCTTGTCGCCATCTGTTATGGGATATCTTGTGAAGTTTTCAGACTTAGCAATTTGTAAAAGTGTTTCAATTTGGTCCTCTTTTGCTAAAGATAAAATTTGAGTTCTAGGAACCATGATTTCTTTAGCAATTCGATCATCAAAATTAAAGATGTTCGTTACATACTTAAACTCTGATTGGTTAATTTCTCCACTTTCATAGCTCTCTGACAAAATAATTCGTAGCTCTTCTTCAGAGTGAGCAAGTTCGTGCTCTGAAGCTGGCTTTAAGCCAAATAGACCTGTTAATAGCCGTGCAGACCCGTTTAAAAACCAAATAAAAGGGTACATAAGCTTGTAGAATCCAATTAATGGATAGGCAATGAGCATTGTCACTTGTTCCGCCTTCTGGATCGCAATGGTTTTAGGTGCGAGTTCACCCACAACGACATGTAAGAAGGTAACGATCATGAATGCTGCAATGATAATGACAATATGATGTGTAGATTCAGGTAAACCAATAAACTGAATAATTGGGCTTAATAGAACCTCAAATGTTGGCTCACCAATCCAACCTAACCCTAATGCCGTTACTGTAATACCGAGCTGACAAGCAGATAGATATTCATCAAGATTACTCGTAATCTTCTTCACTACTTTTGCTCTGGCACTACCTTCTTCTACTAATTGGTCCACTTTGGAGCTTCTGATTTTCACGATTGCAAACTCAGATACTACGAAAAACGCTGTCAAAGCAATCAAAGTAGCAAAAAGAACCAAGTTTAATATGTCCAAATAATTTCCCCATATCCCGCTAGAATCGGGTTGGGTGTCACCTCCTGGAATTTGAAAATAGGACTAATTCGACAGGCTGAGAAGCGACTTTATAAATGCAGTCTTATCCTTGCTAAGACGACTACAGTAGACGTCTTTTCTAACTTTTTCTATACGATTAATAGCATGTATTAGATCAATGATTTATGCAGTTTCATTTGCTAGATCCTGCATCAATTTGTCGCTCCAGTACCTTTATACGAATATCCTTATGATCTTTTCTTTCTAGTTTTCTATTTATTTTGTCCAATGGAAAATACGCTAGCTCACCGATGCGATACAATGCCCCATCTTATCACCTCAGTTTATCTAAATTACCACCATTATACGGCAGGAAAATCAATACAGTCAAACTTAGTGGTACAGTATAAACGGCTATTTGCTTCATAAAAAAACTTGTTTTCTATAATTTATGCAAAGTTTCTATAATATTTAACAGACTTTTCGGAAAAAATTACGGTTGCAACCATTCACTTGATAATAATCCGTAAATGAACAAATCGTGATAATGGTCGTATAAGTATTCACCTTGACGAATAACTCCTTCTTCGATAAAACCTAATCGTTTAGGGATCGCCTGACTTCGAACATTTAATGCTCCACAACGGATTTCAAGTCTATTTAAACCAAGATCTAAGAAGGCATAATTGATTAATGCTTGGACACTTCTTGTCATGATCCCACTTCCTTCAACATGCTTTGCAAGATAGTAGCCAATTGAACTTTGCTTATTTGCCCAATCAATATTATGAAACCCTACACAACCGACTAATTCTCCATAATAACGAATTCCAAGATTACAGCCATTATTGTTCGCGAATTGAGTTAGCCAATTTGGGATAATTTCATGATATTGTGTAGGGGAAATTGTGGAGTCTACCCACGGCAGCCATTGTCTTAGATGATGTCTATTCTCATCAACTAGCTGAAAAAGCTCATTAGCATGCTGCAATTCAAATAATTGCAATTCGATCTCATGATCAACTTTTAATGTAAACATTTCAATCTCCTCTACTATTGTTTTTGAATGAGAAACATTACTTAATTGGTAATGTGATCGAAAACACTGTTCGACTTTCTTCAGACTGGCATGTTAATTTACCACGATGCTTCTCAATGATTTCACTACAGACAAATAAACCTAAGCCAGTCCCTAACTTCTTTGTTGTAAAAAAAGGTTCAAAAATTGTATTTACTAGGTGATCAGGTATTTTGGGTCCGTTGTTGGCAATATGTAGAGTAATGAATGAGTCTTCTTTTCTCGATTCAAGCTCAATGACAGGGTTTGTTCGGTCAGGGCTTAACACATCTATTGCGTTAAAGATAATATTAATAAGCACTTGGCGGATTTCATCTGAATAGCCTTCTAATTCTACATCTTCACAAAGGGTTTTTATGATTTTTACTTTACCATCTACAATACTTGGATATAAGAAATTTAACACTTCTTCAATTAATGCGTTTAAAGAAAAGAGTGTTTTTTCTTTACCAATTAGCTCTTTCTTTGAAAGCAATAAAAACTGAGAAATTCGAAAGTTTAACTGTTCTAATTCATTTGAAATGATGTTGAGATATTCCATCTTAGGGTATTCAGCTTTAAGGAGTTGAATGAATCCTTGGATTGAAGTTAATGGATTTCGAAATTCATGTATA
Organism: Niallia sp. CD-39; assembly: GCF_059874745.1. Taxonomy (NCBI): domain Bacteria; kingdom Bacillati; phylum Bacillota; class Bacilli; order Caryophanales; family Bacillaceae; genus Niallia; species Niallia sp. CD-39. The sequence continues at coordinate 150,765 of NZ_JCBCPS010000005.1, read as the reverse complement.
AAGCTAGAAGTCATTTGACCTAAAATCGTCAGGCGATCTTTATGTGTGGAATCGAGAAGCTGTGTTTTCTCTTCTATGATATTATTTTGTGCTTCACTATAATAGGAGACAGCGAAATATAAAAATTGATCAAGGCGAAAATGAATGTGGCTAATAGCTGATTTTATCGTACAATCATCAAATGTAAGGCGATAGATATACTCACATATAATTCTTTTGCCAGCATGTACATTATACACATAGTTGCCAATATTAAATGGCGGCTGACGACTGTCATTGTGGTGAAAGTGTGCAAGTTCACTAATGCGTTTATCAAATCCCTTCGGATCATTGATAGGATATTCAAATAAAACAACACATAGCTCGTTCATGATTTCGATGAGGTTGTTTGAAAACGGATCTGATTCAGTTGATTGAATGTTTGTATACCAATCGCTTATAATGTCTTCCTTATATTCAGTTAATAAAGTACTAAATATTTCATTCGTGACAGTTTGCATAGGACCCCCCAATGATTGGTTTGACGTAATACATAAAATGGCCGTATTCATCTCATATAAATAAAATTCGATGGGATTTTCATAATTCCTCTAACTATGGATGGTGATTTTTCGGGAAAATATTCCTGTTTTTTCTATTATTCTGGTGAAATCTGAGTGTTTTTTATAAAAAGTGTGAGAATGCTTGATTATCGCATCTAGTTAGATGTATTCTTATATGAAGAGAGTTAACGTGTAATTTTACACTGGTAAAAAGGATGAGTAGAGATGACACGTGATGAAGTAATTGCAAAAGTTTCAGAGAAAATGAGATTGATTCGTACCGAAGCAGGCTATACACAGGATAAAATGGCTGAAATCATTGGCGTTTCAAAAAAGACACTTGTCCAAATTGAGAAGGGTAGATTAGATGCAAGTTGGGCGACCGTTGTTTCTTTATGTGCACTTTTTAGAGAAACAGAAACGGTACGATTTTTATTTGGTGATGAACCATTGGAAGTACTTGAAACGATTGCACGAGAAGGCATTGATTATCGCAAAGAGAAAACAATGGGTGGTAAAATTTGGTGGAGAGAGTGTTCGCAAAAAAATGGATACATTCTTCAGCAAAACATTATTAGCCAACATTTTCGAATTATAGATCAAGATCATTTTCGAATCTTTTCAAGTTTTGATGAACAAGCTTCAAAAGAACGATTTTATGAAATGACAAGAGAAGAAATTTAAATAAGAAAAAGCTTCGAATTTTATTCGAAGCTTTTTCTTATTTAGCTACAAGTACAGAGCAAGGGGCATTTTTTAATATTTTCTCACTGGTACTTCCGATGAAGAGTTTTTTTAAGCCTTTCTTTTGTGAACTTCCGGTGATAATTAAGTCTGCATCAATCGTTTCTGCGAAATGACAAATTCGTTCAGCTGGTTCTCCTTCTAACACCTCAAATTCAGCATTTACTCCATAGCGACTCACAATAGCCTTTGCCGTATGGAAGGCTTGATTTACACTTGTTGTAATACTTCCATTTTCATTCCCATACAGTTCCTCTTTAGTCGGTCTATTGTTTACTGCTGGCATTTGAATGCCTTCAATGGCATAACTCCCTGCTCTCATTGGCGTCATGTTTTGTTCTGTTGTAAATGGAGTCGGTTCGGTTGTTAAATCAAATACCTGTGCTATAAATAGCTGGGTTTTATGTTGTGTATCTATTTTTTCCAATGCAAGCTTAAGCGCAGTTTGACTACTTTCTGAATCATCATATGCAACTACAATTTTATTAACGAGCATTTTTTACACCCTTTCGAATTTATCTTCCATAGATTAAATTTCCATTTTGAACTTATGTTCTTATTTAATTAAATACCCGGATAATTCCAATCTAAACCACTAGTGTTCCGTTATCAGCCTAGAGACTGAGACAGAAACAGGCGTGAGCCAGTTTTTGTTAGCATGTATTGATTAGTAAGATAGGGTTATATTGAATATGAATGGGAGAATGTAAAATGGAGAAAATGAGGGAAATTTTTCAAAATAAAACGTATGTGAAATTATTTATAGCAAATGTGACGATGCAAATGGGGAGCACCATCGGTTTGACCGCATTCATGTTTTATATGCTTAATCGATTTTCCACTCAACCTGCTTATGCAACGATAACAGAATTAATGTATTCATTGCCAACCTTGGCCGTTTTCTTTTTAGTGGGAGTCTTTGCTGATCGCATGGACCGACAAAAGATTGCTTATTATTGTGATTGGATATCAGCAAGTCTTTCAATTGTACTTTTATTAGCAATTTTTATAGGGTGGATGCCTTTTATTTTCTTTGTCTTATTTGTGAGAAGTGCAGTTCAAAAGTTCTTTTTCCCAGCTGAACATGCGATGATTCAAGGAATATTAAAAGAAGATGATTACGCCACAGCAGCGGGGTTAAATCAGGCAGTTATGAGTTTGTTTATGTTATTTGGAAGTGGAATAGGGGCTGTCGTATATTGGACAGTAGGCGTTTATGGAGCAATTATAGTAGATGCCATTGCACTCATCATCAGTGCGTTCTTCATTCGTTCGACCGTTATTCCGGAGGAAGTTCGCTTGCCCAATGGACAGCATAAACTAAAAGACTTGAATTTATCTATTGTATATTCAGATTTTAAAGCAGGGTTTATGTATATCATGAAAGACCGATTGATCTTCTCTTTAATTATTGGTTTCTTTGTATTTGGAATCGTCAATGGTGGTTTTTCTGTCATGCCGATTTTTATGTTGAAGTATAAGCTAGCACCAGAAGCGTATGAGCAAATGGCAGTCATTACGAGCATCTGCTTTGGGGCAGGGATTCTTATTGGAAGTATGATTGCATCAATCGTTGCCCAAAAGATTGCACTTCATAAAATGATTATATTAGGGCTTGTTTTCACTGGTACATTCATTGTCCTTTCCTCTTTCTTTAATCATCTGTTCTTGTATTTTGCGTGTTTAGCAATTATTGGTCTAGGCTTGCCATTTATTAATGTTGCAATTGGAGGTTGGCTACCGAGTATCATTGATCCAAAGATGATGGGAAGAGTACAAGGCTGGATCAGCCCCTTAATGATGCTGTCACAGTCGATCACATTAGGTCTAATAGCAGTAGTATTTCCAAAGTTTATTACGATTGATGCGATTTTCTGGATCGTGGGCAGCTGCTTTATGTTAGTTTCGGTATATTATGCAATAGTGCTGCCACGATTTATTGCTCAAAAAAAAATACAAAAAGTAGAAGCAGCTGTATAATTGAAGTGAACGAATTCATAAATAGAAACGTCTGATAAGGTGACCATGCTCATTTTAATTTAAATGATGTGCAAAAAGGGGATGGATATGACTGAAGAGCAGTTGGTAGTTAGAGCAAAGAATGGAGATCATCAATCATTAGCATCTTTACTTCAGACAAACCATTCTTTTTTAAAAAAATATTTAATTAAAATCACATTGAATCCAGATCTTTCTGAGGAGCTTGCCCAAGAAACAATGGCAAAATGTGTAGAAAAGATTCATTTGTATAATGGAAAATCAAAGTTTTCAACATGGATGATTGCAATTGCATCAAATTTATATATCGATTTAAATAGAAAAAAGAAAACAGAACAAAGGTATTTGGAGAAAGAAGCAATTCACCGAAAGTTATCATGGGAAATGGCACTAGTAAATGAGGAGTGGAATGAGGTGCTTGAAGCCTTGAGTCACTTACCGGATTCCTTAAGGCTGCCTGTAGTGCTGCGGCATTATTATGGGTATTCCTATCGTGAGGTTGGACAAATGCTTTCTATTGCGGAAGGTACAGTAAAGTCACGAGTTCATAAAGGCATTCAAGTAATTCGAGAGGAGCTGTTTAAACATGAAGGGTAATGAAAAATCGAATGAAAAAATTATAGAAGTAATACAAGAAAATTTGGACAAGGTTGAAAAAACGGTCAACGATTCTCATTTATCTTTACAATGGTATGAACAGTTCGTTTTAGACAAGAAGGCAGAACTTAGAAAGAAGCAATGGAAGGAAAGTATAGCATTTCTAATTGCATCTATTCTAATTGTTTGTACCGTACTCATCCTTTTGAGTCAAAGTCCGATTGCATTTGTCATTCTGCAAGCAGTGGTTTCATTATTACTGATCGGCTATTGCATATCGTTGTATAAGAAGCGAGGCACACATTTATGGCAGAAATAAAATTGTGGCAACTCTTAATCATTGCAATGATACTAATCACACAAAGTTGGTTTTTGTTTACAAACGCAAGAAAACATGGCCATAATCATTGGTTTTGGGGAATCGTCGGTTTGATCCAATCACCTATGCCGCTCTTATTTTATTTAATTTTTGCTCGCAAAATCTTTCATAAAAAGTAACCTATCTAGATTGTCATAAATTCGTTGAATTTCAGACACGGAATATTCCTTTTTATTTTATAAGGTGAAGCTGTCTTCGTGCTATTTTTAAAAGAGATAGAGTGCGAAGGGAGAATGGGAAATGGAAGAATTGTCAGTAACACTCGCTATTGCTAGCATTATGATTCTCGGTTACTTCATTGGAAATGCCCTATTTAAACTTTAATAAGAACTTTCTTAGTGTAGACAAAGTCGTAAATTGGCTTTGTCTATATGTATTTTAAAGGAAACTTTTTAAAATGAATACTTTGGGGAAATGAATATATTATCAAATAGAGGAGGGATTAATTATAATGGCTGATCGAATAGAGCGGGATACGTTAGGAGAAGTAAAAGTTCAGGAGAATAAGTACTGGGGGGCACAAACGGAGAGGAGCAGAAATAACTTTAGTATTGGGCAAGAGAAGATGCCAATTGAGCTTATTTATGCGTTTGCAATCATAAAACGCAGCGCAGCGATTGTGAATTACCAGCTTGGTAAATTGTCTATAGGTAAAAAGGATGCGATTGTACAAGCTGCTGATGAAATTATTGCTAAAAAAGTAGATGAACATTTCCCTTTATCCGTTTGGCAAACGGGAAGTGGGACACAATCCAATATGAATGTAAACGAAGTGATTGCTTATCTCGCAAATGAATGGTTAAAGGAAAAGGGAAGTGACGAAGTCGTTCACCCAAACGATGACGTGAATATGTCTCAAAGCTCGAATGACACCTTTCCAACGGCTATGCATATTGCCTCATATATTGAAGTTCATGAAATGTTGCTTCCTGTTCTGTCAGAAATGAGTAAAGCATTAAAGGTTAAGGAAGAAAGGTTTGCGCATATTGTTAAGATCGGCAGAACTCATCTTCAGGATGCGACACCATTGACTCTTGGACAAGAAGTGAGTGGATGGAGGTTTATGCTTGAGAAAAGCCAGCAAATGATCACAGAAGCTTCTAAGCAACTCCTATTCCTAGCAATCGGAGGAACGGCTGTTGGAACAGGAATAAATGCCGATCCAACATTTGGAGAGAAAGTTGCAAATGAAGTTTCGAAGCAGACAGGATTTTCCTTTCAAGCATCCCCGAATAAATTTCATGCATTAACAAGTCATGATGAAATCGTCTATGTACACGGTGCATTAAAAGGGCTAGCGGCAGATTTAATGAAGATTGCAAATGATATTAGGTGGTTAGCAAGTGGCCCTCGAAGTGGAATTGGAGAGTTGAAAATTCCAGCAAACGAACCTGGAAGCTCAATTATGCCAGGAAAGGTAAACCCTACTCAGGCTGAAGCGTTAACGATGATTTGCACGCAAGTTTTTGGAAATGATGTGACGATTAGCGTTGGAGCAAGCCAAGGGAATTTTGAGCTAAATGTTTATAAACCCGTTATTGTCTACAATTTCTTGCAAACTGTTCGATTACTCTCTGATGGAATTCATTCCTTTACAAAAAACTGTGTGATTGGAATAGAAGCTAATGAAGCGGTAATTGTAGAGCATGTTAATTCTTCATTAATGCTCGTAACGGCTTTAAATCCTCATATTGGTTATGAAAAGGCCGCAGCGATTGCTAAGCATGCTTTTTCAAGCGGTATTACTTTAAAAGAAGCAGCATTAAAATCTGGTCATGTGACTGAGGAAGAATATATACAATGGGTTGACCCAGAAAAAATGATTTAGTCAATCAAAAAATTAAACGCCCCCTATTTTATATAGGGGGCAAGCCATTTCTTATTCAGTTTTATTACTTAGATCCACCAAATTGTTGTTCAGCCATTTGAACTAAACGTTTTGTGATTTCTCCACCTACTGATCCATTTGCTCTTGCAGTTGTTTCAGCACCTAAGTTTACACCAAATTCACTTGCAATTTCATACTTCATTTGGTCAAGTGCTTGTTGAACTCCTGGAACTAATAATTGATTAGATGAACTGTTGTTTGATTGAGCCATGATGTTCCATCTCCTCATAACATATTTTTTGGTTGAGTCAGTTGGCTATTCGCCAAGCGACCCATCGATGTTATTTAAGGTTTTGCACCTTGTAAAAAGTATTATGGTTGATTTTCAATTTAATATGCCTAACTTCTTTCGGGAATTAATTCCACATTTGAATGTGGAAGAGTCACATACACTATAGACAAAGATAGTGTAAAGGTGAGAGTGAATATGAAAAATTGTTCAGTATGCAATGGAATGAGTGTTATTACAAAAAGTTGTGAAGCTTGTGGTAAACAGTTAATGGAGGATTTAGGAAGAGTTTCAGATTATTACGATGCATATAGTGCATATATGCCAATTGAATCTTTAGAAGAAGTAAATCATGGACAATCATGTGTTCATTTACTTTACTGCGAGCAATGTATGAGGCAAATAACAATCGAAATTTAGAAGATAAACTATGATCATTCCGAGACTTTTGAAAATAGTTCACATACATTGTTGCACCTAGCTTTTCATCGTGAAATTTCTCTTGGATTCGGGACTTTCCTAGGCTATATGCATAGTCTAACGAGAGTTACGAAAACAGTTATGAAGAAGTCTCTACTTGTTAAAACTAGTGAAAAACATGCAGGCAAAGTCGAAAATCGACTTTGCCTGCATTCTAAGTTTTACTACGAGTGTACTTTTGAGGGCTATTTAGTGTAACGCTAACTTCCATAAAAAAATAACACCTTATAAAACCTATCGCTAAGATGCATACAACATAATGTAGTATTGTAAGTATGTTACTTTCTGTGGGAAGCAAAGCTACAGAGTAAAAAGAAATATAATTGATTTTCTGCGTCGAAGTTATGTGAATCATGAATTAATTAAGCAAAAAAGTATTAATTTTATATTCGTTGCTCTGTTTCATTATCGAAAAAATGGGCTTTGTTCATATCAATTTTTAAGTGTATTAATGCTTTCTTAGCAGTAAAATGAGAAGGTAGTCTCGCCACTATTTGTTGAGAAGCAATATGACAGTATAGAATCGTTTCAGCACCAGTCATTTCGGTCAAACCAGCTTGAACAGTCAGATAAGAAACTAATTCCTTGTTATGCTGCTCATATAAATCTTCTGGTCTTATACCAAGGATTACTTCTTTTCCAATATAGGCTTGGAGAGCTGCTCGCTTTTTATCAGGAATTTTAATTCTTTGTTGTCCAACAATAAAGAAATCTCCTTCAAGCTTTCCATTTAAGAAATTCATTGCAGGTGAGCCGATGAAACCTCCAACGAAAACGTTGTTAGGATACTCATACACTTCTTTTGGCGTACCAATTTGTTGAATCACTCCATCATTCATCACGACAAGTCTGTTTGCCATTGTCATGGCCTCTGTTTGATCATGCGTGACATAAATTGTTGTTGTTTTTAATTTCTTATGTAACTTAATAATTTCAGCACGCATTTGCACCCTTAATTTTGCATCTAAGTTAGACAGTGGCTCATCCATTAAAAAGATTTTTGCATCTCTTACAATGGCTCTTCCTAATGCTACTCGCTGCCGTTGTCCACCTGAAAGTGAATTTGGTTTTTGCTTTAAGAATTTCATTAAGCCGAGTACCTCAGCAGTTTTTTCAACTCTTTCGTTTATTTCTTTCTTTGAAATCTTTTGCAGCTTTAATGAAAACGCCATATTTTCATAAACTGTCATATGTGGATAGAGAGCATAGTTTTGAAAGACCATCGCAATATTACGTTTTTGAGCTGGAATATCATTAGAGTGTATACCATTAATGTATAGATTTCCATGTGTTATTTCATCTAAACCGGCTATCATTTTTAATGTCGTTGATTTCCCACAGCCAGAGGGACCTATTAGTGCAATAAACTCTGAGTCATGAATATGTAAATTGAAGTCTTGTACAGTATTTGATTTGCCATCATATGTTTTATACATATGTTCAATTTTTAATTCTGCCATCATGTTCCTCCATTTTCTCATCATTGAATCTATTTTATCGAAGTTCAATGATTTAACAAATGATAAAAAGCACATATTTTTTAAAGTATTTCATAAACGTGCAAAAGAAAAACTGTAGAAGGAAACAACTTCTACAGTTTCAGATTGCCCGACAAACGCAAGCATACGTCGTTATTTGGCATCAAAGTCCCCTCTTGAATTCGGGTATTCACTCGACTGTACGCTTAGTTTAGACAAGCGTTTTCAATACAGTCTGAGGGTTTCTCTTATAATTAAAAAATCTTCTAAAAAAAGATGTAGACAAAGTCAGAAATCGACTTTGTCTACAACTAACAGTAGAAGGAAACAAATTCTACTGATTATACATATTATAAAGGCGGTTCTTCTTTTTGGATGTCTTGTGATTCCTCGATGTTAGTGTAGTCTCCATATTGGTTTACATGACCACCGGCCATACCTTCGTTAATCATTCTATCAACATCAAAATATGCTTCATCTCTGCCTTCGTAATTTATATCTGTTTCGGTATTCGTCTTTCTCTTTTTCATATTTAGTACCTCCTTTTAATCCTCATTCATTATTAGGATTTCAAAAGATACGATTGTTAATCATGAATAAGACTGGCAAAAATTAATCATTATTCGTATACATGGAAAAGCATGAGCTCATGTATTTGACTTTTAATTTCAGATTCAAGTTCCTTCGGTTCTGCAGTAATCCATTCAATCTTCCCATCTGGATGATAGATCGCATTGAATTTTTCTTTTTGATAATAAAAAGAGATTTTCCAGCCTGGAAGCTGTTTGTTCTCGTAGAGTGGTTTGTACTGAAAATGCTGTAACATGCTAATCCCTCCTTACATTATTGTAACGTGAAAGAGGAAAATTGCGAAGATTTTTATTTCAGGAACCGTTTGTGTCATTGAAGCGAGTAAGTTCAAAAAAGACATCGCAAAGTGTACGGATTCTTTTCGCTTCTATTTCAGTTTCATCAAAGCTCATAGGCTTTGCATTGACTTCATATACAACATACTCCCCATCTACTGAAAGACCAACATCAATTGAAAATTCATGGAATGATCCAATTTTTTCTGTTAATAAATCCCCAATTCTCGCTGCAATGTTTTTGAAAAATTGATCATGATGCTCATTCTGTAACAGTGGATAAGGAATGAGGATTCCCCCATTTGGTATATGCGTTGTTATTTGCTGTTTTTTGGATTGGCGAATGCCTACCCCTGTGATGTGATAGGTCTGATTGATTTTATGAACAAGCACTCTAAAATCATAGCGACTGCCATTGTAAAGAGCTGGATTAATTGCTTTTTGAGCTAAATAGGAAAGGTCATTTTGGATTGACTTCACATAAGCCCAACACTCTGTGAAGTCATTAAATGTTTTTTCCAGATGATGTCCAGTTATCATATACTGTTGTGTGCTCTTCATTTTTAATTGGTATATTCCCCGACCTTGTGTGCCATGTGAAGGCTTTAAATATATGCTCTCATGATCAAGTAGGAATTGTTTAAATGATTGTTCTTCTTTAATGGATATAGTTAGTGGGATGAAATTAGCTAGTTCCTCATCGTTTAGTAATATTTTATATAGAGATTCTTTATCAAGAAAGGCGGGGTTAAAGATAGGTATATCATGTGATTTGCAGAGTGAGACTACTTTTTTGAACGAATGAGCGTCTTCCATATGACGAAATGGGACTCGGTTGTATACTAGGTGAGGAAGAGGGCTTTCAATTTGAACCCACTTCAGTTTTTCCTGTATATAAAGGATGCCACTCATTTTATCATTCGTCATTTGATTAGGGCTTGTAATGATGCAAAGACCGCCCCGTTTCTGACACTCCTCCTGCAAAGCGTATAGAAGCGAGCGATTGCCAATTAAACGACCATGCTTTTGATCTCCAACTAAGATGGCTATCAATGGGCCAGCATTGTTGTTGACAACTAATGGTGAAAAGGAATGTGTGATCTCCTCGAACTTTTTTAATTTTTTTAACGTTCGTTTATTTTTACCAAACGTCACTGGAAAATCGGAAGACCATTCCTTAGACAATGGGTGATAATAAATCATGGGAAAAACAGTTCTTCAGGTTTACGATAGGATTGTTCTGTTAAATAGATTGCATATTCAAGCGAGCGGATTCTTGTTAAATAGTCATACTCTCTCATTTGTGGATGTTTAAAAATAGATCGCCCAGGCTTACTATTCGCTTCGAAAAGCCAAATGTTTCCATCTTGATCTATGCCCATATCGAAGCCAATTTCTCCAATAATGCCCTCCATATTGTTTTCGATTTCAATGCTAATTGCCAAAACAGCTTCCTTTAGTTTATCAAAATCAGCATCTGTTATCACTTGCTGTTCAATCAATTCTGATACGGTTTTTATTTTTCCACCGCTGTTAATATGTGTTGTCACACTACCAGGGCCAGCCACCTTTGCGGCAATAGCTGTAAGTTCCCATTCTCCGTTTATACCTTTATTTGTATGAACCCTAAAGTCTACAGAACGGTTATCTAGCCTAATTAATCGGATGCCTTGTTGAACAAGGAGTGTGTGCAAGCTCCTCTCCTTAAATATATTTTTCATTAATGCTTCTAATGTCGTGAACCTTTTTAGTTTATTACCATGAATCGAGTCTCGGTAGCGGCAATAGTAGAGACCATCATTTTTGTTGTAAATAACTTGATGAATGCCGAGTCCAGAGCTTCCATTCTGCGGCTTGATGTATACATGCCCGTACTTTCCTAGTAGCTTTTCGATGGATGAAAAGGATGTAAATGCATGGGTGTCAGGTAAATATTTAGCGACTGATGTTTGTTGAAGTCGTTCAAAGACGTCCATCTTATTGAAAAAGCCTGGATTATACCAAGGAATTAAATATTCCTTTTGAAGCCGTTGTTTTATTTCTTTAAAGCTTTTAAGCTTTTCACTTTTTCGATTTGGAAGTCGATCATAGATAACGTTTGGGAAGGGAACCTCCATTGTCTTCCAATCTTGATCAATATAGAATAACCCATTAATTGTTCCTTTTTCCCAATTAATTAAATGGTCACCAAAGATAAATGGAATTACACCTGCCGTTTTTTTAACTGATAAAAGTTTAGAGAAAAACATTGTTCTCTCCCCTAAAGGACGAACAGAGTACGTATGAAAACTAGAAGTAAATATGCCTACAAGCGGACCGATGATTAAGCAGTCATGGATAATAAAAACATGTAATGGAGTTTCTTTAAAAGAATGAAAGTAAATTGACTCTGCTAATTGCTTCCCGATTTTAAGAATGTTGCGCTTTTTTTGTTCTATAATTTTCTTCACTTCAACTGAATGTGTTCCAAAAGCGACTTTATTGATCTTGTATTTTAGAAGAAACTCTTTTGGTAATTGGAGAGTATCCGTATTCTCTTTATCTATTTCGATTATAAATTTTTGTCTCATAATAGAAGAACTCCTTTGTTAGTAATGCTTTACTGTTTTTTCGAATAAAAACCGTGCATAGGCAAGTGGTGCTTCGTAAAGCTCATCTGCAACCGTTGGGTTTGTTGATAGTGGAACAGTTCTTCCTGGTTTAGAATTAATGTCTAAAACCCAAATCGCATTTTGTTTATCAATGCCAATGTCTAATCCGATTTCAAAGAGTGATGGGAATTGTTCTTCAAGAATGAGTGGAAGTGAACGTGTAATGTCATCAATTTCATGAGTGATAAATTGTTGTTTATGTTTTGGATATGTTTCAATCCATTCTTCAAACGTACCGATTGAACTTCCTGAATGGATGTTAGATGTTAGATGATTTGGGAGACCGTTACGAACGCCCCTACCTACTTCTTTCCACTTTCCATGGAAGTTCTTTTGCAGCAGAATTCTTACATCAAATGGTTGAAACTGATCGTTTTGAAGGTGAACGTAAGGTTGAGATAAGTACTCGTATTGCTGGATCAATTGGGCGAGCCATCTTTCAAACTTTTCTTCTGTCAAAGTATAAGAGATATGTCTTTCTTCTTTATCTGTATCAACTATCCAACTGTTGCCATTATTTGTGCATTTATAAATACCTCTGCCGCCAGAACCATCGATTGGCTTGAGGACAATGCTTGAATACAACGGTGCCTCTTCAACCAATGATAGTACGTTTTCTACTCGATTTGTTTGCAATAAATAGGGCGATAGCTTCGTATGAATAAGCGCTTCATATAAAGTGATTTTATGTGGAAGACCATGGCCGAGAAAAAGATGCTGTTCATTTGCCTTTAACCAATTCACAATTGCTATACACTGTTTTGAATGATAATCTTGCTGATAAAAGCATCTGTCGTAAAGAACTTGGGGGATTGGAAATGTTGCCTCCTCCCAATTATTTGCAGCTGAATTGTATTTCATTCCATCGACAGATTCAGTCGTCGGGTTAATCTTTGAAGGTACAAACTTGTAACATTCTATATTGTGATGAAAAGCTCTTTTTGCTATTTCCGTAAAATAGCTCGTTTCCTTCCTTTCATCTAATGTCATAATGCCAAATGAAAGCATCACAGTTCCCTCCTTTGTGTGTTCATTTTTTCTTTTACTAATGAAAAACTTAGTGCATAAATGGCTTTTGCAGATGGTCGAATTTTTATCGAGGGTGCTTCAGTCGATTTAGAAGGTTTAACATTCGCTTCGATAAACCAAATGTCTCCGTATAAATCGATCCCTAAATCAATCCCGAACTCAGCATAATACCCTTCGGCTTTATTGGCGATGAGCTCTGAAATCTCAGTAGCGACTATTTTCATCAAAGTAACCTTTTCGAATGACTCCTTCTGCGAAAAGCTTTTTTGGAGGACTTGCATTGGTTTTGTTAAGCTTCCTCCTTGTGAAAGGTTTGCAACGATCTGATCAGCACTTGAGATACGGGCTACGATTGAAGTAACCTTCCAATCATAGGTAATATTGCGGTGACAGAGTACACGAAAATCGAGAAGTCGCTGTTCATCCTGAATGAATGAAATACCTTGTTGAATAATGTAGGATTTCTTTTGAAACAGTGAGTGAAACCAGGATAGGATATCATCTGTATTTAGAAACAATCTCATCTTTTCTGATTGCCTAAGGTTGGATTGCTCAACGATCCATTGTGTATCCTTTTTAGTAATTTTATAAATTCCTTTTCCCAGACTTCCATTCACCGGTTTTAAATAGATGGCACTATACTTCTTCAAAAAATCTAATAGTGTGGTTTTGGAAGCAAGAGCAGTTTGCGGGATATAAGGCTTTAAATGCTCTTCACCTTCTAGTAAAGAATGAACGGTATGCTTTGATAAGAAGCCTTCATTGAAAAAAGTTATGTTTTGTGAGAATAATTTTTCCTTGAATATCGCAAAAGAGTGGGTTTGTTCTAGCTTTCTAGAGTGAATTCTATTATAAATAACTGTAGGCAATGGAACGTTGTGTTTTATCCATTGATGATCCTTTTCAAAAGTATATCCATGAATTTCATTGTTTCTAAAATCTTTATAGTGAAAGACATAAAAGAGTCCTCCAACTTGCTTTGAGATTTCATCAAGTTCTTCACAAAAGAAGTGAACACTTTTAAAGTTTGGACCATTCTCTTCTTCCGAAAAATCGGTTAGGATGGCAATTACAGGACCAAGAAATATACAATTTAATTCCCTTGAAAAGCTAAGATGAAGTTCTTTTTCCTGAATTGAAGGATAGTTGTTGATGATGTTTAAAGGAAGTTGGATCTCATTAGATGGAATTGGTCTACTTGATAGGTAGCAATTTACCCGTGATTGCCCAATTTGTAAGGCAATTCCCTTGTCTTTTTCTAAACCTAATTCATCAATCAATGATTCATTTAAAGCAACACTGTTTTCATGCTGAAACAATTTATGCTTGCTAATCGTAATAGTTTTAGAATGTGAAAACATATGAATCCCCTCATTATTAGCATTATGGGCAGGAGCTGATACTGCATCATATGTATAGTAAGAAAGAATGTGAGGATGGATAACCAATTTCGTTTTCAATTAGAAAGGTTGATTGTATGAACGCTTTACTCACAATATCCCTAATGACAATCATTGGAGCGGTTGTTGCAGGGTCTACAAATTATTTAGCGATCAAAATGCTTTTTAAACCTTACAATCCAATCTATATTGGAAAATGGCGTGTACCATTTACCCCAGGACTAATACCAAAACGTCGGGATGAGGTTGCAGAGCAAATGGGGAAGCTAGTCGTTAACCATTTGTTAACTGCTGAGAGCATTAAAAAGAAAATAACCAGTGATTCTTTTAAGGACGAGGTTACAAAAGTAGTCGAAAAAGAATTAAATCAATTCATTCACTCTGAAAAAACAATCCAAGAACTGTTCAGTTCGATTGGAGTTGAAGGTGTACAATTAAATATTAGCAATGGAATCGAAAAAGCGATTGAAAGTAAGTATGAGCAATTTATGGTGGAAAAAAGATCAGAACCATTGAGAAAGGTACTTCCCGAATCATTCATTCAAAGTATAAATGGGAAAATTCCGATTGTTACTTTGATGTTATTGGAAAAAGGAAGAGATTATTTTTCTAGTGAAGAAGGAAAATTAAGAATTCAAGGCATGGCAAACGAATTTGTGAATGAACGCGATGGCATGGTTCGGAATATGTTGAAGATGGTCATTGGAAATAGGAATATTGCAGATAAGCTTCAACCAGAGATCGTAAAGTTTTTAAGAAGTGAAGGAGCAGCTAAACTTGTTCATTCATTGCTTGTTAAAGAGTGGAATAAAATGCTCGACCAGCACACTTCTAATTATGAAACGATGGTTGAGAAAGAAAAAATTGTAAATGTAATGAAAACAGCCTCACAAAAAGCATTGAATCTGAATAAGCTTTCATCGACGCCTATAAAGGATCTTACTAAAAGCTATCTTCCAAACTTGCAAAAAGAATGGGTCTCTACCTTGGTGCATAAGCTATGTGACCACGCAGCTTTAAGAGTTGAAGCAGTGATGGATCAATTAAAATTATCTGAAATGGTTCGAGATCAAGTAAGCCACTTTCCAGTTAAAAGGCTCGAAGAAATGGTCTTTTCAATCATTAATAAAGAATTAAAGATGATTACATTACTTGGGGCGTTAATTGGAGGAATTATTGGAATTATCCAAGGTGTTGTCTTTGTTATTATGATGTAAGGGGTGTTTCTTTCAATTGTAAAGATTGTTTGTTATAGTTGAGGAAGTTATAAAAAGGGAGTGTTTTACATGGGATTAAATTTAATGGAATCAGCAAACCAACTTGAACAGGCGATTCGCGAAAGTAAAGAATATACAACCTTGAAAGAAGCATATGACGCAGTAAATGCAGATCCGTCTGCAAAATCAATGTTTGATAATTTTCGTAATATCCAATTAACTTTACAGCAAAAGCAAATGGCTGGAGAAGAATTGTCTCAAGAAGAGGTTGAGCAAGCACAAAAGGTCGTTGCCCTTGTTCAACAGCATGAAGGCATTTCAAAATTGATGGAAGCTGAGCAACAGATGAGTGTCGTGATTACTGAATTAAATCAAGTGATTATGAAGCCATTAGAAGATTTATATAATGCACCAGAACAATAAAAGATAGTCATATACTTTTCCTTTAGAATGTAGACAAAGTCGTTTTCCGACTTTGTCTACATGTTTTTTAAGGGAATGTTTACTAACAGGAATAACCGAACGCTTGTCAGGAAGTTGGATGAATAGCCGAATAGAACCTTTCGTACATAAAAGACAACTAACGACATATGCTAGCGTTTGACAATAGTCTTCAGGGGAGGCGTATGCTTCTCCTTCTTTGCTTTTTAAAAGATGCTTTGTTATGATTTTGTGAAAAATGAATGGAGTGTGCCAACGTGAAGCAGGCAATTTTTCTTGATCGTGATGGTGTAATAAACGAAGTTCTTACGAATAGGGTGAAGTTTGTAAATCATCCAGACGATTTTTATTTTCTCCCTGGGGCAAAGGAGGCGATTGTGGATCTTTCAAAACTTGACGTACCGATCTTTGTAGTGACAAATCAAGGTGGTGTTGGACTAGGGTTTATGACTGAGGAGAGACTTCATTCCGTGCATGAATTCATGATGAACGAAGTGGAAGTTTCAGGAGGCAAGATAACTGCTGTAGCTCATTGTCCGCATAAGCCAAAAGAAGGCTGCTCTTGTAGAAAACCAAATGCTGGGATGTTGATTGAATTAGCTAAGCAACACGAAATTGATTTATCTCGAAGCGTTATGGTTGGGGACCATGAACGAGATATTGAGGCTGGTTTGAAAGCGGGTTGTCATACTGTGTTTATTGGAGAGGGAGAGACGAGCTCCCCTTATCGTGCAATCACTTTACTCGATGCTGTAGAACGAATCAAAAGTCTTTTACTGCATGAAGGAAGGTAGCTAGTAATGCTCACTTGTTCTAATCTTGGTCATCTACACATAAAAGTGTATAAAGGATGATTACAACAGGAATAGGGGGCAAAAGAATGATTTACCGCCTACTTGCACTAAATATTGACGGTACATTGCTACAATCAAATGGAAGATTGCACAAATCAACGAAGGAAGCGATTGACTTTGTCCAGCAAAAAGGGATTTATGTCACTTTAGTTACATCTCGAAGCTTCCCCTCTGCAAAAAAAGTGGCTAAAGCATTAAAAATTGACAATATGCTTGTTACTCATAGAGGTGCCTTTATTGGCAATGCAAGCAATAAAAACATCTATGTAAGAAGAATAGCAGGAACGGTTGCCTATGATTTAGTCCGATTATTAGAAGGGTTTTCATGTCAAATTCGCCTTGTTCACGAAAAATTCTCCCTTGCTAACAAATCAAAGTTAAATCATAACCTACTAGCAAAAACAGTTTTTACTACTGGGGATCCAATTTTTTATTCACAACAATTTGTTGAATCGCTTAGTGAGACGATTTTAGATCAGCCGATTACCCCACCAAAAATTGAAGTGTATTTCGAAGACCAAGAAGACTTAAAAGATGTTGTTGAAGTTGTTCGAAACACATTTAATGAAGTGGAAACTGTAGCATTGTCTGAATTTCGCTTAGATATTGTTCCTAGAGGTGTGTCGAAGCTAAATAGTCTCATGCTTTTGGGAGAGTACTTGAACATTCGCAGTAGTGAAATGGTCGTCATAGGAGATGAACTCGATGATCAGCCAATGATCGAAGCAGCTGGATTAGGGGTTGCCATGGGCAATGCTCCAACAGAAGTAAAACAAGCAGCCGATTGGTTAACGCGTACGAACGATCAACATGGAGTTACCTTTATGGTAAAGGAACATTTTCGGAAGCAGCATCCAATTGAATTTTTAAGAAAGATGAATATACTAAAATAAGAAGAAGCCATAGATTGATTAGAATGTCAATCTATGGTTTTTTACATAGGTGGATGATTCTCTTTTCTTGCAACGGCGGTTGACCATGTGATGACGGTTATGTAAACTAAAAGAAGTTTTTTTACAATATAAGTTGAAGGTGATTTTTTTGAAAATCTTAATTAAAGGAATACATGATGAGCGTTTAGAACGTCCCTTGCAGTTAATTGCAAATTTGTTTTTTGAAGACACAACGATATATTTAACACATGGAAGTGAAGTAGACGCTACAGTTTTCTTCACTGTAAAGCATCATATATATGTCAAAGCTGAATTGGTTACAGCGGATGGCTTGAAATACAGCGATGTCTTTGAAAAAGAATTAGATAAAACAGATATAGAGAAAGAACAATTTAGACAAGTAAAGAATGCTATATTGCATGCATATCTTTCAGTGCTACAAGAATGGACAGGGTTAAAGCAGAAGTGGGGGATTCTCACAGGAATTCGACCGACTAAACTTTTGCATAGACATGTTCAGCAAAACACGCCAATGGAACAAGCGCATGCTGAGTTAAAAAAGAATTACATGATCTCGGATGAAAAAATACAATTGATGCAGCGAATCGTCGATCGTCAATTAGCGGTGATCCCAGATCTCTATGAATTACAAAATGAAGTCAGTATTTATATCGGAATTCCGTTTTGTCCAACAAAATGTGCCTATTGCACATTCCCAGCTTATGCGATTAATGGCAGACAAGGATCTGTAGACTCATTTTTAGGTGGATTGCATTATGAAATGAGAGAGATTGGAGCATTTTTAAAGAAAAAAGGCATAAGCATTACTACTGTATATTATGGTGGAGGAACTCCAACTAGTATTACTGCTGAAGAGATGGATATGTTGTATCAAGAAATGGTTGAATCATTTCCTGATGTCGAACATATTCGTGAAATAACAGTCGAAGCTGGAAGACCTGACACTATTACGGTAGAGAAACTTGAAGTGCTGAATAAATGGAACATCGATCGAATCAGCATTAACCCTCAATCCTATATACAAGAAACGCTAAAAGCGATTGGACGACATCATACCGTTGATGAAACAATCGAGAAATATGAACTTGCTCGAAAAATGAATATGAACAATATTAATATGGATTTGATTATTGGCTTGCCAGGAGAAGGGACTAAAGAGTTCGCTTACACATTAGGAGAAACTGAAAAGCTGATGCCTGAATCTGTTACTGTTCACACACTATCGTTTAAACGAGCTTCAGAAATGACGAAAAATAAAAGTCGTTATAAAGTAGCGGACAGAGCCGAAATCGAGAAAATGATGAATATGGCGGAAGAATGGACAAAAGCAAATGAATATGAGCCCTACTATCTATATCGTCAGAAAAACATACTCGGAAACTTAGAAAATGTTGGCTATGCAAAAGTGGGACAAGAAAGCTTATACAATATAATCATCATGGAAGAAGTACAAACCATCATCGGTATTGGCTGTGGTGCTGCAAGTAAATTCATCGACTCGCAAACAGGGAAGATTCAACATTTTGCTAACCCTAAAGATCCTAAATCTTATAATGATAACTTCAAACATTACACAGAAGAAAAAATAAAAATTCTTGATCAACTGTTTAAAAATGAAAAATCAACAGTCTGATGGTCTTTCTTGATAGAAAATATTCCCCTGAAAAAATATGTAGACAGGGGCTGAAATCTACTTTGTCTGCATTTTCAAAGTCTGAATGTATTTCAGGCTTTTTTTGTCCTTAAAAATTGATCAGGGAAGAGACTGATTTTTCAAATAAATAAAGGGAATTTAGAAAATAGGGAGAATATTACTATTCAAAAGCTTTAAAATCAGGTAGCTTCATCCTGCAAATGAAAGCGTTTACTAAAGGAGGAATGTACAAATGATGCAAACACCTTTGACAATGACGCAGATGATTAAAAGAGCAGAGAAGTTTTTTCCGAAGAAAGAAGTTATTTCAAGAACAGCTGCTGGGATTCAGAGATTTACGTATAAGGAAATCAGTGAAAGAACAAGGAAGTTAGCTGAATCCTTACAAAGGCTTGGTGTAGAAATAGGTGATAAAGTAGGAACTTTAGCTTGGAATCACCATCGACATTTAGAGGCATACTTTGCGATTCCTTGTAGTGGTGCTGTGTTACACACGATTAATATCCGATTGTCACCACAGCATATTATTTTTATTATCAATCATGCCGAAGACAAAGTTTTACTCATTGATCCTGATATTGTCCCATTAATCGAAAAAGTGCAGGATCAGCTATTGACTGTAAAAGCGTATATCATTATGGGTGATGGAAAGGATTTACCAGAAACATCCCTTACCAATGTGTATAGTTATGAACAATTAATTGCAGATGCATCTGGGGAATATGAGTACCCTGATAACATAGATGAAAATGCACCTGCGGGAATGTGTTACACATCCGCGACAACTGGAAATCCAAAAGGGGTGGTATATACTCATCGCGGCATTGTTCTTCATAGTATGGCACTTGGAATGGTCGACGGTGCCGGGGTTTCAGAAAGAGATGTTGCCCTTCCAGTCGTTCCAATGTTTCATGTAAATGCTTGGGGCCTGCCTTTTGCAGGTGTATGGTTCGGTACAAAGCTCGTCCTACCAGGACCTTATTTCAATCCGAAATTAATTGCTGAACTTATTGAAGAAGAAAAAGTAACGATCACTGCAGGCGTTCCAACAATTTGGATGGGATTATTGCAAGAGTTGGAAACGAACACATATAATATCACCTCATTAAGAAGTATTTTATGTGGTGGATCTGCTGCACCTAAAAGCATGATTCGAGCATTTGAGCAGAAGCATGGTGTTCCATTTATGCATGCTTATGGAATGACGGAGACAAGTCCATTAGTCGTCATCTCGAATTTGAAAAGTTATCAAGAAGAATGGGAGTATGAAGATCGATTAAATGTAAAGGCAAAACAAGGAATCCTCGTGCCTGGCCTTGAAATGAAAGTGGTCGGCAAAGACGGGGAGGTGGCATGGAATGGCAAAGAAATGGGTGAGTTTGCAGTTCGTGGACCTTGGATTGCTTCAGAGTATTATAAGGATGAGAGATCGGATGAAGCTTTTAAAGATGGATGGTTATACACAGGCGACGTTGTGACAGTTGATGAAGACGGTTATATGAAGATTGTCGACCGCACAAAGGATTTAATTAAGAGCGGTGGGGAGTGGATTTCTTCCGTCGATTTAGAAAACGCACTAATGGCTCATGAAGGTGTATTTGAGGCTGCTGTCATTGCAGTTCCTCATGAACAATGGCAAGAGCGTCCAGTAGCATGTGTCGTTCTGAAGGACGCTTATAAGGGGAAGGTATCAAAAGAAGAATTAACAACTTTCCTTCAGCCTCAATTTGCAAAATGGTGGTTGCCAGATGAAGTCATTTTCATGGATGAAATTCCAAAAACATCAGTTGGGAAGTTTTTAAAACGTGCATTACGAGACCAAATAGAAATAAAATTAACTTAAGATTAATAACAAAGGTGGTCCAAGTGGACTGCCTTTCTTTTTTATATGTAAACATAATGCGATTCTATTTTATATAACTATACGTGATCAAAAAATATTTTGCTCGAAAAAAATAAATTATCAAAATTTTTAATAAAAAAGGTTTTTAAGTATAATGTATCCTTTATAATAAGAAGAGAATCAAGAAGGAGGAGATGGAATTGACAATAGAGTTTGTTACTGAAAAAGTGAATGTGGACATAAAGGGCCGAATTGCAACAATCGAGCTGAATCGACCTGAAACATTAAATGCACTTGATGTAGATGTATTGAGAGGACTGCAAGCAGCTGTAAAAGACTTGAGCAATCGTGATGAGATTGATGTCGTCATTTTAACAGGTAAGGGTAGAGCCTTTTCATCAGGTGGTGATATTAAAAACATGCTTTTAAATGCAAATGAAAGCGATTTCCCTGTTGTAATGGATTGTATAAATGATTTAATTGTGACACTCTATAGCATGCCAAAGTTAACGATTAGTGCGATTTCTGGTGCTGCTGCAGGTCTAGGCTTCAGTCTGGCATTGGCTACAGATTTCCTGATTGCAGACAAGTCTAGTAAACTTGCAATGAACTTTATCGGCATTGGCTTGATTCCAGATGGGGGTGGGCATTTCTTCCTTGAGAGCAAATTAGGAGCAGATCGAGCTAAGCATCTTATTTGGGAAGGAAAGCCAATGTTAGCTGAGGAGGCATTAAGCTTAGGGCTGATTCATGAGGTATGTGATGGGAATTTACAAGAGATTGTGGAGAGAAAAGTACAGATTTTGTTACATAGTCCAGTTCAAGCGATGATCAAAACAAAGAAAATTTTAACGGACAAAAATCGACCTAAACTATTGAAAGTGCTAGAGCTTGAGAAAATTGGCCAATCACAAATGAGAAAAACAGAAGATCATAATGAAGGCATTCAAGCATTTATAGAAAAAAGAAAACCAATCTTTGTTGGGAAATAATAAAAGAAGCAGCGATCAAATAGATTGCTGCTTTTAGAATGTTAATATATGATTCGCACTAAGCTGGTGTTTATCTACTTCCTTCTACACTTTATTTATGAAAGAGAACGAGCTTCCCAGTAGGTGATGTGCAGCGATGTGTTTTTTCACTGTATCCTTTTTCTTGTAACATTTTTTCACCAATTGTTTTTGCTTCGTTGTCATCACGTGCTTGAAAGCCTTCGTCTAGTATCTTTTCTCCATTTTTTTCGAAAGCGGTTAATTTATATAGCTTCATGTCTTGACCTCTCCCTTTTAAAAATATTCTGATTGTTACTATTATTCTTGCATAATTTATAGCAATCTGCAAAGAATATTTCAATGGGAAAGTGGAACTTTTTACATAGGTATACGTATTACACAAATGAGGTGATAATTATGGCATTAAAGATTGATAGAGTCACAAAAAAATTCGGTGATTTTACAGCAGTTGACAACTTATCCTTATCAATACCAGAGCAAGAAATGTTTGGGTTTTTAGGGGCAAATGGTGCAGGAAAAACGACAACTTTTCGAATGATCCTTGGATTGCTTACGCCAACGGAAGGAACAGTCACATGGAATGATCGTTCTATTGACTATGCAACAAGTCATTTGATCGGGTATTTACCAGAAGAGAGAGGCTTATATCCTAAGCTAAAGGTAATAGATCAAATCACTTATCTAGCTAGACTTAGAGGAATGGATAAAAACTCTGTCCATAAAGAGCTAGAATATTGGTTAGAAAAATTTAAAGTACCTGAATACAAAAACAAAAAGGTTGAAGAACTATCAAAGGGAAATCAACAGAAAATTCAGTTTATAACAGCAGTTATTCATAAGCCTCAATTACTTATTTTAGACGAGCCATTTAGTGGGCTTGATCCTGTAAATGTAGAGATGTTGAAAGAAGCTGTTGTTGATTTAAAGAAAAATGGAACGACAATTGTATTCTCCTCCCATCGAATGGAGCATGTTGAAGAGCTTTGTGAACATTTATGTATTATGCAAAAAGGAAGTCCGATTGTTCATGGTTCATTAAAGGAAATAAAACGTTCCTATGGAAGAAAGAACTTAATTCTTCATGGTGATTTTGACATGAGCTTCTTAAAGTCACACCCGCTCGTTAACCGTGTAAGAATAACTGCAGAGGGTGCGAACATGCAAATTGGCAAGGAAGAGGATGCCGAAGTGATTTTAAAGGAAAGTGTCGGCAGGGGATTTATACGTAGATTCATGTTAGAGGAGCCTACCCTAAACGATATATTTATTGAAAAGGCAGGTGCTTCGTATGAATAAGTTTTCAATTATTTTTTGGCATACATACTGGAGTAAATTAAAAACAAAGTCTTTTATTATCACAACGCTCATAACAGCTTTACTCGTTGTTGGTCTATCGAACTTATCAAATATCATAAACTACTTTAGTAGTGATACTGAGCAGAGAATCATTGTAATGGATGAAACAGGAGAAATTTTCTCGCAACTTCAGCAAAATATGCTAGCAATTGATGAAACGTTAACGATTGATTTGTTTGAAGGAACGGAACAAGAAGCTGAAGAGGTAGTCATTTCTGGAGAAGCGGATGCGTTCCTTTTGTTAGCTTATAATGAGCAACAACTGCCCGAAGCGGTGTTTAAAGAATTGAGCATTGCTGGGACATCTCTCTACAGTGAAGTTCATGGCGTATTGCAACAACTCAAAACACAATTTGCCGCACAGTTAATCAATGTATCCCAAGAGGATTTGGCGATTCTTTATGAGCCAGTATCCTTTGATCGTATCGCACTTGAAGAGAATGCGAAATCAGAAGAAGAATTAAACCAAGCTCGTGGTCTAGTCTATGTTTTATTGTTTGTTATTTACTTTGCGGTGATACTGTATGCAAATATGATTGCGATGGAAGTCGCAACAGAAAAATCATCGAGAGTAATGGAAATCTTAATATCAAGTGTTTCGCCAATTAAGCAAATGTTTGCGAAAATACTAGGAATAGCTTTATTAAGCTTAACGCAAATGACCGTTATACTTGCGGTAGGGTATGTTTCTATTAAGCAAAACTTAGACTCTATGCAAGGTGGATTCTTTGACGTATTTGGATTTGCTGATGTACCTGTAGCAACCATTGTATATGCGCTAGTATTTTTCATTTTAGGATATTTCCTCTATGCAACTTTGGCTGCCTTTTTAGGGTCACTAGTTAGTAAAATTGAAGACGTACAACAAATGGTTATGCCAATGACTATGCTTGTAGTAGCTGGATTTTTAATTGCAATGCTAGGACTCGGGCAGCCTGATGCATCGTTTGTAACGATTACGTCTTATATCCCATTCTTTACTCCAATGTTGATGTTTATGAGGGTAGGTATGCTATCATTGCCAATTTGGGAGCCTGTTTTAGGAATTGCTATCTTATTAATTTCAATCATCATCCTTGCAATCTTCGGTGCAAGAGTATATAAAGGTGGAGTGTTAATGTATGGAAAAAGCACCTCCTTTAAAGATATCGTAAAAGCGATTAAATTAGCGAAAGATAAGTAATAAAAAAGAAAATCCAAACATTTGTTTGGATTTTCTTTTCATTTCAATGGAAATTACGATAAAATAAAAAAAAAGTTGTAATGAGGGAGATTAGATGAAATCGATTCGATTTATGCACGCTGCTGATCTACATCTAGGCAGTGTGATAAATGGACTTAGAGAAATGCCTAAACAGGTTAAACAAATACTAGAAGAGGAACAATATACATCGTTCCGAAACCTTATACAAGTAGCAATCAATCAGAATGTGGACTTTCTTGTTATAGCTGGAGATGTATATGATCAGGATGAACGAAATATTCGTGCTCAACTTTGCTTTCAACAAGAAATGAAGCGTCTAAACGCAAAGGGAATACAGGCATTTATCGTACATGGAAACCATGATCATTTAGATGGTAGATGGGCACATGTGCCTCTTCCAGAAAATGTACATGTTTTTAAGCATCAGGTTGAAGCCATTCAATGGGTTGGAAAAGATGGTACATCCGTTTCACTATATGGATTTAGTTATCCTAAACGGCATGTTTATGACAGAATGATAGGTCAGTATCAGAAAGTTGAGGGAAGTGATTTTCATATTGGGATTTTACATGGGCAGCTTGAAGGAAATGAGGAGCATGCTTCTTACGCCCCTTTTACCATTACGGAATTAAAGCAAAAAGGCTTCGATTATTGGGCGTTAGGACATATTCATAAACGCCAAGAAATTTCAACTGACCCCCCAATCCTATATAGTGGAAATATTCAAGGAAGAAATCATAAAGAGCACGGAGAAAAAGGCTGTTATATTGTAACGATTTCAGATGCAACATCGTCGTATCAATTTTACAGCACTTCACGGCTCATATGGATCAATGAAGAAGTGAAGTGGGAAGGAGTAACAACCATTTATGAATTGATAGAGAGGTGTAGAAAGTGGAAGGATCAGATTCGTCAGGAAGGACGATCATTTTTTGTTCGTCTACATATTGAAGGGTTAGAGCTAGTCGAAGCTGAATGGGAGCAATATAATCAATCATCACTACTTGAGTTACTGCAAGAAGATGAACATGATGATGTCGTTTGGATTTACGAAGTGCAACTTAAAAGGAAGCAAACTTGGGATAAGAAGAAAGTTGTAGCATCATCGGAGTTTATGGATGCGCTTCTTTCCGTTTCAATTGATGATCCTTTATTTAAGGAGGCTCTTGCCCCTATATATGAACAAAGCTTAGCAAGGAAATATGTAGAAGAGCTATCAGATGAAGAATTTAAGCTGTTGAAAGAAGAAGCTGAAGAGTTATTGATTCACCTGCTATTAGAGGGGGATTAAAAAGAGATGAAAACAATGCAAATTAAGAAGTTACATATATATGGATTTGGTAAGCTACAAAATGTCTATATCGATGAAGTTGGTCCGATTCAGGTTTTTTTTGGAGAAAATGAAGCTGGAAAGTCGACAATTATGGCTTTTATCCATGCGATATTATTTGGTTTTCCTACAAAGCAATCCACTTTCCTCCGGTATGAGCCGAAGGCAGGGACGAAATACGGGGGAAAAGTAGTAGTCAAAGATAGTAGACATGGATTAGTTGAAATTGAAAGAATAAAAGGGAAAGCAGTCGGAGATGTGACGATAAGGTATGAAGATGGCAGGCTTGGATCTGAAGATGACTTAGCTGAATTGCTACAGAATATTGACCGACGGATTTTTGAATCAATCTTTTCTTTTAATTTATCTGGTATACAAAAGATACACGAAGTCAAGGGAAGTGATTTGAATAAGCTATTGTTTTCAGCTGGGTTATTAGGAACTCAAAAGCTTGTTACTGCTGATAAATGGTTGGATAAGGAGCTTTATGCTCGCTTTAAGCCAAGTGGAAGAAAGCCGATCATTAATCAAAAAATGAGCGAGCTTAAATCACTTCATGAAGAGGTCGCAAAAGCGAAAAAGCATGAAGAAGCATATTGGCCACTTATAGAAGAAAAAAATGAGTTAGAAATGAAGCAAAAGGAATATCAAAGTGAAATCTCCAAGCTACAAATAGATTTACATAAATTGAATGAATGGGAGCAAGTAAAGCCGATTTATGAAGAGTACCTCATCGCGTCACTAAATGTAGCTAATAAAAGTGACAACAATTTTCCAGTAGATGGTATTCAGCAATTAGACAAACTTGAGGAAAGAGTTAAGCCAATTGAAGCAAGGCATGAAGTATTGGTTAAGAAGCAGAGTGAACTATTGAAAGAAATAAACGAGTTACAAATTCATTCTGAATTACTTCAAGAACAAGAGGTTATTATGCAAGCAATCGGGCAGTTCCCTTTAGTCGAGAAATTACAATTGGAAGAGGCAGAGCTTGCGGCAAAATTAGAATCATTAGAAGCTAAAATTAAGCTAAAGAAAAATGAACTAGCATACGTTCAGTCAGATGAAGAAATCTTCTCTTTACATACAAGTGTTTTTATAAAGGAGTCTGTCGTACAGACGGATAGACGTTATAAATATTTGCAGCAACAACAGTTGGATTTGGAGAAGGCTTTTCAAGATTCTAAACATGAACTAGAAGAATTTGAACAAATAGAAAAACAGATCGCAGAGCAGTTGTTACCAACTGAAGAAAGAAAAAAAGCTGAATCCATTGTTTCTGTTCATAATTCAATGAATCACTTTAATCAGACTAGCATTCATGAACGAAAAGGTTTATTGCTAAAGCAGCGTCAAGCAGAAGAGAAAAGTCAAAGGGCGGTACTGACGATGCAAATTCTTCTTGCGATGTTACTTCTCGGAGGACTGCTTTATGTTAGCATGTTATTCGACCAATGGTTGATTACGATCGTAGGTGGATTTATCGTTACTGGTTTTATGCTATTACGACTTTTCCGTCAAAGAAAGAATGATTCTGATTGGCTGTCTAAGGAGCTTCTTCAATTAAAGAAGCAAGAAGAGGCGTACAATGAAAGTACTCTACAAATGAAAGGAATGAATGCAACAGACATTCAGTATAAACTTCGTGAGGATGAACGATTAAGAGCAGAATTGCAGTTGATTCAGCAACAGCTACAAGACAAGCAGCTACAATATGAAAAGCAAATACAAGCAATTGAAGAATGGGAATATTTATATAAAGAAACCGAGGAGAAATTGCGTAAGATTGGCATTGAATTAGGACTGACAGAAGAGATTTATTTAACCAATTTGCATGAAGCGTTTGAAATGATCCAAAAATTGAAAGAAGAAATTCAAGAAAAAATGGAACTATGTGAAGATCTAGAGAAGAAAAGACATGCAAAAGATCAAATTCTTGCTACTATTTCTAATTTCATTCAACAATACATTCCTGGGCCCTTAAAGGATGTCGAGACAATGATAAAGCATTTGCGTGAGAAATTGAAAATGGAAGGCGAAAAAGACTTATTAAAGGAAGAAAAAAGGCGACGTCTTGACGAGCTTGAAGAAGAGCGACAGGATTTAGAAAACGAGAAAGCCTACTATACAAACAAAATGAATCATTTATTTGCGTTGGCAAAAGTGGGCGATGCTAGTGAGTTTCGTCTTGTTGGACAAGAACATGAGGATTGGAAGCATTGGGAAGAAAAATGGAAGAATGCAAAATTAAAGCTTGGATTATTTTCGATTACGGAAGAAGAGAGCAGGCTTTATATGCAAAATGAAATAATGCCAGATGACCTGAAAAATAAACTGGAGCAAAGAAAGGAGAAACTATTCCATATCCAGAGAAGAATCGGTCAAATTGAAGCTGAAATCCAATCAATTGAAGAAGGAGGAAGCTTTACATCGTTGCTACAAACATACAAGACAAAAACAGCTGACTTCAACAAGGAAGCAAAAGAATGGGGCAAGTTTGCTATTGCAAAAAAGCTATTAAATATAACAATTGATTCTTTTAAGAGAGAACGATTGCCGGCTATATTAAGAAAAGCAGAGCTGTTTTTAAACGAATTTACAAATGGACAATATATCCGTTTGCTTTTGGCGAGTGATGAGTCGAGCTTTTTAATTGAAAGGAGAGACGGAATTGTTTTTGAAACAAAGGAAGTTAGTCAAGCGACGATGGAGCAGGTTTATGTTGCCCTAAGACTTGCTTTAGCAGATACCGTCTATGCAAACTACCCATTCCCGTTAATTATTGATGATAGCTTTGTAAATTTTGATAGTAAACGAGTAGAAAAAGTCATTGGTGTCTTGAGGAACAAAACAAATCGTCAAATTCTTTTCTTTACTTGTCATCAGCACATGCTGCAACAATTCGATAAAGAGGAGACAAAAAGTTTAAATGATTATGCTACACAGCAAGTAGTATTTGAGATTTAGAAGGCTTGCATTGGTTGCAAAATATGTCTGTGGTATACTAATTCCATAGAAGAGAGTAGGTGTATGAATAATGACAAAGGGGATTATCCATCATGAGATTGGCGATCAAATTGAGTTGTATTTACTTATTAAAAGCTCAACAAAAGGGATTGCCAGCAATGGAAAACCATTCTTGACATTGATTTTTCAAGATAAAAGTGGAGAAATTGAAGCAAAGCTTTGGGATGTTTCGGATGGTGATGAGAAAAATTATAGCCCAGAAACGATTGTTAAGGTAGCTGGTGATCTATTAAATTATCGTGGAAGAACTCAGCTAAGAATTCGCCAAATACGATTAACGGGTCCTCAGGATTCTGTTCGTGTGTCAGACTTCTTGGAAACAGCTCCGGTATCAACAGAAGAAATGATGAGTAAAATCACTCAATATATATTTGAAATGAAAAACCCGAATATCCAAAGATTAACGCGCCATTTATTGAAGAAACATCAAGAGGAATTTCTTCAATATCCCGCGGCTACCAAGAATCATCACGAATTTGTCTCAGGGTTAGCCTATCATGTCGTTTCTATGCTTGATTTAGCAAAAGCGATTTCCAGCTTGTACCCGAGTCTTGATAAAGATTTGTTGTATGCAGGCGTTATTTTACATGACCTGGGAAAGGTGACTGAACTATCAGGTCCTATTTCTACTACATATACAGTTGAAGGAAATCTTCTTGGGCATATTACGTTAATGATTAATGAAATTGGTCTAGCGGCAGAAGAGCTATCTATTCAAGCGGAAGAAGTTACGATTCTTCAGCATTTAGTTCTCTCTCATCACGGAAAAGCAGAATGGGGAAGTCCGAAACCACCAATGATTAAAGAAGCTGAAATTCTTCATTACATTGACAATTTGGATGCAAAAATGAATATGCTTGATCGGGCATTAGATCGAGTCAAGCCTGGAGAATACACTGAACGTGTATTCGCATTAGATAATCGCCAATTTTACAAGCCGACTTTTCATGAATAATTCTAACTTTGGCTGATCAAATCTTTATACATTTAACAGGTAGTCAAGTTCACTTGGCTCCTTCGAATAAAATGAAAGCACATCTTCTCTAAGTGTCATATTTTCTATTGAGCCGCATACCCTTTAGTAAAAGGTGGACAAACCGATTGCTAGGAGGGAATACTTTTGCCAATTTGGATCTATTTTATTGCAGCTGGAATTCTATTTTGCGCGATTATGGTTATTAAAACTGGACGAGCAGAAAGGGCAGAGGAGCAAGCTTTAATCGAACAAGAGGGTGAAGTGTATATGGAAAGATTAGAGAAGAAAAAAGAAGAGAAAAAGCACTCTTTAGGTGTATAAGAAGAAGCGGTCGCTAATGAAGCGGCCGCTTTTCTCTTGGATAATCAATTATTGTTCAGTTGTAGAATCCATTTGTTCACGTAAGTTTTTATCTTTAATCGTCACACCATTTTCATCAAGTTCACGTTCCATAGCTTGTTGAATCGCGTCATTAGACAGTTTAGAGCGTTTCACCTCGTACTCCATTTGCTCTCGAATATCTTCTAGCGGCTCTTTCTCTTCTTTTTCAATTACTTGAATGATATGGAAACCATGCGTAGATTGAACAGGCTCACTGATTTCATTAACATCTAATTCATAAGCTGCTGTTTCAAATTCCTCAACCATCATTCCTGGACCAAACCATCCTAGGTTTCCACCATCTTCAGCTGAACCAGGATCTGATGAATATTCTTTTGCTAGCTCAGCAAAATCACTTCCTGCATCAAGCTTTTCTTTCACTTCATTTGCAGTTGCTTCATCTTCAACAAGGATGTGACGAGCATTGATTTGAGGCTTGTAATTTTCATAGTACTCTTGTACTTCTTCATCTGTCACTTCAACATCGCGAAGTGCAGCTTTTTCTTGCATTAAGCCAGTTTTCATTGTGTTTTTAAATTCTTCTTCATTTGCATAGCCATATTGCATTAATGCCATCTCGAACTGTGCACCAAGTTGTTCTTTAATTGCATTTAACTCTTCGTCTAACTCTTCTTCTGTAACATCATAGTTAGCAGAAAGAACTTTTTCGTATACAAGCTCTTGAAGCACAGCTGCTCCATAGCGCTCTTTTAATGCTTCATATAATTCGTCCTTTGTAATATTACCTTGTTCTGTTTCAGCGACAATCTCAGAGCTGTCATTGCTGCATGCACTCAAAGCTATAACGCCAGCTAGAGAAATTGGCAGGATCCATTTCTTCATGTTGAATATCCACTCCTAAAGTAAATTCAAAATTCATCTCCATAACTATATCACAAATGGCATTTATAACAAAAACAATAACCTTTAAAATTGAAAATTTATACATCATTGTGTTTCATTGGATAACAGATTGGGTTCTTTCGTAGTAATTCACTCCAAATAAAAAAAGATGGGTTATCGCCTATCCCGCTTTTGAGTTTTCTACATATGATACAAAGAAGCTTGAGGAAAGTTTCATATGGCCGGTAGAAAAAACAAGGTCTTCCGGTATAGAAGCCTATTCGAACGATAAAGTGGTTGAATAGTATATGGTAGCAACCTAACAAGGGAGGTGTTATCATGGGCGGTGGATACGGCGGAGGATTCGCATTAATCGTTGTATTGTTCATTTTATTAGTCATCGTTGGTGCTTCTTGGCTCTAATACTTTAATTCGACATAGAGTATAAAAACTCTATTGTGACAATGTGAAGGGAGGATATAAATATGTCTGGTGGACATAGTGGCGGTTTTGGTAATGGGTTTGCATTAGTAGTGGTGTTGTTCATCCTATTAATTATCATAGGAGCTTCTTGGTTATAATCAAACGATAGAAAATCTATATAGAGACGAGATAAAACCTTAGAAAAGATAAAAGCAGCGATTATTCGCTGCTTTACTTACTTTACGAAATTAATGATATTTCTACAAAGGAAGAAACCAATAAAATCGTGATGAGTATGTTAATTGTACGGTATACTTTTGATTGTCGTTCCTCTGGAATTTCCTTTTGGATACAAAGGGAATAAGTCATTTTATTAATATAAAATAGAATAAAGACAGCTAGTAGGATGAAAAAAATGGAGATCATCAATGATTCCCTCCCTGATTGTAAGATATTTTAAAGATAGCAGAAGTGTGATCAAAAAGATAGTAATATGAATGTTTCATAGCTTCATATTAAACGGAAGCACTTTACTTCCTATGTAACTGTACGACGAATTGAAAAAAAAATCAATAGGTACAATGGAAAGAACGGATGTAACTAAAGTTATACATAAAAATAGAAAGCGAAAAGATGTTGAGTTCCGCTTTCTATCTATGAATTCATCCAATCTTTCATTAGTTCATTATTTGTGCTTTTTCTTTCTTTAATAATGTTCTTTCACCTTCAACAAATTCATTTTCAATGTTTTCAAATGATCTCTCGAAAATTTCCATGAAGTCATCTCCA
Source organism: Niallia sp. CD-39 (assembly GCF_059874745.1). Taxonomy (NCBI): domain Bacteria; kingdom Bacillati; phylum Bacillota; class Bacilli; order Caryophanales; family Bacillaceae; genus Niallia; species Niallia sp. CD-39. The sequence continues at coordinate 118,222 of NZ_JCBCPS010000005.1, read as the reverse complement.
TAAATATTCCGGAGAATCGCCATCACTTCGATGAACTCTGGGAATTTTCCATAAAGTTCACGCAGTGGCATTGCACCAGAAAAAACAGAGTTATGATCCGGGCTATATGTTTCCATGAGCTTTAGAAGAATGTCTTCACCAGCTTGAGTGATTTGAATATACGTATTTCGCTTGTCGCTTTCTTTTTTTGAAAATTGAAGCAATCCACGTTCTTCGAGTTTTTTTGAAAAGTTAAAGGCTGTAGAAACATGCATGACGCCAAATTTTGAAACATCAGAAATGGATGCACCATTTAAATGATAAGCAATCCACAGTATATGATGCTCATTTATATTTAGGTCATAAGGTTTAATCCATTGCTGCCAATCTTTTTCGATTGCCTTCCATAGTGCTTTGCTAAGTTGGGCTACTCTTTGACTAAAGAGCATCGCCTCTTTTAACGTATAACTCTTTTCTGACATTTTCCTATTTCACCTACTTTTATATTCTCTACTATCATTATGCCAATAAAACAAAAATTATTAAAGATATAAATTTCCGAAATTTTTAGAAATTATTTTCCGAGGATATAGATTGATATCTTATTTCTTGTTTTTATGTTGGCATGAAACAACAGATCATTATAAACAAAAGATGGATAAACTTTTATAATATATTACTTTTTCGTTCAAAAAATAAAAAATCCTTCTTTTTCAATGAGAAATATCACAAAAAAAGAAGGATTTTTTTAAATTTTCACTTTTACATGAATAATAATAACGATTCGTGCACGATCATTTGAAATACTTGGAATTAATTAAACCGATTTGCTTGAATTTGCTTCAGGTTTAGCTAATGAGTTCTCTAGGTTTTTGATTGCAGCTTCAATTTCGTTTAATTCTTCTCGTATTTTTAATTGGTGTGGGCGCACCTCTTTTTGCCATTCTGTTATTGACGTTTTGATTTCTGAAGAGAGAGTAGTAAGGGCATGCTTTCCTTCCTCTGTAGCAGATGCTGCAGCTTGTTTAATCTCAACTATTTGCTTCTTTAATAAGTTAAGTTGTGATACAAGATTGTCCTTTTGCTTATTCATATATTTTCTTGTATCTTTCCCAGATGCAGGAGCAACGAATAATGTGGAAACACCAGCTGCAAGGCCGCCAATAATAAATCCTAAAAACAATGTTTTTACATTCATCCTTCATTCACCTCAATTAAGTTCATAGTTTTATCTTACTACATATTCCCTCATTTCTCTTTAATAATGTGTGTTTCTTTATGTTTTTCCTAAAGTAACTATAGTAAACATAAAAAAGCAATAGACCTTCCTTTCCGCGCGCCACCAACATATCCATATTCATTAGCCTCAAATTTACAGACGAAGCAAGAAAGAGATCCTATGTGCTCTGTCTAGAACAATGAATCGAATGCTACTTGAGATAGACATGGCATTAAATCGAAGAGATCGAATAACATAAATAGAGTTAGATGGGATTCTTCCATCTAACTCTTGAAGGTATCGTTTATTAGTATTCAGTCTGTTGAGAAACATCTGAATATGTCATTAGCTACATTCTTTATTTCATGAACATGTTAAATTCGGGTTTCAATTAAGCTGTACTTAGTTCTGAGAAGCGTACTTTAGACATTCTTAATTAGTGTTAATTGTTTGTTCGGTTAGTTTTGTACGTTTTCCAATTGAGTATGCAATTGGATAGAGTAGCAGCATAATGATTGTGTTAATCACGGCAGTAGGTATAACTGCTGCACCGAACAATGCCAGGAAGGGTCCTGGTAAACCGACAATCATGTAAGCAGAAAATAGGAAAATTGATCCTGATATTACGGTACCAATTGCCGTAATTACGCAATATTTGATATGGGTGCTTGCAAATGCTTTCGTTATCTGCAACATACCAAAAAATAGATAAGCTGACAAAAACTTATCAATGATATTAGGAATTTGTCCGCCTGGAAATCCTGTTGTTAATGCGGATATAATTCCTGTTGTGATCCCAACGAGTAGGACACTTTTATGATCTGGGAAAAGGATAATGGCTAAAAACATCATCGTTAACATCAGATCTGGTTTTACAGAAAAAAAGATTGGTGGTACAACAGTATGAAGTACCGCCCCCATACCAATTAATATGGCGAGGGTTACTAAATGCTTGCTATTCATTTCTCATCTCTCCTCAGGCTCATTCTCGTCTCAAACTTTTGTTTCCCCTGTTGTGCACTCGTTGCCAACAGCGAGAAACTTGAACCCATTATAGCATAGATCATGCTTGGGTAAATGAAAATTCTTTACATTTTCTTATTTTTGAACTCGTTCATAAATTGGACTAGCTCTTCTATATGAGAAAGTGGAACTGCATTATAAATGGACGCACGACAGCCGCCAACAGAGCGATGTCCATAAAGACCAATGAATCCATATTCCTTTGCTTCTTGCAGGAAGTTACTTTCAAGCTCTTGCGATTGTAAGTTAAACGTTACATTCATTCTTGAACGGCTCATTTTTTCTGCATGACCAATATAGAAGCCATTGCTTGTATCTATTGCATCGTACAAAATATTTGCTTTGTCTTTGTTTCGCTTTTCAATCGTTACAAGCCCACCTTGTTCACTGACCCATTCTAATACTAACGATAATAAATAGACTGCTAGAGTAGGAGGAGTATTATACATTGAATCATTGTCTGCGTACGTTCGATAGTTGAGCATTGTTGGTAAATGGTCCTTTGCAGACAATAATTCCTTTTTCACGATGACAACTGTGACACCGGAAGGACCAAGATTTTTTTGAGCTCCAGCATAAATGAGTCCAAAATCCTTTATTGGAAGTGGTTTGCTCAAGATGTCACTGGACATATCTGCAATAAGTGGAACAGTTAGTTGAGTAGGGTACTCATACCATTCTGTACCGTAAATGGTGTTATTGCTCGTTATATGAACATATGCGGCATCACTTGTTGGTATTAATCGATCAGTCGGAATGAATTTATAGTTTTCTTCCTTCGACGAAGCAATTACCGTAGTTTGTCCGAGTTTTTGAGCTTCCTTTAATGCTTTTTCAGCCCAAGATCCTGTTAAAACATAGTTGGCTGTTTTATCCTCTGAAAGGAAATTCATTGGTATCATAGAAAATTGTAAACTAGCTCCACCTTGTAAAAATAACACTTCATAATCTTCCGGAATGTTTAAATGTTCCTTTAATAAGCGAATCGCATTGTAGTGAATTTGCTCATACTCCTTACTTCGATGGCTAAGCTCCATGACTCCCATACCAGTTCTGGAAATGTTAAGCCATTCTCCATGTGCTTTCTCTAGTACTTCCTTTGGTAGGGAAGCAGGCCCTGCGTTAAAGTTTAAAGCTCGTTTCATCGTTCAACGCCCTCCATAATCAAGTTGGTGTTATTCTGTAATACGGTACTGAATGAAAGATATATCTTATCGTATCAAAAAAAGAAGGAAAGTACATCGATTATTTTCGAAGATTTTGAATACAATTTTGCTGAAAAAACTTTAGTCGGAGACAATCTAAGCCAAACTGTTAACAATCACTTACACACTTTGATGTTTGACTTATTCTCTAGAACTACGTGTTCTATTCACGCCCTCACTCGAATGCATCTATAGGATGGAACGCTTTGACTTTATCTGACATACAAAATGCCTATAAAAAAATGTAGACAAAGTCAAGATCAACTTTGTCTACATTTTTTATTTAACGGAAGTTTGAATAGTTGCTGCGATTTCTTGTAGTTCTTCGGTTGTATAATCAGATTGGTTTGATTTCCAGACAACACCTAGTCCGTCTCCTTGTCCATAACGAGGTATTATATGGGTGTGGAAGTGGAAAACTGTTTGTCCTGCTGGCTCTTCATTGTTATTAATGAGGTTGACTCCAATTGGAGAGTACGCTTGTTTAATTGCGTTTGCAATTCTAGGGATAGCCTTGAAGTATTCGCTTGCTGTATACTCATCCATTTCATATAAGTCTTTTTTATGTACTTTAGGGATAACTAATGTATGTCCCTTTGTCACTTGGCTAATATCTAGAAAAGCAAGGACATGTTCGTCTTCGTATACTTTTGCTGCTGGGATATTGCCATCAATAATGCTACAGAAAATACAATCGCTCATTGTTATTCAGCTCCTAATAGTGAATGTTATTTTTGAGTCATTTTAACATAATTTCCTACATGGATAAAAGAAAAGGCAGGATTCTTAAAGAATCCTGCCGAAAGTGAAGGGTAATGAATCAATGTCGTAATCTTACAGGAATATTTCTTGCGGAAACACCTCATTGTGTAAATGAATGTTTTTCCAACGAGAACATGCGATCTTTGTACAAGCAAACCATCCCCTTAGGAATATCTTTATGCGTTTCTCAACAGATAAAGGAATCTTAAGCTGGTCTGTCTTTTTGAGACACCTCATTTGCATGATGATAAAGGCTGCTTACGAGTGAAGCGCCTGGTGTTCAATTAGATCATGGCTATCATTACTATTGTGCAACGCAACCATCTCCTTACAGATGTAACGAATTGAAACATATGAGTGAAATCATGAATGGTCTTTAACAGACACCTCATCTCAAAATTTGAATAGAGGATATTCAAAGTTGATTGATTTCCCCTTCATAAATTAGAATCCCCACAAAAAGATTTATTATTCGGTTCCTCCTAAGAAACTGGACAATAAGAACAACGTTTTTTTACAATGGAAGTATTAACAAGAGGAAGGACGTTATCAATGTCGTTATTAGAAATCAATCATATAACAGGTGGATATACAAGAAACCCGGTTCTTAAGGATGTTCACTTTGATTTAAAAGCAAATGAAATTGTTGGATTAATAGGATTAAATGGTGCTGGTAAAAGTACAACCATTAAGCATGTAATAGGATTAATGGAGCCTCATAGTGGTGAAATCAAAATAGAAGGAAAAACAATAACAGAAGACCGCGATGCGTATCGCCGTCAATTTACTTATGTACCAGAAACACCAATTCTTTATGATGAATTAACATTAGAAGAGCATCTAAAACTAACTGCAATGGCCTATGGATTAAAGGAATCCGAGTATGAAAAACGTATGGCGACGCTTCTAAAGGAATTTAGGATGGAGAAAAGGTTAAAATGGTTCCCCGCTCATTTTTCAAAAGGGATGAAACAAAAGGTCATGATTATGTGTGCCTTTCTTGTGCAACCGTCATTATACATTGTGGACGAACCGTTTGTTGGATTGGATCCGTTAGGCATTCAGTCGCTATTGGATTTGATGAATTCAGTGAAGGAAAGCGGAGCAGGGATTTTGATGTCCACACATATTTTAGCAACAGCAGAACGGTATTGCGACCGCTTTGTCATTTTGCATGAAGGGCAAGTTCGTGCGAAGGGGACATTGTTAGAGCTAAGAGATCAATTTGGAATGCCGAACGCGACATTGGATGATCTGTACATTCAGTTAACAAAGGAAGAAGATTATGTTTGATGTACATGATTTGTGGAAGAAGCGCTTAGGAGAAACGTTCAAAGAGCTTAGTCGTTATTTAAAATACATATTTAATGGACATCTTGTCATCGTCATGCTGTTCTTAATAGGAACTGGTGGATATTATTATCAAAACTGGGTAAAAACATTATCAACTGACTTTCCAGTCGCATTATTAATGGCAGCTGTACTCGCGCTAATTGTTACGTATAGTCCGGTGTACACATATTTTAAGGAACCAGATCGTGTGTTTTTATTGCCGCTTGAATCGAAGTTGCCACCATATTATACGAAGTCAATCATTTCAAGCTTTTTTATCCAGATCTATCTCGTAGTAATTGGTCTAGCTGCGTTTATGCCGATGTACATGCATGTGGCCGGTGACGAAGCAAAAGGGTATTTTCAATTGCTTTTGTTCATTACGATTTTTAAATACGCAAATGTCTTTATTCGATGGCAAGTCCAATTTTATATTGAGACATATGTTCATCACATTGATTCAATCGTGCGCTATGCGATCAATGGAGTTTTTTTATATTTATTGTTTTCGTCAGCGAATAGTATCTATCTATTTGTCTTAGCGGCCATTCTTATCCTTCTCTTCATTTTTTATTACGTTCAGACGAAGGAGAAAGGGCTGAAGTGGGAATTCCTTATTGAATCGGAACAGAGGAGAATGACTTCCTTTTACCGGTTAGCTAATATGTTTACCGATGTGCCCTCATTAAAGGATAGAGTGAAAAGGCGGAGATGGCTGGATTGGTTATTGGGCTTCCTACCGTTCTCACATGAAAAAACATATAGCCACCTTTACACTAGAACCTTTCTGCGATCGGGAGATTATTTTGGAATCTTTATTAGATTAAGTATTATAGGCTCCATCATGATTTTTTTCATACAGAATGAGGTTTTTCAGTGGCTAATTGCGATTCTGTTTATTTATTTAACAGCGATTCAACTGTTACCGCTCTGGAAGCAGCATGAAACGAAGCTATGGATGAACTTGTATCCCGTTCCTATAGAGTATAAAACAAAGGCATATTTAAGACTAATAACTATCATCTTGCTTTCACAATCAGTGATATATGGTGTCGTTTTATTCTTAGCAACGAGGTCAATCCAAGCATTCATCGGATTTGCATTATGTATTGTTTTTGCTTTTGGATTTGTTCAACTTTATATGAAGAAGAAAATAAAAGCTGATTGAATCTAATTAAACTGTTCACACGTATACTATGTGAATAAATGAGAAAAGCATAGGGGTGCGGTGCATGGATAAATATGAGTTACAGGCAATTGAAGAAGTAGAAGAGTGGCGAAGGAAAACAATGAAACGTTCAACTTTGTTCAATCGCTTATCTAAGCGTGCGCAAACGAAAATGAACAGCTACATTCCTGAAAAAGCACATACGATCATTACTGAAAGCATAAAAAATATGGTGAAAGCGACTCTTTCTGGAACAGGCTACATTGCAAAGAAGGTGGAGAATTCAACAAACACGTTAAAAGGCAGAGATGAAAATTTGCAAGAAATCCTGAATACGCATCGGAAAACAGCTGTAATCGAAGGAGCTGGAACAGGTGCAGGAGGGATTTTCCTCGGATTAGCTGACTTTCCACTATTGCTCACAATTAAGATGAAGTTTCTCTTTGATGCAGCTGCTAATTATGGCTATGATACGAAGGACTATAGCGAAAGGCTTTTTCTATTGCATGTCTTTCATCTGGCGTTTTCGAGCGATGATAAAAGAAAAGAAGCAATGCGTACTGTTGAGAATTGGGAAGAAGTAAAAGGTGAGATTGAGGATATGAACTGGCGAGAATTTCAGCAAGAATATCGTGATCATATTGATTTAGTCAAAATGTTTCAATTGCTCCCGGGAATTGGAGCAGCTGTTGGAGCATATGCCAACTATAATCTACTAGATCATCTTGGTGAAACTGCAAAAAACGCCTACAGAATGAGATATTTTAAAAAGAATGAGACTGAAACCTCCCAATAAAAAGGGGGGTTCAGTCTATTTTTTACTTCGAATTTGTTAATTCTTCGATAGCGACTTTGTTTGCATATTGATGATAGTTTAATGCTGCAGATGCTAGTGTTTTTGCAGCAATAAGCATTGCTTTTTCATCAATATCAAATTTCGGGTGATGGTGTGGATATACGTCCTCTGTTTTTGGCATTGCACCAGTAAAAAAGAAGTTTCCTTTTACATGATGTAAATAGTAAGAAAAATCTTCTCCAGTCATTTGTGGGTCTGTTTCTTCTACAACAGCAAGTTCTTTTGCACAGTTGACTAAATACTCTGTTTCTTGTACATGGTTCACAACAGCTGGATAGCCACGATGGTAATGATAATCATATGTATGATCTGCGGCTATGCACGTTCCCTTAATCACTTTTTCAATTTCGGCTTCAATAAAATCACGCACATCTTCATTAAAGGTTCGAACGGTTCCAGCAAGAGTTACCTTATCGGCAATGACATTAAATGCGTTATCTGCTATGAATGACCCGACAGTAAGAACAGCGGAATCTATCGGATTGACGCGTCTGCTCACGATTTGTTGTAGGTTTAATACAAGCTGAGAACCAACAACAATGGCGTCCTTTGTCCGGTGTGGCTGTGCACCATGTCCACCTTGTCCTTGAAGGGTTATTTCGAAACGATCAGCTGCTGCCATTAACGGGCCAACCCGAGTTTGAATGACACCTGTTGGGGTAGTTGCCCATAAATGTGTACCAAAAATGACGTCAACATTATCTAAACAGCCATCTTCAATCATGGAAATCGCACCACCAGGAGCGTATTCCTCTGCATGCTGATGGATGAAAACATAAGTGCCTTCCAGTTCATCTCTTAGTTCATGCAATACTTTCGCGAGAACTAGAAGTGTAGCAGTATGCCCATCATGCCCACAAGCATGCATGACACCAGGTACCTTTGACTTATACGGTACATCTTTTTGGTCTTGAATTGGCAAAGCATCAAAATCAGCTCGTAAGGCAATCGTTTTTCCTGGCTTATTTCCATTGAGTGTTGCTACTACGCCATTTCCACCAATTTGCGTTCTAACGGGAATTCCTAGTTGATCATAATATGATTGAATATAGTAAGCAGTTTGCTTTTCTTGAAAAGAAACTTCAGGGTATTGATGTAAATGCCTTCTAATTGTTACCATTTCATCATAGTAATCCTCTAATTTTGCATAAACTGTCTCAAGCATAATAAACACCCACCTCTGTTGTTGTTTCTATAAATTATAACATTTTAAATAATAAGTAAGATATTAGTTATTTACCTAAAGCGAATGTCATATTTAAAAAGCCGATCATAAACGGTGAGCTTATGATCGACCTTAGGAATAATAAGAGTTAGATTAAAAACATTGCCACAATCGTTGTAACGGTTAGACCGATTACAACAGGTACTAAGTTACGTCGTGCTAGCTCGAATGGATCGACATTACAGATTGCTGCTGCTGGTATTAAGGCCCAAGGAATGAGTGTACCTCCACCGACCCAAATCGCTGCAATTTGCCCTAATGCCGTTAATGTTGCCGCCCCAGATCCTATAGCAGTTGCAAAGAGGTTTGCTATAGAGCCAGCTAAAGAAATTCCAGAAAAGCCGGATCCATCTAAACCAGTAATCGCTCCAACGACCGTTAAGGTGATTGCACCTACCGAAGCTGACAATGGAACAACAGAGGCTAAAGCGACACCGAGATCATTAACAATACCATGAGATACACTTGGCAAATAATTACCGATAATCGTATCAAAGCCTGAGTCTCCTAAGTAAAAGAAAGCAGCGATTGGAATGACTGGCCCAAATACCTTAAAACCAAATTGAAAACCATCAATTAAATAACTTGTTGTTTTTTCAAGTCCTTTGCCTTTATGACTCATTAACGAAATGAATAATAGAATAAAGATCGATGTGCCACCAACAAGGGCTGTGGCATCTCCGCCTTGTAGGTTAAGAATAAACATTGCCGCGACATTAGCAGCGAATAATAATGGAATGAGAACAGCAAATAATTTTTTTTGATTGAGCGTTAATAGGTCATTTTGAACTTCAGGATCTGCTACAGGTCCTTTTGAAACAGTTACCCCTGTTGTTGCAGTAAGCTTTCCATTCTTCATATCACGTTTGATTAAATAAAATGCTGTTAATGTCGTAACAGCCCCCATTACAATCACTAACGGGATACTTGCAGCAACAACTTCATCAACGGGAAGACCAGCAGCATCAGCTGTCAGTTTAGGTGCAGCTTGAATGACAAAATCTCCTGATAAAGCAATTCCATGCCCAAATAAATTCATTGCCATTGCGACGCCGAGTGCCGGCAATCCAACCCGAATTGCTACAGGAAGCAAGACTGCACCAATTAACGCGACCGCAGGAGATGGCCAGAAAAACCAGGAAATAGCCATCATCACAATTCCGATCGTCCAATAGGCAAGAGCAGGCGTTTTAATCAATTTTGCGAACGGAGAGATCATCACATCATTAATTCCTGTAATAGTTAATGTCCGACTCATTGCCACAATAATAGATATAACAAGAATCGTTGGCAGAAGTTCCGTTATAGCAAAGATAAAGCTTGAGAAAATGCTTGATACAGAAGCACTTAAAGAATGTGTAGCAGTAATGGCAATTAAGAATATCCCCGCGATACAAACAATTGTTGTATCACGCCTTTTCACCATAAAGCCTATTATGAGAAAAATAAAAATAACATACAGCCAATGGAGGGCAGTTAGTTCAATCCCCACGATCTTCTTCTCCTTTCAGAAACTGAATAGGCAAAAGCCCGTTTCAGTGATTACTACAGAATATGTAGGAGAAAAGAAGGTGTGTTTACGTAAGAAAAATAAATAAGGAGTTATCCGTCGTTTCTCATTAAGCTAAGATTCTCGAGTTGAGACGTTCGTGATGAGCAATCTTTACGATCGTTCTCCACCTACAGACGGAGGTGGAACCATCCGTTCGCTTGTTTTCATAAAAAGCAGTTTCATGTATGATAAGGATAATATTACTAGTTGTAGCTTGGAATGAGGAAGTGATGTTAATGAAGTCCTTCAATAATATTTTTGTATCTATTAGTTTGTTGTTAATAGGAGTATTTCTTTTGCTATTAAATATAGGGGTGCTTGATGTAGACTTGAGTAATTTTTTATCTGCATTAATTCCGTACTTCTTTTTTATTGTTAGCACATGGTTCTTTTTGAAAACCTTGTTTATTAAACGTAGTGGCAATCTTTTTTGGTCTTCGTTTTTTATGATTTTCTTTTTTCTTAGAATCTTAAACTTCCATGAATTCATTGAATTTAAAATAATGGATTTTTGGAAGCTGTGGCCATTAGCCATTGTGTATATAGCATTCTCGATGTTATTCAAAAAGAACAAAATTCATTTTCTCTATGCTGGAGATGGATTTGACGACGATGATGACGATGACTTTTTCGATTGGGAAGACGAAGCAAATAAGGACATGAAAGATAAAAAAGGTTTTAAGAAAAAAAGCTTTACAATCGGTGATGTTGAATATAGCGATGCAGATTGGTCTTTAGAACCACTCGATTTGTATTCAGGCATTGGAAGTTTTTATTTAGACTTTAGCAAGGCCTTTATTCCAGAAAAACAAACAGATATAAGGATTAAGGGTTGGGTTGGAGATGTAACGATGATCCTTCCGGAGCATATCCCTGTATATATCTATTCTGCCGTTCAAGTAGGAGAAATCAACTTATTTGATAAAAAAAAGAGCAGTATGAATAAAGAGCTTGTATACAAGAGTGAGGGGTATGATGAAGCTGTAAGGAAATTAAATATCTATGTGAGAGTGAAAGTTGGCTCAATTCACTTAAGTAAAGTGTAGGTGCGGAAGGTGAGATACTTTAAAAGATCAAGTTTAATTCAAGACTACGCGATGCTCGTTGTTATGACAATTTTACTGTTTTTTATTGGGTTGCAACTATTTATGATGATCAATCGAGAGACGTCTTTAACTGTAAGCGATTCTTTTGCATTAACTTTCTTTTTATTCATGATCTTACTCATTCTAGGAGGTTATTTCTCTTTTAAAAGCCAGCGTCAATTGAATAAAAAGATTACGAGTATCCGTGTTTTTTTGAAAGCTTTGAAGAGTGGAAGATACCAAGAAAGGATGGAGCATCATTCATATGGGGAATTCAAGCTGCTAATTGAAGAACTCAATTCATTAGCAGCTTCCATGCAAGAAAATGTTGCTTCAATACAAAGGCTAGCTGACGAAAAGGCGACACTCGCTCAATCAGCTAGAAGTGCCGCTGTGATGGAAGAAAGGCAGAGATTGGCTAGAGATTTGCATGATGTTGTAAGTCAACAATTATTTGCACTAAGCATGATGACTTCAGCTGCACTAAAGGTGTATGACAAAAACCCATCAAAAGCGAAGGTTCAGCTTCAAGATATTTCTACTATCGCGTTAAAGGCTCAAGGGGAAATGAGAGCATTGCTGCTTCATTTACGCCCAATTCAATTAAGTGATGATGGTCTAAGCGAGAGTATGATTAAATTAGTCCAAGAATTAAAACAGCGTACAAACATTGAGTTTAAAGCAAGTATTGATGAAGTGTCAGGGTTGTCGAAAGCGGTTGAAGAGCATTTATTCCGTATTTTACAAGAAGCATTATCTAATATACTTAGACACTCAGATGCTACAAAAATCACACTGCAATTCACAGAGAAGGATAGGCTGCTATTCTTGTTCATTGGAGACAATGGAAAAGGGTTTGATCCCCATATTGAACGAATGTCCTCCTATGGATTAAAGACAATGAGGGAACGGTGTGAAGAAGTAGGTGGCGTATTTAAGATACGTTCAAAGCAAAACGAAGGTACATATATTGAAATAAGAATGCCATATAAAGAGGGGAGCGATAAAGAATGATTAAAGTTGTAGTTGTGGATGATCATGAAATGGTTCGAAAGGGGATTATTTCATACTTAGCTACAGAAGATGAAATTGAAATTCTTGGAGAAGCTTCAAGTGGCAAAGAAGGAGTGAAAGTTGTCCTTGAATTAAAACCAGATGTCGTATTGATGGATTTACTTATGGAAGATGGCACTGGAATTGATGCAACGAAAGAGATTTTAAAAGACTATCCCTCCTGTAAAATAATCATCTTAACGAGCTTTTACGATGATGAGCAGGTTTTTCCAGCAATTGAGGCAGGTGCGTTTAGTTATCTCCTTAAAACAGCAAGTGCGGATGAAATTATGAATGCTATCTTAAAGGCAACAAATAATGAATCGGTCATAGAGCCAAAGGTCGCTCACAAAATGTTAAATCGATTTCGTACTAAAGAAAAAAAGCCTCATGATGACTTAACAGACCGTGAAATGGACGTATTGAAGTGCGTAGGAGAAGGAATGACGAACCAAGAAATCGGAGAAGAATTGTTTATTGGCATAAAAACAGTAAAAACACATGTGAGTAATATTTTAAGTAAATTAGGAGTTTCTGATCGAACTCAAGCAGCTGTGTATGCAAACCGAAATGGAATTGTAAAAAAAGAAGCATAAGATGGGAAAGTCCATCTTATGCTTCTTTTTCACCTTCCTCACCTTCTAAGTAATACTTAGTTACATATGACTCACCTGCGAAAATTTGGGGAACGCTTTTATCTGAAGCATCTTCAACTTTAGGTTTGCCATGTGCTTTCTTAAAAGCAGTTGATTCTTTCCAATCATTGAAGGTATTTTCGTTTTTCCACATCGTTAATATGATGTATGTATTTGATTTTAATGGTCTTAATATACGAATAGCAATGAAGCCGGGTTGATTCTCAATATCCCCTTGGCGATTCTTAAATCGATATTCAAATAAAGGACGCCCTTCATCTGTAACAGGAATATTATTCATGACAATAAAGCCTTCCTTTTCAAGCTGACCAACTTGATCAATTACTTCATACGGTCTTGGCTCTTGAAAAACAGACTTTCCATCTGTTTCATGAATTAGTGTCGCATTGCTTTCATTTTCCATTAAAAATATGTTTTCAGCTTCATACTTCTTCTCAAGTGTTTTTAGGAATTCTAGCGTTCCCGATGTTAAGTATATATACATGCCTATCCCTCCATTTATATCAATTACTATATGTATACCCATTTTATTATAGAAAGAAAAGTAAAGAACATACTATATGAAGAGAATTTCATAAAAATTCGTCAATTTTTTTACATTTTCCTCTGTTACTGTACAGCGGTTTAATTAAAAGCTATATTGTAAGTAACTAATATAGAAGCTTCAAGTTGTTCATGTTTCTATTTTCGTTACGTTTATATTACAATAGTATGCAGACAAGCTTTGAAAGGTGGAAATATTGTAAATGAGTAAAATGACGAATGATCATTTTTTAAGAGCTGCTAGAGGTGAAAAGACTGAATATACCCCAGTATGGTATATGCGTCAAGCTGGTAGATCGCAACCAGAATATCGTGCAATCAAGGAGAAGTATTCACTGTTTGAGATTACACATCAACCAGAACTTTGTGCTTACGTTACTAGACTTCCAGTCGAGCAATACAACAATGATGCAGCAATTTTATATAAAGATATTATGTCTCCATTACCTGCAATTGGTGTAGAAGTTGAAATCAAAGCAGGGATTGGTCCAGTAATTGATCAACCAATTCGCTCTATGAATGATGTCGAAAAATTAGGTGAAATCAACCCTGAGGAAGATGTACCTTACGTTTTAGAAACGATTAAATTGCTTACAGAAGAGCAATTAAATGTCCCACTAATTGGATTTGCAGGTGCACCATTCACACTAGCAAGTTATATGATCGAAGGTGGACCATCAAAAAATTACAACAAGACGAAAGCATTTATGTATGCGGAACCAAAAGCATGGTTTGCTTTAATGGATAAGCTTGCTGAAATGACTATTACATATGTGAAAGCACAAATAAAAGCAGGGGCAAAAGCTATTCAAATTTTTGATTCGTGGGTCGGAGCATTAAATGTGGCAGATTACCGTTACTTTATCAAACCAGTGATGAATCGAATTTTCTCTGAATTAAAAGAGGAAAATGTGCCATTAATTATGTTTGGAGTAGGCGCAAGTCATTTAGCAATGGAATGGCATGACCTTCCATTAGACGTAGTCGGTTTAGATTGGAGATTGCCAATCACTGAAGCCCGTGAAAGAGGCATTACGAAAGCGGTACAAGGAAATCTTGATCCAGCGATTCTACTTGCACCTTGGAATGTAATTGAAGAGCGTGCAAAAGCGATTATTGATCAAGGCATCCTTCATAATGGATACATCTTCAACTTGGGGCATGGAGTGTTCCCAGAAGTGAACCCTGAAACGTTGAAGAAGTTAACAGCGTTGGTACATGAATACTCTGCTGAAAAAATCAGTCAAATTAAATAAGCAAAATAGAGGTGAACATACATGACGAAGAAAAAGATGGGTCTGTTAGTCATGGCATACGGTACCCCTTATAAAGAAGAAGATTTAGAAAGATATTATACACATATTCGCCATGGTAGAAAGCCAACGGATGAAATGCTCGAGGATTTAAGAAGTAGATACGAAGCAATTGGCGGAATATCTCCATTGGCAAAAATTACGATGGAACAAGCAAAAGCATTGGAGTCTCACTTAAACCAAGTTCAGGATGAAATTGAATTTACGATGTACTTAGGTTTAAAGCATATTGAGCCATTTGTTGAAGATGCAGTTAAGCAAATGCATGATGATGGTATTACTGAAGCTGTTAGCATTGTGCTCGCACCACATTTTTCTACATTCAGCATTAAGTCTTACAATGGAAGAGCACAGGAAGAGGCTGAAAAGCTTGGTGGTCTAACAATTCACTCTGTTGAAAGCTGGTATACTGAGCCTAAGTTCATTGAATATTGGTCTACTAAAGTTAAAGAGACAATTCAAACAATGACAGATGAGGAAAAAGATGATTATGTATTAATCGTTTCTGCTCATAGCTTACCAGAAAAAATCTTGCAATTAGGTGATCCTTATCCTGATCAACTGAAAGAAACAGCAAAACTCATTGCAGAAGCTGCAGGCGTTAAAAATGTTGAAGTTGGTTGGCAATCAGCAGGAAATACCCCTGAACCTTGGTTAGGGCCAGACGTACAGGATTTAACAAAAGAACTTCATGAAAAGCATGGATATAAAGCATTTATGTACACACCAGTCGGGTTTGTGTCCGATCACTTAGAAGTCCTATACGACAATGATTATGAATGTAAAGTTGTAACAGACGAAATTGGTGCTAACTATTATCGCCCTGAAATGCCAAATGCACATCAGTTGTTCATTGAAGCAATGGGAAATGTCATCTTCCAAAAACTTAATTTGAAAAAAATCTAATAAAGTAGGCGAGGAACCATGCTGAAGACCAAGCGTAAAGTGATTGTAGTAGGCGGTGGGATTACGGGGTTAGCTACTGCCTATTATTTACACAAGCAAGCGAACAATGAAGGGGAATCATTGGATATAAAGCTAATTGAAGCAAGTCATCAGCTTGGGGGAAAAGTTCAAACAGTTAAACGAGATGGATTTATCATTGAAAAAGGGCCAGATTCATTTTTAGCAAGAAAAGAGAGTGCTTCTATATTGGCAAAAGAAGTTGGCTTGGAGCAGGAATTGGTGCGAAATGCAACAGGACAGTCCTATGTACTTGCAAGAGAAAAGCTTCATCCAATGCCAGGTGGAGCAATCATGGGTATTCCTACAAATATCAAACCATTCATTGCTTCACACCTCTTTTCACCTGCTGGAAAGATAAGAGCCGCATTTGATTTTGTCTTGCCAAGGTCAGAAGCAATTACTGATCAATCATTAGGATTTTTCTTTCGGAGAAGGTTAGGGAATGAGGTCGTGGATCATCTAATTGAACCACTACTTTCAGGCATTTATGCAGGAGATATCGATCAAATGAGCTTGATGTCAACATTTCCTCAATTTTATCAGGTGGAACAGAAGCACCGTAGTTTAATTTTAGGAATGAAGAAAGCAGCGCCTAAACAGCAATCGAATCAAAAAGAAAGCAAAGGCCAATTTCTAACCTTAAAAACGGGGCTTCAATCTTTAGTAGATGCACTAGAAAATACATTGCCAAAAGGTACAGTTTTAAAAGGATGTAAAGTAGAGAAGCTTTTTCTAAGAAATAATAAAAAAGTAGTTAGGCTGTTTAATCAGAAGGAATACGAAGCAGATATAGTCGTGTTGGCAATTCCTCATCATGCAGTTCACATGATTCTTGACCACAACATGTCAAGTCAAGCTTTAAAACAGATGCAAGCAACATCTGTAGCAACTGTGGCACTTGCTTTTCCAGCTGAAGCGATTGAAAAGGACATTGATGGTACTGGTTTTGTAGTATCACGAAACAGTGACTACACGATTACAGCATGTACGTGGACACATAAGAAATGGCCACATACAACGCCAAAAGGTAAGGTATTACTTAGATGTTATGTCGGTCGTGCTGGGGAAGAAACAATTGTTGATTTAGCCGATCATCAAATTGTAAACATCGTTTTAGAAGATTTACGAAAAACGATGAAAATTACATCGAATCCAGACTTTTCCATTGTTTCGAGATGGAAACAAGCAATGCCTCAATATACCATTGGCCATAAGGAGCGTATCGAAAACATTCAAAGTGAGATAAAGGGATTACTCCCTGGAGTGATCTTAACAGGATGCTCTTACCATGGGTTAGGCGTTCCCGATTGCATACAGCAAGGTGAAAATGCAGCGCGCCAAGTGATGGATGATATCGAAAAAAATGTCGGCATTGATTAATTTCAATGCTCTTTTTTTTGAGAAAAATCCTTATATAAGATTTATACTTGCTAAAAAAGAAAAGTCATGATAATGTAATTGAATAAATGACTATTAAATTCATTTGGTCAATAAGAGGGTGAATAAGATGGATAGAAGACAGTTAATCGTTGATGCAGCAAGTAATTCTTTTGCGATTTTTGGGTATAAGGCAACGACAATGGATCAAGTATCAAGGCTTGCGAATGTTGGAAAAGGTACAATCTACACCTTCTTTGCAAATAAAGAAGAGCTGTTTGAAGAAATTGTTTCGAAGCTTTTTCTTGAAATTGAAGTTGCTGTTCAGTCTGTAATAAGTGACGAGTCGTTAAGCTTCTTTGAAAAAGTACATGTTGGCCTATACAATGTATTAGAGTTTCGCATTACTCATCAATTAATGATCAAGCTTTATCAAGAAGCAAAAGAAATGGGAACTCCAGCGGTGTTAGAAGTTGTGAATCGTTTGGAGGAGACGATCCAAGTGTTTCTTCAAGATATAATAAAAATTGGAATTGAACAACATGAAATCAAACCTTGTGATCCTAAATTAACAGCATTTATCTTTCTAAAGCTCTATGTTGCACTTGTATTTGATTGGGAGAAGAACAATAAACCACTTGATAAAGAAGAAGTGGCAAATTTATTCAAGCTATATTTATTTAATGGATTGTCAACTAGATAATCCTCTTCTTTTTCAACAAATTGACCATTTGAATAATTTAGTCATTAATTTTTAGGAGGTTTTATAAGTGAATCTAGGGATGCAAGAATTAAAAAATATAATCAAAGATAAAAAGTTATTCATTGCATTGTCTGCTATTCTATTTATCCCAATTCTATATAGCGGCTTATTCTTATGGGCTTTTTGGGATCCATATCATCAGCTAGATGATTTACCTGTCGCAATTGTGAATGGCGATAAAGGAGCAGAGTTTCAAGGAGAGTATTTACAGCTAGGGGATGAATTTGTAGACAAAATGAAAGAGAGCGGTGATTTTAATTATCAATTTGTCAATAAAGAGGAAGCATACAAAGATCTACAAAAGGAAAAGTATTATATCGTTGTAGAAATACCCGAGGATTTCTCAGAGAACGCAACGACTATTTTAGATGATAATCCGAAAAAACTTTCGCTTATTTATGTACCAAATGAATCTTTTAATTTTCTTTCTTCGCAAATAGGGGAAACTGCTGTTGAGCAAATGAAGGGGACAATTTCAGAAAAGCTCACAGAAACGTATGCTGAGACAATTTTCACTAAAGTAACAGAAGTAGCAGATGGAATAGGCGATGCAGCAGAAGGAGCAGAGAAGATAAAGCTTGGTGCTACAGATTTAAAAGGGGGTTCTGAAGAACTTTATCACCATTTAACAGTATTAGCGAAGAAATCGGTTTCTTTAAAAAACGGAGTAGATACGTTAGCGACTGGATCAGTTCAATTAAATGATGGTCTAGCGAAAGCGGATCAAGGATTAAATCAATTAATTGAAGCACAGAATCAGCTTCAATTATCTGTTGGGCAATTAGCGAAGGGGCAAGAAGAAGTAGCGGCAAATATAGAGTTGATTCATTCTGGTATCGCACAGACTAGTAATGAGTTTCCGAAATTAGTTGAAGGAACAGAGGCGGCAAAAGCTGCAACGATTTCACTATCTTCATCGTTAAAAACATGGCAAACAAGTGTTGCTCAATTAACATCGCTCACGTCAAATCTATCGTCATCAATAGAGTTGTTACCGGATGGTGAAGGGAAGGAAGAATTAGTAGAGTTAATTGATCAAATAAATAAGACTTCGCAAACAATTACAGCTGGTGCACAACAGATGAGTGATGGCTCAAGTTCATTAGCCTCAGAAATGAATGAACTTGTAAATGGTCAAAAGATCGCAAACCAAGCGCTACTTCAAACAAAGGACGGAATGAGTCAATTAAAGAATGCATCTGATCAGCTGCATTTAGGCCAACAACAGGTGCATTCAGGTATGGGGCAATTCGGTGGAAAATTAGCGGAGGCTTCAACAGGTGTCTCGACATTGTATCAGGCAACAGATGCATTTCAAGATGGCCTTAGTCAATTACAAGGTGGAACCGATGCATTTCAGGCGGGCTCAGAACAATTAGCAGATGGATCGCGTACTCTTGCTGAAGGAAGTGCAGCTTTAGCGGATGGTACAAGCGAGCTTCATGATGGATTAGCAGAAGGTGCTGATCAAGCTAAAAGCTTTGAGGCAAATGAAGAGACCTATGAAATGATGGCAAATCCAGCGGAAGTAAAAAATGAAAAAATCCATGATGTTCCGAATTATGGGACTGGATTTGCTCCTTATTTCTTGTCTTTAGGATTGTTCGTAGGTGCATTGCTATTATCGATTGTATTTCCTCTTAAAGAACCTGCAGATAAGCCGAAGAGCGCTTTACAGTGGTTTTCTAGTAAAATCATGGTTTTACTTGCTGTAGGTGGAATACAAGCGATCATAGCTACAACAATTCTTTTAACCGTTTTAAAGATTGAAGTGCAAAATGTTCCACTGTTTATATTATTTGCGATTCTCACAAGTATTTGCTTTATGGCATTGATTCAATTCTTCGTCACTGCATTTGGTGATACAGGTAGATTCATTGCAATTATTATCTTAATTCTGCAATTAACAACAAGCGCTGGAACCTTCCCGTTAGAATTGATTCCAAACGCACTTCAAGTGTTCAATCCATTGCTACCAATGACGTATTCAGTAGCTGGGTTTAAATCAGTTGTTTCAAGTGGCGATTACTCATATTTATGGCAAAACACAATCTATTTATCTAGTTTTTCATTGCTGTTTATGATTGGAACATTCATCTATTTTAGAATGCAATTCAAAAAGAAATATGCTTAAGGATAGGGAATGGCTAAACCGAATTTCGGTTTAGCCATTCGTTTTGAAAGTATGATTGTTTTATAAGTTTGTAACATCCATGCATTTATTGCATTTGTTTCCATAGCATTCATGTTGTTCTTCAATTGTTTTTCCGCATTCCATACATTGTTTAGCAGGTAGGTTTCTGAAAAATTCGACAATATTCTGAATCAAAGTGAATCCCTCCTGGTTAATTTCTGAATATTTGATGCTATTATTGTATTATAACAGTATTTGAAAGTCAATAACTGTTTAGGAACAACTTTCAAAATGAATCTTTTGTCTGAATCAACTAAAACTAATGAAATGAATTTTGAAATACCTTATATTTGTAGTATGAAAAAGAAGAGGGGGAGAAGGATGAAAGTAACTGTAATCGGACAATGGGGTGGCTATCCTAAAGGAGATGAAGCTAGTTCAGGCTATTTATTAGAACATGATGGATTTAAGTTACTAGTGGATTGTGGGAGTGGTGTTTTATCAAAAATGCAAAAAATTGTACAGCCAGAAAATCTAGATGCAGTGATAATTTCTCATTATCATCCAGACCATGTAGCAGATATTGGTGTACTACAACACGCTCGGCTAATCCAGGGGTTTCTTCAAGAAAAACCACCTACTTTGAAGATCTATGCTCATAATGAAAACAAGTATGAATTCAAAAAGTTGCATTATCGTGATATTACAGAAGGGGTTGTTTATGACCCGAGTAAACAGTTAACAGTCGGACCGTTTTCCATTTCGTTCATGAAAACACTTCATCCCGCACCTTGTTATGCAATGAGGTTTGAAGTAGATGGATGCTCATTTGTATATACAGCCGATACTGCATTTAAGGAAGAGTTTGTTTCGTTCTCAAGGAATGCTGACGTTTTATTTTGTGAATGTAATTTTTATGGGCATCAAGATGGGGCGGACGCTGGGCATATGAATAGCTTAGAAGCAGGGAAATTTGCTCATGATGCAAACGTACAACATCTCGTTTTAACTCATCTGCCGCACTATGGTAAAATAGAGCAGTTGAAGGTAGAAGCAGCGACTTTCTACAAGGGACAAATTACGCTTGCTTCTTACGGATTATCATTTGAAATATAGGAGTGAATTACATGTTATTTATTGATAACAAAGGAATTACAGATCCACAAATTAATTTAGCGATTGAAGAATATGCTTTAAAAAACTTAGACATTAATGAAACATACTTGCTGTTCTACATAAACGAGCCTTCTATTATTATTGGAAAAAATCAGAATACAGTAGAAGAAATTAATACAGACTACGTAGAGAAAAACGGAATTAAAGTTGTTCGTCGTCTTTCTGGTGGTGGAGCAGTTTATCATGACTTAGGTAACTTAAACTTTAGCTTTATCACAAAGGACGATGGTGAGAGCTTCCATAACTTTAGAAAATTCACTGAGCCTGTTGTACAAGCATTAAAAAAATTAGGCGTAGAAGCTGAGTTAAGCGGTCGAAATGACCTAACAGCAGGAGGAAGAAAAATCTCAGGGAATGCACAATTTTCAACAAAAGGGAGAATGTTTAGCCACGGAACATTGATGTTTAATTCGGAGATTGATCATGTAGTTTCATCGCTAAAAGTACGTAAGGATAAAATTGAATCTAAAGGGATTAAGTCGATTCGAAGCCGTGTGGCTAACATTACTGAATTCTTAAAGGAAGATATGGAGATTGAACAATTCCGTTCTCTTTTATTGGAATACATTTTTGCCGAGCAAGATGAAGTAAAGGAATATGTATTAACAGAAGAAGATTGGGTGAAAATCCACGAACTTTCTAAAGAACGTTATCAAAATTGGGAATGGAATTATGGAAAATCACCGAAGTTCGATTTGCAGCATTCGCACCGCTTCCCAGTAGGTCAAATCGATATTCGCCTTAATGTGAATAAAGGAATGATTGAAGGCTGTAAAATTTACGGAGACTTCTTTGGAGTAGGCGATGTAACAGAAATTGAAGAAAAACTTGTTGGCACTAAGTACGAGCGCGATCAAATTGAAAAAGCGCTAGACGGTATTAACATTAAACACTATTTTGGTAACATCACGATGGATGACTTTATACAGTTAGTTTACTAATATGATTGAACTGCCTTTAGGCAGCCCAGACTGACCGACAAACGCTCGCATACGTCGTTGTTTGGCTCAAAGTCCCCTCACGAACCTTGTGTTCTATTCGGGGCTTCGTTCAACTGCACGCATTGTCTGACAAGCGTTATCAAGACAGTCAGATGGTTTCTCTTATTATCAAAAAGTACTACGAAAAAAAATGTAGACAAAGTCGGAAATCGACTTTGTCTACATTTTCGAACTGCCTTTAGGCAGTTCTTTTTTTGAAAGATAATAAAGTATAAAATTTCGTCATGGATGAAGTGTTATTTTCTTAGAAATTCAGTATTAAATTTGTCATTTCTTCCTAGGAAGTTGAAGAGTTCTTCGCTAAAAAGGACCCGACAGGAGGGGTAATTGAAGATGATCTCAGACTGTTGAAACGTCATTGTTTGGCATCAAAGTCCTCTCAAGAACCTTGTGTTCTATTCGGGTCTTCATTTCACTGCGTGTCTACTCTGACAAGCGTTTTCAAGACAGGCTGAGGGCTTCTCTAATAATAATAATAAGTCTGTGTTAAAGGTAAATGTTGATTAATAAAATAGATAATATAAAAACTCGAGATTGGTTATTTATGTTAAAATAAATATGATATTGTAAAAATTTCCATACAAACTAACGAAGCAGTTTAGTTGAAGAAGAAAACATAGTACATTGAATAAAACAGTACTGAGGTGATAGCTTGAAATATACTTGTCCTTGTTGTGGTTATAAAACTTTAGATGAAGAACCACCAGATACCTTTGACATTTGTGAAATCTGTTTTTGGGAAGATGATGGCTACCAATATAAATACCCAGATGAAACTGGTGCCAATTATGTTTCCTTTAGAGAAGCACAACAAAATTTTATAAAATTTGGGGCTAAAGGTGAAAGAAGTTTGAAATTTGTTAGACCTCCAAATAAGTCCGAAATAAAGGACGCTTATTGGAAACCGTTATAAGTTGAAATTGAATGTATAATCTTCAACTAAAAGGTGCTTTAGAAAAAAATGGACAATAAAATAAATGAGCTTGGAGATACATTTCCAAGTTCATTTTTTGCGTGAACCATTGATGAATATTTGTTATTTCCTATTAGAGATATTCCTTCAACCTACATTCAATAAATGCAATCCATTTGTCTGCCTTTTTTTTAACGATACATAGGTGAATTTGTTAAATCACAGCTCAATTTAAGAAAATCTTTGCACTTATAAAGTTGGCGACCAGTTCGCTTTCCATAGCGAACAACTGCCATACCTCCACAATGACGACAATGAAAGCCGTGAGAAAATATTTTCTCCCTTAATTCACCTATTAAAGCCCCTTATTGAGAAGCAGTAGGAGTAAAATGACGGGTAAGAAACCCTAAAATATATTCTTTATCCCTTTCGCTCAAAGCATAAATATCAGCTAATATGGTCGCCACAGTCATTTGTAATACCCCTTTTTTCATAAATTACAATCAGGAACCACAAATGATTACGATTTATTAAAATCAACCAAGAACTGTAACGTAGCCAATAATAATAATAAATTTCTTAAGAAATATGTAGACAAGGTCGATTTCTAATTTTGCCTACTGTCTCCGATAATCGAAGATGATCTTTTCTTAACACTTTAAGAATGTTTAACCATTTATGAACCAGTAGACTTATGATTTTCTTATGTATAATTTTCCAGTAAAAAAGTTGAAGCGAATTAAAACTTTAAAAGGAGTTAAAAACGTCTAGTATATATAAGCTTATATGGTAGAAAAGGGGCCTTTTTCATGGGTTTATTAAAGAAATCAAAGAACGAACAATTTGCATCCTTTGTTATGGAGCATAAAGAAAGGTTTTATCGGTTGGCCTACAGCTATGTGAAAAATGAAAACGATGCTCTTGATATTGTGCAAGAGTCGATTCATAAAGGACTACGTAAACTTGATACATTGCAGCAGGAACAGCAATTAAAAAGTTGGTTTTATAAAATCGTCGTCCATACTTCATTAGATTTTCTTAGAAAAAGAAAAAAATGGATCGTCGTAGATGAGGAAGTACTCGATTTTTATGATGAGTCCTCTGCTGATCGCTATTTGGATGTAGATCTACATAATGCAGTAGATGATTTACCTGAAAAATATCGAATCGTGATCGTTCTTCGCTACTTTGAGGATTTGAAAATTGAAGAAGTTGCTGAAATTTTGGATGAAAACGTCAATACGATTAAAACACGGATTTACAAAGCATTGAAACGCTTAAATGTAGAGATGCGTGGAGGGATTGAAGATGAAGAGTAATAGGAAACTTGAAAATTGGAAAAAAGATTATGAAAACATTCCAATTCCTGATGAATTGAATGAAGTCGTTCAAAAAGCTTTGCAAAAGAAGCGAAAGCGAAAAACGATCCCGTTCTATATTTTAGCCACTGCAGCAGCTTTTTTGCTCTTTATTGCAGGGTTAAATATACATCCACCTATGGCAAAGGCATTAGAGAAAGTTCCTATATTAAGTAATATGGTAGAGGTCTTTACGTTTGTTTCATTTGAACATAAAAGTGAAAATCATGAAGCAAGAATTAATGTACCTCAACTGGCAAATGAAAACGAGGATGAATTCATTGCAGAATTAAATGATAAGTATTTAGAAGAAGGAAAAACACTATTTAGAGAGTATGAAGAGAAGATTTTTGAAAGGGATAAATTAGGGAAGTATGCGGTTTTCAGTGATTATCGAATTGTACAAGAGACTGAACAGCTATTTATCATTGAGAGAGTTGTGGAACATATTATTGGTTCAACCGAACAAATTTACTATTATGACAATATTGATAAAGAGAATGAAATTGTACTATCCTTGCCGATGCTTTTTGAAAATGATGAATATGTAAATATTATAAGTGAATATATTAGAGAGGCTATGCTTATGGAGATGGAGGAGAATGAAGGAACGATATACTGGGTAAGCGATGAAGATGTTAATCAATTTTCAAAAATAAATAAGAAGCAAACATTCTATATTAACGAAGCACAAGAGCTCGTCATTGTTTTTCAAAAATACGAGGTAGCGCCTGGATACATGGGAAAACAGGAGTTTGTGATTCCAACACAACTGATTCAAGAGGAATTAAGTAGTAATCGATATATAAAAAGCGTTCTGTGAAAAAGAACAATATTTACAAGAAATCGCAACTTGGAGAGGGATACAGTGAAGAAAGGCATTAGCATGTTGTTAATGGGGATTGGAGCTACTGCTTTTGGTCTAACCGTTTTTTTAACGCTTGCGGTGACGGACGATGAGCCATTAGCGGTAGCACCTGAATTGTTAGAGCAATCTAACAATCTAAAAGAGAAAGAGATGAGAGTAGCTGAGAAAAATGTTCCTAATTGGGTAGAAGAAACTGAGACTCCTAAAATAACAGAATTGGATAAAACACGTAAGTATGTTGCATTAACCTTTGATGATGGTCCTAAGCCAAATGTAACAACAGAGGTGCTAAACACATTGGAACGTTACAATGTAAAAGCAACATTTTATATGCTAGGTGTACAAGTAAAGAATTATCCAGAGCTAGCTAAGCAGGTTGCTGATGCTGGGCATGAAATTGGAAATCACACTGTTCACCATCTACAACTCAATAACATTGATTTAAAAGATGCGACGCAAGAAGTAAAAGAAGGGTTGGAAGTAATAAAAGAAGTGACGGGTATCTACCCTAAAACTTTCCGTCCACCATACGGATTATATAATAAGCATATAATCGAATCAGCTTCGATTTTAAACCAACCTCTTATCTTATGGTCTGTTGATTCTATGGATTGGTTCACTAGAAATCGAGAAAAGATTGAAGAGGAAGTTTTGAATAAAGTTTTCCCAGGATCAATTGTGTTATTGCATGATATTCATGAAGAAACCGCGTTAGCCCTTCCAGCTATATTGGACCGACTAATTGAGCAAGATTATCATTTTGTAACTGTAACAGAACTCATATCATTACATGAGGGTGAAAGTAAGGAAGTTTTTAGAAATGCTGATTATGAGGTGATAAAGCCCACTGCACAATGAGTGGGCTTTTATTTGCGCATAATTCTTTATATGAAAATATGAAAACTTCATAATTCTAGTCTTGAGAAGTTAGAGTAAACTTGAATACAATCTATATTAAATGTGGATATTTTAAAATTTTTTGACTTTTTAATTGATAAGGTATTTTTCTTCTAATATAATATATTTAGAAAATTTAAATTTTCAAGATGATTTTGATATTATTAGAAGGGAATGAGGAGATGAATTTAACAAAACAGCTTCATGAAACCGCTTTACTAAAAGGGGATAAGCCTGCTTATTATTTTATGGACAAAGCAAGTACATATGCAGAGCTAGATGGTGCAGTATCAAAGTTTGCCTCCGGATTAGAGCAGTTAGGGATTAAAAAGGGAGACCATATTGGGCTGTTGCTAGGGAACTCACCCCACTTTGTCATTGCTTTGCATGGCGCGCTTCGCTTAGGAGCAACGGTCATTCCAATCAATCCAATTTATACTCCTGAAGAAATTGCGTATATCGTAAATAATGGGAACGCCAAAGCCCTTGTCATGTTGGACCTATTATTGCCATTAGCAGAAAAAATGCATCTACTGTTACCTAATGTAGAACAATTCATCTTATGCGAAACTCCTCAAGGTCAACAAGCGAATACAGATTTATCAACTCTCTCAGTAGCATCAAAATTGAAATCGTTTTCACAAGTGGTTGATTCAGGGGATCTTCAGTTTAAAGGCCCTGAATTAAATGATGATGAAACCGCTGTTATTCTGTATACTTCTGGAACAACTGGTAAGCCGAAAGGTGCAATGCTCACACATAAAAACTTATATAGCAACGCAAAAGATGTGAGTGATTATTTGCATATGGATGAGAATGATCGTGTGATTACAACCCTTCCTATGTTCCATGTATTTTGTTTAACAGTTGCTTTAAATGCACCGCTTATGAATGGAGCGACCATCTTAATCGACCCAAAATTTAGCCCAAAAGAAATTTTTAGATTAACAAACGAATACAAGCCGACTGTATTTGCAGGCGTACCAACTATGTACAACTTCTTATTACAATTTCCTGAAGGGAAGCCAGAGGATTTAAGCAGTTTACGTCTTTGTATTTCTGGAGGCGCTTCCATGCCAGTTGCTTTACTTGAAGCGTTCGAACAGAAATTCAATGTGCAGATTTCAGAAGGATACGGATTGTCAGAAGCTTCACCAGTCACATGCTTTAATCCTTTGAATCGTCCTCGTAAAGCCGGTTCTATTGGACAGTCTATCGTCAATGTTGAAAACAAAGTTGTTGATGAGTTCGGTGTTGAAGTTCCAACAGGTGAAGTGGGCGAATTAATCGTTCGCGGTCCGAATGTAATGAAAGGGTATTATAATGCCCCTGAAGATTCAGCAAAAGTATTAAAAGGTGGCTGGCTATATACTGGTGATCTAGCAAAAAAAGACGAAGAAGATTATTTTTACATTGTTGATCGTAAAAAAGATATGATTCTAGTTGGTGGATATAACGTATATCCTAGAGAAGTAGAAGAAGTCGTTTATAAACACCCGAAAATTGTTGAATGTGCAGTCGTTGGCATTCCAAACGATGAACATGGAGAGCAAGTATATTGCTTTGCTGTAAGAAAATCAGAAGAGTTTTCGAAAGAAGAGCTTTTAGATTACTGCAGAGAATATTTAGCTAAATATAAGCTTCCAGCTGTCATCGAATTCGTAGAAGAGCTTCCAAAGAATTCAACTGGGAAAATAGTTCGCCGTGCATTAAAAGAGAAATTATTACAGAAAGCTTAATTGCTAAAAAAGAAACATCTCTGCTTTTTCGGTGAGATGTTTCTTTTGTTTTTTTGAGAATAAATCATTCGTCAGAAACAACCCTTTCACGATTACATTTGAATAATATGAAGAACAATTGGGTTAGGAAATGGATTCATATGATTGAAGTACATAAATAGATTAGCCACTAAGAAAGAAGAATGGTTTTTAGATTACAGTGGAAGTCGGTGACTCTTGCGGGAAAAGCGTGATAGCTTAGAGCCCGCACGGAGGAGGTGGCTCAGGCCACGCCTGCGGAAAAGCATTCGTCAGAAACAATCCTTTCATGATTACATTTGAATAATATGAAGAACAATTGGGTTAGGAAATGGATTCATATAGATAAAAATACAAAAACTTCCCATATTGTTACTAATAAATGTTAAAATATTCTTAAAAATAGATAGGGGTTATTGAATGAAAGAGTTATTAAATAGACCCAAAACTTTTGGGGAAATTCTCGATGTTACTTTTTCACTATTAAAACAAAGATTTAAAGACTTCTTTTTATTGTTTCTTTTTATGATGATGCCCATTTTTTTATTTTCTGCACTCATTAGTATCTTAAATGGACAATCATTTTTTAATACTGAAAGTAAGGGAGACAGTTGGATCAATCAAATTACAGCTGCTTTTTCAGGAGAAGTACCTATAGAACAACCAAATCCATTGCTGTCGCTAGGAGATAGTCTTATCAGCATGTTCATTGGCTTTCTTATGTTCA
This sequence comes from Niallia sp. CD-39, assembly GCF_059874745.1. Classification (NCBI taxonomy): domain Bacteria; kingdom Bacillati; phylum Bacillota; class Bacilli; order Caryophanales; family Bacillaceae; genus Niallia; species Niallia sp. CD-39. The sequence continues at coordinate 89,314 of NZ_JCBCPS010000005.1, read as the reverse complement.
TCGCTGCTCTTATCGTCCAAGTTGCTATTATTCAAATGATCAATCGTATCCGCCAAGGTGAAGATTATACAATTAAACAACTATACAAAGAGAGTATTGGGAGATTTATTCCTGCTTTTTTTAGCACGATTTTGTATGGTATTATGACGTTTTTTATTTTCTTGATCCCAGGATCGATGATTATAATGCTCATTTTTAGCGATGGAATCGGCTTCTTTTTATTTATTATACTCATGTTTTTTGCCCTGCTTATTGCTGCCTTTTATTTGTTAACACGTTTTGCCTTCTACATAGTAAGTGTAGCGATCAATGAAGACTCTATTGGAATCGGTAAGAGCTGGGAGATGACAAAAGGGCAAGGTTGGAAATGCCTCGGTATATTAGCTGTTCTTTATATCGTGACATCGCTTATTAATTTTTCCGTGGAAGCTGTGTTCGGTCTCATTTTAGGAACGAGCGTGTTTTGGGAATTTATCGTCAATTTTACGATCCAGTTTACCGCAATGGTCATCATCGTTGGAACAGCTGTTCTTTATTTTGATTTGAAAAGTCGATTTGAAGCTAATGACTTGTTTGAGATGGTTGAGCAGCATGACAAGAAAAGCTAGGTGATCTTATGAAAGAAAAAGATATGTCAGAGCGACTTACAGAAATTTTACGCTCTAACGAATATGAACAATATCGTAAGGAACCGAACATCTTACAACAATGGTGGGAGCGTTTAAAGGAATGGTTTGTCGATCTACTAAATAGCATCGCCCCTGCCCCCTTTGTTCAATCAGGATTTACGATGTTGATCTTCGTAATGATGGTCCTAATTGTTTTAGCATTTCTTATTTTTCTCGTTGTTCATTTTGGACAAAAGACATATAGACGTCGTCAATTGCAGAGACAGCTTTTAGATCGTCATTCATTCACTCATGAATGGTCGAGCAGAAGGCATTTAGAAGAGGGGTTAAAATATGAGGAACAAATGCAGTTCTCCTTAGCCGTTAGGCATTTATTCCTTGCCATCTTACTGCACTATACTGAGAAACAGTGGTTAGAAGCTCGAAAGTGGAAAACAAATTGGGATTATTACGAAGAAATAACGGTGCATAGTCGTGAAGATGCAGGTTTATTCTATACAGCTGCACTAATGTATGATGAGGCGATGTATGGGAAGAAACCGATTCATGCCACAAGTTATCGTGAATTGAAGGAGAAGGTTCAGAATGTGCTTAGGAAGGACGCACAATCGGAGGAAAATGAGGAGAATAATCAATGAATATAAACAATGGAAAAGTTATTTTATTCATCATTCTCCCGTTAATTGCCTTAGCATGCCTTTCGTTTTTTATCCCGAATGAACGTCAAAGCTACCCACCATTGTATGCAGCTTCTCCTGCACCAGACGGAACAAAGGCGATTCATACGTATATGCAAGAGCAACCAAATACAACTATATGGAACGGCGAGCTAACTAGTTTTTTAGAATTAGAGAATAAGGCTACTCTTTTGTTGATTGAACCAGCGATCGAGCAATTGAAGCATCAGACCGAGCTTCTAGAATCCTTTATGCGGAAAGGTAACACAGTTGTATTATTCCAAGAGCGACCAACAGCCTTTGATGTAAAGAGCATTCCAGCATCACTCTTACCTTATGAGTCTATTCATATGAAAGATGAGGATGGCAGTCTATATGAGGTCTTTACGCAACCTAGCTTTATCTTTGATGAAGCAGACGGTTTTATTCCAGTATTTCATCTTGATCCCTATGGTGCGGTTGTTGCTGTATCGAAGTCATATGGAAGTGGAAAACTGATTGTTGCTTCTACGAGCCGATTGCTAACAAACGAGGCAATTGTTGAAGGCGGGCATATTGCACATTTCCTTAAGTTACTAGAAGAGGGAAGTGGAGAGGAAATATTCCTCGCTAATCAGCTTCTCCAAGATGAACCCTTCCTTACGGAGCTTTTCCCGCAGTGGATGATCGTATTACTAGCAAATGGGCTCGTTATCTATCTTTTATTTGTTTGGATGAAGGGGAAGCGCTTTGGGCCAATCAAAGTTCCGCATGAAGAAGTGGTACGCTTTAATAATGAGCGATTATATGCACTGGCAGGCTGGTATGAGAAAAAGAAATTTTATAAGCAATCAATCGTAGTCCAGTCAAACTTTCTAAGGCAGCTACTTTATGAGAAACACGCCGTCCCCACTGGTTTGTCATGGAAGGATGCAGGCGATCTCTTATTTCAACGGAAAAAAATTGATCAAAAGACGAATCGATTATTTTCAAAGATTGAATCCCAAATAGACATGGTCGATTGGGATAAAAAATCTTTTGTTACTACGACACAGCAGTTAGATCGATTACGAGAAGAGGTTATAGGTGAATGAGAACAAAATTAAATCAATTCATGCAAGCATTTGAAGAGACAATCATTGGTCAAACAAAGAATAGCAGGCTCTTACTTACGGCTGTATTAGCTGGCGGACATGTATTAGTTGAAGGAGTTCCTGGCACAGGAAAAACGAAAATGGTTCGAACGCTTGCTTCATTAATGGATGGGCAATTTAGTCGCATTCAGTTTACACCAGATCTTCTGCCAAGTGATATTACAGGCAGTACAATCTTTAACATGAGCAATCATTCGTTTGAAACGATCAAAGGACCGATTTTCACAAACATTTTACTGGCTGATGAAATTAATCGTACGCCTGCAAAAACGCAAGCTGCTCTTCTAGAGGCTATGGAAGAGCATCAAGTAACGATACAAGGAAGCACGTACAAATTAGACGATGTGTTCTTTGTAGTGGCTACACAAAACCCAATTGAATTTGAAGGAACGTACCCACTCCCAGAAGCTCAGCAAGACCGCTTTCTATTAAAGCTAAACGTACATTTTCCTTCTTTTGAAGATGAAAAAACGGTTCTGAAAAATGTATTTGAAGAATTGAAGAATATAGAGGGGAATTCTGTATTGTCGCTTGCAGATTTTAAAAGTCTTCAAGAGGCTGTAAAAGCGGTTATCATTAGCGATGAGGTGATTGATTACATCATGAAGATCGTTAGAGCGACGAGAGAAAGAGAAGATGTTACGTATGGCGCGAGTACACGAGCGGCGATTTCAATCGGTCGTGCAGCAAGAGCATGGGCGTTTTTATCAGATAGAGATTATGTAACACCTGATGACATAAAGGTCGTATCTGCCCCAGCTTTAAGGCATCGCATACAAGTAGCTCCTCATATTGAATTGGAGGGTTTGACAGAGGATGACATTATCAATGAAATTGTTGGATCTATTCAAGTTCCGAGATAGAGGCGTGTTGCCTACCAAAAGGCTCATATGGGTAAATGTGATTTGTGCCCTGCTTTTGTTTATCCTGTCATATATAACCAATGCATCCTTTCTATCCTTTCTTTTCATACAACTTGCTGTAGTCATGCTTTCAACCTTTGAGCTATTCGCTTTGCCGAGCAAAAAAAAGGTAAGTCTACACATACAAATGCCTAATGAGATTGAAAGAAATAAGATGGGCATTATCCAATATAAAATCTTCAATCAGTCAGATAGAGACCTTCATATTGAGCTGATGAATGATTTACATGATTCGATCGATCGGGAGGCTGTAGTTCGTACTGTCCTTCCAAAAGGGGCTAATCGAACAATCGCACTCTCGTTTACGCCAAAAAAACGTGGGGATTTTCAGGTAACAAAACTGTATGCTACATATACGTCTAAATTGGGGCTTTGGAAGAAGCAAACGTATGATGATTTTGACATCAACTGCAAAGTAATTCCAGACTTAACTGCTGCTCATCATTATTTAGAACATGCCCATAAGTATTTGCTTGTTGACGGTGAAAAAGTTCGTAAGCGCCGTGAAGGAGTCGGCGAGTTTTCTCATATTCGCAAGTACGCGATTGGAGATGATCTCCGTAAAATGAACTGGAGACAATCTGCGAAGTGGCAAGAGCTGATGACAAATACGTATGAACCTGAGCATGGGAAATATATTTCAATCCTTCTTGATTCTAGTAGGATGATGGGCATTGAAGGAAGAAATGGCCCTAAATTAGAAAGTGTCATTGAAGGAGCAATTACATTAGCTACTGCTGCATTGAAAAATGGCGATTACGTGTCTGTTCTTGTCTTTTCTAATGGAGTAGATGTTTATGTACCGCCTGCAAAAGGAATCGCCCATTTACAAACGATATTACAATCTATTTATTCCATTCAACCTAAACGTGTCGAAGCAAATTATGATACGATCTTTGCCTACTTTGAGAAAGTTCAGCGAAAGAGAAGCTTAATTGTATTATTTAGCGATGTTACAACGTTATTACAAGAGGAATCAACCTTTTATTTTATGAGAAGAATGGCTCGGAAGCATAAATTCTTATTACTTGGAATTGAGGATGAAGAACTCGTCAACTTTTCTAAGATGAAAACAGTGAACACTGAATCAGCATTTGTTAAAACGGTGGCACAACAGCAATTATTTCAAAAAAAACAAGAAAAACGAATGTGGGAAAAGGGAGGATTGCATATCGTAGAGGCGCGTGAAGAGGCATTAACGACTGCGGCTCTTTCACAATACATTATAGTAATGAATCGCCAATCAGTATAAAACTGGATGTTTGTCGTATGACATCCAGTTTTATGTATAGATCATCTTATTTGTTTTAAGCGCTTTTTGTTGCCGTTAACGATGTAGAGGATAAACAGGAGCAAGGTTGCAAATGCAAATCCATATTTTAAAGAGAGCGGTGCAGCTGCTGGTGTGATGAAGCCTTCAATGATCCCAGCAATTACGAAAAGAGGAATTGTCCCTAATAGCAACTGGACAGAACGCATAGCTGTTTTTTTAAGCTGATATGTACGACTGTATTGTCCTGGAACGAGCAGATTGTATCCCATAAGAAGACCCGCTCCACCTGCAATGAAGATAGCAATAAGCTCAATGACACCATGTGGTAGAATGTATGCCCAAAATTCATAACTTTTTCCTTCATGCCAAAAAATTGCCGCGAACGCCCCAACTAACAGGCCGTTATAAATGAGCACAAAAATGGTAATTGATCCAAAGAGAATTCCACCTGCAAAAGCAAGGATGGCTACCTGAATATTGTTCGTCATGATCTGTGCTGACATGATAGAAGAGATTGCAGGGATGCCTTCTTCACTTAGTCCATTTATGTTCGGAATCATGTTTGCAGGCAATATTGCATAGCTTGCAAGAATATCTTGCTTTACGGCAATGAATCCTGCGATAAACCCGAAGAAAAACAGTAGAAAGCTAATGATAATGAATTTTTGTTGCTCAATTAGTAGACCGACAAACTTTTCTGTAAAGAAAGCGTGTGCTTGCTTCCAACTTGAAATTTTCTGTTGATACAATAAATGGTGCCCTTTTGCGACAAGTTCATTTAAGTATAGTGTGATTTGTTCATTTTGAAAATGCGTTTGACTAAAGGAAAGATGATGGGTTGTTTTAACATACAATTTATGAAAAGCATCGAGCTCATCTTTCTTTAGTGAATGTTTCCTTGAACTTAATGTTTGAATGGCTTCTTCTAGGCTTTTCCAATCTTCTCTATGAAATTGAATAAATTGTTGGAGTGTCATTTTCCCACCTCTTTATCTCACAATGTCATACTTACTCTTTAGGTGACAATGCAATTTTTTTCTAGTATTCTTCTATTATAGTTATTATTTGGAACTTTAGGTATCTTTATTTTTTTTGAAATGAGGGACAGCTTTTGCGAGAACAATTAAAAGTACATACACCGGAGAACGTTCACATTCAATTTCCACTCGCTGGTCTTGGAAGTAGAGCGGCTGCTTTTATTATTGATTCGCTATTATTGATTCTTATACAGTTCATTCTCTTACTCCCGATGCTCTTCTTCACGAGCTGGAGTCCACTGGATTTCTTTTTTGAGGATGCATCTGCTTATCTGATTGCATTTGTAGTTATCGTTATTTTCGTAATCAATTGGGGTTACTTTATTATCTTTGAATTTCTTCGTTCGGGAAGAACCGTAGGAAAGCAAATAATCGGTATCCGTGTCATTCATGATAATGGACACCGGATCACTTTTTTAGCTAGTTTTATCCGTAATTTAATGCGTATTATTGATAGTCTTCCTGCAGGCTATTTAATCGGCTTCCTCATGGTCTTTTTTCACCCAACTCACAAGCGATTAGGAGATTTAACTTCTGGAACAATTGTTGTTTATGATTATGACTCAGGCAAGAGAAAATTTAAACGACTAGAAAAGTTCATTCAATCAAGAGAGCTAGAGCTTATTGAGAGTTCTTTCTCCTCCAATAATCTGAAGAGTTATACAAAGGAAGATTGGGCATTAGTAAGCACTTTTTGTGAACGGCTCCCAATGCTAAGTGAATATGAACGGACGGCTTTAGCATCGAAAATCGGAAAGCTCTTATTGCCGAAAAGCGGTATAGCTGTGGATTCAATGTCCTCAGATTACTTACTAGATCGATTGCTGCTTCTCTATTTAGCCTTGAAGGAACAATGGGATTTCACTGCGTTTACTGAAAAGAAATAGCAAGCTCACAAAAGTAGCCTGCTACATGGTAGAAAGTTCATTATATATGGATTGTATAATCTCCTCTTCAACGGAAAACGTCATTGTTAGGTTTTTTGTGGAAAACGTTGCGTAAGGCGCCTGCTCGTTAATGGAGATGGAAGCTACATGTTGAAGGTCATTGGCATCTTTACCGAGCGAAAGCAGTGTTTTCGTAGGTTCTTGGTAAAGATTGATCATGATGGCATCATTATAATTGGGAGAATCAGACACTAATTCCCAAGTTTCAATTTTTAATCTCTCGATGAAATTTTCTACTTCTCTTGCATCGATAATTTCTTCAATGTAACCATCCTGTGCAACGATTTCGATCTTGCTCATTTGCTCAGGTTGTATAATGTTGAATACATTTTTATCATCTTTGCTACAACCTATTAGGCTGAGAACAGCCAAGATACAAAGGGATACATATCTCAAGTAAATCACCACCTCTTCTTCTTTAAATTTACTATTAAATACCAAATTATCCAATACGGCTATAGCCTTGAAAAAAATACGACTTTAGGCTGAATGGTTTTAGGTTTTTGATATATTGCTATCATTTAATGTATAAGATGTAATAAAGGATTCTAGATTCAGAGGGGGAGAAGTCAATGGCAACTTTAACTTTATCAGATGGTGCTAAACTTTTTTATGAGGATGTTGGTGAAGGACAACCTATTCTTTTTCTTCACGGAGTATGGATGAGCAGTAAGTTTTTTCAAAAGCAGCTGCCATACTTTAAAGAGAACTACCGTGTGCTCACTCTGGATTTTAGAGGGCATGGGCAGTCTGCTCCTATTCAGTCTGGTCATACGATTGCTACTTATGCTAAGGACGTATACGCTTTGATTGAGCATCTGCAGTTAAAGAACGTCACCTTACTTGGCTGGTCTATGGGTGCATTTGTTATTTGGGATTACTTACAGCAATTCGGTTACGACAATATTCATGCGACAATTATTGTCGATGAGCTTGCATCAGATTTTAAATGGCCAGATTTTGAAATAGGTGCTTTTGACCTTGCAACATTAACTGCGTTTATGAGGGAAATTCAGCTGAATCAAAAAGGATTTCTAGAAGGATTTATTCCGCTTATGTTCAAAGAGGAATTGAGCAATGAGGATATGAACTGGATGCTCGAAGAAACTACTCGATTGCCAGAGGGAATTGCAAGTGCGATTCTGTTTGATCAATCAGTTGTTGATTACAGAGAGCAGCTACAGAGCTTTGATGTACCAACACTACTTTGTTTTGGAAAAGTGGAGAAGCTCATTCCAGTCGCAGCAGGAGAACATCTATTGCAACAATTACCGAATGCCAAACTAGACCTTTTTGAAAATAGCTGTCACTGTCCATTTTTAGAAGAAACAGACTTATTTAACGAAAGTATAGATAAATTCTTAATTAGCCTTGAACAAAAATAAAACTCGAGAGTGTAGACAACGTCGATTACTGACCTTGTTTACACTCTTTAGCTTTTATGGAGGAGTTTCCATTAATGAAAGCGAATACAAAATAAAGAAAGGGGATGAAAGAATGAGCTATATTACATTTGATGTAAGAGAGCATCTTGGAGTTGTGACATTAAATCGACCGGATGCATTAAATGCGTTTAGCTTTGATACTCTTATTGAGCTGCAAGCGGCTGTTGAGGAAATTCGTTCTCGTAAAGATATTCGCGCAGTTATTTTTATTGGAGCAGGAGACAAAGCGTTTAGTGTAGGAGCCGATTTGAAAGAACGACGAACATTAACAGACGAAGAAGTTCGAAGAAACTTATATAAGATCGGTGAAGTATTTACGGCGATTGACGAGCTGCCACAGCCAACAATAGCGGCTATTAATGGCTTCGCATTTGGTGGCGGAATGGAGCTTGCGTTAGCATGTGATTTTAGAATTGCTGTAAAAGAAGCAAAGATGGGCTTAACAGAAACAAGTCTTGCGATCATCCCAGGTGCTGGAGGGACACAGCGTTTGCCAAGGTTAATTGGACAAGCAAAAGCGATGGAGCTGATTTTAACTGCGAAGCGCTTAACTGCTGATGAAGCGTATCAGTATGATCTATTGACAAAAGTTGTTGAAAAGGAACAACTGCTTTCCAGCTGTTATGCATTTTGCGATGAGATTTTGAAAAATGGGCCACTTGCACTTCAACAAGCAAAATTTGCAATTAAACAAGGAATGAACGCAGATCTTCATACAGGATTACATATTGAAAGAAAAGCATATGAAGTGATCATTCCCACAAAGGACCGATTAGAAGCATTAGCAGCATTCATCGAAAAACGAAAACCAGAATTCAAAGGGGAATAATACGCGTAAAAATAGATTCGAATCTCAGACTGTTGGCAAATGCTCGTATATCGTTGTTTGTCTTGATCTTTCCTTATGAACGCGGGAATACACTAAGTCCGCATACTTGCCTGATAAACGTTCTAAGACAGTCTGATTTTCTTCTTTTACTAAAGACTCCTCTAAAAAAACATGTATGCAGAGTGGATTTCCGACTTTGCTACTTTATAAGATTCGAATTTTACATTCGAGTCTTTTTTGTGTTGTGAAAATATTTATTCTAATTTTATGAAAATTTAATAAATAGTCTTGTTATTCGCTTTATCACACTATATAATTTAGTGAATAAAAGCATAAAAGTGATAAAGTGAGGGAGTAACATGAAGACAATAAAGAAGTATTTTCCATTACTAGTGGCCGGAATCGTTAGCGGTTTGATCCTAAGTGCCTGTGGATCAAGTGATAAAAGTGGTGCAGACACAGGTGATGGAGAAAAAATATTTAAAATCGGAGCGACACAAATTGTTGAGCATCCTTCATTAGATGCAGCATTTGAAGGGTTTAAAAAGGCTTTAGAAGATGCAGGTTTAAAAGTCGAATATGACTTCCAGTCTGCGCAAGGGGATCAAAACAATGTACAAACCATCTCAAGTAAATTTGCAGGAGATCAAGTCGATTTGATCTTTGCCAATTCTACACCAAGTGCACTTGGTGCATTGAATGCAACGAAGGATATTCCGATCATCTTTACTTCAGTGACGGACCCTGTGGACGCAGGGATCGTTGAAGCGATGGATCAGCCAGGAGAAAATGTTACTGGGACAATTGATAATCACCCAGATGCAATTCCAAATACGGTACAGTTTATGGCAAATGAACTGGAAGGAAGCCGCATTGGAATGGTTTATAACGCAGGAGAACCGAATTCATTGGTTCAGGTTGATCTTGTGAAGGATGCGGTGAAAGGGACTGATTTAGAGCTGGTGGAAGCAACAGTATCTACATCTTCAGAAGTTAAGCAAGCGGCTGAATCTTTAATAGGAAAAGTAGACTTCTTGTATGTCATTACTGATAATACAGTTGTTTCAGCATTAGAGTCAGTCATTCAAGTTGCAAACGACCAATCACTTCCATTATTTGTAGGAGAGTTGGATTCGGTAGTCCGTGGTGGCTTTGCAGCTTACGGATTCGACTATGCTGACATAGGTTATGAAGCTGGGCTAATGGCTGCACAAATTTTAAAGGGAGAAAAAGAAACATCAGATCTACCTGTACAATATCCTCAAAATTTAAAACTACTTATCAATAAAAAAGCAGCAGCTGACATGGGTGTAGAGTTGAAAGCGGAATGGGATGACATAGCAGAATTTATCCAGTAACAGCATTGTGAAAGGAAGAGATGTATGCCTACAGCCATTTTTACGTCCATAGAGGCAGGGATGATTTATGCCATTATGGCGTTAGGAGTTTATTTATCGTTTCGAATCTTGAATTTTCCCGATTTGACAGTCGATGGAAGCTTTGTAACTGGTGCAGCAGTAGCCGCTATTCTTATAACGAATGGAATCGATCCGTTCGTTGCGACGATCTTTGCGATGGTTGCAGGATTTTTAGCTGGTTGTATCACTGGTGTTCTTCATACAAAAGGGAAAATAAATCCACTCTTATCTGGAATTATTATGATGATTGCATTGTATTCGATCAATTTAAGGATTATGGATGGGAAAGCCAATGTATCATTGCTTAATGAAGGGACGATGATATCAAGTTTGACTGAGTTTTGGAAGAAGCTCCCTTTCGATACCTGGATGCAAAGTGTTTTACCAGGATTCATCCCGAAGACATGGGGGATTTTACTTTTGATGCTCGTGCTAACATTGTCGATTAAGTTTTTAATTGATTGGTTCCTTAAAACGGATCTTGGCTTAGCGATTCGAGCAACTGGTAATAATGAAACGATGATTCGCAGTTTTTCAGCAAATACAGATACACTGAAAATAGTTGGACTTGGGATTTCAAATAGTCTTGTCGCTTTATCTGGTGGCATTATCGCTCAATACAACGGCTTTAGTGATATCGGTATGGGTATTGGAATGATTGTCATTGGTTTAGCATCTGTAATCATCGGTGAAGCATTGTTTGGTGCAAAAACGATCTTTAGAGCAACCTTAGCAATCATTGGGGGCGCGATCCTTTATCGTTTAATCATTTCACTCGCTATGCGTGTTGAGTTCCTTGAGTCAGGGGATATGAAATTAATTACAGCTATTATTGTCATCTGTGCCCTCGTCTTCCCGAAGGTGATGGATCAGCAAAAAGAAAAACAAAGACGAAAGAAAAGAGCGCAAGCATTTGCTCACGGTCATTCAAAGGAAGGGAGTGAACGATATGCTTACGCTAAATCGGATTCATAAGGTCTTTAATGAAGGAACTCCTGATGAAAAGATGGCCGTTTCTGACTTGAATTTGCATTTGGACGAAGGAGATTTCATGACGGTTATTGGAAGCAATGGTGCGGGGAAATCGACGCTTATGAATTTAATTTCTGGAAAGTTACTTCCTGATGTCGGTGAAGTCTTTATTGACTCAAAGAAGGTCACCCTTGATCAGGAGCATGTTCGGTCTCGACTCATCGGCCGTGTTTTTCAGGACCCAATGGCGGGGACCGCACCTGCAATGACTATTGAAGAAAATTTAGCAATTGCTTATGCGAGAACAAAGAAGCGTGGTTTGAGGATTGGGGTAACGAAAAATCGCCGCAAGTTTTTTCAAGAGCAATTAGAAATTCTCCATCTAGGATTAGAAAATCGTCTACATGCAAAGGTTGGTTTATTATCTGGTGGAGAGCGGCAGGCATTATCATTATTGATGGCGACTTTCACTGAGCCAAAAGTGTTGTTGCTCGATGAACATACGGCGGCCCTTGATCCGGCTCGTGCTGAACTTATCACAGATTTGACGAAGAAAATTGTGAAAGATTTGCATTTGACTACTCTTATGGTTACCCATAATATGCAACAAGCAATTGATTTAGGAAATAAACTAATTATGATGGATAAGGGACAAATCATATTTAATGCAACGGAAGAAGAGAAGGGCGGTTTATCCGTTGAAACGCTTTTGGCTGAATTTCAAAAGATTCGTGGTCAGCAAATGAATGATGATAAAGCTGTACTTATCTAAAAAACTGACGGAGGATGTTTTACCTTCGTCAGTTTTTTTCTATACATCTTGATAACACATTGTAACATGACATCTACTTCTCTTATCCGCACCATTACGGTACGTGTGATAATCATTGGCGTGGAATCGGATTGAATCGCCTTGCTTTAATGAATACACAGTATTATGAATTTCTAATTCCAATGCACCATCAATGACTGTTATAAATTCTTCGACTCCTTCATTATGAGGTTCAGAAGAGTGTTGTGAATTTTTTTCTAATTCCATTACATAGATTTCGAACGGTCGATTAGGACTAAACGGGAATATCGAATACACTCGGTAATTTTCCGTTTTTTCTTCAAGAGGCTGTATGTTTTCTAGATGAATTACGTCTATTTCAGCTTTTTCCTCTTGTAAAAAATATGAAAAAGACACCTTTAGTCCACTCGCAATTTTCCACAGAGTCGACACGGTCGGATTAGAATCACCTCGTTCAATTTGACCAAGCATCGCCTTGCTAATTCCGGTTAGCTTGGCACATTGGTCTAGGCTTAATCCTCTAGACTTCCTAAGGGTTTTTAAATGCTTACTGACCGATTTTTGGACGGTTTCCAAATAAAGTACCTCTTTTCTATTGTAAGTTATAACATACATTTGTATAATATATTGTAATATTAATATTATATATTAATTGCTTGTTTTTTGAAAGGGAGAGAACGATGGATAGTTTAGCTACACAAACAGTAGAAAAACAACAATGGAAAGACGGACTATTAGCAGGACTTCCATTGGCGCTAGGCTATATTCCTGTTGCCTTAACTTTTGGATTGTTGGCAAAATCGACTGGCTTGGCATTTTTTGAAACACTAATGATGAGTTTAATCGTATTTGCAGGAGCTGCCCAATACATTTCCTTAAGCTTGATCGCACTAGGAACGAGCTCGTTTGAAATCATATTAACAACGTTCATCGTTAATATTCGGCATTTTCTGATGTCTACTGCTTTAAATGAGAGAGTGGAAAGAGGTCATTTAGGTTGGAAAATTGCTTATTCATTTGGAGTTACAGATGAATCATTTTCGGTCGCTGCAATTCGCGAAGAGAAGCTTACTCCATCTTTTATGCTTGCGCTAAATGGAATAGGATATACAAGCTGGTCCGTTTTCACAGCGATGGGCTTTATTCTTGGATCAGCTTTGCCGCAAGTCATTCAAGAAAGTATGGCTGTCGCTCTTTATGCGATGTTTATTGGTTTATTGGTTCCTTCCATGAAAAAATCAATAAAGGTTGTTGCATTAGCGGCTGTTGCCGCAGCGTTAAACAGCATTTTAGTATTGTCGAATACGTTATCTACAGGCTGGTCAATTGTTGTCGCGACATTATTGTCTTCCGTCATCATTGAGGTGGTTAGTTCGCTAAGAGAAGGGAGAGACCGTTTGCATGAATGAAATGTTTTGGATGATTATCGGAATGGGGGTTGTCACATATATCCCTCGTGTTCTTCCATTTATATTATTTAAAGGGAAAGAATTGCCGCCATTTGTACAACGCCTATTAAAGAATGTGCCATATGCTACCCTTGGGGCACTTATTTTCCCAGGTATTCTCCTCATTGGTGAGAGCGTATGGTACGGACTATTAGGTGCAGGAATTGCCTTTCTTACGGCATTTTTAGGTTGGAATGTAATGCTTGTCGTGCTTAGTTCAATCGCAGTCTTATCCATTTACTCCCTATTGTAAGTTTATTCTTGTTCTAAAATCTCTGCAAATTCACTAAAATAGTATGGACAGGGTGTACAAGGGGGAGTTAGATGGCTAGGAAGATTGGTCTTTATGGAATCATTGCCTATTGTTTGTACGGGCTCTTTTTCTACTGGTATTTGTTTTATTTCTCAAATAGCGGTTTGCCTTTTGAGTTTCAAGGGACGAGCGCAGACCCTGCCACATTTTTAAATGGGCGAGAGCTCATGTTAAGTGAAGAGTATTCAAAAATCCGAAACTTGTTATTCTTCTTATCTACTCCATTTGAGTGGCTTGTGTATTTGTTTGTGATGTTAATAGGCTTATCAAACGCATTTCATAAATGGGCGGAAGAATCGACAAAATTTCAGTTTGTTAAAACAATAATGTATATCGCATGGTTGTCTTTGTTTGCGTTTGTTGTGACATTACCAGTCAGCTATATCGGGTATAAATTGTCTAAGATGTATCATATTTCAACGCAATCATTTCCAAGTTGGATAAAGGACGAGCTGATTGATTTTTGGGTGAACTATGGATTCATGCTTGTCATTGTATTTGTGCTCTACTGGTTGATGCGAAAAAGTGAGAAGCGCTGGTGGCTCTATGCATGGATGCTCACTATTCCAATGGCGTTTTTCCTTATGTTTATCCAGCCTGTTGTCATTGACCCACTATACAATGACTTTACAACACTTCAAAATGAAGAATTAGAAAAGAAAATATTAAAGCTTGCAGAGGAAGCAGAAATACCGGCTGAACATGTGTTTGAAGTCAATATGTCTGAGAAGACGAATGCACTCAATGCCTATGTAACAGGTGTAGGCTCGAACTCGCGTATTGTGTTATGGGATACTACATTGAAGCGTCTAACAGAGGATCAAATTCTGTTTATCATGGCACATGAAATGGCCCACTATGTTGAGAAACATATTTATATTGGCATTGCTGGGTATATTGTAATGTCTTTCTTTGCTCTCTACTTTATTTATCGATTCATGAATGGCATCATTTCAAGGTACGGGGATGTTTTAAAAATTCCTGCTGTCCATGATCTTCGCTCGTTTCCGTTATTCTTAGTACTTATGTCGATGTTTTTGTTTGCGACAAGTCCAATTGCAAACTTTGTTTCACGTAATCAAGAAACAAGAGCAGACAAATATGCAATTGAGCTCACAGAAAATCCTGATGATGCGATTGGAACATTTCAAGAATTAACGAGAGCGGGACTAAGTCAAGTAAACCCACCACTTCTTGTGAAGATTTTCCGATACGGGCATCCAACTATGTTAGATCGAATCTCAATGATTGAAGATTTTAGTTTAAAGCAAAGGCTAGAAGAAGAAAAGAAGCAGAAAGAATAATTTATTAAATGGGATTGAGTGTAGATTTCGCTCAATCCTTTCCTTTTGGATTTCAATAGGCAAGCCACTTCCTTTTTGATACGATATTAGGAGAACTATTTGGAGGACTATAATGAAAAACAAAGCGAGAATGACATTGATAATGTCTTTAATAGTGTTAGTAGGATTTCCGTTCGTTTTTTTCTTTGTATCGATGTTTACTGGAGATTGGGAGTATTTCTTATGGAGTTTCCCCCCGTCTATCGTTGCAGGGATTGTTGGCTTTATCGTGACGCTTAATCAGAGGAAGAAAAGTAAATTAACAAATTAATGGTGTATGTTGGGTTTGCATTTTATTTGCATAGGCCTAAAATGGCAATTAAGCGGAACAGTCTTTTTTAATATGGCTTTTATTCATCTAGTCTGGTAGATACATATGGAATTGAGAAATTTCAATTAACATATAATCAATGTAATTTAGAAAATGAGATAGAAGAAACTTATGAGGTGAAACTACAGGAGATAGGACGAGTGATTAGAGTTTGTGTCAAATCAAGAAAATCTATCTGACAAAGAGTACTCTAATCAATATGTAAGTCATATCATATCAATTTCAATTTATGGGCAGCAGTGTTTTTAAAAGGGATAGGTATTATAGGGTTTAGTTAATTTCTTATTGGTGACTTCTATTGTATGTTGATTGCATAATTTAAAGGTTAGAATCAAACCAAGCTCTGCAAATAATTTAAATTTCCCTCACTTTACTCAAGGTAAATAAAAATAAGCCCTCTTGGTCACAAGAGGGTGGATGCTAATTTCCGAATTGTTTTGTCAATTGAATGTATTCTTTCGATAGTTGAGTAAAGTCCGTTTGGTTTCGAGTCTCGAGCGCTTCATCAATTTTTTTGACGAGTCTTTCCTTCTTTCTTTTAAGGATGCCTTCGGTCAATACCATATCGATGTAGAGATCAAGGACGTAGGTTTCTTTTTTCTTCATACGTTTCATGGCTGCAAGCTTTGTCAGTTCGGTGTAAGACTTTTCTTTCAAGAAAATCACCTCTGATGCTTTTTATTAGTATATGTGAGAAGCAACAGATAATCAATATATTATTTAAATATTTAGAAAAATTAGTTTGGCCATTATTTTTCTGTTTTCCAATACTTATTGCATTCATAAAATATTAGAATCGGGACCTTTATCCTTTAATTTGTGAACATTTTAGCAACTTATCCTTTAGTTTGTTAATAACTTGAAAAAAGAACATTATACTGGAAGAGCGATAATGTTTTGTATAGGAGGAGGTAGGTGTATGAATGATTCGAAGGGAAGATTAATTGAAGAATATGAAATCAATCCTAACACCATGTTGATTAAGCCAATACGCTATGGTGGAAAAATGTTCTCACAAATTTATGAGTGGGATGATGAAATCTTATCAGCCTTTCGCCCCATTGACTTGGTGAAAAAAAGTTGTTTGCTGTTTGGATCGAGCTTCGATGGCAGGAGGGAGGCGACGAGAAAGCTTACCGGTATCACTCATAAGGCCCCAATCACAATTGATCCAACAAGTTATATTTATTTTTTTCCGACAACCTCAGCTCATAACCCCGAGTGCATTTGGATTTCTCCACAACATATTTTATTCCATAAGAAACTAGACGGTGGCTCAACAGAAGTTCTTTTCCAGAATAAACAGAAGATCACACTTCCAATATCGTATCATTCTTTTCATAATCAGTTGCTACGCACGGCATTACTACGAACAACATTAATGAATAAGATTGAAGAGGCCGAGCGGAAAGCCTATTACGCAGGTCAAAGGAGAAACGATTGGATTGCAGCTAACCAGCGCGCATTATATCGTAAACAGTAAGAATAGAGAAAAAGCTAACTTCATTTTGCTCTACTCTCCGAACAATGTTTGTGACTGCATCTTGTTTCGTTTGAAAAGATAATACTCCAGAAGTTCTTGAACTTTGTTGCGAAGGCGTGGATTAAAGTAATTATGTTGCTCTTCATATCCTTTATACAAGAATAAAAACATCGTAAAGGCATCATCGCGCTTTATTTCTTGGACTTTTAATGCATTGTCTTTCATATATCTTTTAACGTCTGTAAGGTCAGCATGGATTGCTTTTAACGTTTCTTCAATTAGATTTAAATATGGCTGTTTTAATTTTAAAAAACTTTTCTTGTCTATGACAATGCGATCTCGGTTTAATACGGTAATCAGCATAGGGAGGTAAATCGCCTTTTCCATAACATCACGGTCGGTTTCAGGAATCCTTGTCATACTATAAATAACCCCTTTTAATAAAATGAGAACGTATGTTCTTTATTATATTACTCGGTTTCACTTTCATTCGCAAGTATTGAAAAAAAATTTATAAAAAGAAGGGGATTTATTTCTAGTGTCGAAATATGTAATGTGAATAACGAAGAGGAGGACTTAGAAACGTGGAGAAAATGACAGCAGATTATTTATATAAGTTAAAATCGGTAACTGATCCCCAGCTGGCTCAAAACGGCGAGGATTGTGTATTTGTAGAAACTATTATGTTAAAGGGTGAAAATAAATATACATCCAACCTTTACTATACGAACGTTGAGAAAGCTGATACGCCAACACAATGGACATATGGAACGAGTCGCGATCATTCTCCAAGATGGTCTCCGAGTGGTGAACAAATTGCTTTTATTTCAGATCGAAACGAGAAGCCACAAATCTATGTGATGAGTAAAAACGGTGGAGAAGCTAAACAACTAACGAAGGAAGAAAAAGGAGCAAGTCAATTCATTTGGTCTCCGTGCGGAACAAAAATTGCTTATTCAGTTGCAATCAAGGATCAAGAAGAAGTGGAAGAGAAGAACGATTGGGTGAAGCCACTCGAGATTGATAAAATGAAGCATAAATCAGATGCACAAGGCTTTTGGGATGGTAGCTACCGCCATGTTGCTGTTATTGATGTAAAGACTGGGGATAAGGAAGTCATCACTTCAGGAGAGTATGATTATCACCCCCATTGTTGGACAGCAGACGGAAAGTCGCTAGTTGTCACAGTCGATTTAAATGAAGTGCCTGATTTTTCATTTGAAAACGAAGCCTATTTTTTACATATTGAAACGAAGGATTTGGAGAAGATTACCGATGGTGGTGGAATGTATGGCAGCATAACTGCTTCTCCAGACGGAAGGTATTTAGGGTTAATTGCTCAATCAAGAGAGTACAAGAATGCTACTCTTACAAGAGTATGGGTTTATAATATTGAGGAAAAAGCGCTTGTTTGTTTAACACCTGACTGGGATATATTAACCGGAGACTATGCGATTGGAGACTTTCAGCAAGGACCTGTTACACCAGGGTTGCTATGGAGTGAAGATAGCCGAAGCTTTTATTTCTTAACGACTGATCATGGGAGTACAGCGGTGTATTACGGAACAGTTGATGGTGAAATGTATCCTGCACTGCATGAACGTCAGCATGTGTATGGTTTATCAACTGGAGGCCAGTTGAATAAAGCGGTTGTTGCAATTAGCAAGCCAACAACGCCTGGAGATTTACATGTCCTTGATGTATCAACAGGTGAGTTGAAGAAGTTGACAGCTGTGAATGATGAGGTGTTAAAGGATGTAGCTGTTAGTGATGCAGAGCCTTTGCAGTTCAAGTCATCTGATGAATGGGATCTACATGGATGGATCATGAAGCCGGTTGATTACGTTGAGGGCAAGAAATATCCACTTATTGTAGAAATACATGGTGGTCCGCATGCGATGTATGCAAATTCCTATTTTCATGAATTTCAATGCTTAGCTGCTGAAGGGTTTGCTGTTCTCTTCATTAACCCACGTGGAAGCCATGGGTATGGACAGCAATTTGTTGATGCTGTTCGCGGTGATTATGGTGGGAAGGATTATGAGGACATCATGGAAGCCGTTGATTATGCGTTACGCACATATGATTTTATCGATGAAAGCCGATTGGGTGTAACAGGAGGAAGCTATGGTGGATTTATGACGAACTGGATTGTTGGTCATACGAATCGCTTTAAAGCCGCTGTCACACAACGTTCAATTTCAAATTGGGTTAGCTTTTACGGTGTAAGTGATATTGGTTACTTCTTCACAGATTGGCAACTTAAAGCAGATCTTGGTGATATTGAAAAACTGTGGAAACATTCACCATTGGCATATGTTGACAATGTAGAAACACCTCTTTTGATACTTCATAGTGAAAAAGATTACCGTTGCCCAATCGAACAGGCTGAGCAATTATTCATTGCATTGAAGCATCGCAAAAAAGAAACAAAATTTGTTCGTTTCCCGGAATCAAATCATGAGCTTTCAAGAAGTGGCAAACCAAACTTACGAATTGACCGTTTAAATTATATTAGTAACTGGTTTAAAGACTATTTAAACTAAAAGAGACAGGCGCTAAGGGTTAACCTCTTAGCGTTTTTTCTTATAGCTAAAAATGTGTAAGTTTAAAAGTGGGGATAGAGGCGCAACACTTCTCTATTTAGAGCGAAAGGCAGTGAAACTGATGGAAATAGAATGGTAGATGAAACTTACACGGAGCGGAGCCATTCATGCGGCTAATTAAGACATTTGCACTTTGCGAAAAGCTCCTGCTTAAAGGGATAAGCTTTTCCTATAATGCTATAAAAATATCAAAATGAGGAATTGCTAATTTTGGATGAAAAAGGCACAATAGAGTTATATACAACAAATACCATTGGAGAAAAAGAAACTTTTTTGTGCAAAAAATGGTCTTATACTATAGTGCTTCTAAATAAAATAGTGGAGCATTCATATTAGTTAAAACGAAAGGATTTAGATTATGCGATCTGAACGATATCATGATAAAAAACAGAAGAAGCGAAAATGGAAATCGTTCATTCTGGTTATATTGTTACTAATGGTAACTGTAACAGGTTATTTCTACTATCAATTTAAGCAAGGAGTAGCACAGTCTGCTGATCAAACTGATTTACCAGAACAAGAATATGAATTTAACGGCGAAAAAGATCAATATGGAGGCACAAATATCCTTTTACTAGGTAGTGACTCTCGTGGAGAGAAAAACGCACGAGCCGATACGATTATGGTTATGCAATATCATCCAGACAAAGGCACTTATAAGCTTATTTCATTTATGAGAGATCTGTATGTTGATATTCCTGAATATGGGCAAGGAAGAATAAATGCTGCTTTAGCATATGGTGGACCGGAGTTGTTGCGAAAGACGATAAAAGAAAATTTTGATGTCGACATTCAATACTATACGATTTTAGATTTTGAAGGGTTTGTTCAAGTGGTGGATGAAGCCTTTCCAAATGGTGTAGAAATTGAAGTGGAAAAAGCGATGTCAGAGAATATCGGCGTATCCTTAACACCGGGTATTCAAAAGTTAGATGGAGAGCACTTACTAGGTTATGTGCGCTTTCGCCAAGATGCACAAGGTGATTTTGGAAGAGTAGAGAGGCAACAAAAAGTAATGAAGGAGCTTGCAAATCAGTTCACAAGCATTCAGACGATTGCGAAGCTGCCAAAACTTGTAGGGGTTTTAACACCGTTTGTTAATACAAATATCGGAACGGGAAACATTATGTATATGGGAAAAGATGTATTGATTGGAACACCACAAATTGAATCGTTAAGAGTGCCAGTCGATGGCTCCTATAAACCTGAGAGAATCAATAATGCAGAAGTATTAACGATTGATAAAGAGCAGAACAAACAAGCGATACACGAGTTTTTGTCAAAATGACATGATTGATAGGCACGAAAGTTGTGCCTATCGAATACATATTTCTCAATGGATAAGAATAGAAGTGTTGTATAAAGAGATAAGGTGATTTAATTTGGACTTAGAGACAATCAAGGAATTACTCGCACTCGAAAATATTATGAGTTTACTGGAGCAATATCGCGCACTTGGACCAATTGTAGGAATATTATTGCCGTTGATTGAAGCATTTTTACCGTTTTTGCCATTGTTTTTATTTGTGATGGCGAACGCTTCAGCATTCGGCTTGTGGCTTGGATTTTTGTACTCATGGATTGGTGCAGTACTTGGTGCGTTTTTTGTATTTTTAATTGTACGTAAGTACGGTCAAAAAAGAGCGCTTAAATTTATAAACCAAAAACCGAAAATTCAAAAGTTTGTCAATTGGATAGAGCGAAACGGTTTCAGCCCTTTGTTTATTATTCTTTGTTTTCCATTTACTCCGTCAGCATTAGTAAACATCGTAGCCGGTCTATCAAAGGTAAGTTCAGCGCAATATATGCTTGCAGTTATAGCAGGAAAAATGGTGATGATTTTTACAATGAGTTTTATTGGATATGACCTTAGGTCCCTCATCACTCAACCGATTCGGTCCGTCATAGTAGCTGTCATTATCGTGTTGCTGTGGTATGTCGGAAAGCGAATCGAAGTAAAAATGAATATGAGTATAGAAGAAGAATGGAATGAAAAGTAGAACTTATGTAAGAATCAATGTTATATCAGCATGTGAACAATTATTTACAACTCCTTCGTCCGCTTCCTAACGAATTGTTCTATTCGGGGATGATGCTGTGAATAATTATTTGTATTAGTAGGAGATAAAGCAAACTAAATAAATGGAACGGATCGTCATCTTGAAGCTGGAATTCGAATATAGGCTGTGAGGCATTGCAACTTATCTATCTTAGAAAGCATGTTCAGAATATGCGTTAAATGAGTATTGCTTACAATCATTAGGAGCGTATAAATTACCAAGATAATTTATTGTTCTAACTGATTCCCAAATACACATGTGGGCAAATTCAAAAAGCAATTATTAAAAGTAGAATACCAACCAACAATATCATTGACCTTTTGCGTTCGAGACGAAATGTTCTCGAATTTTTTTTATATAGTATTAGATAAAAACTCATCCTTTGTCTGTGGTTAACGTTTATATGTCACAAGAGAAAAATTTGATGATGTTAAATCTAATCGATATACTAAAACTTAATATATTTGTTAGGAAAAGAAAAGATGGCTATTATGAATGTAGGAGATTTTGTAGAAATAGGTAGGTGATATCATGTCGATTCGACTAATAATAGGACGCTCAGGTACGGGAAAGACGAGCAAAATGTTAGCTGAAATGCGTGAGAAGTTAATTGAAAAGCCTGATGGGCACCCATTCATTTATTTAGTTCCTGAGCAAATGACGTTTTTATCTGAACAAAAATTATTCTCATCCTCAGATTTAAAAGGGATGATTCGTGGACAAGTCTATTCATTTACGAGATTAGCGTGGAGAGTGCTTCAAGAAACAGGTGGTTTGAGTCGTAAACATATACATTCGACTGGAATCAATATGCTCATCCGCAAAATCATTGAAGAGAAGAAATCCGAGTTGAAGCTCTTTACAAAAGCAAGTGACAAGCACGGCTTTATTCAGCATATGGAACAAATGATGACTGAGTTCAAGCGATATTGTGTTGAAGCAGATCATTTATCACAACAAATGGAAGAACTTTCAGCAGCCGAGGGGAATGAATCGCTCGTAGCCAAAATGCATGATCTCGAGCTGATTTATACAAAGTTTGAACAGTCACTTGCAGGTAAGTATGTGGATTCAGAAGACTACTTTCGCTTATTTGCAACTATGGCAGAAAAGTCGTCTTACTTACAGCAATCAGAAATATACATAGACGGTTTTCACAGCTTTACACCACAGGAATACATGATCATTGATCAATTAATGAAACGATGCAAAAGCGTAACAATTGCTCTTACACTAGACCAACCATTTACGAATCACCTGCCTCGTGATCTCCATCTATTTCGCATGACAGGAGAAACAAGTTTGCAACTGCATGAGGTAGCAAGAAGGGCAGGAAAAGAGATTCATGTAGAGCAACTGATCGAAGGGCATCGTTTTAGTCATCCTTCATTACACCATATTGAAAAAAACTTTGATAAGAGACCAGCAATTCCTACAAATGAAGCCGAAGCGGTCCAGTTTATCCAAGCGGTTAATCGCCGTGCTGAAATTGAAGGAGTCGCAAGGGAAATCCAAAAGTTAATGCGTGAAGAGCAATATCAATATAAGGATGTAGCAATCCTATTAAGAAATAGCGCCGTTTATCAAGATTTAATCCAAACGATATTCGAAGACTATGAAGTTCCATTTTTCATCGATCAGAAGCAAACGATGATGAATCATCCAATCATTGAATTGATCCGATCTAGCCTAGAGGTGATTAACGGTCATTGGAGTTATGAGCCGATCTTCCGTCTTGTTAAAACCGAGCTATTATACCCAATGAACGAAGACCAAAATTCATTGCGAGAGCAAATGGATCGCCTAGAAAACTATGTGCTCGCGTACGGTGTTAAAGGGAGCCGTTGGACAAAAAAAGATCGATGGACGTATCGCCGTATTAGAGGGCTAGAGGTTGAAGATTTCCCACAGACTGATGATGAAAGAGAAATTGAAAATGAGATCAACAGTTTAAGAGACATGATTGTCACTCCTTTACAACGTTTAGCAAGAAGGTTAAAAAAGGCTAGTTCAGGAAAACAATTTTGTGAAGCCATCTATTTATTGCTAGAAGAATTAGAAGTTCCTTCAAAAATAGAGCAATGGATGATAAGAGACGATGAAGTCGGACAATTAACAAAGGCAAGGGAACATGAACAAGCATGGAATGCAGTGATTGAATTATTCGATCAATATGTAGAGATACTTGGAGAGGATGAAATCGATTTATCGATGTTCGCATCGATTATAGACAGTGGACTAGAATCTTTAAACTTCTCATTATTACCACCAGCGATTGACCAAGTCATCATCGCAGATGTGGAACGTTCACGCTTATCTGATGTGAAGGCTGTGTTTGTGTTAGGAATGAATGAAGGTGTATTTCCAGCTAAGTTTCCAGAAGATGGCGTTCTCGCTGATGCTGACCGCGAACGATTAAGCACAAACGGCTTAGTTCTTGCACCTAGCTCCAGCACAAAGTTACTCGATGAGGAATTTTTGGCATATAGAGCATTTACAACACCAACTCATTTGTTGTATTTATCTTATCCAATTGCAAATGACGATGGAAAAGCACTCATGCCTTCTCCATTTATTAAAAGGATGCATGATTTATTGCCAAATGCGCAAATCATGTATTACATGACAGATCCGTTTGAATTGAGTGAAATCGAGCAGTTGGAGTATGTCACTCATATGAATACTGCCTTAACGTACTTGACTTCACAATTACAGCAATATAAAAAAGAATACCCGATTTATGATTTATGGTGGGATGTTTATAATGAGTATTTATCGAATGAGAATTGGAAATCAAATACAAAAAAAGTGTTATCAAGCCTGTTCTATGAAAATAAATCTCCTCTATTAAATGATGAAGTGACAAAAGAGCTTTACGGCGAAGACATTCAAGCGAGTGTTTCAAGAATGGAGTTATTCCATAGTTGCCCGTTTTCGCACTTCGCACAGCACGGACTGAAGCTCGCGGAGAGGAAAGTTTATCGTCTCGAAGCACCGGATATTGGTGAACTATTCCATGCTGCGCTGAAGTATATATCTGACACGATTACGACAAATCAACGTTCTTGGAAGGAAATGACTAGGCGTGAATGTGACAAGCTGGCAGAAGAGGCAGTAGAGAGCTTAGCTCCAAGATTGCAGCATGAAATTTTACTCAGTTCAAATCGTTATCATTATATAAAGAAAAAGCTTAAAAATGTGATCAGTCGTGCTTCTTTTGTATTAAGTGAGCATGCGAGAGCGAGTGGTTTTGCACCAATCGGTCTAGAATTAGGGTTCGGACCAAAAGGAGAAATGCCTTCTGTCCAATTGCCATTACAAAAAGGCAGAAAGATGGAGTTAGTCGGTCGAATTGATCGAGTTGATTCTGGAAGCGATGGCTCGCGCTCTTTTTTACGTGTAATCGATTATAAATCAAGTGCGAAGGATTTAAACTTGAATGAAGTGTATCACGGGTTATCGTTGCAGATGCTAACCTATTTGGATATTGTCATCACACATGCTAATAAACTTATTGGAACAGATGCAGATCCCGCTGGTGTTCTCTATTTTCATGTGCATAATCCAATGATTCAATCGAGTAAACTGCTGACTGATGATGAATTGGAAGAAGAGATTATTAAGAGATTTAAAATGCAGGGACTTCTACTTGGGGATGAACATGTTGTCCGTTTAATGGATCAAACGTTGGAAAAAGGAGATTCCTCTATTATTTCTGCAGGAATTAAAACAGATGGTACATTATCGAAACGATCAAAAGTTGCAACGAAAGACGAATTTTCAACGTTAAGAACGTTCGTACGAAGAAAGTTTATGGATACTGGAAATGAAATTGTGAAGGGTAACACGACGATTTCACCATATAAACTGCAAGAAAAAATTCCATGCACTTTTTGTTCTTATAAGTCTGTCTGTCAATTTGATGAAGGTCTTGAAACAAATCAATACCGAAATATACCCACTAAGTCCAAACAGGAAATGATGGAAATGATTAGAGGGGAGGTTGCAAACAATGAGTAACTTAAACATACCAATTAAGCCAGAGGGGGTTACTTGGACAGAGGATCAGTGGAAAGCCATTCATGCTAAGGATAAAAATATTCTAGTTGCGGCAGCTGCAGGTTCAGGAAAAACAGCTGTACTAGTAGAAAGAATCATTCATAAATTGATCAATGAAGTAGATCCAATCAATGTTGATCAATTATTGGTCGTTACGTTTACAAATGCCTCCGCAGCAGAAATGCGTCACCGAATTGGTGAAGCATTGGAGAAGGAAATCGATAAGAATCCTAGTTCTTTACATTTGAAGAAGCAGCTCACTTTATTAAATAAAGCATCTATTTCAACTCTTCATTCCTTTTGCTTAGAAACAATCAGAAAGTATTATTATTTAATTGATATTGACCCAAGTTTTCGTATAGCGAACGATGCAGAGATTCAATTGCTTCGAGATGAAGTAATGGACGAATTATTTGAAGCTGAATATGGACTAGAGGGAAATGATTCTTTTTTTAATTTGGTCGATATGTATACGAATGATCGTAACGACCTAGGACTACAGATGATTATTGGGGAATTATATGATTTTGCGCAATCGAATCCTTTGCCAAGATTGTATTTGCAAATGATTCAAGATATGTACGATATTGAATTGGACAAGCCGATTGGTGAGCTTCCATTTTATTCATTCTTAATGGAGGATATGAAGATTCAATTAAGTGGAGCAAAAAACTTGTTGGAGCAGGCTTTACATTTGTCTAAGGAACCAGGTGGACCAGCTCCAAGAGCAGAGAATTTTGTGAATGACCTTGAAGTAGTAAAAATACTGATCAACGCTCTTGATGAAAGCTGGCAGTCTTCATATGAGGCGATGAATAGTTGGAGTTTTGGTCGATTAAAGGTTTGTAAAGGGGACGAATATGACCCGCAACTAGTAGATCGAGCAAAAAAACTTAGAGATCGTGCCAAGAAAATTTTGGAGGATGTCCAAAAAGAATTCTTCTCAAGAAGTCCAGAGCGATTCATTCAAGATATGATTGAAATGAAGCCAAGTATTGTAACTCTATGTGCGCTAGTAGAGAAATTCTCGAGTTTATTTTCAGCTGTAAAAAAGGAAAAGGGCATAGTTGACTTTGCTGACCTAGAACATTATTGTCTTTCGATTTTACAAAACGATGAGGGTAATCCATCTGAAGCAGCACTTCATTTTAAAAATCACTTTATTGAAGTCTTAGTTGATGAATATCAAGATACAAACATGGTTCAAGAATCGATTCTTAATCTCGTGACAAAAGAAAATGAGGCAGAAGGTAATCTATTTATGGTAGGGGATGTAAAGCAGTCCATTTATCGTTTTCGATTAGCGGAACCTAACCTCTTTCTCGGGAAATATTTACGTTTTAAGCAAGATGGTGATCAAGCAGGGTTAAGAATCGATTTATCTAGGAACTTCCGAAGTCGGTATGAAGTGTTGGAGGGGACGAACTATCTATTTAAGCAAATAATGGGGACAAATGTCGGCGAAATCGAATACGATGAGGCAGCTGCTTTAAAGGTTGGTGCTCCGTACCCTACTGATAAACAATTTCCAATAGAATTATTGCTTGTTGATCTTGAAGAAGCAGAGAGCAATGAAGAGGATGAATTTGAAGAAGAGGACTTAAATCAAGCCCAAATAGAGGCGCGGTTAATGGCTGGTAAGATTAAAGAAATCATTGGTAATCGTCATGAAGTGTACCAAACGAAAACAAGCGCTACCAAGCCGGCTAAATATCGAGACATTGTCATTCTTTTAAGATCTATGACATGGGCACCTACAATTATGGATGAGTTCAAAAAACAAGGAATTCCAGTTTATGCGAACCTTTCTTCCGGCTATTTTGAAGCAACTGAGGTGGCTATTATGATGTCATTGTTGAAGGTAATTGACAATCCATATCAAGATATTGCACTTGCTTCCGTACTTCGTTCTCCAATTGTCGGGTTATCTGCAGACGAATTAGCTTCAATTCGCATCGAACAAAAAAAAGGCTCATTTTATGAAGCACTAAAAACTTTCTATGCAAAGCATTTGCACTCATCTCGATTTGAGGAAACGATTGAAAAATTGTCAATGTTGAATGAGCGCTTGCCAGAATGGAGAAGAATGGCGAGACAAGGTGCTTTAGCAGAGCTTATTTGGCAGCTTTATCGTGAGACAAGATTTTTTGATTTTGTTGGCGGAATGCCTGGAGGAAAGCAAAGGCAGGCGAATCTACGTGCATTATATGATCGAGCGAGACAATATGAATCAACATCGTTTCGTGGTTTGTTCCGATTTTTACGATTTGTTGAAAGAATGCGTGAACGAGGAGATGACCTTGGAGCTGCAAGAGCGCTTGGAGAGCAAGAGGATGTTGTTCGAATCATGACGATTCATAGCAGTAAAGGCTTGGAGTTTCCATTTGTATTCATTGGTGGATTATCAAGACAGTTCAATGTGATGGATCTAAGAAAGTCGTTCATGCTTGATAAGGAATTTGGGTTCGCCTCAAAATACGTAAACATTGAAAAAAGATTAACGTATCAAACGTTGCCACAGCTTGCATTTAAACGAAAAAAGAAGATGGAATTACTTGCTGAAGAAATGCGTGTACTGTATGTTGCCTTAACAAGGGCAAAAGAGAAGGTGTATTTACTTGCATCTTTAAAAAATGTTGAAAAGAAATTAGATGAATGGGTTCATGTTGGAAGTCGTTCAGAGTGGTTGCTTGATGATTATGACCGTTCAGCAGCAAAGGCGTATATCGACTGGCTTGGACCAGCTTTAGTTCGTCATCATCAGAATGAATTTTTTGATGTATATAGAAGTTCGATGCTCTCAGCGGAAATTGTTAATCATCGTTCGTCATGGGCAATAAAAAAAATTTATAGGACTGAACTGAATGAATTCATTGAAGAAAAGCTGTATGATCAAATAAATCTCCTCTCACATATAGAAGAACAGAAGAAGGTGCCAGTTCTTTCAAATTATGTGGATGAAATAAAAAAAAGACTTTCTTGGAGCTATCCTAATAAAGCATCGACGCAAATTCGCTCGAAGCAATCTGTTTCAGAGATCAAAAGGCAACGGGAAATTTATTCAGATGAAGCAAGTGCACAAGAGCTTGTGACTTCGATTAGAAAGCCATTGTTTGATCGTCCGAAATTCATGCAGGAGAAGCAAGTTACACCTGCTGAGCGCGGTACAGCAATGCATATGGTCATGCAGCATCTCGACTTTTCTACAGTGCCAACCATTAATGAGATGGAACTATTTTTTGATGATCTTGTACAGAAAGAATTAATAGAAGCTGAGCTAAGAGCAAGTCTTTCAGCAGAGCAGATTGTTGATTTTTATGGGAGCGATTTGGCAGAAAGAATGAAGCGTGCAGATTGGATTAAGAAAGAAGTTCCGTTCACATATACTCTTCAATCACAAGAAGGAGAGAGCATACTGATTCAAGGGATTGTCGATTGTTTGTTTGAGGACAAGGATGGCCTCGTCCTACTTGATTACAAAACAGATCAAGTGACCGGTCGCTTTACTAGTAAAGACCAAATGGAAACTGTGATCACGAAGAGGTATGAAGTTCAAATGGACTTATATCAAGAAGCAATTGAAGGCATCCTAAATAAAAAGATCACGGAACGGTACTTATATTTGTTCGACGGTGGCATCATCGTGCCACTTTAAGCAAAAAGACCTCTAAAGGAAAAACCTTTTAGAGGTCTCAGACTGTTGACAAACGCATGCATACGTCGTTGTTTGGCATCAAAGCCCCCTCATGAACCAACTGTTCTATTCGGGTCTTCACTTGACTGCACGCCTAGTCTGACAAGCGTTTTCAAGACAGTCTGTGAGTTTTATCTATTATTAATAAGTCCTAAAAAAATGTAGACAATGTCAGAAATCGACTTTGTCTACAATCTCAGACCTCTAAAGGAAAAACCTTTTAGAGGTCTTTTTTGAAAAGAAGAAAAGCATAAAATTTCGTTATATACATTGGGCCAGCAGAAACGTGGATCAGGCTAATATGCCACGCGATTTGGCGTTAATATCCCCCGTTGATATGCTGACGACTTCTAGCTTTCTTAATTATTCCCAACGGTCGGTTGGTCAATTAAGCTTGTATCCAGTACGTTGCTTGCATTAATTGCATTGTTTGTGATGACGATTCCAGCGGTATTTGCTGCTCCAGAACCTGTATTGCTTTTTGCGTTTGACTTTGGAGAAATAAATAGAGAATCTCCGAATTGAACAATGCCATCTGTAACAGTAAAGATCTGAACCGGACCAACTATTGCAGGCATGTAAACCCTCCTCAAGATTAGGCAGTCTTCTTCTATTCAATGTAACTCTTAGGCTTATTGTGACAAAATCTTTTATCCTAAAGGAATTATCGGCCCATTATCTTCTTTTTCAGAGTGTATTTGACGAATATGCTTAATCTTTGTTTCCAACAGAATGTCTTGGTTATTGCCTACTTGGATAACGGAGGAGGATGAGCCTCCAATTATATCAATCTTATTAACTTTAATTATCGGCTTTAAGTTCGTTGTAATTGTATCGAGTTTTTCTTCAATCATAGGAATGGGGATGCTTTCTCTAAAAGTTGGATAAACCATGAAGTTTCCTTCTTTTGCTAAGAAGTTAGCATATCTCCTTTGAACAGCGAGTGCATAAGAATAGCCATGTATATGACTGGAATCGCCAATTTCTAAAATTGTTGAGAAAGAAAGGGTATCAACGGTTAAATAGTCAACGACGGATGTTCGACGGAACATAAACTCACTCCGGTGTTAGCGGAACGACTGGACCGATAATTAATGAATCGGGAGGAGTATCAAAGGTTGAAGCGAGCTGGATTGTTTGTGTGTCTCCGACAAGTAATACTGATGAGCTCGATACACCTACTACGCGAATCTCACCAACACAAAGCTCTCGATTATAGACTTGATAAATCATGTGTTTTTCGTTCCTTTCATATTATCTGGAATATTTCGAATGAAAGCATCCACTCCGTTAGTAATTTCTCTTTGAAGCTGTGTAACAATTTCTTGTTGAACTTCTTCGCTTGAAAGATCTTTATTTGCTTGTTGTTGCTGTTTAATGTAAAACTCAATTCGTTGTGGCATTTGTTTTGTAATATCGTCTTTTATAAAGGTGTAATAGGATTCATCAAGTTCATTTCCAGTTTTTAATTGGGCTTCATTGATTAACTTAGGCAGATCAGATTCTAAGTATTTATACATAGAGTCTTCGATTCCCATTGTTTGCTGCATATAAGCTTTGGGGTTCGGAGGGACATTCACATTCTTTTGATCGACAGAAAACTCCTCAATATCATTTTGTAAGTCTGACGGATTTAGGCCGATATTCAGTGTACCTTCTAATGTTTCTACCTTTAATTGATCAAACTTGTATTCAATTCGTTCAACATGGATTGGTGTTCTTCCTTGAACATTTTTCATTTCTTCTTCCATCTTCATTAATTTTCGCTCTAACCTAGTAATGCGTGCGTCCTGAGCTTGAATATACGATTGCATTTGATACAAATATTGATAGATTTCTTGATTCAAAGGAATCACCTCACATCCAAGTTATATGATTATGCTTTTGATGGTGCAATTAATGGAACAAAAGGGGTTGGAGCAGAAAAGTCGCTCACAATATTTCCTGCCTCATAATCTGGTGCAATTTCAGTAAATCCACCTGTATTATATAAAAAGGCTGCAGGCTTAATGATTCCAGCACTTCCGATTTGAAAAACAGAGGAGTTGGATACTCCTCCAATTTTAATCGAGTGTATATGAATTGATTGTTGAATATAAAAGTTCATGATGTTCTCATCCTCTATACGTTAAGAATAATGCCTTGGTCGATATTATCAGGATCATTCGTATTCGTTGAGCTATATTGATTGTAAACATTTAAATTATCACCGGTATTAAATGAACCTGCACCGGCAAAAGTTTTCGCTGATGAGATTGGCATGATTTTATAAACATCCCCAATATTAAAGATAGAACTACTTCCTATAGAAATGACTTGGGCGAATCCTACGATTGCTGGCATTGAAAAAACATCCTTTGTAAGTAGATTTCACTCATCGTTGATGATTTACTGTTATCTTATGACCCAAAGCCCAATATGTGATTCCTGCGCCCAAAATAAAGACAAAGTGCAACGAAATTCATCAAGGAAAGAGTAAGGAGACCCAACTGGATGTTAACAAAAGCTACTTCATCTAGATAGTTCCTTCATGGACCATGTGTTCTATTCGTGTCTTCATTCTGCTGTCTGTCTTATCTAACAAAGTGCTTTCAAGATATGCTATGGGGTTGATCCAGTTTTAAAAATAGGACTAAAAACATGTAAGTAATTCGTAAATCGAATTTCTCTACATACTCAAATAATTTAAGATTATCCTTTAATCTATAAAATAGGTATATTTATGAAGCTTTCTTTATAGACAATTAATTGTCATATCTTCTAGAATGGTAGTAGACGTGTGAAAGGAGTGTTAAACAATCGAATGATACATAATGAACGCATTGATTCCTTAGATATCGTGAGAGGTTTCGCAATTTTAGGAATCTTCCTTGTGAATATGCTTTCTTTTCATTCTCCATTTTCTTATATTGATCCTATGACTTGGTGGACAGCGACAGCGGATCAATCTACCTATGCATTTATTGATGTTTTTGTTCAAGCAAGTTTTTATCCATTATTCGCAATGTTATTTGGCTATGGAGCGGTTATTCTTTATGAACGAATCGGAGCTAGAGGTGGGAAGTTTAATCTTATTGCTTCTCGTAGGTTTTTGTTCTTACTAATTATTGGGCTATTACATGGTCTATTCATTTGGTATGGCGATATTTTATTTGTTTATGCAGTGTTTGCTTTTATACTGATCCCATTTTTAAAGCTAAGTGGAAAAGCTTTGCTATTAACAGGTACAAGCATATATATCGTTCCAAATCTATTAATCGGCTTATTAATACTAGCTGCTTCAGCTTTTGTACCAGCTGAGGAGCTTTCAATTGAACAGCCAGCTATGATTCAAAGCTCAATAGAAGGTTACAAGAGTGCAAGTTTTGCAGACGTGACAACTCAACGAGTGGCTGATTGGACGTATGCGAATAATATCGGTACTTTTTTTATTTTGCTTTTCACAATTTTACCGCTATTCATGATTGGTGCAGGTGCTGCGAAGCTGAAGTTGATTGAACATTTTGAAACGCATAAGAGGAGCATTCTAATTATGGTGACAGTCTTCTTATTCGTTGGGACATCCTTCAAATTGTTGCCATACTTTGGATCTATGAATACAGCTACTATCTTTTTTCAGGACATGTTTGGTGGACCACTACAAGCGATTGCTTATGGTCTAGGGATAACTGCAATTGCACATTCCTCGTTTAAAAAGTGGCTCATGCCATTATCTTATGTAGGGAAAATGTCATTGACGAATTATTTAACACAATCCATTCTCTGCTCCTTTATCTTTTATGGGTATGGAATCGGTTTATATAATGAAATGTCTGTATTAACTGGGACAGGGATTGTGATCGCCATTTACATATTGCAAATCATCTTTAGTTATTATTGGATGAAGCGCTTCCGATATGGTCCATTCGAGTGGGGATGGAGATTTGTAACATACTTGAAAAAGCCGAAATTGAAAAGAGGATAATAAGGAGGAAGCAACATGAAATTTATTACATATCAATTTAATGGAAAAATAGAATTAGGGATGATTTATGGTGAGGGTAAAAAGGTACTTCCATTACAAAAGGTGTTTCAAACTGCTCCATCAGACATGATTGCTCTTATTCAAAATGAAGCTGATTATTTAAAAGAGCTTGAATCAATTAGTGGAAAAGTTGAAGACTCATCACTAATCGACTTCCACGATGTAGAGCTTCTTGCACCAATACCAAGACCGTTGAAAAACATCTTCTGTGTTGGGAAGAATTATGCTGAGCATGCAATTGAAATGGGCAGCAAGGATGACATTCCAGAGCACATTATGATCTTTACAAAGGCACCAACAACCGTGATTGGACCTAATCAGCCTGTGCCTTCTCATCAAGAGATAACGAGCCAGCTGGATTACGAAGGAGAATTAGCGATCGTCATTGGAAAAGAAGGGCGTGCTATTAAAAAAGAATCTGCGATGGACCATGTATTCGGATACACAATCGTAAATGATGTTACAGCAAGAGATTTACAAAAGAACCATAAGCAATTCTTCCTTGGAAAAAGTCTGGATGCAACATGTCCAATAGGACCATGGATTGTGCACAAATCAGCGGTGAATAACCCTGGTGCATTATCGGTTCAAACGAAAGTGAACGGAGAGCTTCGTCAAGATGGGAATACGAAAGATTTGATTTTTCCAATTGATGTCATCATCGAAACGATTTCAAAAGGAATGACATTGGAGCCAGGAGACATCATTGCAACAGGCACCCCAGCAGGAGTAGGGAAAGGTTTTAATCCACCTAAATTTTTAAAAGCTGGTGATCTTGTAGAAATTGAAATTGAAGAAATTGGCACACTTACGAGCACGATTGAATAAATTCCGGTACTAGTATTTGGAAGAAAAACTATTTTCCATATTAGCATTGTTATCTTAGGACTTTCACTGCTTGTTATGGTAGAATGATTTCGAATGAAGTTTGAAGGAGAGATTGATATGAATACTCATATGCATATTACTGCATGGGTACTGGCAGTTATTTTGTTTTTTGTTGCATTAGGTATGCAAAAAGCCGGGAAGGCAAAAGCAGCTAAAATTGTTCATATGATTTTGCGAGTTTTTTACATCCTTATCCTCTTAACGGGCATTCTCATCTTATTAGCAATCGATCCAACAGCAATGTACTGGGTGAAGACTCTTGTTGG
Source organism: Niallia sp. CD-39 (assembly GCF_059874745.1). NCBI lineage: Bacteria > Bacillati > Bacillota > Bacilli > Caryophanales > Bacillaceae > Niallia > Niallia sp. CD-39. Next base: position 54,723 of record NZ_JCBCPS010000005.1, on the reverse strand, counting down.
TGTATGGGTCATTGGTGCAATGGAGATGGTTCTTGTCCGCAATGGAAAAGGAAAAAGTACGACAGGGGCATGGGCACAGTTTGCGATTGCATTTATTCTTGTGCTATACCTAGGCTTAAGCTTGCCGCTTGGATTTAGCCCTTTCGGTTAAGATAGTCCAACAGAAAAGCATGAATGGCTTTGACGATCTATAAATCGTCAAAGCTATTTTTTTTTGAGATCGCACACAACTTATATCTTTTTTTGTGGTATGTAAGCAATAAATTCACTAGAGTGTAGACTGCGACTTTTGAATTGGCTGCTAGAAAGCGTCGACCTGTAAGGAAAATCGTAGATTATATTTTGTGACGAAATCACTAATATTTACGTAAAGATTTTATATTAATAAAATAAATATTAGAAAGTATTCTGCTGAAATTCACGCATTCATACTGTTGGGAGTAGTAGAAGGGTTAATAGAAGCTCTATGCTTTTCTTAGGGAAAATAGTGGAAAAAACGTGTCAGTATTTTTAAAAATGAAAATGTTTTTCCAAAATAATATGTCAAATGAACTATAAATATGTTATTTTTAATTCAGAAACAGAAATAATTATTTCTTTATACCTAAGCCGTTTGGGAACAGCAAGACTTAATCATCACTGAAAGATACCTTTAGGGTATAATTGTACTTCTTTAAAGCTTGAATATAGGTCTATAAATAATACGGATACAGTGGTGGTTACTATGAGAATCTTACATCAAATCAAATACGAATCCATTGATGAATTAGTTTTACGGATAAGTGAATTTTCAACAGAACAGTTAGCCAATCAGTATGTTCACATTATGGTGAGAGATGAGCACTCTGAACAATTCAGAGAGATTGAACGTCTCCTAAGAACCTATTATCGCAACGGCCAAATCGAAACTTTTATTCTTGATGGTATTCAACAACCAGTTATCATTTTGATGGAAGTAAATGATTATTCAGACGGAATGGAATTGTTGCATTTAAAAAAGCAGTTGAACATAATGGAACAAAACTATATGGCGATTTTTGAGAATAGTCCAGATATTGTTTATTCTACTGACTTGTATGGGAAAATTACATCGGTAAATCCAGCGTTTGAAAGCAGCATAGGTTATTCCCAGGAAGAAGTACTAGGTAAAAATGCGCTAGATTACATTGTGCCAAAAGAAGTTGAAAGTGTAAAGCATCACTTTGTTGAAGCGATCAAAGGTCAAGAAAAAGTATTTCATATTGAGGTTCCCTCTAGAAAAGGTGAAATAAATCTGTATGAAGTGAAGAACATTCCGATCCAAATAGAGGGTAAGACCGTTGGAATTTATGGTCTAGGGAAGAACATAACGGAGCTTAAAAGGATAGAAAATAAATTAGCGCAACTTTCTTATTTTGATCCTTTAACAGGCTTGCCCAATCGTATTAAATTCCTAGAACAATTAGAAATTATTATAAAAGAATCAAAGAAAAAGAAAAAAGCAATCGCAGTAATGGCTGTTGATATTGATCGTTTTAAATATATAAATGATGGTTTTGGTCATGCAACAGGTGATGCGATTTTAAAAGATATGTCTGAGCGAATTGAAAGAGTTCTCCCAGCAGGAGCGTATCTTGGTAATTACGGTGGCGACAAATTCACCATTGTCCTATCAAGAGAAGTGTCTATGGAACAGGTGATGAATGTTGGAAAAATTATTTTGAGAGAAATCTCGAAGCCAACGCAATTAAATGATCAAGAGTTTATTATTACAGCTAGTGCTGGTGTCAGCTTCTTCCCAAATGATAGTTCGGACAATCAAGGGCTCATTAAAAATGCGGATATTGCTTTGAATCGTGCAAAGGTATTAGGTGGCAATCGCATTATTTTCTTCTCTACGGAGTTGAACAGTCATGCAATGGCTAGACTTGAGCTAGAAAGCTATTTGCGAAAAGCACTGAAGAAAGATGAATTTCACCTATGCTATCAACCGTTAATGGATTTACAGACAGGGAAAGTATATGGAAGTGAAGCCTTAATTCGTTGGAATCATCCTGAATTAGGATTAATTCCGCCTTCTGACTTCATCCCTTTAGCTGAAGAAACAGGTTTAATCGTAGATATTGGTTCATGGGTTTTGTATACTGCCTGTATGCAAAATAAAGCATGGCAAAAGGCTGGTTTAGGGATGCTTACGATTTCTGTAAATGTATCGGCCGTTCAATTTCAGCATCAGAACTTTGTTCATAAGGTAAAGAAGGCGCTAAAGGAAACTGGGCTAGAGCCAGCCTATTTAAACCTTGAGTTGACTGAAAGTACAATGCTTCATGATCTAGAATACAGCATAAAGGTTATGGAAGAATTACAGAAACTTGGGGTTAAGGTGTCTGTCGATGATTTTGGAACTGGTTACTCTTCGTTAAGTTATTTGAAAAACTTACCAATTAATACATTGAAAATTGATCGCTCATTCATTCGTAATTTACGTCTAAATACATCGGATATAGCGATCGTGAAAGCTATTATTACAATGGGACATGGCTTAGCTGTTAAGGTAGTTGCTGAAGGCGTTGAAACAAAAGAACAAATTGACTTGTTAAAAGAATTAAACTGCCATTATGCACAGGGTTTCTATATTCAAAAACCTGTGCCAACTAATGAGTTTGTTGAAGGACTAAAACAGGGGATTGTATAAAGAAGAAGGTAAGCAAGTCGCAAAGCGACTTTGCTTACCTTCTTTATTTTCTATGAAGATATTTTCTCAATGATCATTCTTTTTCCGCTATTTAAAGTGAATTCAAAGCGATCACTAATGCTTTCGAAATAGTAAAAATGATGCTGCACATTACAGATATGCTCTTGGTTATCAAAGATGATAAAATTCACTCCGCTTTTTCTTTCTTCGTTTCGAATGAAATTCAGCTGGTTATAACAGTATAAACAATCGTAAATCGAAAAATCTAATGAGTTAAGTGTAGTAATAAATTGATAAAATGCATCATCATTCATCTCATCTACTAGCTTCTCCAAAGAAAAAATCAACATTTTTCGGATACGTACAGTATCTTCATTTTTCAATAAAAGAATATCATTGTCACAAATGACCTTTCCACTTGGACGTAAAATGCCTTTTCTCCACCTATTATAACGAAATACTTCAATGTTTTGGCTCTCAAAATCATCTAAAAGAATTGCTTCATCGGTTTCCTGATCAAAGAATATCCATTGCTGATTAATATATTCAACGGTCCCTTCACTAAAAGCTCTATTTTGACGTTCCAATAATTTAGATCGCTGCTCATTATTCATTGAAATCCTCCAATAGTTCATAGCCCATTTATGTGAGCTTTAGGTTTATAAGATACACATCCTTTTTTGACATATTCCCATTGTTTTATAACATGAACCGGACAATTAACCATTTTTTGATGCCTGCATACAATGAATCCATGTAAACTGCCTAATCTTTTGTTTAATACACATTCAAGTAAAGTTGTAATATACAAACGATTCGACGATCTAGAATGATGAAAGGGTGAGCGAGAATGTGTGGAATCACAGGCTGGATCCATTTTGATCGAAATTTAGATGATGAGTATCATTCAATCCATAAAATGACAGAAACATTATCAAAACGAGGTCCAGATGATACAAACATATGGACGAATCGCCATGTAGCTTTTGGACACAAGCGATTAATAGTAGTTGATCCTGCTGGTGGCAAGCAACCTATGAGTAAATCAAACAACAAAAATACATTCACAATCTGTTACAACGGGGAATTATACAATACAGAAGATTTAAGAAAAGATCTCCTTATAAAAGGATATTCTTTTGATGGCCATTCTGATACAGAGGTTTTGTTAACTTCTTATATTGAATGGGGAGAAAATTGTATAGAAAAGCTAAATGGAATTTTTGCTTTCGCAATTTGGGATGAAGCGGAGAGAAAAGTATTCTTAGGGAGAGATCGTTTAGGAGTAAAACCATTATTTTATAAACATATGGGTGAAGAGTTATTATTCGGCTCAGAATTAAAGGCGATTCTTGCTCATCCCGATACGAAACCAGAGATTGATCGTACCGGGTTAGCTGAATTATTAGGAATAGGTCCTTCAAAACCACCTGGTTCTGGAATCTATAGAGGTATTCATGAATTGAGAGCCGCACATGCAATGTCATTTAGTCGAAAAGGCTTGAAGATCTGGCGATATTGGAACGTAGAAAGTAAAGTGCATGAGCATACATTAGAAGAAACAGTTCATCAAGTGAAAACAATATTTACGGATGCAGTTACGAGACAATTAGTATCTGATGTACCACTATGTACTTTTTTGTCTGGAGGATTAGACTCAAGTGCAATAACTGCGATCGCCGCGAATGCCTATAGGGAGCAGGACAAAGGTAGCTTGCATACGTACTCGATTGACTATGAAGCAAATGATGTTTTTTTTAAAGCGAATGACTTTCAACCGGATGCAGATGTTACGTATATAAACAAAATGACAGAAAGCTTTGGAACAGTGCACCATCCTTGTGTAATAAGTCAAAGTGAGCTTGCAGCCTATTTAAACGAAGCGGTTCAAGTGAGAGATTTGCCTGGAATGGCTGACATCGATTCATCGCTACTTTGGTTTTGCCGTGAAATTAAGAAAGATTATGTCGTTAGTTTATCCGGTGAATGTGCTGATGAAATTTTTGGTGGATACCCATGGTTTCATCGCGAAGATGACTTGAATCGTGCGGGGTTCCCTTGGATGAGGTCAGTCTCTTTAAGACAAGGACTATTAAAGGAATCATGGCAGGATAAATTAAATCTACATGAATACATGATGACAAAATACACTGAAGCAAAAAAAGAAACTCCACAATTAGAGGGAGAAACAGAGCTTGAAGCAAGGCGCAGAGAATTATTTTACTTAAATATGATTTATTTCATGCCAACTTTACTAGATCGAAAGGATCGAATGAGTATGGGGGCTAGCCTTGAGGTAAGAGTACCCTTTGCGGATCATCGCCTTGTTGAATACGTTTGGAATATTCCATGGGAAATGAAGATGTATGGCAATCGTGAGAAGGGACTTTTGCGTAAAGCATTAGAAGGAGTACTCCCTAATGAAGTGCTATACCGTAAGAAAAGTCCGTATCCGAAGACGCATCATCCAAAATATACAGATGCGGTGCAGCAAATGTTGAAAGAGTCTTTACTAGATAAGCATTCCGTTCTACATGAACTATTTGATCAAGAGAAGCTGCAGCAGATTATTGAATCAAAAGGATCAGCGTTTAAACAGCCATGGTTTGGTCAGTTAATGACAGGTCCACAATTATTAGCCCATTTAGTACAAATCCATTATTGGGCAAGAGAATATAATGTAAACATAGTAGATGCATAAAAAGGGTTTGATCCTAAGAGTTTGGAATACAAACTTCTTAGGATTTTTTCGTTATTAATAAATCCTGAATATTTTCTTCTAGTTTGACGTTTTAGGGACAAAAGGCTACTCTTATAGTGTTAGAAAAATATCGCTTTTTGTGGTTAAGTTAGAGGAGGAGCGGCGATGAAAAAAAGAGCATTGAGCCTCATTTTAATCCCGATTCTACTTTTTTATGCCCTTCCAGTAGGAGCAGTTGAAAAAGAAGAACGTTTGTGGCAAGATGAAACGATTTATTTTTTAATGGTAGACCGATTTAGCAATGGAGAAACAGGAAACGATTTAACCGTAGATGCAACCGATCCATATGCGTATCACGGTGGAGATTTTAAAGGGATGATCAATCGATTGGACCATATAGCTGACATGGGCTTTACAACGATTGCACTCACACCGATCTTTAAAAACCAGGCAGACGGGTATCACGGGTATTGGATTACAGATCATTATGATACAGAATCTCATTTTGGGACAGTTGATGAGTTTAAAGAGCTTGTTCAAGAAGTACATAATCGCGAGATGAAAATCATGATTGATTTCGTTGTAAATCGAACAGGAACAGAGCACCCATTTTTAGAAGATCCAGAGAAGGAAGCTTGGTTTACAGGGGAAACAATGAATGAAAGTGGATTAGAAATCCCGCTTCTAGATTTGAGTAACCAAGAAGTAAGTGATTACATCATTGATGCAGCAAAGTGGTGGATTCAAGAAACGGATATTGATGGCTATCGATTAGACAGTGTTGATGGTGCACCAAAAGCATTTTGGTCTGATTTTGTTCAAGAAGTGAAAAGTGTTAAAGATGATTTTTTCTTATTAGGAGAAATCCCGTCCTCAGATTCTGAATACATTGCAGAGTTTGAGGAAACTGGAATCGATGGATTTTTGAATTTTCCAGTAGTAAGTGATTTACGTCTTGCATTTGAAGCCCCAAATCAATCGATGAATGAGATCATTAACTTATGGGATAACGATGAAAGCCTCTTTGATAGAGCCAATTTATTGGCAACATTTTTAGACAATCATCATATGAGCCGCTTTACAAATGATGCAGTTTCCATAAATGAGCACCCTGGACCTAGGTGGAAGATGGCAATAACTTATTTATATACAATGCCAGGCATTCCGTTTGTTTATTATGGAAGTGAGATTGCCGTTACAGGTGAAGACGCACCGGATAACCGAAGACAAATGGATTTCCGGACAGATAAGGATTTAATTGATTACATCACAAAGATTGGTGATGTTCGTCAACAGCTTCCTTCCCTAAGTAGAGGTAGTATGGAGCTGTTGAAAGAAGAAGATGGGTTTGTTGCTTTTAAAAGAGTATATAATGATGAAACATCGATCGTCGTGATTAATAATACGACAACAACCCAAACTTTGAATTTATCTGAGAATGAAATTGGCAATGATCGTGAGCTTAGAGGAATCTTAGCAGGTGATTTAGTACGTACTTCTGATTCAGGAGAGTACCGTGTTGTCATCGATCGTGAACAAGCCGAAGTTTATGTTGTTCTAGATAACGCAGGTTTGAATTATGGATATATGGCTGCCATTGGTGCCGTACTTGTTTTATTCTTCACGTTTATATTCTTGTTAAAACGTAGAGCGAACCGAAACTCCGTCAATGATAACTAAAAAATGTTGGGCCCTGCTTTAAAATAAAGCAGGGTCTTTTTCATATTAGGAGAGTTTAATTTACCAGATGTATTCGTATGTTTGCAAGATAAAACTGTATACTTGCGAGGTAAACTTGATTTGCCAGTCACATCATATTACCTTTGAATCCGTATTATCCTCTATCACCATTTTTATCCGTTAACAATTTTCCCACCGTTTACATGAAGTATTTGTCCAGAAACATATTGAGAGTCGTTGCTAGCTAAATATACATAGGTTGGCGCAAGTTCAAATGGTTGTCCAGGTCTTCCTAAAGGGGTGTTCTGTCCGAATTGACCAACCTCCTGTGCGGTGAATGTAGATGGAATCAGCGGTGTCCATATTGGACCAGGTGCAACACCATTTACTCGAATTCCTTGTTTGCTCAGTGATAATGCAAGTGATCTTGTGAAGGAGACGATTGCTCCTTTTGTAGATGAGTAGTCGATGAGCTCTTCATGACCAGCATAAGCAGTGATGGAAGTTGTATTGATAATGGTGGAACCTTTCTTAAGATGAGGCAATGCACTTTTGGTTAAGTAAAAATATGAAAAGAAGTTTGTTCGAAAAGTTTTTTGCATTTGAGAAGTTGAAATATCTAAAAGTGATTTTTGTGGATGCTGCTCAGCAGCATTATTAACTAAAAGATCTATTTTTCCAAACTGTTGAAGGGTTTGCGTGATGATTTCCTCGCAAAAAGTTTCGTTGCCAACATCTCCACATATTAGAAGGCAAGAACGTCCCATTTGTTCAATCTCTTTTTTTGTATCATTTGCATCCTCGAGCTCATCCAAATAGACGATTGCAACATTACACCCTTCCTTAGCAAAATAGAGAGCTACAGACTTCCCAATTCCGCTATCACCACCTGTAATAATCGCGATCTTATTTTGCAATTTATTCGATCCTTGGTAGGAAGAATCAAAGTAAATAGGTTTAGGTGTCATTTCATTATTCGTACCTGGCATATGATCTTGATGTTGTGGTGGAATTTGATTTGGTACATGTGGATAGTTATTCACAATATTTTCCTCCAAATAGGATTGTTATTTTCTTATTTCCACTTTAGTATGGAGAAAAAGAGTTAGCTTTATGAAAGAAAGTGGGGATTGGGATGGAGTTTTTGATTAGACAGGCGAGTATAGAAGACACAGAGAAAATACTAGAACATAATAAGACCGTTTTAATGGAATCAAACTTCTTACTTAGGGAGCCTGAGGAGTTTACGACAACACTAAATCAAATGAAGCTTTTTATCCAATCACATCAAAATCGCGGCTGTTTGTTCTTAGTGGCAGTTAATAAAGTGAACGATGTAGTGGGCTGCTTGAATTTTAAACTGAAAGAAAAAGAAAAGGTAAAGCATGTAGGATATTTTGGCATTAGCATACAACAGACCTATTGTAATGCTGGGATTGGTACGAGGTTGATTAATGAGCTGCTGCGGTGGGCTACAGAAGAGGAGGATGTGGAAAAAGTGTGCTTGGAAGTATTTGCACATAACGAAAGAGCGATTCATTTATATCATAAACTTGGGTTTATTGAAGAAGGTAGAAAAGTGAAGCATATAAAACTAGCAGATGGAACTTATGTAGATGAACTATTAATGTATAGGTTTGTCAAGTAAAATAAAAAGCGAACTTACTCGCGTCAAGACTGTTGTCAAACGCTCGAATACATCATTGTTTGGAGCAGAATCAGCAGTCTTTACTCAGCTGTTTACCTTATAATTCCTCTTGGAGAACAAATAGACAAAGCCGAATCTCGGCTTTGTCTACATTTGAACGCTCATATGCGCTTATTATTAACGATAATTTACAAATTGTACATCAACCGTTAAATCGGCTTCTTTTACAGCTGAGATAACAGCTTGCAGATCATCTCGGTTTTTACCAGTAACACGAACTTGATCGTCTTGAATTTGACTTTTTACTTTCAGACCACTATTTTTAATAATCGTATTGATTTTTTTCGCATTGTCCTTATCAATCCCTTGGATGAGCTTAGCACGTTGGCGAACCGTTCCGCCAGTTGCTCCTTCAATCTTGCTATAATCTAAGTTGCGGATTGGAACACCACGCTTGATTAACTTTCCAAGCAATACGTCTTTTAATTGATCTAATTTGTATTCATCATCAGAAAGAAGTACCAACTCTTCGCTGTCTAACTTAATGTCGCTCTTACTCCCTTTAAAGTCATAGCGTGTGCTGATTTCCTTCATCGCGATATTAATTGCATTTGTTACTTCAGAAAAATCTACCCTTGATACGATATCAAAAGAACTATCTTTTGCCATTATTAAGCCCTCCTTTAACCGAAACATCCCTCAATTTTTTCCTTCGCTCGAGAAACGTTTCCCTTTGCCTTCTTATTATAGTAAAATATAGCAAGCCAAACAACTATAGGAGGTTTATGATGGCTTTATTTGAACATATAGGAGAAGTTGTAACATTACCAGTAGCGAGAAAATCTACATATGGATATTTTTTAACGAAAGACGAGGAAGACGTTCTATTACATGAAAATGATCATGATCAAGATCTTGGACAACTTGAAGAAAATCAAGAAGTAAAGGTGTTTTTATACATTGATTCTCAAGGGAGAATTGCTGCTACCACTTTTATTCCGGAAATAACGGTAGGTGTTTATGGATGGGCAAAGGTTGTATCTAATAAGCCAGGTATTGGAGTCTTCTTAAATATCGGGATTAAAAAAGACATGCTACTTGGTGAAGAAGATTTGCCAGTACATGATACTGTGTGGCCCGAAGAAGGAGATACACTCTATATTACGTTAAGGAAAAATCGAAATAATCTGTTGTATGTGAAATTAGCTACGGATCCGATTATAAAAGAGATTAGCATTAAAGCGGATCGTAAAGCTTACAATGAAAATGTGAATGGATTTATCTATCGAACGGCTAAGGTTGGAAGCTGGATGTACACATTTGAAGGCTATAAAGGATTTATTCACGAATCAGAGCGTAAAGAAGAGCCAAGGCTCGGTGAAAAAGTAAAGGGTCGTGTCATTGATGTGAAGGAAGATGGTACGATTAACATTTCATTGTTGCCAAGGAAGCAAGAAGCCGTGGACTTAGACTCAGAAGCTGTCTATGAATACTTAATTAGCCGTGGTGGGGCAATGCCTTATAGTGATAAAAGCAAGCCAGAAGACATTGCAGATCGATTCCAATTAAGCAAGGCATCTTTTAAGCGTGCGATCGGCCGATTAATGAAAGATGGAAAAGTATATCAAGAAGACGGTTGGACGTACGTTAAAGAAGATAAGAAATAAAACAAAAAAGCTGCACTTTGTTTTAAGCTAAAAGTGCAGCTTTCAGGGTATTTACAGACGTTTGAATAGTAGGTTTCAAATCATGTTATAGATTGCAGCATAACATGCTCTTTCTTTATAAGTGATCGGTCTTTTTGGAATACTGTTTTTTACCGACCTTACGGTTTTTTTCAGTTTCCATATTCTTTTCATGGCGGACGGCATTGCCATCCTTTGCTTTTTTATCGTTGTCTGACGTATGTGACATAAAAAAACTCCCCTTTACTCTGTACATGATATAGGCGTGAAAAGGGTATATTACCAACAATTCATGCCTGCATACTGTTACTAGTATTATGTACATAGGAGTATGGGAGTATGTATAGATTATTCCGGTAGTCGATCTAAGAAAAACAATGCAATTGTACCAGCGCTAGTGTGTGAGCCAACTGCTGATCCTATGGAAGTGACCAAAATCTCTTTTGGTTGATATGCTTCTTGTATTAGAGCTTTCATTTCATTCGCTGTATCCAGATCATCAGCATGTGAGATTCCAATTGTTTGTCCATTGAAGTCTTGTCCACGTTCACCAATAAGCTCAACCATACGTTTTAAGACTTTTTTACGACCTCTATGCTTTTCGATTGGAACGAGTTTCCCATCTTCAACATTTAATAAAGGTTTAATATTAAGCAAACCACCTAGAAAAGCAGAAGCTTTTGATAATCGGCCACCTCTTGCTAAGTGTTCGAGATCTTGTACAGTGAATAGATGAACCATATGCTCACTATAGAATCGAATCGCTTTTGTTAGTTGGTCAAAGTCAGCACCCTCATTTTTGAGTTCAACAGCTTCTTTAGCTACTAGACCATATCCTAGTGATGCACATTTTGAATCAATGATTTCGAACTTAAAATCCGGAAAATTTTCTTTTACTTGAGTTAAAATCATGACAGCAGTTTGATAAGTCCCAGATAATTCAGAAGAAAAAGCGATATAAATTCCAGTTTCATTGTTTTCTGCCATCTTAGTAAAAGCTTCTTCGAAACCAAGAGGAGATGCTTGAGAGGTTTTAGGCATTTGACCTGCACGAATTGCATCATAAACTTGAGAAGATTGGATTGTAATCATGTCATCAAAATCTTCTTCGCCAAGATGAACTTTTAAAGGGAATAGAGAAACATTATTCTCTTTTAAGTATTCTAATGGCAAATCACAAGCACTATCGACAAATAGTTTTACCATTATTTTCACCTTCTTTCATTTAGTTTGATTTTAGTTTAAAGAATTTATCATGAAAACACAATGATATATCCTTAAATTGCTCACTTTAAATGGAAGATTGTCTAAGGAGGTCTTTATGGTTTTAGTAGAATTAAAAAAGATTGCGATTGTGTTAGCAGGAGCCCTTTTAAATGCAATCGCTATGAACTTTTTCCTAATCCCTGCAAATGTTTATGCAAGTGGATTTACAGGAATAGCGCAATTACTAGCAAGCTTTTTTGATGGCTTTTTATCAACAGGGATTTGGCTTTTTCTCTTAAATATTCCTGTAACGATTTTAGCGTGGTTAAAAGTAGGGAAGTCATTTACAATTTATAGCTTCATGTCTGTGTTTGCTATGTCCTTATTTATGGAGATAATTCCTGTCACTACGATGTCTGAAGATATTATTTTAAATGCCGTTTTTGGTGGGGTGATTGCTGCAGTTGGTGTAGGAATTACATTGAAATGGGGAGCATCAACAGGCGGAATGGACATCATTGCGATGGTCTTATCAAGAATGAATGATAAACCTGTAGGAATATATTACTTCGTTTTAAACTCATTTATTATTCTAACTGCCGGGTTTTTATATGGTGGGGAAGGTGCACTTTATACATTAGTCACTCTTTATGTAACGACTCGTGTCATTGATGCAATTCATACAAGACATGAAAAACTAACAGCGATGATCATAACGAAAAAACAAGAACAAATGAAACAGGCGATTCATGAAAAGCTAGTGAGAGGAATTACAGTTATTCCTGCTAGAGGTGCATTCTCAAATGAAACTCGTGAGATGATGATGATCGTCATTACGAGATATGAGCTTTATGATCTTGAACGTACAATTAAAGAGGTCGACCCTGAGGCTTTTACAAATATTGTACAAACAGCGAATGTTTTTGGTTTTTTCCGTCGCGATTAACATACAAGAAAACAGACAATGGCACAGCCATTGTCTGTTTTCTTAAGCTTAGGCTCCTCCGATTGAAGAGTCTGTAACATTTTTTAATTTTTCGGCCTCAGCCTCTGAATAAGTTGAGTGATATGGAATTCGTTCATCATGCTTTTGTACCGTATCTGCACCTTGTTGAACAAAACGTTTAGATTTACTACGTTTACCCAATCGAATCGCCTCCAACATATTCAGTATGAAGCTAAGAAGCAATTAGCTTCGCTGATAGTATATGTTGAAACTAACCTTATTACAGAGGGAACTATTGGTTATAGTGCTTTTAAATTGAGTAATTCATTTAAGTAAACAGCAACACCATCTTCTTCGTTTGACAAGGTGACGTCTTTTGCAATGTTCTTAACAGCTTCAATCCCATTTCCCATCGCCACGCCGTACTTCGCATATTCAAGCATTTCTAAATCATTGTCTTCATCTCCAAATGCAATGATTCTTTCTCTCGGAATGTCAAAATGCTTTGATACTTTCCCGATACCCACAGCTTTATTCATGCCAAACTTTACAATTTCAATGACATGCCATGGAGCTGCCCAGCTTCTATGATCAATCACTTCAGCGTGAACTTCAGATAAGTGTGAGCGAATTTGTTTTATATGCTGTTCTTCTGTGTGAATTAACATGCTTGTTGGTGAAGCAGTTAAAAATTCACGTAAATCTCCGGTCGTTACATTTGGTTTTCCAAATTGGAAAATATCTAATAGTTTTTCATCGTGATAATGAAAATAAACATCGTCAATTACTTCAGCGATAATGTTATGAAATGAAAAAGAATTACATGCCTCAACGATATCTTTTGCTACATGAATATCGAGTGGTGAATGATAAATTCCCCAGTTTTTATCTTTAGGATGATGAGTAAATGCTCCATTAAAATTGACTATCGGAGTATGAAGCCCTAATTCGTGATAATACATCTCACTTGATCGAAAGGGCCTTCCTGTTGCAATCATCACCTCATGCCCTTGCTCCATTGCTTTATTCAAGACTTTTTTAGTCCTACTTGAAATTGTTTTATTATCGGTTAATAGTGTACCGTCTAAATCTAATGCAATTAAATGTTTTTCAGCCATAGGTTCTCCTTATTTACGGGTAAATTTTTAAGTGAATTAAACTGTGTTTAGCTCGAGACATAATCACCTCGAAAAAAATTTTTGAAAGATATCATTGCAATCATTACTGTGAAAACAGATTGTTTTTCGATCATCATTATAAATGGTAAACTTATGAAATGACATCGATTCTTTATACTTATATGTTAACAGGTAAAACGAGTTTATGGAATCATTCTGCAATTGATTGAAATAATTTTACAATATTTTTACAAGTGGAGGAGTTTAGTTGATTATAGTAGAGAAAACAGATGTAAAACATATACCGATCTTACATGTAGTAGATAACGAAAAGATACGAGAAGCATTGCCCGTTATATTCTTTATTCATGGTTTTACAAGCGCGAAGGAACATAATCTCCATTATGCATATCTTCTCGCTGAACAAGGCTATCGAGTGATTTTGCAAGATACGTTTTTGCATGGAGAGAGAAGCGAGCATTATGATGAAAAAAGGCTGCAAATGTATTTTTGGGAAATTATTTTAAGGACCATTCAAGAAATAAATGTTTTAAAAGAAGAATTTGAAACAGAAGGATTGATCCAATCAGATAGAATTGGGGTAGCTGGTACGTCTATGGGTGGCATTATCACACTTGGTGCATTAACTCAATATGAATGGATTCAATCAGCTGCTGTGTTAATGGGTATGCCTTATTATGAAAAGTTTGCACAACACCAATTAACACAATTTGAGAAAGACCATGGTGCAATACCATTAAATAGTGAACAATTATCAAGTTTAATGGATCAAATTAAACAGCATGATCTAAGTAGGCAACTAGGAAAATTAAACAATCGTCCTTTATTTTTTTGGCATGGTAAAATGGATGAAACAGTACCGTTTACTCCGACATATCAATTTTTTAATGAAATCCAACATACATATGATGACCCAACAAAAATTTCATTTGTAGTGGATGAAACAGCAGGACATAAAGTAAACCGAAATGGTGTACTAAAAACAGTAAAGTGGATATGTGAGCATGTATAGAGGCTGAATGTTTTCCAACTGTCGAACTTTTGTTATACTTACACTAGATACGCTTATTGCTGGAAAAGGAGTGATTTTAAAATGGATCAAGAATTAAAAGATAGCATGATGGGCGCTCTTGAGCTTGTTGTAGACCCTGAATTGGGGATAGATATCGTAAACTTAGGATTAGTATATGATGTAAAAATGGAAGAAGAGGGACAAGCAGTTGTCGACATGACGTTAACATCGATGGGTTGTCCATTAGCAGGAACAATTGTCGATCAAGTAAAGTCAGCCTTAGCTGATATCCCAGAAGTAAAAGATACAGAAGTGAACATTGTTTGGAGTCCGCCATGGAGTAAGGATCGTATGTCTAGATACGCAAAAATTGCACTTGGTGTACGTGATTAATTGTGAACTGGAAACTTGAGAGTTCCAAACAAATACTATAGTAAAAGCATGTCCATAAGATGGTGCTAAAGCTGGCTAACAATCACGTACTCGTGAAAAGTTGCCAGCTTTTTTTAAAAGAAAGAAAGTTACTTAATATGTCACAATGATTCTATACTGAATTTATTTATGAGTACTAGACCTTAATGACAGTCTAACTTCGGGGCTTGTATTTTCTTACAGAGAAGAACAAACTGCTAATCCATGAGTAAGTTTGTGCCTTCCAGGGAAATCCATTTGATACCCTGTTACAGTTAAATCGATTAGTTTAATTTATGACATACTGATGACATTTAAACAAATACATCATATTGTCTTTAATAATATGGTGTAATAGTAGTATAAATACTTTTAATTTGCTGATAAACAAGTTTACATGCTTGTGATTGGGGTGGACGGATAAATGACGAATACACAAATAAAAGATGCGCTATTACGCCCGCTAAGAGACTTACGGATATCCGTAATCGACCGTTGTAATTTTAGATGTCAGTATTGTATGCCCGCAGAAATCTTTGGGCCTGACTTTGTTTTTATGCCAAGAGAAGAATTGCTAACATATGAGGAAATTTATGAGGTTGCCTCCATATTTGCTGAAGTAGGTGTCGAAAAGATTCGTCTAACAGGTGGAGAGCCTTTGCTTCGAAAGAACTTAACAGAATTAGTGAAGATGCTCGTTTCAATTAGCGGAATTAAAGACGTTGCGCTTACTACGAATGGCGTACTTTTGCCAAAGTTTGCAACTGAATTAAGGAAAGCTGGATTAAGCAGGGTGAATATTAGCCTAGATAGCTTAAATGATCAATTATTTGGTGAAATTAATGGCCGAAATGTTGGGACAGAAAAAGTAATAGAAGGTATACATGCTGCCAAGCGTGCTGGTCTTGGGGTGAAAATTAATATGGTCGTTAAAAAGGGCTTGAATGATCATGAAATTATTCCAATGGCGAAGTTTTGTAAAGATCATAATTTAGAACTACGTTATATTGAATATATGGATGTCGGTAGTACCAATGGATGGAAGATGGATGATGTTGTTACAAAAAAGGAAATCTTTGAGAAGCTTCAGGAAAATGAAGTGTTGGAACCTGTCGGACCAATATATTATGGAGAAGTAGCTAAAAAATACAAATATAAAGGAACAAATACATGTGTTGGATTCATTACCTCGGTATCAGAATCCTTTTGTAGCACATGTACAAGATCTAGAATATCAGCGAACGGACAATTATATACATGTTTATTTAATGGAAATGGACATGATTTGAAGTCAATGATCCGTTCAGGTATGAGTAAAGATGAATTGAAACAAGTTATTACATCTATCTGGGAAGGTAGAGGAGATCGGTATTCAGATGAAAGGACCGAGGAAACGGTTCACTCTAGAAAGAAAATAGAGATGTCTTATATAGGAGGGTAATTTTTTTCGATTATTACATTTTGTAAGGACGGGGAATTTTTGATGAATGAAGCACGGACGCCAATATCAATTGAAGATGCAGTAGAGAAAGTACTCAAATTCAGAAAAAAAGGTGAAGTTGAATACATACCGATCCATGAGAGTTTTGGTCGGTTCTTAGCGGAAGACTTAGTTGCTACACATGATGTCCCTCATTTCGATCGCTCTCCGTATGATGGGTATGCAATAAGAGCAAAAGATACACAAGAGGCAGGCCGGACTCAACCTATTACATTTCGTGTGATTGATCATATTGGAGCTGGTGATGTAAGTGAAAAGTCTCTTGGTGCTTATGAAGCAGTCAGAATCATGACAGGTGCAAAGCTGCCAATTCATGCAGACGCAGTTGTTATGGACGAATTGGCAATCAAACGATCGAATGAGGATGATCCTTCTATTGAAGTAAAGAAAAAGCATCAATCAGGTGAAAACGTATCTTTCAAAGGAGAGGATATGAAAAAGGGTGATAAAATCCTTGATGAAGGAACTAGGATTGTACCTGGAGTCATTGCTGCTCTTGCAACGTTTGGTTATCATACAGTACCGGTTGCGAAGAAGCCGATTGTTGGAGTATTTGCCACTGGATCCGAATTGTTAGCTATTAACGAAGAGTTAGCTGATGGGAAAATTCGCAATAGCAATGCTGAAATGGTAATGGCACAGATCAAAAAATCTGGAGCAAAAGGGGTTTATTTTGGTACATTACCCGATGATCCCGAATTATGCTTTAAAGAAATAAGTAAAGTCATAGATGATGTAGATCTTTTCATTACGACTGGTGGAGTTTCAGTAGGTGATTTTGATTACATGCCAGCCATTTATGAAAAATTAGGAGCAAATGTATTATTCAATAAGATTAAAATGCGCCCTGGAAGTGTCACGACAGTAGCTGAGAAAGATGGAAAATTACTTTTTGGATTATCTGGGAATCCATCAGCATGCTTTGTTGGGTTTGAAATTTATACTAGACCAATCATTAGGTATTCGTTAGGAGCAAAGAACATTCATCTGAAAAAAGAAACTGCTCTATTAACAACTGATTTTTCAAAAGCAAATCCATTTACAAGGTTTGTTCGAAGCAAAGTAGAATCAACGGATACCGGATATAAGGTCAGCCCTTGTGGAATGGACAAATCGAATATAGTTGTCAGCTTAGCATTAGCTAATGCATTAATGATTTTGCCAGGTGGAACACGAGGATATGAAAGCGGTCAAATCGTCGATGTTTTATTATTGGAAGATGAGGAAGGTAGCGCAAATGTATGGGAATAAAGGGCAGTGGATTGGTGGGGTGGTACAATGAAGATGTTCCTTCCGAAACAGCATGGAGCATGGGCAATGCTCATCATCCCATTTTGGTTAGGTACCATCGAAGGTGGATTTGTTTGGCAGCATGTACCGTTCTTTATTGGGTGGATTTTTTTATATTTAGCTACTTACCCGTTTTTGTTTTTGTTTAAAAAAAGAAACCGCTTATATGTTAAATGGTTTCTTATTTACATTCTCATCGCTATCGTAATGCTCAGTTTACCGACCATTATGCGTCCATCGATCTTCTTTTTTGGCCTAACGATGATCCCATTCTTTCTTGTTAACGCCTATTTTTCCGCGCAAAAGAATGATCGTGCCTTCATGAATGATGTTAGTGCGATAATTGTATTTTGTATTGGTGGAGTAGCAAGCAGCTATTTAGCACTTGGTGCTATTACAAATGCTTCAATTCTTTTAGCGATCTTCTCATTTCTTTTCTTCCTAGGAAGTACACTTTATGTGAAAACGATGATTCGTGAGAAAAAGAACAAAATGTATAAGTGGATTTCTTGGGGCTATCATTTTATGCTTCCGCTCCTATTCCTCTTTATAAATGAATGGCTCCTATTACTAGCGTTTTTGCCAAGTGCAATTCGGGCGTGGCTATTACACGGACGTAAATTAACAATTAAACAGGTTGGTATTTTGGAAATCATAAATGCAGCTTTATTTATGATGGTGCTCATCATTTATATCGTTATATGAAAAATAGAACCTCAGAATGTTGAGAAACGATCGCAGGGCATCTTAGTCAGCTAAAGAACCAAATGTTCTATTTGGAACTTCAATAGACTACATGCCTAGTTAGACAATGCGTTTTAAAGATATTCTGAGGTTTTTTCCTGTTATTAAAAATTCCCTTAAAAAAACAAATGTAGACAAAGTCGAAAATCGACTTTGTCTACATTCTAGTTTATTGGCTTTATTCAATATTGCAAATATCAATAGGACAGTTTTCACAGTCGATTTCTTGTTTAAGAAAGTCAAGGTCGTGGATGGTGATGATTCCTTTTTCAACGGTTAAGATATCGTTTTTTCGCAAATCGCTTAACATACGATTTATAACTTCTCTTGAAGTCCCACAGTAATTCGCTAAGTCCTGATTCGTTAAAGTGACGGTCAGTTTAATACCATTAGGCACTTTTTCTCCATAACTATTTGTGAACCGAATTAATGTTGAATATAACGCGCCCTTTTTTCCATGTAAAACTAAATCTCGGAATTTTGTATGGTTTTTCCGATTTTGTAAGTTGATCCACTTCATTAATTCTAATGTTAGGCTATGATTGCTTTGCAGCTTTTCTTCTAACTCATCCTTATAAATAAGCGCGACTTCTCCATCCTCAATAACTTTCGCACTTTGCATATAGTAAGGGGAAGAACAAAAAAGAGACAGTTCACCAACAATATCTCCTGTTGAGCACATCCGCATGTTTAATTCTCTTCCGTCTGGAATCATTTTACTTACTTGCACTTTGCCGTCCAATATTAAAAACAGCGTTCCAGCCCTCAACCCTTCTTGAAATAAATAAGTTCCCTTTTCCATTTTAAGTCGATGGTGTGAAGTTTGTAATACTCCATTTAACTCAGGTGTTAATTCAGCGATTGCTTGCATATTGAACACCCCTTTCCGCACAATGTTGATTGTTTCATTTTGCATTAAAACATATGAATACCAATCTACAAACATCTGATACTTTAATACTATCATGATATTGAAAAAAAGAAAAACATAGAAAATCCTATTGCTTTTCTTTTCTGAACTTTCTATAATAGAAAGACAATATTAATAAATATAAATAAAAATGAGTAAATATTCATTTACTGTTTTATAGGAAGGAGATACAATGAAGGCTTCAATCATTGGCACAACAGGATATGGAGGGGCTGAATTAATACGTATCTTGCATCACCATCCTGAATTCGACATCCATTCTATTCATTCGACAAAGTCAGAATCTCCTATCTGGTACGAATATCCACATCTTTTTAAATTAGTAGAAGATCGCTTACAACCAATTGATGTAGAAAAGATTGCTGCTGAAGCAGATGTTGTTTTTTTGGCAACACCGTCTGGAGCTTCGAGTGAATTGGTAAAGAAGTTTTCTGACCACGATATTAAGATTATTGATTTATCAGGAGATTTAAGGCTCGAACCAAAAGAGTATGAATCATGGTATAAGAAGGAACCGATTGATTCAGTTTATACAGATAAAGCGGTTTATGGATTATCTGAATGGTATAAAGATGAAATCACAAATGCGAAATTCATTGCAAACCCTGGTTGTTACCCGACGGCAAGCCTGTTAAGTCTTATTCCAATTGTAAAAGAAAATCTCATTGATAAAGGATCGATTATTATCGATGCAAAATCAGGGGTTTCTGGGGCAGGTAGAGGCTTATCAAGGAATACAAGTTTTGCAGAAGCAAATGAGAATTTTCGTATTTATAAAGTAAATGAGCATCAGCACACCCCTGAAATCGAGAGGCATCTACATAAATGGAATCAAGGCATCATGCCGATTACTTTTACGACTCATTTACTTCCGATTAACAGAGGAATTATGACAACATCTTATGTTCAATTAACAGAAGACGTAAAATATAGCCAGCTTTTCGAACTATACAATGAAAGTTATGCTCAAAAACCTTTTGTGCGTGTTCGACCGGAAGGGAATTTTCCTTCAATCAAGGAAGTTGCTGGCTCTAATTACTGTGATATAGCCTTTCATATTGATGAAAGAACAGGGAGAGCAACGATTGTAGCTGTGATTGATAATTTGATGAAGGGTGCCGCTGGGCAGGCGGTTCAAAATGCCAATAGTATGTTTGGCTTAGATGAAAAACTGGGGCTAGAGTTTGTCCCGTTATACCCATAGAGAGGAAGTTTATTCATGCACGTATTATCTGAAACTGCAAAAATACAAAAGGTAGTAGGGGGAGGTATTGTCACCCCTAAAGGATTCAAGGCATCAGGAGTTCATGCTGGCTTGCGATATTCAAAAAAAGATGTCGGGATGATCGTTAGTGAAAACCCTGCAAACAGTGCGGCTGTTTATACAACAAGCAAGATTCAAGCAGCCCCACTCATCGTGACACAGGAAAGTCTTGCAGTTGAAGGGAAAGTGCAAGCATTAATTGTAAACAGTGCTTGTGCAAATGCATGCACAGGAGAAAAAGGATATAGAGATGCACTTACAATGCAGCAATACACTGCTGAGAAATTAAATATAAAGCCACATTTAGTCGCAGTTGCTTCTACAGGTGTGATCGGCGAGTTTTTACCAATCGAAAAAATTAAGTGTGGAATTGATGATATTCAAGTATCTAATAAAGAAGAGGATTCAAATGCTTTTCAAACGGCGATTTTGACGACAGATACTGTCGAAAAACCTTGCTGCTATTCAACGGTCATTGATGGGAAAACAGTAACAATGGGCGGTGCAGCTAAAGGGTCTGGAATGATTCATCCAAATATGGCGACGATGCTGGCCTTTTTAACGACAGATGCTAATATAGAGAGCAGCTATTTACATGCGGCATTAAAAGAGGTTACGAATCAATCGTTTAATCAAATAACGGTTGATGGAGATACGTCAACGAATGATATGGTGCTTGTCCTTGCAAATGGTCAAGCGGAGAATACAACTTTAACTCCCGAACATAAAGATTGGTCACTATTTATGGAGCTGTTAACGAAATGCTCACAAAGCCTTGCGAAGCAAATCGCTAAAGACGGTGAAGGAGCGACGAAATTAATCGAAGTGACGGTTAGTGGCGCAAGAACAAATGAAGATGCCCAAAAAGCTGCAAAGCAAATTGTTGCATCGAATTTAGTGAAAACAGCAATTTACGGTGCCGATGCAAATTGGGGGAGAATCATTGTCGCTCTCGGTCAAAGTGCAGCAGCAGTTGATCCAGAAACCGTAGATATTACAATTGGCCCAATTAAGATGCTAGAAAAAAGCGAACCACTCGTTTTTTCAGAGGAAGAAGCAACAGCTTATTTAAAAAATGATGTAGTTACAATCGATGTGAACTTGCATTTAGGAGATGGAGAAGGCAAAGCATGGGGATGTGATCTTTCCTACGATTATGTGAAAATCAATGCAAGCTATCGCACATAAGGAGATGACAGAAGTGAAAAAGATTGTCATTAAATGTGGTGGAAGTATTATGGAAGAGCTAACTCCTTCTTTTTTTAGCAGTGTTCAAAACCTCAAGGAAAACGGATATGATGTTGTTTTTGTTCATGGTGGAGGACCAGAGATAAACAAATTTCTTGAAATGCTCAACATTGAATCTGAATTTATCAATGGATTAAGGAAAACATCAAAAGAAGTTTTAGCAGTTGCTGAAATGGTTTTATCAGGTATATCGAATCGTAAGCTCACCGACTTAATGCAAGGCCATCATCTTTCTGCAATCGGCTTAAATGGGAGTGATTCTATTTTAGAGGGAAAGTATATAGATAAGTCAGTCCTCGGCTATGTTGGTGAAGTATCAAATGTAAATGAAACAATGATTCAGGCTGCATTACATAAAGGGTTTATACCAGTCATTACGCCACTTGCTCGTACAATCGATGGTCAAAAGCTTAATGTCAATGCAGACATGGCTGCAGCTGCAGTAGCTGGAGCGATTCAAGCAGAGACGTGCCTGTTTGCAACTGATGTGGACGGAATTCTTTTAGGTGGAGAGTTAATCAAACAAATCGATGAACAAGGAATCGTTGAAAACATAAGCAATAAGAACATAACCGGCGGGATGATTCCTAAAGTACAATCTGCTCTTTCTGTATTAAAAACGGGACTCGATAAGGTAAGAATCGTATCGGGGAAAAAGCAATTCTTTGTCGGGGATCAATGGATTGGGACTGAGATCATACAGAAGATGGAGGTAAAGGCATGAACAATTTGTTCCAAGTATATACAAAGTGGGAAGTTGAACCAAAATCAGCTAAAGGCTCAGTTCTAGTTGATGTGAATAATAAGTCATATTTAGATTTCACTTCTGGAATAGGAGTATGCAATATTGGTCATCGACATGATGATGTACAAAAAGCAATTGAAGAGCAATTAAACGCCTTTTGGCATGTTTCAAATCTCTTTCCTCTTAAGAAGCAAGAAGAAGCGGCGCAGAAGTTAGCGAAGGCGGCAGGGCTTGAGCGTGTTTTCTTCAGCAACAGCGGAGCTGAAGCAAATGAAGGGGCAATTAAGCTCGCACGAAAAGCGACAGGAAAGACAAAGGTTATTAGCTTCTTAAAGTCATTCCACGGACGTACTTATGCTGGCATGGCCGCAACAGGGCAAGAAAAAATCAAAATTGGTTTTGGTCCAATGTTGCCAGGCTTCGAATACGTTCCATTTAATGATATAGATGCTTTGAAATCTTCACTTTGTGATGACACAGCAGCAATTCTTATAGAGATAGTGCAAGGAGAAGGAGGAATCCATCTCGCAAATACTGAGTTTTTACAAGAGATTGCATCGATTTGTAAAAACAATAATATTAAGCTCATCATAGATGAGATTCAAACTGGTATTGGGAGAACGGGAAAACCATTTGCATTTCAGCATTATGGATTACAACCAGATATTATTACGGTTGCAAAAGGATTAGGAAGCGGTTTACCATTAGGAGCGGTCATCGGAAAAGAAGATCTTGCTTCATATTTTGGTCCTGGTAGCCATGGGTCAACATTCGGTGGTAATCCAATCGCAATCGCAGCAGCACTAGCAACAATGGACATCGTGTTTGACGATTCATTCTTAAAAGAGGTTGAATTAAAAGCAGTTTACTTTACAAATAAGGTAAAAGAAATGATGCATACACGTCCAGTATTAAAAGAGGTAAGAGGATTGGGTTTAATGATTGGTATAGAAATCAATGCTGACCTTCAAGAGGTACTGAGCGAACTTCGTCAAAAAGGCATACTAGCTCTGCCTGCCGGTGACAATGTTTTAAGATTTTTACCACCATTAACCGTTTCATATAAAGAAATCGATGAAGTCGTAAAAGGACTAAAATCGATCGAAAAGTTTAAACAAGAAATCATGGCATAGAACTGTTTTTTTATACATAAAATTGTATAAAAATAAATAGTAGTAAATAAATATTCACATCTGAGGTGTTTAAAAATGGAAGGATACCTGCATTTAAAGAATGGACTAAGTTATAAAGGAGAATGGTTGACCACAGTCACAGAAATGAATGTGAATGGGGAAATTGTCTTTTTTACAGGGATGACTGGCTATCAAGAGGTTTTAACTGATCCTTCCTATAAAGATCAAATCAT
The DNA here is from genome assembly GCF_059874745.1 of Niallia sp. CD-39. Classification (NCBI taxonomy): domain Bacteria; kingdom Bacillati; phylum Bacillota; class Bacilli; order Caryophanales; family Bacillaceae; genus Niallia; species Niallia sp. CD-39. The sequence continues at coordinate 30,532 of NZ_JCBCPS010000005.1, read as the reverse complement.
TGTTTTTACATACCCACTCATTGGGAACTATGGAATAAATGAATTCGATTTTGAAAGTAAAAAGCCTCATGTCAAAGGAGTCATTGTTTTTGAAGGATCTGACACTCCATCGCATTATCAATCTAGTTATTCATTAAAGGCTTACTTAGAAAAATGGCAGATTCCTATGTTAGGCCAAATGGATACGCGTGCCATAGTTAAAAAAATTCGTAATGAAGGAACGATGGCTGCCGTAATGAGTAATCAATCAAACTGTGAAAACTTCTCGGTGAATGAGGGCAATAAAGTGAAGGAAGTATCAACAACTTTATTCGAGCAATTCGGTACAGGAGAAGAACATATTGTATTAATGGATTTTGGTTACAAAAAATCAATAGCCGATTCTCTTTTGAAAAAAGGCTGTAAAGTTACGGTTGTTCCATATGATACGACAATCGAGCAAATTCAAAACATTATGCCTGATGGGATTGTCTTATCTAATGGCCCAGGTGACCCAAAATCATTGCAGGAGCTGTTGCCCACTATAAAAGAGGTGATACAAACATATCCTACATTAGGAATATGTTTAGGGCACCAATTAACAGCATTGGCGATGGGTGGGAATACAATCAAGCTATCATTTGGACATCGTGGAGCAAATCATCCTGTATGTGATATGAAGCTTGGTAAAGTTTATATGTCCTCACAAAATCATAGCTACGTTGTCGATGAAAAAAGTTTAGAAGGTACAGGGTTAAAAGTACGTTACTTGAATTTGCATGATCAATCTGTTGAAGGGCTTATGCATGAAGCGCTCCCTGTTCATACGGTTCAATTCCACCCAGAGGCAAACCCTGGTCCGGTGGATGCTGATTATGTATTTGATGAATTTATACAAACAGTTAAGAAGCAAAAAGGGAGAGTCGTAGTTTATGCCTAAAGACACCAGTGTTCATTCTATCTTAGTAATTGGATCAGGTCCGATTGTGATCGGTCAAGCGGCTGAATTTGATTATGCAGGCACTCAAGCTTGTGCTGCATTAAAAGAAGAAGGCTACCATGTCATTCTAGTAAATAACAATCCAGCGACAATTATGTCAGATGAAACATTTGCTGATACGATTTACTTTGAACCGCTCACAGTAAATAGCTTAGAGAAAATCATTGAAAAAGAAAGGCCAGATGGTTTACTCGCCACATTAGGAGGACAGACAGGGTTAAACCTTGCATTCAATTTACACGAGGCAGGTATTCTTGAGAAGCACGATGTGAAATTACTTGGAACGACAATTGATTCTATAAAAAAAGGAGAGGATCGGGAAGCATTTAGGCAGTTGATGAATGAGCTAAACGAACCTGTACCAGAAAGCACAATTGTCCATCAAGTTCAGGATGCTGTTGCGTTTGCATCAGAAATTGGTTTTCCGATCATCGTCAGACCTGCCTATACTCTCGGAGGAACCGGTGGTGGAATTGCACATTCTAAAGAAGAGCTCATTGCCTATGTAACAAGTGGGTTAAGAGAGAGTGCAATTGGTCAATGTTTAATCGAAAAAAGCATTGCTGGGTTTAAAGAAGTTGAATACGAAGTGATGCGAGATGCAAACAACACGTGCATCACAATCTGCAATATGGAAAACATTGATCCAGTTGGAGTACATACTGGTGATTCAATTGTCGTTGCACCATCGCAAACATTATCTGACGATGAATACCAAATGTTACGATCAGCTTCAATAAAAATCATCTCTGAGTTAGGGATAATTGGTGGGTGTAATATCCAATTTGCATTAGATCCACACAGCAAACAATATTATTTAATAGAAGTGAACCCACGGGTAAGTCGATCATCTGCTCTTGCTTCTAAAGCAACTGGTTACCCGATTGCTAGAATGGCAGCAAAGTTAGCTGTCGGTTATCATTTATCAGAAATTAAAAACCCAGTGACTGGTGATACATTTGCAAGCTTTGAGCCAGCTTTAGATTACGTCATTGTCAAAATCCCAAAATGGCCATTTGATAAGTTTACCCATGTGGATCGTACATTAGGTACACAAATGAAAGCAACAGGTGAAGTCATGGGCATCGATCGTAGCTTTGAACGTGCATTGCAAAAAGCGGTTCGTTCATTAGAAATAGATCTAGATGGCTTGACGGATTTAAAATTGACCAAATATGCAACAAATGAACTTATGCAGCTTTTAAAGAAACAAACGGATCAACGCTTTTTTATTTTATTGGAACTATTTAGAAGAGGGTTGGAAGTCGAAGAAGCCCATCAGTTAACAAAAATCGACCGCTTTTATTTGAACTTTTTTAACCAATTAGTAGATTTAGAGAAGTCAATCACACAGATAGATCCTAAAAAAATAACAGCAACTGAGATGCAATTCCTTAAGCAAAAAGGGTTTTCAGATACTTATTTAGCAAGGTGTTGGCAAGTAGATGAAAAGCTGGTTCGTGAATGGCGAAAAGCGCTTCAAGTCGTTCCTGTATATAAGATGGTTGATACATGTGCTGCAGAATTTGAATCACATTCAAATTATTTTTACTCGAGTTACCATGGGGAAAACGAACAGGAAACGTCTAATAAAGAGAAGGTGTTAATCATAGGAAGCGGTCCAATCCGAATCGGTCAAGGGATTGAGTTCGACTATTGCTCCGTACATGGTGTTTATGCGTTAAAGGATGAAAACGTAGAAACTATTATGATTAATAATAACCCAGAGACTGTTAGCACTGATTTTACAACTGCAGATCGGTTATATTTTGAACCATTGACTGTGGAGGAAATCATGGATGTGATTGACTCAGAAGGAATTACAAATGTAATCGTCCAATTTGGTGGGCAAACGTCGATTAATCTCGCTTCGCAATTAGAAGCATATGGAGTAAATTTACTAGGTACTAATTCAGCAACAATTGATGAACTTGAAGACCGAAAGCTATTTTACGATCTACTAGATGAATTAAGCATTCCACACATTGAAGGAGATATTGCTTATAGTGAACCAGAACTAATTCAATCAATTCATAGGCTTGGTTTCCCAATTCTAGTCCGTCCTTCTTATGTAATAGGAGGAAAAGGAATGGAATTGCTTAAGGATGAGTCCTCTTTTCAATCATATTTGAAGACGAAGGAAATTGGCTACCCAGTGTTAGTTGATACATTTCTTCATGCAATGGAAGCTGAGTTGGATTTGGCGACAGATGGTACTTATATTCATGTACCTGCAATTATGGAGCATATTGAGAAAACCGGTGTCCATTCAGGGGATAGTATGTCAGTTTTGCCACCACAGCACTTATCGATTGGATTACAAAAGAAGATGGTTGATTATGCAAAGGCCATTGTAAATAAATTAAATTATAAAGGATTAATGAACATTCAATTCATTATTGATGGAGAAGAAGTTTATGTCTTAGAGGTAAATCCTCGTGCAAGTCGTACAGTTCCAATCATCAATAAAGTAACTGGAGTGAACTTAGTCCAAATTGCGACAAAAATATTGCTTGGGAAATATTTAATGACAGAAGATGTCGTACCTTTTTCGCATAAGCTACCTTTTATTTGTGTGAAGTATCCTGTTTTCTCCAATTATGCATTAAAGGGTCTTGATAGCATGGTAGGACCAGAGATGAAATCAACAGGTGAAGGAATCGTTTTAGCACAACAATATAAGGAAGCATTAGCAAAGGCTTTTGAACCACATTTGAAGGGGCAACTACAGATTCGCATTGCAAGTACAGTAGCAATCGATGCGAAGAATGAACAGATAGAGTTGGATGTGGTCGATCGCATTGACTTTAAAGAAAAAAAGTATACGGCACTTTATGATCCTAGAGCTACTGAGGCTGCCAAGCTCCTTCGTCAAGAAGCAATTAAAAATAGAATCATAACTTTTACTGAGAAAGAATCATTATTAGCCTTTTTGAAGGCAGTACAAGTAAAAGGTTGGGACGTTCATTCGATTCAAGAATGGGTTAGTTTGGAAGAACATAATGAAAGTGTAGGTGTTTAGTAAATGACAACAGCAATTGATTTGAGAACAGAGTTAAACCTGAAAGGGAAAGATTTTTTAACATTAATTGATTTTACGCCTCAAGAAATCGAAGCGTTAATTATGAAAGCGAAGAGCATGAAGGATGGCGTTCATCCAGATGCTCATTCTAAACCATTACAAGGAAAAATCCTCGGAATGATTTTTGAAAAGTCTTCAACTAGAACACGAGTTTCCTTTGAAGCAGGAATGATCCAACTTGGTGGGAATGGACTTTTCCTTAGCAGTAAAGACATTCAATTAGGACGTGGTGAAACAATTGGAGATACGGCAAAGGTATTGTCGCAGTATGTAGATGCAATTATGATTCGTACGTTTTCTCATAAAGATGTAGAGGAATTAGCAGAACATGCAACGATTCCAGTCATCAATGGCTTGACTGACTTATATCATCCGTGTCAGGCTTTAGCTGATATGCTTACTTTATTCGAGGTGAAGGGAACTTTAAAAGGATTAAAGGTCGTTTATGTTGGGGATGGAAACAATGTCGCACATTCATTAATGATTGCATGTGCAAAGTTGGGCATGCATTTTTCAATCGCATGCCCAAAGGGGTATGAACCAAATGAGGAGGTTGTTCAAAAAGCAATCGGCTTCTCAGCTGAAAGTGGAGGATCAATTGAAATCACAGAAAATCTCTCTTTTGCTATGAATAATGCTGATGCTATTTATACTGATGTATGGACGAGTATGGGTCAAGAAGAAGAGAATGAACTACGACTTCACGCATTTAAGGATTATCAAGTGAACAAAGAGGTGATGGAAATGGCGAAGGAGGATGCAGTATTTCTCCATTGTCTACCTGCACATCGAGGCGAAGAAGTAACAGCTGATGTTATTGATGGAGAGCAATCTTTTGTATTTCAACAGGCAGGTAATCGCTTACATGCACAAAAGGCACTTTTAACAGAGATTTTATAAAGATGAAGCAAGGGGAGAATCCCTTGCTTCAGACTCCTGAAAAAACTCGTCAACGCCTTAGTTTATCCCTCATGAACAAATTATTCTATTCAAGTTAATACTAGACTGGGCACATATTCTTATTAGCGTTTTGAAGGCGGCCTGATGGCTTCTCTTATTATTAAGAAGCATGTAGACAAAAAGCAAGGGAATCAATCTCCCTTGCTTTTTATAGATTATTTAAGTTATGACAAAGAAAATAAGCTATTCAGAAAAATTTAATTTTTATCCTAAAAAGAAATAAACAATTGGTCCTGCTATAAAGCAGTAAATTGCAAAAAGGTTTAAGTTTCCTTTAGCCATTACACCCATAAACCATTTTAAAGCAAAATAGGATGCAATAAATGATGCGATAAATGCTACTGTATAAGGCAATGCCAAAGTACTTAAATTAGGATCAGCTAGGATGTCACTAAAGCCAAGAATCATACTTCCAAAGCTAACTGGAATATAAAGTAGGAAAGAGAAGCGCAAAGCGGTCTCTTGCTTCATACCTAAGCTCATCGCAGCCACAATCGTAGCTCCAGAGCGACTAATGCCAGGGATGATTGCAATCATTTGGGCTAAACCTACAATGATTGCATCTTTCAGTGTGATGCCTGCATCGTTTTTACGACCACGTAAATTACGAATCAGCCATAGAGCAACACCAGTCACAATGAGCGTAATTCCAATCATTTTAATGTTTCCATCGAGAATGTCACCGAATAGCACACCAGCGACTCCTGCTGGAATAGTTGCTATGATTAAGTATATGATAAAGCGAAAATCATCTTCAGCATCTTCATCTCTTGTTTTTATATAACGAAACCCATTTTTTATTAATCGGATAATATCATGTCGATAAATAATGAGGACTGCAAACAGTGATGCAGTATTGACAAGAATGGCAAAACTAAGTCCAGTCGTTCCAATATTAAATAAATATGCTGCAATTTCAACATGACCACTTGATGATACAGGGATAGGTTCAGTAAACCCTTGTAAAATTCCTAAAAATAAATACTTAATGAGTACAATTAATTCTTCCACAACTAAGTCCTCCAATATGAAGTTTCACTTAACCATTAAACAATACTATTCAAACAAATGTAAAGCCATAATGCAAATTGAAACAGAAAATTAATAATATGAAGGTCGATGATGCACAAGTTTTAATGAATTACAAAAAGGATTCATTTTCTTTAAAGCGTATGGTCATACTAAATTAGGATAATGGATTGATTACAATGGAGGGAAGACAGTTGGGACAAAATCATCAATTTAAAGCAGGACAAAAAGCTCCGAATAATGGAATCTACGTTGAAATAGGTGAAACAGGCAGCACAGTTAACGATCCAAAAATGGTAAAGCTAAAAGCAGGAGATGAATTTCCTGATAACAGCAACCATAATCGTGTATGGACGTACAAAAGAAAGCCTTAACCGAGAAAAGTCATCCCATTGTGGGTGACTTTTTTGTATCTATAAATAGAATCAGCTATAATAAATATAAAGGTCAAAAAAGGTCAAGGAGGAAAGGATGAATTTAGAAAAAATTACGGTGCAGATTCGAAGTGGACTTATTAATGCTCAATCTAATGCTGAAAAGATGAATCATCCAGAAATTCATGAAGCTCATTTATTTCTTGAATTAGTACAGCTAGATTCTAGCTTGTTAAAGCTTATCTTATTAAGGGGTAAGGTTGACATAGCCTCATTTATTGAGCACCTTAAGTTACAGCAAAACCAGCTTCCTCATGTGACGACAACTAATGGTGAGAATAAACAAGTATACGTATCAACAGACTTGCAACATCTATTTACAGCTGCTGAGAAGTTAATGAAAGAATATAAAGATGATTATCTTTCTGTTGAACATCTTGTTCTTGCTGTCTTTAGTGTAAATGGCTCTGTTACGAAAAAATTCTTTGACACAGTAAAAATAACCAAACAACAAATTAGAACTATTATAAATGAGATAAGAGGTGGGCAAAACGTGCAGTCAGAAAGTCCAGAATCAACGTATGATGTCTTAAATAAATATGGCCGTGATTTAGTACAGGAAGTCTTAGATGCTAAGGTAGACCCTGTAATTGGTCGTGATGAAGAAATTCGTAATGTGATTCGAATCCTTTCAAGAAAGACAAAGAATAATCCTGTGCTCATTGGTGAACCTGGTGTAGGTAAAACAGCAATTGTTGAGGGGCTAGCTCATCGAATCGTTAAGAAAGATGTTCCTGAAGGATTAAAAGATAAAACGATTTTTTCTCTAGATATGAGTGCTCTTATTGCTGGAGCAAAATTTAGAGGTGAATTTGAAGAACGGTTAAAAGCCGTATTAAACGAAATTAGGAAGTCAGAAGGAAGAATTCTCTTATTTATCGATGAAATTCATACAATTGTTGGAGCTGGAAAAACGGATGGTGCAATGGATGCAGGAAACATGCTAAAACCGATGCTTGCACGAGGTGAGTTACATTGTATCGGAGCAACAACGTTGGATGAGCACCGCAAATATATCGAAAAAGATCCTGCTCTTGAGCGGCGTTTCCAACAAGTACTTGTGCAGGAACCGAATGTCGAGGACACGATTTCAATTTTAAGAGGCTTAAAAGAACGTTATGAAATTCATCATGGAGTTCACATTCATGACCGTGCACTCATCGCAGCTGCTACTCTTTCAGATCGGTATATTACGGATCGATTTTTACCTGATAAGGCGATTGATTTAGTGGATGAGGCTTGTGCTTTAATTCGAATGGAAATGGATTCAATGCCTGTAGAGATGGATGAAGTCACAAGAAAAGTTATGCAGTTAGAAATCGAAGAAGCAGCATTAATGAAGGAAAAAGATGAAGGAAGTAAGAAACGATTGTTTAGCTTAAGAGCGGAATTAGCTTCATTACGTGAACAAGCAAATACAATGCAAGCGATGTGGGTGACCGAAAAGGAAGGCATTCAAAAGGTTCAAGAAAAACGTGAGCAGCTAGAGAAGCTTCGCAGAGAGCTAGAGTATGCTGAGAATCAATACGATCTTAATAAAGCAGCTGAATTGCGTCATGGGAAGATTCCAGAAATGGAAAAAGAAATTAGCAGATTAGAAAAAGCTTTTGCAGAGAAAAACGAAGAACGACTTTTACGTGAAGAAGTTACAGATGATGAGATCGCTGGTATCGTTGCAAGATGGACTGGTATTCCTGTGACAAAGCTAGTTGAAGGTGAGCGAGAAAAGTTATTAAAATTGGATGAAGTATTGAGAGAGCGTGTCATTGGGCAGAATGATGCGATTCAAGTAGTTTCTGATTCTATCCTGCGTGCTAGGGCAGGAATTAAGGACCCTAATCGCCCAATTGGTTCATTCTTGTTTTTAGGGCCTACGGGAGTAGGAAAGACGGAGCTCGCAAAAGCTCTAGCATTAGTCTTATTTGATCGTGAGGATCATATGATTCGATTTGATATGTCAGAATATATGGAGAAGCATTCCGTTTCACGATTAGTTGGGGCTCCTCCTGGGTATGTAGGTTATGAGGAAGGTGGTCAATTAACCGAGCAAGTAAGAAAGAAGCCTTATTCAGTTATATTGTTGGACGAAGTTGAAAAAGCACATCCAGAAGTGTTCAATATTCTTTTACAAGTATTAGATGATGGCAGAATCACGGATTCACAAGGCAGAGTCGTTGATTTTAAAAATACTGTATTCATTATGACATCAAATATTGGTTCTCATTTCTTACTTAAACGCGATACAGTAAAAGAGAGTGGATATATAATAGAAGAAACTCGAAATGAAGTAATTGGGGAACTGAAAAATTACTTTAAACCGGAGTTCTTAAATCGAATCGATGAAATTGTATTATTTAATGCGCTTGAAGGTGCTGCACTGAAAGGAATTGTGAAGAAACTACTAGTTGATTTAGAAACGCGTTTAGCAGAGCAAGAAATTGTCTTAAGCATAACAGAAGAAGCAGCTGAATATATTGCAGAAAATGGAGCAGATGTCGTTTACGGTGCGCGACCATTGAAGCGCTTTATTCAAAAGGAAATTGAAACGAAATTAGCGAGAGACATAATAGCTGGAAAAATCCGTCCACAGGAACAGGTTACTGTATCGGTGGACAAAGGGAACTTACAACTGATTTATTCATAGATTTTACTAAAACGGCCTTTGAAATGATAAAAAGTCATCCTAGTATTATTAACAGGATGACTTTTTAAGTATTAAATCTTAATGTCCCTCTTGCTCTTTAGGCCCATCTGGAAGGATGAAATCAAAGACGAATAGAAGGATTGTTGCTCCGACCGATAATATGATTCCCATGTTAAGGTCGTAACTGTGTCCAATGATATTACTTACAACGTAAACAATCATTTGAACGAGTAGGAAAACCCAGAAAAATGTCATGATATATCTCATTGCATTCACCTCATCAAATAAACTCCAAGTCCATCTTACCACACTTGCTTACAGGAATAAATGGCAATTATATATTTCATTTAATCAATGTGACCTTGCTAATAGGTATTATCCCATTCATTTTTTTAATACAATCATACATTATTATGAAAATGATCTAAAAGGAGCTATATGTATGAAAAGCCGAACCTTTCAATTGGAAAGTGAATGGAATATGATTCATTACCCCGATAAGCCAAGCGGTTTCGGCGTATTCATTATTGGGGATGAAAGGCATTTTGTAGATGAAAAAACTAGTTTTTGGACACAGAATGAAGGAAAATCAAAGCTGATTAACAATCTCCTACAACAAGGATACTCTGTTTTTTATTCAAATCTTTATGCTAAGAATTGGGGTAGCGATAATGCAGTGAGTCTTGCTAAGCAATTATATGAGTTTATTATGCGAACAGAAATTTTAAATGATAAAATTCATATTCTTGCTGAAGGGATGGGGGTTCTCGTAGCATTAAAATTACTGAAGGTTATGGAGCATAATGTTCGAAGTGTGACATTTATTAATCCGGTCTTATCTTTAAAGGAACATTTAGAGCAAGAAAGGGAGCATAAATTTTTTTACAAAAAATTGTTACAAGAAGTAGCTGCATCATATCAGACTAATCGTGATCGAGTAATGGAATTGGTTGAAAAGGAAGATGTTGTGTTCTCTGGTAAAACACCAATGCAAATGATACAAATTCTTTCGAGTGCAAGGGCATATAAACAATCTTCAAGAATAAAACAATTAACTGTTAAGTGGAGCGATGAAAACATTCCTGTGACAGTTTGTTATATTCTTCCTGACAAAAAGATGGTATTGGCAGACAAAATCATTCGCTTTTATCAATCAAATGAAAAGGTGCTATAACAAAAATAATTCTTGCATAGGATACTGTAAGGGTGAATGTGGTATGAGGAGGGTCTTGCATGATAAAAGCGGTTATATTAGGTGGTTATAATTTCATTGGTTTTCATTTATGTAAAAGAATCCTTGAAGATGGGTATGAAGTACAAGTTGTGTTCAATAAAAAGAATGGAGATTATACAGAAAGTAAAAGAATGGAAATTGGTCGGAATGCTCATTATGAAGAACTGGAAAAAATTGAAGAAGCCGATTCTAATTGTACTCACTACATTGTTGATTTTTATGAATTGATCCGATCGTCTATAGAAGATATGAAAAAGCAGTTAGCTGAATTAATAAGTCATGTGGAAAAAAGTAAAAAGAAACCTTACATTCTTGTGCTCGTTCCAATTCAATGGAGAGCATATGATAAAGAATATGGTTTATTGAAAGCTTTAGAAGCAGATATGCTTGGTGGTGCTACAAACATAAAGCATAGCTTTGTTTACTTGCCAACAGTATTTGGAGAATGGCAGCCTGTTACCTTCATATTTGACCAAATGCTTAATGGAAAAAGTGTCAAGTATTTAGAAGTTGATCGATTTAATGAATATACAGATGATGCTGTTTCAATTAATGAGGCAGTTGAGACGCTCATGGATCATATGGAGAAGTCAGTAGAAGGATCATTCCTATTGAGTAGTAACCAAGAAGGTAGATGGTTAAAGATTGCAAAAGAAATAGACCCTAATTTTTATTTAGCTGAGAGTGTGTCAGATCACAACCTTAAACATAATAATGACCTTCCAAAATCTGAGATTATATTCAGTGAATCTATCCAAGATAGCCTAGTACAGCAGAAAAGAATCATCTCCAGGGTGAAGGATTTATAAACTCTTATTATTGAAAAATACCTTTTCAAATAAGTGCTGTAAAGGGTAGAATGAATGTATGCAAAACAATGCTTTTATGGAAAGATTTATAGAAAGGCGGCGAAAATAAGAAGTGATAAAAAAACTTGTAGTTGTATATCTCCTTCTTTTTAGCCTTCTTTTATTAACTTCATGTGGACAAGCGATTTCAAGTGGTTCATTAACTAAGGCGGGGCTTCTCGTACCAGACACGGTGAACGACCAAGTATGGGGAACAAAAGGTTATAAAGGGATGTTGAAGATCCAATCTCGATATAACATTGAAGTTTATTATAAAGAGGGAATGAACTCACATATTGCCGTTGAGCGTGCAGTTGATGAGTTTGATCAAAAAGGTGTAAATTTAATCTTCGGTCATGGCAATGAATATGCCCAATATTTTAATCAATTATCGAAGGATTATCCGCATATACATTTTGTAAGCTTCAATGGCGATGCAAGAAATGATAACACAACGAGCTTAAGCTTTGAGGCATATGCGATGGGTTTTTTTGCAGGAATGGTAGCTGGATATATGACTGAAACAAATACTGTAGGAATCATCGCAGCCTTTGAATGGCAACCTGAAATTGAAGGCTTTTATGAAGGGGCAAACTTTCAGCGCGAAGGGATTAATGTCAGGATAGAATATGTTGGCGACTGGGATGATGTTGAAACAGCACTAACCATTATGGACCATTTAGGCGATATTGATGCAGATGTTATTTATCCTGCTGGTGATGGATATAATGTCCCTGTAATTGAAGAAATAAAAGATAGAGGATTGTATACAATTGGATATATTTCTGATCAGTCAGACTTAGGTGAATCTGTTGTATTAACAAGTACAATACAACATGTAGATATTCTATATGAATTAGTTGCTGAACGTTTCAATGATGGGAATTTAGAGTCGGGTAATTTATTTTTTGATTTTCAAGAAGGTGTCATTTCATTGGGGACGTTTAGTCCAATTGTAGACAAAGAGTTTGTTGATAAAATTAACAATGCGATCAATGACTACAAGGAGACTGGTGACCTACCGAATGAAAAATTATAATTTAACAAAAGGAAAAGCGGATGAGAACAGATGCTCGCTTTTCCTATTGTTGTTAAAAATCGATAAATCGAAAGCTCTCGATATCTGGAGCAGTTCTCCTCATTTTTTTGAAATGAAGCTTTTCAGAGCACTAGGTACTTTATTAAAGAGTGGTTTTAACTCATTGTATGAAGACATTAATACTTCAATATTGCTCATTAATCCTATGAGATCAATGTCGTGCTCTTCATTTTCATTGTTAGGATTCGAAGTCTCCTCTAATTGCTCCTCTCGCTCTTTTCTTCCCAATATCCATTCGTCTCTACGTTTTTGCCTTTGTTCATAATCATGCTTGGTACCAAGCATAAAATTAGTTAACCTGTCTTTATCTTTTGACAAAATGCGCACTCCTCCCAAACAACAGTCCATACAGTTTATGAAGAGAATAATAAGGCGCTTGGACTTCTATTCAAAAAAACTAAATTGAAAAAGGAAAGATTTTTTGTTAAAATTAGTACCAAGTAATAAAAATAGATAATATTATCAGGGTAAGAATATGAATATGGGGTGAGGGTAGTATGAATGCTGGGATATTAGGTATAGGTAAAGCTTTACCCGAGCATATTGTAACAAATAAAGATTTAGAAGCACGTATGGATACTTCTGACGAATGGATTCGAACGAGAACAGGAATTGAAGAAAGACGAATTGCTGATGATCAGACGAACACATCGGATATGGCCTATGAAGCTGCGATCAAAGCACTAGAGAATGCTAACGTAACAGCTGAGGAATTGGATATGATTATTGTTGGAACAGTAACTCCAGATACTTCATTTCCTAGTGTTGCGTGTATGATTCAAGAGAAGCTAGGGGCAACAAAAGCAGCAGCAATGGATGTGAGTGCTGCTTGTTCAGGTTTCATGTATGGTGTGATAACTGCAAAGCAGTTCGTTGATACGGGTGCTTATGATAAAGTATTAGTTGTTGGAGTCGAAAAGCTCTCAAAGATCACTGACTGGAATGATCGTAATACTGCCGTACTATTCGGAGATGGTGCAGGAGCTGCAGTTATTGGAAAAGTCTCTGAAGGCAGAGGAATATTATCTTTTGAATTAGGTGCAGATGGTTCAGGAGGAAAACACTTATATCAAGACGAACATATTGTGATGAATGGTCGTGAAGTATTTAAATTTGCAGTTAGACAAATGGGTGAAAGTTGTTTAACTGTGTTAGAGAAAGCTCATGTAAAGAAAGAAGACGTAGATTTCTTAATTCCACATCAGGCAAATATCCGGATTATGGAGGCTGCGAGAGAGCGATTGGATCTTCCTGTTGAAAAGATGTCTAAAACTGTGCATAAATATGGAAACAATTCCGCTGCTTCAATACCGATTGCACTTTGTGAGGAAGTTGAAGCTGGAAAAATTAAAAATGATGATTTAATTGTTATGGTCGGATTTGGTGGTGGCTTGACGTGGGGTGCGATTGCCATGCGTTGGGGTAGATAAAGACAAAAGATGAGAGGTGTATTAGTTTGACTAAGAAAAGAGTTGTAATTACTGGTATAGGTGCGGTAACGCCACTAGGAAAAAATGTAGAGATTACGTGGGAAAACATAAAAGCAGGTAAATCAGGTGTTGGTCCACTTACTAGAGTTAATGCGGAAGAATATCCTGTTAAAGTTGCTGCAGAAGTAAAGGATTTCTCAATAGAGGATTATGTAGAAAAAAAAGAAGCAAGAAAAATGGATCGCTTCACTCATTATGCATTGGCATCGGCATTAATGGCGGTTAAAGATGCAAACCTAACAATTACGGATGAAAATGCACACCGCGTTGGCGTGTGGATTGGTTCTGGTATTGGTGGAATGGAGACGTTTGAAAATCAATTTGAAACATTCCTAAAAAGGGGATATCGTCGCGTTAGTCCGTTTTTTGTACCAATGATGATTCCTGATATGGCAACTGGACAGGTGTCCATTGCATTAGGGGCAAAGGGATTTAATAATTGCTCTGTTACAGCATGTGCGACTGGTACAAATTCAATCGGAGACGCATTTAAAGTCATCCAACGCGGAGATGCAGATGTGATGGTTACTGGTGGAGCAGAAGCACCAATAACAAAAATGTCGGTAGCAGGCTTTTGTGCTAACACGGCGTTGTCAACGAATCCAGACGTTGAAACAGCTAGCAGGCCATTTGATAAAAATAGAGATGGATTTGTCATTGGAGAAGGAGCAGGTATTGTAATATTAGAAGATCTGGAGCATGCATTGGCTAGAGGTGCAACTATTTATGCTGAAATCGTGGGCTATGGTGCTACAGGTGATGCTTATCATATTACTGCACCAGCACCTGGAGGAGAAGGTGGCGCAAGAGCGATGAAAATGGCGCTTGAAGATGGTGGTGTTTTGCCTCACGAAGTTCATTATATAAACGCTCATGGCACTAGTACAGATTACAATGATAAGTATGAAACAGCTGCAATTAAAGAAGTGTTTGGTGAACATGCATACAAATTGGCAGTAAGCTCAACTAAGTCGATGACAGGTCATCTTCTTGGTGCTGCAGGTGGAATTGAGGCGATTATTACTGCCTTATCTTTAAAAGAAGGGATACTCCCTCCAACAATCAATTATGAAACACCAGATCCAGAATGTGATCTAGATTATGTACCAAATGAAGCGAGAAATGAAGAGATTAAAGTCGCTATTAGTAATTCATTAGGGTTTGGTGGTCATAATGCAACGATTGCTCTAAAGAAATATGAATAAATGATAGCAAAGGACTTTGTTTTTGAACAAAGTCCTTTTTGTATGTCTAGAAAGCCAAAATCACTTAAGGTTGTGAATGATTTCCTACTAAATTTAATAGGTGTTTGAATCTTTTGGAATGAATAGAGGAAACTGAAATATCATGTAACAAGACGAGGTGGTAGAGAGGAGTAAGCTATGGGAGTAGTGGAAACTGATCAGTGGATGAATAAAAGTTTTGAGGAGCCACTTGATATGATTAGAAAGATGAATAAGTTATTTGAAAACGATGATGAGGAACAGTTTTATCGTTACCTCCAATCATTTGGCATGTATAAGCCTAATGAACGAACGAAGAAATGCTTTCAACGATTAAAGGAACACAGGGTCTGGAAAAAAATAAACAATCTCTTCAAAATATATAGAGTAAAGTGGAAAGGCCCAGATGTACCTATTTATATTTTTCCTATTGAAAGCAACCAATCATTTCTAATGAAGAATAATCAGATTAAATCAGGTGTTTCTTTTAAACAGGCAATCTTTTTATTTTTATCTCCGATAACGGATGAGAAAGAGTATGAAGCTCTGCTTATCCATGAATATCACCATGTATGCAGAATGAGGGCGAATCGAAAAGAAGTTGGAGCGTATACTTTATTGGATTCGATGGTGCTTGAAGGTCTTGCGGAATACGCGGTAGAGCATTATTGTGGGAAGGAATATTTATCAAAATGGAGCAAAACTATGGATGAACAGGAATTAAAGGAACTATGGGAGAAAACGAAAGTTGCCCAGTATTTACATAAGACAAGGCAAGATCGAATTCATGATTTGGCTTTGTTTGGGAAAAGGGGTTTCCCACCAATGTTTGGCTATACTGTAGGGTATGCAATGATAATATTATTCAATATAAATAATAAATTTGAGATTATTGAATCATTTACCATAAGAAGTGATGAACTTTTGCCTAAATGGAATGTTGATAGAAAATAATTTTTCTGCGAATCAATTTGCTGAAAATTGTAGAAAACCCTTCTAATTACAGAGTTTATTGTAAAATTTCAAAGTTCGAAATAAAATAAATGGATAGAATTTTTAAAAAACTTCTTGAACTCGTAATCTATTTGTAATAATATACAGTTAATTAACCTGAATAGTTCAGGAAATTAAACTATTTCAATAATTCGTATAATATTATTTCGATATTATAAAGCGAATTTTTTTTATTTGTAAACGGAGGGTGTTATGACAGCTCTATTAGAAGTTAAGAACCTAAAAACATATTTTCAAAGAAAAAAAACAATGATTCCCGCCGTTGATGGTGTTGATTTGAAAATCAATAAAGGGGAAACGGTTGCTCTGGTAGGGGAATCAGGTTCAGGTAAGAGCATTACTTCTCTATCAATTATGAGGCTGATTCCAAGTCCTCCAGGAAAGATAGTTGATGGTGAGATTTTGTTTGATGGTAAAGACATCGTTCAGTTAAGTGAGGATGATATGTGCCATATTCGTGGAAATGATATTTCTATGATTTTCCAGGAGCCGATGACATCCTTGAATCCGGTATTAACAATTGGAGAACAGATCATGGAAGTATTGGTCTATCACCAAAAATTGAATAAAAACCAAGCGAGAGCAAAGGCAGTCGAAATGCTAGAAATGGTTGGATTCTCTCGTGCTAAGGCATTAATCAACGAATATCCTCATCGCCTTTCTGGTGGAATGAGACAAAGGGTTATGATTGCAATTGCAATGAGTTGTAATCCAAAGCTATTAATTGCAGATGAGCCAACAACGGCATTGGATGTAACGATTCAAGCACAAATCTTAGATTTAATGAGAGATTTGAGCAAAAACTCAGATACATCAATTTTAATTATCACACATGATTTAGGTGTTGTTTCTGAGGTAGCTGATCGAGTCATTGTTATGTATTGTGGACAAGTGGTAGAGGAAGCAAAGGTTGATGACTTGTTTGATGAGCCACTTCACCCATATACAGAAGGGCTAATGGGATCAATTCCATCATTAGATTCAGATACAGACCGATTACAATCAATAGAAGGAATGGTACCTCCACCAGAGCATTTTCCAGAAGGCTGCCGTTTTGCACCACGTTGTCCACATGCATTCGATCGATGCAGGCAGGAAATGCCACAACTTATTGAAGTGAATGGACAACGGAAAGTTCGCTGTTTTTTGCACAGCGATAAGGAGGTACATTAATGAGCACGCCGACACAAGAAAAGAATAATTCAGGAATTATTACTGATACGAATTATATATTGGAAGTCAATGAGTTAAAAAAGCATTTTCCAATAAAAGCGGGTGTATTCCAACGAAATGTTGGTTCAGTTAAAGCAGTAGACGGTGTTAGCTTTAAAGTGAAAAAAGGAGAAACACTTGGAATTGTAGGAGAGTCAGGTTGTGGGAAGTCAACAGCTGGACGTACATTGATTCGACTCTATGAACCTACTAGTGGAAACATTATCTTTAAAGGAAAAGATATTAGTAAATTAAGAGAAAATGAGCTTCGACGTACGATGAGAAAAGACATGCAAATGGTTTTCCAAGATCCATATGCATCTTTAAATCCTCGTAAGACATTAAAGGCAATCTTAAATGAACCGATGGCGACTCATAATATGTATGGATCTACAAAGGGGAGAACGGAAAAAATTGAGGAATTGCTTGAGAAGGTTGGATTAAATCCAATGTTCATCAATCGTTATCCACACGAATTTTCCGGTGGTCAGCGTCAAAGGATCGGGATCGCACGAGCGTTAGCCGTAAATCCAGATTTAATTATTGCCGATGAGCCAGTATCAGCACTTGATGTTTCGATTCAAGCGCAAATTATTAACTTAATGGAAGATCTACAAGAAGAACTAGGCTTAACTTACGTTTTTATTTCACATGACTTAAGTGTCGTGCGCCATATAAGTGACCGTGTTGCGGTTATGTATTTAGGAAAAGTGATGGAGTTTTCTAGCAAGCATAGCTTGTATGAAGAACCACTTCATCCATATACACAAGCATTGATGTCTGCTGTACCAGTTCCTAAGAAAAAAGGTGAACAGCAGAAGAGAGAGCGAATCATCTTAACAGGAGATTTGCCAAGCCCGGCAAATCCACCAACAGGCTGTGTGTTCCATACGAGATGTCCAGCGGCAACTCCAGAATGTGCAGAAAGAATTCCTGAGTTTAAAGAAGTGAAAAAAGATCACTTCGTAGCATGTCATTTGTATTAAATGTAGTTTCCAAATTGGAAATTGACATTATAGATTTTGAAAATTTGAAAGGAGGCGGTGCAGCAAAGCTAATCCGCATCAGGAAAATTTTCAATATTTAAACAAAATTAAAGGGGGAAATGAAAGTGAAAAAGCAAGCATGGTTATTAGGCTTAATGCTCGTTCTTTCTATGTTTTTAGTAGCTTGTTCTGGTGGAGACGGTGCTAGTACTGATCCAGAAACGCCGGATGATGGTGAAGAACAAACAGAAGAACCAGGTAATGATGAACCACAACAAGGTGGAGATTTAGTAATAGGTACTGCTGGTAATCCATCAGTTTTCAATGCCCTATATTCAAACGATAACGTTTCTGGGGAAATTGAAAGTTTGATTTTTGATGGTTTATATTCTAGTGACCTAGAGTTTAATCCTCAACCAGCAATGGCTGAAGCAGCTCCTGAAGTATCTGAAGATGGTTTAACTTACACTGTTAAGTTGAAGGAAGGCATTAAATTCCATGATGGGGAAGATGTAACTGCAGATGATGTTGTATTTACATTCAATATCCCTTTACATGATGATTATGATGGTCCTCGTAAAGCTTACTTTGCTGGACTTGAAAGTGTTAATAAAGTTGATGACTATACGATTGAATTTAAATTAAAGCAACTTGATGCACAATTCCCTGTTGTAACTTTAGGGTATTCTATTTTACCTGAGCACATTCTTGGTGAAGTACCAGTTGGAGAGCTTGGTGAACATGAATTCAATACTAAAAATCCTATTGGTTCTGGTGCTTTCAAGTTTGACCAGTGGGTTGATGGTGAATTTGTTAAGGTAGTAGCTAACGATGATTATCATGAAGGTCGTCCATACTTAGATTCTGTAACTTATAAAATTGTTCCTGATGCAAATGCTGTAATTGCTCAATTACAAGCAGGAGACATTGAGATGTACAATGGTATTCCACAACCAGATGTGCCAACTGTAGAATCATTTGCTCCTGGTGTTGGATTAAAACTTGAAAATGGTTTAGCTCTTTCTTATACTTTCTTCACACTAAACCAACGTGATGATCGATTCAAGGATGTAAAAGTGCGCCAAGCAATTACTCACGCAATTGACCGTGAACAAATTGTTGCAACAGTAATGGGAGGACTTGGAGAAGTTGCCCATGTTCCTGAAAGTCCATTAAGCTGGGCTTACAACCCTGATGTACCAAAGTTTGAATATGATCCAGAAAAAGCAAAAGCTTTACTTGAAGAAGCTGGCTGGACTCCTGGTTCAGACGGAATCTTAGAAAAAGATGGCGAAAGATTAGCATTTGAAGTGAAAACGAACCAAGGTAACAAAGTACGTGAAGATATCGTAGTAATTATGCAACAACAATTAAAAGAAGTTGGTATTGAAGCAACTCCAGCAATTATGGAGTTCAGTGCTTTAATCAATGATATTAATGCTCCAGCACGTAATTTCGAAGGACTAGTATTAGGTTGGGCACTAGGAATTGATCCAGATCCAAGTGGTATCTTCCATACTAGAGAAGCTGAGCTAGGTAACAACATGCATGGTTATTCAAACCCAGCATTAGATGAATTAATGGATGCACAATTACAAGAATTAGATCGTGAAAAACGTAAAGAAATGATTGGAGAAATCCAAGTAGGTTTAGCTGAAGATCAAGCTTACACATTCTTGTATTACCCACAAGAATTCCGTTCAATGCCTGATAATATGGAAGGCTATGAGTTCCATGCACGTAACCCATTATACAACATTCACAAATGGTGGTTAAAGCAAGATTAATAGCCTATTGATTAGTGGGGGGAGACCCCCACTAATATATTGAATAAGTTTGTAGAGTAGTTTGATTATTGAAAGTTCTACATTTGCAATTGCAATGTATTTTCATACACAATTTATTAATGAAGGGGCATTAAAGATGGTTTCATACATTATTAGACGTACACTTATGGCGATTCCTTTATTAATTGGAATTACTATCGTGTCATTTGCAATCGTTCAAGCTGCTCCAGGTGGTCCTGAAACACTGCTTATGGATCCAAAGCTAAAGCAAGAAGACATGCAGAAGTTTCGCGATAAATATGGTTTAGATGATCCAGTTCATGTGCAATATTTTAGATGGGTTGGCAATATGGTTAAAGGTGATTTTGGTGATTCAATTGTGAGACGTGGAGTCCCTGTAAGTGAAATGATTATGAATCGTCTACCAAATACGTTGCTCCTTATGGTAGCTTCAACACTCATTGCAGCTATAATTGCCATACCAATAGGTATTTATTCTGCCATGAGACCATACTCAAAGGTTGATTATACGGCAACATTTTTCTCATTTGTCGGTGTTTCAATCCCTAACTTTTGGTTGGGTCTTATGCTTATCATTGTTTTATCAGTCAATTTAGGCTGGTTTCCTACAGGTGGAACTCAAACATTAAATGCTGAGTTTAGTATATGGGACAGGCTTCATCATTTAATACTACCAGCTTTTGTACTTGCGACAGTTGATACAGCTCAGCTAACTCGCTATACAAGATCTTCGATGTTAGAAGTTTTAAAACAAGACTATATACGTACAGCAATGTCAAAAGGATTTAAAGAAAAGAAAGTTGTATTGAAACACGGACTTCGTAACGGAATGATTCCGATTATTACAATTTTTGGATTGATGCTTCCTTCGTTCATTGGTGGAGCTGCTATTACTGAAAAAGTGTTCTCGTGGCCAGGAATTGGCTCCTTGTTTATCGATTCCGCCTTCCAACGTGATTATCCAGTAATAATGGCTATTACAGTCATTTCAGCAGTATTTGTTGTAGTTGGAAATTTAATAGCGGACATACTTTATGCGATCTTTGATCCGCGAATTGAGTACTAGGAGGGGTTTAAATGTCACAAACAAATCAGCAAATATCACAAGAAGAATTAGAATTAAACCCCAAATTGAAGCAAAAACCTGAAACCTTAACAAAAATTATGTTTTCAAGATTTATGAAAAATAGATTGGCTGTTGTTGGAGCTATATTTTTAATCTTTGTCGTTCTTGCTTCGATTGCAGCGCCACTCTTAACCTCACATCCATATGAACTACAAAATTTACTTAAGGTTTTACAAGCGCCAAACTCAGAGAATTGGCTAGGTACAGACAGGTATGGACGCGATATTTTTTCAAGGTTATTATATGGCGGACGTATCTCATTGCTAGTTGCGTTTGGTTCTGTATTAGGGGCAATGATTATTGGAATTTCAGTTGGCGCCTTAGCAGGTTATTTTGGTGGGATTATTGATGGAATCCTCATGCGATTTGTTGATATTATCATTTCAATCCCAACTATTTTCCTATTAATCACTGTTATAACAATTTTCAAGCCAAGTGTTGAAGGATTGATTCTTGTATTTGCCCTTACATCGTGGACGGGTACAGCAAGACTAGTACGAGGAGAATTCTTAACACTAAGGTCAAGAGAATTCGTCCTTGCATCCAAAACAATCGGAACAAGATCATATAAAATTATTTTTGGTCATATCTTGCCAAATGCAATGGGCCCAATTATCGTAGCAGCTACACTATTAGTTGGGGGAGTTATTCTCTCAGAGGCGGGTCTTAGTTATTTAGGACTTGGAATTCAACCTCCTACACCTAGCTGGGGGAATATGCTTCAAGACGCTCAAAACTTTACAGTTATGATTAGTGCACCTTGGTATCCTTTTTTCCCAGGATTGCTCATCCTTTTAACTGTACTTAGTTTTAACTTTATCGGTGATGGTATACGTGATGCACTGGATCCGAAGGGTTTAGATTAAAAAAATTAAGCGCATTAGCTAACAATAGCTAGTGCGCTTTTCTTATGTATTCAAAAGTGAATATGATTAAAAGATGATTGAGTTTAATCATTTCATTTTGACTTTTGAAGGAATAAATTTACTATAACCTGCCCATACTTAGTGACAAATAGTTGTTGAAGTGGGGGTTAATGAATGTTATATCTTCATGATGTATGGGTGAATTGGTTTGAAGGGGAAGAGAACGGCTATAATGTATGTCATTTTCATGAGTGGAGAAAAGAGGATGGTGTGGAGTTATTGGATCAGGTACCTTTATTGAAGGTGAACCCACTGTTGTTTCAATATATTGAAAATGATCTAGCTGAATTGCCCCAGCTGCTTTTAGAAGAGGTTTATCAAAAGGGCTTTTTACGTAAAAATCATGAACGTGTGCAGCTAGAGTATTGCTTTGTCATTTGTGATGGGAAGGAACTGCTTGCAGTTGATACGATGGGCTATAATATCCCAATACGTAAAAGTAGACTTATACCGAGGCAGGAACAATTGGCTTATGAGATGATTGAAAATCAAGACGTAGTCGAATATAAATTTACATACAAAGAAAATGAAAAAGAATTTCATATCTTATCGCCATCTCCTTCATTAATGAATGGCTTAACTAGGAAGGAAAGACAGTTAAAGCAACTGATGTTCATGGCATTGGATCAGTTGCATGCTTCTAAAAACGAAGCGGAGATTCGTTATTGGTATACTGAATGGACTCCTGAAAAGTATGAAAGTATTCAAGCTTTCGATTTCGAAGAAGCATGGCATAGGTTGTATGAAGAGTGTAAATATGGCTGGTCAACAAAACATGAGGCGTTTTGTGAGAATATAATAAAAGGACAACCATTTTTTGAAAAGTTATGGGAAATGGAGCATGGTCCAAAGGTGAATTAATATGAAAATGGGTGCCCCAAAACGTATAAGTTTTGGGCACCCTTTATTATTTGATATTAGCGTCTTTTTCTTCCTAATCCCATGGCATTCTCCATCTTCTTGACCATTTTTGATGCGACTGCATTAGCTTTTAAAGCACCATCATCAAGGATTTGATCAAGTTCTTCAGAATTAAGTAACTCATGGTATCGATCTTGAATTGGTTTAATTGAGTTGACTAATACATCGGCAAGTCCTTGTTTGAATTCACCATAGCCTTTTCCTTCATATTTATTTTCGATAATCTCGATTGATTCACCAGTAACAATAGAATAAATCGAAAGTAGATTGGACAATCCTGGTTTGTTTTCTTTATCGAATTTTACAATTCCTTCAGAATCAGTCACTGCGCTCTTGATTTTCTTTTCAATTTGCTTAGGTTCATCTAATAGAGAGATAAAGGCTTTTTGATTCTGGTCAGACTTGCTCATTTTCTTCAATGGATCCTGTAAACTCATGATGCGAGCTCCAACCTTGGGAATTCTAACTTCAGGGATTGTAAAAATATCGTTATATTTTTTGTTGAAGCGTTCAGCGAGATCTCTCGTTAATTCTAAATGCTGCTTTTGATCTTCTCCTACTGGAACGAGGTCTGTATGATATAGAAGAATATCTGCAGACATTAATGGTGGATATGTGAGCAGTGCGGCAGAAACTGCTTCTTTCCCGTGCGATTTATCTTTAAACTGCGTCATTCTTTCTAATTCTCCGATATATGCTATACATTGCATCATCCAAGCAGCTTGGGCATGTGCTGGTACTTCAGATTGCACAAACAACGTAATTTTCTTTGGATCAAGTCCAACTGCGATGTAAAGTGCAGCCAAGCTCCGGATGTTTTTACGCAATTCTAAGCGATCCTGAGGTACTGTAATCGCATGCTGATCGACAATACAGAAGTAACAGTTATATTCATCCTGTAGTTCAACAAATTGCTTTAATGCCCCAATGTAGTTACCAAGCGTTACTTTCCCACTCGGCTGAATTCCTGAAAAAATTGTCTTCTTCATTATTATGACTCCTTCTAAAAGCATCGCTATTTGAAAAAAGAACACAAAAAGACCATTCATCCCTAAAATCTAGGGACGAATGGTCCGTGGTGCCACCCTAATTGCTCAGTACTGAGCCACTTTATTCTTCAATTAAAACTAATTGAAGTTTCCTTGTAACGTAGGAAAACGTTTCTGCTCAAAAGTCCATTCGATTTACCTGGTTACCTGTTTGCACCAACCACAGGCTCTCTATAAACCATAAGTAAATGTACTCTTCTTTCTCATAGCGCTCGCTTCATTCATATTTAAATTCTATATTATTATACTTGTCATAAATAAGCAAGGTGATACGTTAGTGGGGAAGAGTACCCGACCACTTTCCTTGAATAACGCAAAAAAGGAAGAAAGAATATTCGGTATAGAACCAAAATTAACACTAGAAAAAATTATACTAATATTTTATATATATAGATTATTTACAACTATAAAAACTACCTTGCAATAAGTTTTTAATCTAATTATAATGAAAAACATCCAAGCGGCGAAAAAAATGAAATTCAATTATATTAGCAATTGCCGGTATATTCTAACTATTTAATCGAACTGAAAAAATAATTGATATCTAAGTCGATTGAATATAAAATAGTATCTAATCTGTTTCTTGTATAATTATTAGATATAGTAGAATAATAATTACACCATGAATTAACAGACTATTTAAGTAATATATGGCAGGCGTACAATTGTATTTCAAACAAATACAAAGTTCGTTTGGATCAAATTATTTAGGGGGTAATACCGTGAGTAGAAAAAAGTTTGCAATCTTTTTTAGCATGCTCCTAGTTGTTAGTATGTTCCTTGCTGCATGTGGCGGCGGTGGTAACAACACTGATGGTGATAAAGGAGAAGTAAAACAAGAACTAAGAGTAAACATTAATACTGAACCACCTTCATTACATCCTGGACTTGCAAAAGATTCAACTTCAGGAACAGTTCTACGCCAAACTTTAGAAGGTTTAACACGCATTGGACAAGATGGTGAGCCTGAATATGCAATGGCTGAGGATATTAATGTTTCTGATGATCAACGTGTATATACGTTTACAATTCGTGATGCACAATGGTCAAATGGAGATGAAGTAACTGCTCAAGACTTTGAAGCAGCATGGAAATGGGCTTTAGATCCAAACAACCAATCTGAATATTCTTACCAACTCTACTATATTGAGGGTGCAGAAGCAGCTAATACAGGTAATGGTTCAATGGATGATGTTGGAGTAACTGCTATTGATGAAAAAACATTAGAAGTAACATTAGCTAACCCAACACCTTTCTTCTTAGAATTAACAGCGTTCTACACATACTTACCATTTAACAGTAATATCGCTGAAAGCGCTCCAGACTGGGCAAATAATGCTGGAGATAACTACACAACTAATGGACCTTTCCATATGGTTGAATGGTCTCATTCAGATAAGATCGTTTTAGAAAAGAGCGATACTTATTGGGATAAAGATGCAGTATCTTTAGAAAAAATTGAAATGTACATGATTAACGATGGTAATACAGAACTTTCAATGTTTGATAACGAAGAACTTGACTGGGCTGGAGCACCTACTGGAGCATTACCACTAGATGCACTACCTGCACTTAAAGATCAAGATCGTTTAATTACTGAGTTAATCGCAGGTACTTATTTCTATAAATTCAATACAACTGTTGAGCCTTTCAACAATGCAAATATTCGTAAAGCGTTTACATTAGCAATCGACCGTCAAGCGATCATTGACAACGTTGCACAAGGTGAGCAAAAACCAGCGATGGCATTTGTTCCTCCAACAATGTTCCCTGAGAATGAAGAAGGATATTTCAAAGATAACGATGTTGAAACAGCGAAAGAATATTTACAACAGGGTCTAGAAGAGCTAGGCTATAGCGATGTTTCTGAGCTACCAGCAATCACTTTGTCATATAACACTTCTGAAGGTCATCAAAAAATTGCACAAGCAGTTCAAGATATGTGGTCACAAAGCCTTGGAGTACAAGTTAGTTTAGATAACTCTGAATGGGCTGTATTCTTAAACCAAGTACAAGCATTAGATTATCAAATTGCACGTAACGGATGGTTAGGAGACTTTAACGATGGTGTTAACTTCCTTGAAGCATACCGTGATGCAGATGGTGGTAACAATGGTACTGGTTGGTCGAACGAAGAGTTCCAACAACTTTTAGCTCAATCACAAACTGAAGCAGATCCAGATGCTCGTCAACAGCTTCTAAGAGATGCTGAAGCAATTTTCATGGATGAAATGCCAGTTGCGCCTGTTTACTTCTACACAAACAACTGGGTTCAAAATGAAAGACTAAAAGGCGTTGCAGTATCAGGTTTAGGTGATGCTCAATTCAAATGGGCATATTTTGAATAAAATTATTTAGCTTATTAACGCAAGGTATATGAGGTATATCCTCATATACCTTCGTTTCTGTATATAAATGAAATTGGTATGAAGTTCTTTAAATGTAAAAAATGAGAAACATATAGAAGAAGACAAATTTTTATGGGAGGTGTTTGTCAATGGCAAAATATATTTTAAAGCGTCTACTGTACATGGCCATTTCCTTATGGGCTATTATCACTGCGACGTTTTTCTTTATGCGCATGGCACCTGGTAACCCGTTCACATCTGAAAAGAAGCTACCACCAGAGATTGAAGCAAACTTAAATGCTCACTATGGATTGGATCAGCCTTGGTATGTACAATACGGGGAATATTTAATGAGAATACTACAGTGGGATTTTGGTCCTTCATTTAAATACAAGAGTCAATCAGTTAATGACCTTATTAATGATGGTTTTCCAGTTTCACTTACTTTAGGGCTATTAGCAATCGCTTTAGCTTTAGGATTTGGAGTTCTTTTAGGAGTTATTGCCGCACTAAAACATAATAGATGGCCAGATTACACAGCGATGATTATTGCTGTTTTAGGTATTTCTGTACCTTCATTTATTATGGCTACTTTCTTACAATATTTCCTTGCGATTAAACTTGGAATTTTCCCTGTTGCAAGATGGGAAAGCTTCATGCACACCATTCTGCCAGCACTCGCTCTGGCCTCAACACCAATGGCATTCATTGCGCGTTTAACTAGATCAAGTATGCTTGAGGTTCTAGCTAATGATTATATTAAAACGGCAAAAGCAAAAGGTTTAAGCAAAGGGGCAATTACTGTAAAGCATGCAATGAGAAATGCATTATTACCGGTTGTCACTTATATGGGACCTTTGACTGCAAGTGTACTAACAGGTAGTTTCGTAATTGAAAAAATCTTTGGTATACCTGGATTAGGATCACACTTTGTAACGAGCATTAATAATCGTGATTACACTGTTATTATGGGTGTTACAGTATTCTATAGTATTATTCTACTCGTATCTATTCTCCTTGTAGATATTGCATACGGTATAATCGATCCGCGTATTAAGCTCGCAGGCGGGAAGAAAGGAGAGTAATCATGCAAAATACGAAAGAAAAATTTCAGCTAGTAGGCACACATACTGCAGATGCTGAAAAAATTTCAAGACCGAGCCTTTCATTTTGGAAGGATGTATTTATTCGATTTCGAAAAAATAAGCTTGCCTTGTTCGGATTAGTTCTTCTAGCGATTCTAATCTTTATGGCAATCTTTGGACCATATATGACACCTTATGATTATAAGACTACTGATTTAACGAATAAAAACCAGGCACCTTCAGCTGAACACTGGTTTGGTACAGATGACCTTGGGCGAGACATGTTTACAAGAACTTGGGAAGGTGCACGAATCTCGATTTTTATTGGGGTTGCAGCAGCATTAATTGACCTAGTAATTGGGGTAATCTGGGGTGGAATTGCAGGATATAAAGGTGGACGTACGGATGAAGCAATGATGAGGTTTGCCGATATCCTCTACGGTATTCCATACCTACTACTTGTAATTTTGTTAATGGTTGTATTAGGACAAGGGTTAATGACAATGATCCTCGCGATGACCATAACAGGTTGGATCAACATGAGCCGGATTGTCCGTGGACAAGTACTTATGTTGAAGAGTCAGGAATACGTGTTAGCATCTAAGACATTAGGAGCAAATACGTCGAGAATTATGGCAAAGCACTTAATTCCAAACTCAATGGGACCAATTCTAGTAACGATGACATTAACGGTTCCATCCGCTATTTTCACAGAAGCATTCTTAGGGTTCTTAGGACTTGGGCTAACACCTCCATTAGCAAGTTGGGGAACAATGGCCAACGATGGATTGCCTGCATTGCAGTATTATCCTTGGCGCTTATTCTTCCCAGCAATTTTTATTTGTTTAACAATTTTTGCGTTTAACGTTGTTGGAGATGGCTTACGTGACGCTCTTGACCCTAGACTACGTAAATAGGAGTGAGAAAATGGAAAAAATATTAGAAGTAAAAGATTTAGAAGTCTCATTCCAAACTTATGGAGGACAGGTGAAAGCTGTTCGCGGAGTGAACTTTGACCTTCATAAAGGGGAGACTCTTGCAATTGTTGGTGAGTCTGGTTCAGGAAAAAGTGTAACGTCCCAGACTATTATGAAATTAATTCCAATGCCTCCTGGTAAAATTACAGGTGGACAAATTCTTTTTAACGGTGATGACATTGTTCCTAAGTCTGAAAAAGAAATGGAGCAAATCCGAGGCAAAGAAATAAGTATGATTTTCCAAGATCCGATGACTTCGTTGAATCCAACGATGAGAATTGGAAATCAAATTATGGAAGTGTTAATAAAGCACCAAAAAGTTTCGAAGCAAGACGCAAAAGCTCGTGCAATTGAACTACTAAAACTTGTTGGAATTCCAATGCCAGAAAAGCGTGTTACTCAATATCCACATGAATTTTCTGGTGGAATGAGACAACGTGCAATGATCGCCATCGCTCTTGCAGCTAATCCAAAGCTATTAATCGCAGACGAACCTACGACTGCTTTGGATGTAACGATTCAAGCACAAATATTAGAGTTGATGAAATCATTACAAGAAAAATTGGATACATCCATTATCTTCATTACACACGATTTAGGTGTAGTTGCTAATGTAGCTGATCGAGTAGCGGTTATGTATGCTGGTCAAATTGTTGAGATGGGAACAGTTGATGAAATCTTCTACGACCCACGCCATCCATACACATGGGGCTTGCTAGCTTCAATGCCAAGTTTGGAAAATAATGAAGAAGTAGAACTTGCTGCTATTCCAGGTACACCACCTGATTTAACAAATCCACCAAAAGGGGATGCGTTTGCAGCTAGAAATAAATATGCGTTGGCGATTGACTTTGAAGAAGAACCACCAATGTATCAAATTTCAGAAACTCACTTTGCGAAGACTTGGTTATTGCATCCTGATGCACCGCAAGTTGAGCCACCTGAATCTGTTCAGAAGCGTCTTAGAAAGCTTGCCTCCAATTTTGAAAAGCCAGTCTTAGTAAAGGAGGAAAAGTAACGTGGCAGAAAAATTATTAGAAATAAAGAATTTAAAGCAACATTTTGATGTCGGTAAAGGAAATGTTGTAAAAGCAGTAGATGGAATTAGCTTTGATATATATAAAGGTGAAACATTGGGGTTAGTTGGGGAGTCAGGTTGTGGAAAGTCAACAACTGGTCGTACTATCATTCGCCTTTATAATGCAACAAGCGGTGAAGTCTTGTTTGAAAATGAGAATGTACACGGAAAAAAATCAGCAAAGCAGTTAAAGAAATTTAACCGTAAGATGCAAATGATTTTCCAAGATCCTTATGCATCTTTAAATCCACGTATGACAGTTGCTGATATTATAGCTGAAGGAATTGACATCCACGGATTAGCTAAGACAAAAAAGGATCGTATGAACCGAGTATATGAATTATTAGAAACAGTTGGTTTAAACAAAGAGCACGCAAATCGTTATCCTCATGAGTTTTCAGGTGGACAGAGACAGCGTATTGGGATTGCACGTGCCCTAGCTGTAGATCCAGACTTTATTATTGCGGATGAGCCGATTTCAGCACTTGATGTTTCAATTCAAGCACAGGTTGTAAACTTGATGAAAAAACTGCAGCGTGAAAAGGGCTTAACTTACTTATTTATCGCCCATGATCTATCGATGGTAAAGTATATTAGCGACCGTATTGGCGTAATGTATTTTGGAAAACTAGTAGAGCTAGCGCCTGCTGATTCGCTTTACAACAATCCGATCCATCCATACACACAATCTTTGCTTTCTGCGATTCCTCTTCCAGATCCTGAATCTGAAAGATCAAGAGTAAGAAAGTCTTATGATCCAGCATCTCACAATTATTCTAGTGACGAAAAGCTAGAAATGCGAGAAGTGGCACCAGGACATTTTGTTTATTGCTCTGAAAAAGAATTCAAAGAATATCAAGCAAACTATAAGCATTAAATTATAAAAAGAGACGACTGAACTATTAAAGTGTACCCTATAGAGTAGACACATAAAAAAAGTCTACCTATAGGGTACTTTTTTGTATAATGACAAATAGACA
>NZ_JCBCPS010000004.1:218492-380436 GCF_059874745.1 Niallia sp. CD-39 | reverse complement strand
ATGGTAGTTAGGGGCTGTCCCCTTGTGAGAGTAGGACGTTGCCGGGCATACAAATAAAAAACACCTTAAAGGTGTTTTTTTGTTTTATTTAGGTTTTCGTAAAAGAACACCCGAAGGATGTACAAGAAATAGGTAGTAGTAAAAGGAATGTTTAAGAAGTAAGAGGGTGTTGAGGAACAAGGAGATCGAGGAAACAAAGGAGCGAGGCTCGGAATGTGCGATGCACATGAGAACAGAGCGAGAGCAGTAGACGAAGAGATCCGCCGTTTATCGGCGCCCGAAAATAGCGTGCCGATGGTAGTTAGGGGCGCCCCTTGTGAGAGTAGGACGTTGCCGGGCAAATTAAAGAAAAAACCGCTAAGGTGTTTTTTATTTTTATCTAGGTATTAATAAAAAGAACATTCAAAGGATGTACATGAACCATTATGAATACACTAATCGAACTCTTGGTTGATCAATTTTGCTTAAGGTCAATTCCAGAAAAAGCTTAGAAGTGGCGGCAATATTAATAAGATAATCGAAAACAATATTAGAAATAGTGATATTTTATTTGGAAGCTTTTCACGGCCCTTTCCTTTATACCAGCCACTAAATTGTAATTTATTACGATATAGAACAAAGAGAAGAATCAAAACAGCAATAGAACCTATCCAAGCAAAGCGTTCTATAACTGGACCAAAAGATAAATATGAATTTAAAAGTATGTGGCTTGAAAAGGTACCAATGATAGCAAAGATAAGGATAATTCTAATTAACTCTAGTATAAACCTCACAAACGACCTCCAAAACTATTAATTTGTAATTGAATAAACGAACACTTCTTTTCCCCATTTATGAATGGTTTTCTCAACGATCATACCTATTCGTTCGCATACACGTGTAGAGGGAAGGTTGTTAATATCCGGTAATGATATTATTTTGTTTAGCTCAAGTTCTTTAAATCCATATTCTTTACATGCTCGTGCAGCTTCAGTAGCAAAGCCATTGCCCCAGGCATGTCTTGCAAACAAGTAACCAATCTCCATTTCAATCTTTCCATCGACTTCTTGGGGGACAATGCCGCATTGTCCAAGAAAGTTCCCAGCTTTTCGATCTTCAACGATCCACAGTCCTACACCATAATTTGAATAATTTTTAAGAGTCCAATCAATCCATTCTAAAGTTGCATTCTCATCCTTTGTGGAAGGATAATATTTCATCGCAATTGGATCAGAGAAAATTTCCTGTAGCAAAGGGACATCATTACGGTTCATTTCTCGTAAAATTAGACGATCCGTTGTTAAAATGACTTCATTCATTTAGCACACTCCTAACTATCTATTTATTAAAGAAACTTTCCCTTACATATATGTTTCGGCATAGAATCCGACAACTATTGAGGGTTTTCCGACAACTCCGAGTGGAATCCGACAACTATTTGGGATTTAAAGGGTATTTGTACGCTATATCAACAACATTCAGAGACAAATAAACAACTCTGAGCGGATATCAACACATCCATCTAATATCAACAACTTCAACCTTCCCCCAAGTTAAAGTAATCCGACACCCCATGTTGATTCATACTACATAAATAATCCTAAATTATGTAAATAAATTATCTAGTTTGAGTCTATTCTAAAAAGGCTAACATATCTAGATAGAGAGTTTATCTATTTGGAGGTGCTCATATGCTGGAAAATAGTGTTATGATGGTTGTCATTATTTTAGCAATTAATATTGTATATGTCTCTTTTTTTACGATTCGGATGATCTTGACGTTAAAGGGTCGGAGGTATGCAGCAGCTTTTATTAGTATGATTGAGGTTGTTATTTATGTGATTGGATTAGGGTTGGTACTAGATAATTTAAATCAGATTCAAAATTTAGTCGCATATGCGGTTGGATATGGAATTGGTGTGATTGTAGGGATGAAGATTGAAGAGAAGCTGGCTCTTGGCTATATTACAGTGAATGTGATTACAAAAGAGTATGATCGTGATTTGCCGAAGCAGTTAAGAGAAAAAGGCTATGGTGTAACGAGCTGGGCAGCAAATGGGTTAGAAGGAGATCGGATGGCACTGCAAATTTTGACACCTCGCAAATATGAGTTAAAATTGTATCAAACGATTAAGGAGCTTGATGAAAAAGCATTTATCATTGCCTATGAACCGAAAACGATTTATGGGGGCTTCTGGGTGAAGTCTGTGAAGAAAGGGAAGTTATTTTCATGAGTAAGAAGAAAGTGTTTATTGTTGAAGAGAATGAAACGATTGGTGAGTGCCTCGATCGCATTGAACAAGCAGGATATCGTCCTGTACGGAGAATGGAAAAGCCGATCTTTCAAGAGATTAAAAGTGGGAAAACTACTGGATATGAACCTGTTCATCAGCAAATTCAGTTTGAAGCGGTTCTTAAAACAGAGTAAAACACGAACATTAATTGTCTGACTTTTTCAATCGTTCGATGTTTTCGTTGACACCACCTTAAGCCAGTTGTTAAGATAAATGTGACAGAAATTCTAACGAAATATCCCTCGTATAATAATGGGAATACGGCCCATAAGTTTCTACCCGATTACCGTAAATGATCGGACTATGAGGGAAAGTGAACATGGACTGGCGAATGATAAAAGGTCTTTATTGACTTCTTTATAAAGACGTTTAGATGCCTGTGCAGATTGCTTTCTCTCTAAGACGAGAACATCTGTGCGGGTATTTTTATTTTTACTAATCAATGAAAGAGTATCTTAATAAAAACTGGCTCAATTGGAGGAGAAGGATGAAAGCAGAAGTTGCTGTAATTATGGGAAGCAAGTCTGATTGGGAAACAATGAAGCATACGTGTGAAGTACTAGATGAACTAGAAGTAATATATGAGAAGAAAGTTGTTTCCGCACATCGCACTCCGGATTTAATGTTTGAATATACCGAAGCTGCTAGAGAGCGTGGAATAAAAGTTATTGTAGCAGGAGCTGGTGGGGCTGCTCACCTGCCTGGAATGGTGGCAGCGAAGACGACGTTGCCTGTGATTGGTGTTCCTGTCCAATCAAAAGCATTAAACGGAATGGATTCGTTGCTATCAATCGTACAAATGCCAGGAGGAGTTCCAGTAGCGACAGTTGCGATCGGTAAGGCTGGTGCTACAAATGCAGGACTATTAGCAGCACAAATTCTTGGTACAGAAAATAAAGAGATTGTGAGACAACTAGAAGTCCGCAGGGAAAGAACCAAAATTGACGCAATAGAAAGTAGTGATGAACTTGTCTAATAACGTAATCATGCCTGGTCAAACAATTGGGATCATCGGAGGCGGACAGCTTGGCAAGATGATGGCATTAGAAGCGAAGGCTCAAGGCTTTCGAATTGCGGTACTCGATCCAACTGAGGACTCACCTTGTGGGCAAATGGCAGATATTGAAATCGTTGCTGCGTTTGACGATATGGCTGCGATTAAACAATTAGCAGAAGTGAGTGATGTCATCACATATGAATTTGAAAACATAAGTGCAGAAGCACTGCAATGGCTATGTGACCATGCCTATGTGCCACAAGGAAAAGAGATGCTAGCAATTACTCAAGATCGAATTAAAGAGAAACGTGCAATTACACAAACAGGTGCAATCGTTGCACCATATCGTGAAATTTATAATGATAGAGACTTACTTGAAAGTTTAAAAGCAATTGAAATGCCTGCTGTACTAAAAACAGCTCGTGGAGGATATGATGGCAAAGGTCAGCATGTCATTCGCCAAACGACTGATATTCAAGAGGCTGCGAAACTACTTAAGAATGGACCATGTGTTCTTGAGCAATTCATTTCTTTTGAAAAAGAAATCTCTGTCATCATCTTTAGAAGCCCAGCTGGAGAAGTTGAAGTATTGCCAATTGCAGAGAATATTCACGAGCATAATATTCTTCACAAAACGATTGTTCCAGCTCGCATTACAGATGAAGCAGAACAAAAGGCGATTGCAGCAGCAAAGCATCTTGCAGAAGAACTACAACTCGTTGGTACGCTTGCTGTTGAAATGTTTCTAGCAAAGGGAGAAAAGATTTATATCAATGAATTGGCACCTCGACCTCATAATTCAGGTCACTTCTCAATTGAAGCATGTGTCACCTCTCAATTCGAACAACATATAAGAGCGGTGTGTAACTGGCCTTTAGGAGAAACGGAACTATTAAAACCAGCTGTTATGGTCAATATATTAGGAGAGCATCAAGAAGCCTTGCTTCAGAGATTGCCGAGCCTACGAGATTGGAAAATTCATTTATATGGCAAGAAGGAACCAAAGTTTAGAAGAAAGATGGGACATGTCACTTTATTAAGAAATTCCGTCGATCAGGCGTTAGAAGAAATAAACGACAGTCAGATTTGGGCACAACAAATAGCAGAAGAAATCGGAGGAGCAGCAAAATGATCGAACGTTATACACGCCCGGAAATGGGAGCCATTTGGACAGAACAAAATCGTTTTCAAGCATGGTTAGAGGTTGAAATATTAGCGTGTGAAGCATGGGCTGAGCTTGGAGATATTCCAAAAGAGGATGTTAAAAAGATTAGAGAAAATGCTTCATTTGACATAAAGCGTATTCAAGAAATTGAAGAAGAAACACGCCATGATGTAGTAGCTTTCACACGTGCAGTATCTGAAACATTAGGTGAAGAAAGAAAATGGGTACACTACGGGTTAACGTCAACAGATGTTGTTGATACAGCGTTATCTTACTTAATCAAACAAGCGAATGACATCTTACGTAAAGATCTTGAGAACTTCATTGAGATCCTTCGTCACAAAGCAATTGAACATAAAAACACAGTTATGATGGGACGTACACATGGGGTTCATGCTGAGCCAACAACATTTGGTTTGAAGTTAGCCTTATGGTATGAGGAAATGAAACGTAACCTTGAGCGTTTTAATGATGCTGCTGAAGGAATTGAATTTGGGAAGATTTCGGGAGCGGTAGGAACATATGCGAATATCGAACCATTTGTAGAATCCTATGTATGTGAAAAATTAGGCATCAAACCTGCGCCGATTTCAACACAAACATTGCAACGTGACCGCCATGCACATTATATGGGAACGATTGCACTAATAGCTTCATCCATTGAAAAGTTCGCAACAGAAATTCGTGGATTACAAAAAAGTGAAACACGTGAAGTCGAAGAATTTTTTGCTAAAGGACAAAAAGGATCGTCAGCTATGCCACATAAACGCAACCCGATCGGTTCTGAGAATATGACTGGATTAGCAAGAGTGATTCGAGGATATATGATGACCTCTTATGAGAATGTGTCGTTATGGCATGAGCGTGATATTTCTCATTCATCTGCGGAGCGCATCATCATTCCAGATGCAACGATTGCATTGAATTACATGTTAAACCGTTTTGGCAACATCGTGAAAAACTTAACGGTATTCCCAGACAATATGAAACGCAATATGGATCGAACGTTAGGCCTAATTTATTCACAACGTGTCCTTCTAGCACTAATTGATAAAGGGCTACCACGTGAAGAAGCGTATGATACGGTTCAACCACGAGCAATGGAAGCGTGGGAAAAGCAAGTTCCATTCCGCAGCTTAATTGAAGCAGACGATAAAATTACATCGCTGTTATCGGCGGATGAAATCAACGAGTGCTTCGATTATAACTATCACATTAAGCACGTTAGTACGATCTTTGATCGCTTAGGCTTATAAATGATTGAAGGCAGCTAGTGTAACAGTTGCCTTTCTTATAGATACTTTTATGAATACAGTCTTTAGCAGTGTGAATAAGGCGTTGACTCCCGGTCCGCCCGAGGAAGCGTCCGCCTGAAGGGATAATAGAAGATTATCTCCTAGATTGAAAATTGCTAATATTCACAACGGGGAGTTGGAAGGTACATGCAAAAGGGTGAACTGCTTTACGAAGGAAAAGCGAAACAAATCTTTGCAACGGACAAAGAGAATGTCGTTTGGATTCAATATAAAGATTCAGCAACAGCATTCAACGGGGAGAAGAAAGCAACGATTGAAGGAAAAGGTCGCTTAAATAATGAGATTACGAGTTTGCTGTTTTTAAAACTAGCACAGCGCGGGATCGACTCGCACTTCATAGAAAAGCTGTCTGAAACAGAGCAACTCGTAAAAAAAGTGAACATCATCCCGTTGGAAACCGTTGTTCGAAATGATGCGGCAGGGAGCTTTTCAAAACGCCTTGGCGTCGAAGAAGGAAAAACATTACCTCGACCAATTGTAGAGTTTTACTTAAAAGATGACGCCTTGGGTGATCCGATATTAACGGATGAACATATAGCCGTTTTAGATTTAGCTACGAAAGAGGAAGTAGCGATTTTGAAGGAAAAAGCGTTACAAGTGAACGATGTGTTGTCTCAATATTTCAAAGAGTTAGGTATTCGCTTAGTGGATTTCAAATTAGAGTTTGGAAAAGATGCGTCAGGAGCGATTCTGTTAGCAGATGAAATCTCACCAGATACGTGCAGGTTATGGGATTTAGAAACAAAGCAGCGCTTAGATAAGGATGTTTTTCGTAGAGACCTTGGCAGTTTAACTGATGCTTACGAAATGATTTTAACGAAAATTGGGGGAAATTCAGCATGTACAAAGTAAAAGTATTCGTCACATTAAGAGAAAGTGTTTTAGATCCTCAAGGAACGGTTGTAAAAAGCTCCCTTCATACAATGGGGTATGAAGCAGTTGAAGATGTTAGAATCGGAAAATATTTAGAGCTAACTGTCGAAAAGTCAGAACGTGACATTGAAGACGTAGTAAAGGAAATGTGTGAGCGTTTGCTAGCAAATGTTGTGATTGAAGATTACCGCTTTGAAATTGAGGAGGCTGTTGCTCAGTGAAATTCGCAGTCATAGTGTTCCCTGGCTCCAATTGTGATATTGATATGTATCATGCGATCAAAGCTGCATTAGGTGAAGAAGCTGAGTATGTATGGCATGATGCAGACAACCTAGATGAGTATGATGGTATTTTACTTCCAGGTGGATTTTCGTATGGGGATTACCTTCGCTCTGGTGCAATTGCCCGTTTTAGCAATGTGATGAAGGAAGTTGTGAAGGCAGCCCAAGCAGGAAAGCCAATCCTGGGTGTTTGCAATGGGTTCCAGGTGTTGCTTGAAGCTGGGTTATTACCAGGAGCAATGCGTCGAAATGAAAGCTTGAAATTCATTTGCCGTCCAGTTGAATTGAAGGTTGAAAACAACGAAACGATGTTCACAAGTCAGTATAAGAATGCTGAAGTCATTACAATTCCAATCGCACATGGAGAAGGAAATTATTATTGCGATGAGGAAACATTGCAGCAATTAAAAGAAAACAAGCAAATTGTTTTCACTTACAATGGGGTAAATCCGAACGGAAGCTTGAGTGATATTGCAGGAATTATCAATGATAAAGGCAACGTATTAGGAATGATGCCGCATCCTGAGAGAGCTGTTGAAGAACTATTAGGTGGCGCGGATGGTTTAAAACTTTTTCAATCGATCGTAAAACAATGGAGGGAAGCACATGTCGTTACAGCTTGAACCAAATCCACAACAACTAAAAGATCAAAGAGTCTATGCAGAAATGGGATTATCAGATGAAGAATTTGCGATGATTGAAAAGATTCTTGGACGTCTGCCAAACTACACAGAAATCGGTTTGTTTTCTGTTATGTGGTCAGAGCATTGTAGCTATAAAAATTCAAAACCAGTGCTTCGTAAATTCCCTACGAAGGGTGATCATGTCCTGCAAGGTCCGGGAGAGGGAGCTGGAATCGTCGATATCGGGGATGAGCAGGCGGTCGTATTTAAGATTGAGAGCCACAACCATCCTTCAGCGATTGAGCCATATCAAGGTGCAGCAACAGGAGTAGGGGGCATCATACGTGACGTCTTTTCAATGGGAGCAAGACCAATTGCGCTATTAAACTCATTAAGATTCGGAGAATTAGAGTCTCCTAGAGTTAAATATTTGTTTAAAGAAGTTGTTGCTGGAATCGCAGGCTATGGAAATTGCATTGGGATTCCGACGGTCGGTGGTGAAGTCCAGTTCGACGCTTCTTATGAAGGCAATCCACTTGTGAATGCGATGTGCGTAGGGTTGATTGATCATAAGGATATTAAAAAGGGGCAAGCCCATGGACTCGACAATACAGTGATGTATGTAGGTGCAAAAACAGGTCGTGACGGAATTCATGGTGCAACATTTGCTTCAGAGGAGTTAACGGATGAATCTGAACAAAATCGCCCAGCAGTTCAAGTTGGCGATCCGTTCATGGAAAAGTTACTTCTAGAAGCATGTCTAGAGCTTGTACAATCTGATGCACTTGTTGGTATACAAGACATGGGAGCAGCAGGGTTAACAAGTTCATCCGCAGAAATGGCAAGCAAGGCTGGCATGGGGATTGAGATGAATCTTGATTTTGTACCACAGCGCGAAACAGGAATGACGGCATATGAAATGATGCTTTCAGAATCACAAGAGCGTATGTTGATTGTTGTTAAAAAAGGAAGAGAGCAAGAAATCATCGATCTTTTCTCTAAATATCAATTAGAAGCAGTAACGGTTGGTAGAGTAACCGATGATAAAATGCTTCGCTTGATTCATAAAGGGGAAGTTGTTGCAAACGTACCAACAGATGCGTTGGCAGAGGAAGCGCCAGTTTATCATAAGCCTTCTAAAGAGCCTGCATACTATCGTGAATACCAAGCAATGGACAATGATATTCCTGCTGTTGAAGATTATAAAGAAACGCTTATGACTTTATTGCAACAGCCCACGATTGCGAGCAAAGAATGGGTATACGATCAATACGATTACATGGTTCGAACGAATACAGTCGTAGCACCAGGATCAGATGCAGCGGTTGTGCGCATACGTGACACGAAGAAGGCACTTGCAATGACAACGGATTGCAACGCTCGCTATATGTATTTAGATCCAGAGGTAGGCGGTCAAATCGCAGTGGCAGAAGCAGCGCGTAACGTTGTATGTTCAGGAGCAAGGCCTCTTGCAATTACAGATAACTTAAACTTTGGAAACCCTGAGAAACCAGAGATCTTCTGGCAAATTGATAAGGCTGCAGACGGTATTAGTGCAGCATGTACTGTTTTAAGTACACCAGTTATAGGTGGAAACGTGTCTCTATATAATGAAACGAACGGAACAGCGATTTATCCGACGCCAGTCATTGGGATGGTCGGTCTTGTAGATGATGTGCAACATATTACGACACAAAACTTTAAAGAGAGCGGAGACCTAATCTATGTATTAGGTGATACGAAGCCAGAGTTTGGTGGAAGTGAATTGCAAAAGGTAACGTATGGCAAGATCTTTGGTAAAGCACCTCACATCGACCTTAATCTAGAGAAAAAATATCAAGATCAAGTGCTAAGTGCGATCACAAAGGGACTTGTTCAATCCGCTCATGATGTATCAGAAGGTGGATTAGCAGTGGCAGTAGCAGAAAGCTTATTTGGAAAAACAGGACTTGGGGCTTCCATTGAAGTATCTGAAGACATTGTTACCGCATTATTTAGTGAATCACAATCTCGCTTTGTACTATCGGTAAATGCAGAAAATAAAGAGGTGTTTGAAGCATTAACAGATGCTGTATACATTGGAAAAGTAACAGATGATTCAACACTTACAATCACATCTAAGAATGAGCTTGTTCTCTCAGAAAAAACAGAGGTGCTAAAACAAGCTTGGAAAGGAGCCATCCCATGCTTGCTGAAATAAAAGGGTTGAATGAAGAATGCGGAGTTTTTGGTGTTTGGGGTCATCCAGAAGCGGCACAAATTACGTACTACGGGCTTCATAGCTTACAACACCGAGGTCAAGAGGGTACAGGGATTGTCGTTACAGATGGTGAGAAGCTAAAAGGTGTTAAAGGGGAAGGGCTTGTAACCGAGGTTTTCTCATCTGAAGCCATTCAAGAGCTAGAAGGGAAATCAGCGATCGGGCATGTACGTTATGCAACAGCTGGTGGAGGCGGTTATGAAAATGTACAACCGCTTTTATTCCATTCACAAAGCGGAAGCCTTGCTCTTTGCCACAATGGGAACCTTACAAACGCAACACCTTTAAAGGCGCAGCTAGAAGCTCAAGGAAGTATCTTTCAAACGAGCTCTGATACAGAAGTTTTGGCTCATTTAATTAAGCGTGGAGGGTTCTCTTCATATAAGGATCGTGTGAAGAATGCATTATCAAGCTTAAAAGGAGCTTATGCATTCCTCATTATGACTGAAACGGAAATGATGGTTGCGCTCGATCCAAATGGCATGCGTCCGTTGTCATTAGGAAAGCTTGGAGATGCATATGTTGTTGCGTCAGAAACATGTGCGTTCGATATTGTTGGTGCAGAATTCATTCGTGACGTCTTGCCAGGTGAGCTTCTTATTATTGATGACGAAGGCTTTCGTTCCGAAATTTTTTCTAGATCGTCGAATATATCAATGTGTATGATGGAGTACATTTATTTCTCCAGACCAGATAGCAATATTAGTGGCATTAATGTTCATACAGCAAGGAAGAGTCTTGGGAAACAGCTAGCTATTGAAGTGCCAATTGAAGCGGATGTCGTCACAGGTGTTCCTGATTCAAGTATTTCCGTTGCAATTGGTTATGCAGAGGCTACAGGCATTCCGTACGAGATGGGATTAATTAAAAATAAGTATGTTGGTCGTACTTTTATTCAGCCATCACAATCGTTGCGTGAGCAAGGTGTGAAAATGAAGCTTTCACCAGTTCGAGGAGTTGTCGAAGGGAAACGCGTCATTATGGTAGATGACTCAATTGTGCGTGGAACAACAAGTAAACGGATTGTATCCATGTTGAAAGATGCTGGAGCTACGGAAGTACATGTGCTCATTAGCTCACCGCCAATTATGAACCCATGCTATTACGGAATTGATACATCTACAAGAGAAGAGCTCATTGCTGGCCGTCATTCCGTTGAGGAGATACGTCAAATCATTGGAGCAGATACCCTTCATTATTTATCCGTTGAAGGTACGGTTCAGGCAGTAGGTAGAAAAGATGGTCAGTGCCTAGCATGCTTCACAGGGAATTATCCGACTGAAATTTATCCAAGCACGATTGAATCATTTGAGAAAGTATAAAAGAGACATAAACTATTGCTGTTTTTCTAACGATAGCAGAAAGTATATCTATTTTGTGCGTATTAGGTCCTGAATTGAGTGTAAGGCGAAGATTCCCGAGGGGAAAGCGTGGGAAGTGAATAGCGATAGCGAAGATGAGGTTCACACACTGCCCTCGGAAAGTCAGCCTAAAAGGAATAGATTATCTTTTATTAAGAAGACGTGAATAAGGTGGGAACATTATGACGAATGCGTATAAGCAGGCTGGAGTCGATATCGAAGCAGGATATGAAGCTGTAACTAGAATGAAAAAGCATGTACAAAAAACGCTTCGAAAAGAAGTGATGGGCGGCATCGGTGGATTTGGTGGGATGTTTGATCTATCCCAAATGAACTTAAAAGAGCCTGTTTTAATTTCAGGAACGGATGGTGTCGGTACGAAGCTTATGCTTGCATTTATGATGAATCGTCATGACACAATTGGCATTGATGCGGTTGCAATGTGTGTCAATGATATTGTCGTTCAAGGTGCAGAGCCTTTATACTTCCTAGATTACATTGCATGCGGAAAGGCAGAGCCGGAAAAAATCGAAGCCATTGTAAAGGGAATTGCTGAAGGATGCACACAAGCAGGCTGCGCATTAGTTGGTGGTGAAACGGCAGAAATGCCTGGCATGTATGATATTGAAGAGTATGACCTTGCTGGTTTTTCTGTAGGGGCATGCGAAAAGTCTGAATTGATTACAGGTGAGAGCATCGCTACAGGAGATGTCCTCATTGGGTTAGGTTCTAACGGTATTCATAGCAACGGATATTCACTTGTGCGAAAGATTTTCTTCGAGAAAGCAAAAATGGAGTTAAATGAATATGTCGAAGAGTTAGGAACGACTTTAGGAGAAGAATTGTTGCGTCCGACTAGAATTTACGTGAAGTCCATCCTAGCTGTGAAAGACAACTATGAGTTAAAGGGGCTTGCACATATTACGGGTGGAGGTTTTGTCGAAAATATTCCCCGCATGCTGCCTGAAGGCTTAGGGGCAGAGATCAATGAAGATGCACTTACGATTCCACCGATCTTTAGCTTAATGGAAAGAGTTGGCGAGCTAAAGCGAGAAGAGATGTACAATGTTTTTAATATGGGTACAGGAATGGTCGTTGCAGTTAATGAATCGGATGCACATGAAGTCGTCCGCAGCTTTCAAGAATTAGGAGAGAAGGCTTCAATCATTGGACGTGTGAAAAAGGGCGAAGGCGTTACGATTTTGTAAAAAGTAGTGGAGGAAGATGATGAAGAAAATAGCCGTTTTTGCTTCGGGTAGTGGAACGAATTTTCAAGCAATCATTGATGCGGTAGATTCCAAGGTCATTCCAGCATCAATTGAACTTCTTGTGTGTGACAAACCGAAAGCAGCTTGTATCGAACGTGCTGCTAAGCACCAAATTCCGGTATTCGCTTTTAGTGCAAAGCAATTCGAAAATAAAGAAGCTTATGAATTAGAAATCATCAAATGGCTATTAAAATATGAAGTGGAATTTATCGTTTTGGCTGGATATATGAGATTAATAGGTCATAAGCTGTTGCGAGAGTTTGAAGGGCGAATTGTCAACATCCATCCTTCGCTTCTGCCAGCATACCCTGGAAAAGATGCGATCGGTCAAGCACTTGAAGCCGGTGTTCCTGAGACAGGTGTAACGATCCATTATGTCGATGAGGGGATGGACACTGGGCCAATTATCGCACAGCAAGCGATTCAAATTAGTGAAGTAGAAACGAGAGAATCACTGCAACATAAAATCCATCAAGTTGAGCATCAATTATATCCAAGTGTACTTCGTAAGTTAATGAATCAACCATTTAGTGGAGGAATACGCATATGACGAAACGAGCATTGATTAGTGTATCAGATAAGACGGGTGTAGCAGAATTTGCGAAAA
Source organism: Niallia sp. CD-39 (assembly GCF_059874745.1). Lineage (NCBI taxonomy): Bacteria > Bacillati > Bacillota > Bacilli > Caryophanales > Bacillaceae > Niallia > Niallia sp. CD-39. The sequence goes on along the minus strand of NZ_JCBCPS010000004.1, from coordinate 367,412 downwards.
GCCTGCATGAACTAGGATTTCAATTGCTTTCAACAGGTGGGACGAAGAAAGCGTTGGAGGCAAATGGTCTTCCTGTTACAAGTGTAAGCGAGGTTACAGGTTTTCCGGAAATTCTCGAAGGTAGAGTGAAAACGTTAAACCCAATGATTCACGGAGGATTATTGGCGAAGTTTACAGATTCTACTCACAAAGGGCAGCTAGAAGAGCACGGAATCATGCCAATTGAGGTTGTTTGTGTGAATCTTTATCCATTTCAACAAACGATTGCGAAACAAGATGTTACCGTTAATGATGCCATTGAGAACATTGATATTGGTGGACCAGCAATGTTAAGAGCATCTGCTAAAAACCATGATCATGTGACGGTAGTTGTCGATCCTGCTGACTATGCAACAGTTCTTGCGCAGTTAGGTGGTGTCGGTCATGTATGTGAAAAAACAAGAAGGAAGCTTGCTGCAAAAGTATTTCGTCATACAGCAGCCTATGATGCAGTTATTGCTGAGTATATGACTGATTTAGCAGAAGAACAGTCACCAGAATCATACACGGTTACGTATGAATTGAAGCAAAGCCTTCGTTACGGAGAGAACCCGCATCAAAAGGCTGCCTTTTATCGAAAACCTCTTGGTTCTGCTTTTTCGATTGCAAATGCAGTGCAATTGCAAGGGAAAGAGCTTTCTTTTAATAACATTAATGATGCGGAAGCTGCAATGCAAATCATAAAAGAATTTGAAGAGCCTGCAGCAGTTGCTGTGAAACATACGAACCCTTGTGGAGTTGGTGTAGGAACTTCTATTTATCAAGCATTTAATAAAGCGTTTGAAGCGGATCCGATCTCGATCTTTGGCGGAATCATCGTCTTAAATCGTGAGGTTGATGATAAAACTGCAAGTAAGCTGCATGAAATCTTCTTAGAAATCATCATTGCTCCTTCTTTTTCAGAAGAGGCGCTTGAGATTCTTTCTTCAAAGAAGAATTTGCGGTTATTAACCGTTCCGTTTGAGCAGGAGAAAGGGAAAGAGAAGAAGTTGACGTCTGTAGAAGGCGGCCTTCTTGTTCAAGACTTCGATGGGTATGGATTAGAAGATGCAACAGTGACTGTTCCGACGAAACGTGAACCGACTGAAGAAGAGTGGAAAGCATTGAAGCTCGGCTGGAAAGTAGTAAAGCATGTGAAGTCCAATGCGATTGTTGTTTGCAATGATAATATGACCTTAGGTGTCGGTGCAGGGCAAATGAATCGTGTCGGTGCAGCGAACATTGCATTAAATCAAGCAGGAGAAAAAGCCAATGGCTCGGCACTTGCATCAGATGCATTCTTCCCGATGGACGATACGGTTGAAGCTGCAGCCAAAGCAGGTGTCACCGCCATTATTCAACCTGGTGGCTCAATCCGCGATGAAGAATCAATTAAAAAAGCGGATGAATATGGCATTGCTATGGTCTTTACAGGTGTACGTCACTTTAAGCATTAATGGATACAAAGGAGGGTTTTAAAAATGAATGTACTTGTCATAGGTAAAGGCGGACGCGAACACGCGATCAGTTATAAGCTGAAGGAGAGCGCCATGGTAGAAACGGTTTTTGTTGCACCAGGAAATGCCGGTATGGAAGATGTTGCGACATTGGTTTCGATAAACGAAAACGAACAAGAACAATTGATCCAATTTGTGAAGGACAACAATGTTGGTCTTGTAGTAATTGGTCCGGAAGTTCCTTTATTAGCCGGGTTGGCGAATGCATTTAAAGCCGCAGAGATTCCAGTGTTTGGCCCAGAAAAGGCAGCAGCTGAAATTGAAGGCAGCAAATCCTTTGCTAAGCATTTAATGAAAAAGTACAGCATTCCTACAGCGGCATATGAAGTATTTTCTGATGCTGAACAAGCTAAACAATACATTGAAGCAAACGGAGCACCGATTGTGGTCAAAGCGGATGGTTTAGCAGCTGGAAAAGGTGTAATCGTTGCAATGACAATGGAGGAAGCGACAGCTGCTGTTGATGAGATGCTTATTCATGCAAAGTTTGGTGAAGCATCTTCCACAGTTGTAATCGAAGAGTTTTTAGATGGAGAAGAATTCTCTTTAATGGCACTAGTGAACGGGGAAATGGTCATTCCATTAGAGATTGCTCAGGACCATAAGCGCGCGTTTGACGGCGACAAGGGGCCGAATACTGGAGGTATGGGTGCGTATTCCCCTGTACCACATATTGGCCAAGAAGTGGTTGCAGAAGCAATTAAGACTATTTTAGAGCCAACAGCAAAAGCACTTATTCAAGAAAATCGCCATTTCTGTGGTGTGTTATATGCGGGATTAATAAATACAGACAATGGACCAAAAGTAATTGAATTTAATGCACGATTTGGGGATCCAGAAACACAAGTAGTATTACCTCGAATGAAATCTGATTTAGCAAAAGTACTCTTAGAAGTGATAAACGGTAATAAGCCAGAGATTGTATGGGATGAAAACGCAATGCTAGGTGTAGTTGTAGCGGCGAAAGGTTACCCAGATCAATATAAAAAAGATGGTGTGTTAACAGGCTTAGAGCAAGTGAGTGGACATGTTTTTCATGCCGGTACAAAGAAGAATGAGGCTGGGGATTTTGTCACAGACGGTGGCCGTGTTCTGTTAGCTGCTGCAAAAGGGACAACGTTAAAGGAAGCACAGGACGAGGTTTATAGCCAATTAGAAAAATTAACTTCAAATGATGTTTTTTATCGCAACGATATTGGATACCGTGCGCTGCATTTATCAACGCATCAATAATAATAGAAGTAATAATAGGGCAACACATACGTGTAGACAAAGTCTTTTAGACTTTGTCTACATTGGCGTTATTCTTTGAAATGAGATGCGATTTTATCCATCATTTCATTTGTTTCTGGCATTTGGTCATTAGCCATTTCTTTTCCTTTGTTGAATAAGTCTACAATTGGACAGTACCTTACAATCCCTTCTCCTACCTTCATCGCCCCAAGCATTGCCATAACAAGATAAGAGTCTCTCCAAGGGAACTTAACTAGCTTAGCAGTGCTCCAAGCAAGGATGGTAAAGCCGCATGTAATGCGAATCAAAGCACTCATAATTCCGATATTTTGCTTTACTTTCAAAATAGTCACCTTCTTCACAAAAAAGTAATAATTATCTGTAATTCTTTAGTGCGTTAAAAAGTCAAATGTGTTATGATTAGTTGTAATTCACAAAAAATAAAGTGGAAACTCTTGTTCGTTTTAAATAGATGAAACTTAAGAACAAAACTGATGATAAGGAGGGAGTTCATTGTTAGAACAGAGATACCGTTGGAAGAATAAGCACTTGCGTGAGCATGTGGCTGTCATTGATGGAAAGTTAGCTCCAACGATTGTTTTAAAGAATGCAACGTATTTACATACAATCCTTCGTAAATGGATTCATGCGAATATTTGGATATATGGAGATCGCATTGTTTATGTTGGCGATAGTTTGCCATCGAATATACATGAATGTGAAATAGTTGATTGCTCCGGGCAAAAGCTTGTTCCAGGGTATATTGAGCCCCATGCTCATCCTTATCAACTTTATAATCCCCAATCCTTTGCGAATTATGCAGCTCAATTCGGTACAACAACCCTTATTAATGACAATATGGTGTTTGCCTTGCAGTTAGAAAAAAAGAAAGCGTTTTCACTCTTGAAGGATATGCGTAATCTGCCAACAACGATGTATTGGTGGTGTCGCTTTGATGCACAAACGGAGCTGCAAAATGAAGAAACGATCTTTTCACATAGTAATATTAAATCATGGCTAGAACATGATGCTGTATTGCAAGGTGGAGAATTGACAGGTTGGCCGAAGCTTTTATCTGGCGACGACATGATGCTTCATTGGATTCAAGAAGCAAAAAGAATGAGGAAAAAGATAGAAGGGCATTTTCCAGGTGCTTCAGAAAAAACATTGGCAAAATTAATGTTGCTTGGAGCAGATTGTGACCACGAAGCGATGACTGGAAAAGAGGTCTACAATCGCCTGCTGCAAGGATATATGGTTTCCTTGCGCTATTCTTCAATTCGTCCAGACTTGCCTCTACTATTAGATGAAATCCATGAATTGGGCATTGAACATTATGATCAATTTATCTTTACGACAGATGGATCTTCCTCGAACTTTTATGAGCAAGGAATCATGGACATGATGATTCGGATTGCAATTGATAAGAACGTACCAATTGTTGATGCGTATAATATGGCAACAATCAATGTTGCAAAGCACTATAATATTCAACATTTGCACGGGCAGATCGCAACTGGCCGAGTGGCAAATATTAATTTCTTACATGAGGAAAGCAATCCAACTCCACATTCAGTGATTGCTAAAGGGAAATGGATTAAACGCGAAGGTGTCACGAAGTGCATTGAAGGAAAAATTGAATGGTGTGAGCATGGATTTGAACCATTAACGATTGATTGGGATTTAACAATGGATGACATGCAGTTCTCGATGCCTTTTGGAATAAAAATGGAGAACGCAGTTGTTACAAAGCCTTATTCGATAACAATTGATGTTTCGAATGACGAGTTGGATCCAATGCATGATGAGTGCTATTTCATGCTTATCGACCGCAATGGTCGATGGAGAATCAACACGCTATTAAAAGGATTTGCTAGACAATTGGATGGCTTTGTAAGCTCTTTTTCAAATACAGGGGATATTATTCTAATCGGAAAGAATAAGGAAGACATGATGATTGCTTTTAACCGTATGCGAGAGATTGGTGGAGGTATCGTTATTTGTGAGCAAGGAAAGATTGTGCAGGAGATTCCATTGACTTTAAAAGGGGTTATGTCTGATAAACGAGTGGAGGATCTAATGCTTGAAGAAAAAGCTCTACTTCAATATTTAAGAGACAAGGGATACCGTTTTGAGGATCCAATTTATACATTATTATTGTTTTCTTCTACTCATTTACCTTATATTCGCACAACTCAAAGGGGCTTGTATGATGTAATGAATAAAACTGTACTTTTTCCTACAATCATGCGTTAAAATAGAAGAAAATAGTCATTATGATTGTCAATTTGTCCGTGGAAAAAAAGTATAGAGGTGGACGTAGTGAAGAAACTTCTTATTAGCGTATTGTTTTTATTAATTTTCATAATTGGTTGTTCCAATGAGAACGAAACGACTGAAAACAATGATTTACCGGATGATCAAGTGAACCAGAATGAAGACATAAAAAAGGAACAACTCCCATATGCTTTTCCACTAACAGGTATGGGAACAATTGAGGAATCGTTGGATAGATCTTTTGCTGTAATGGTCAATAACCACCCACAGGCGAGACCTCAATCAGGCCTCCATGAAGCCGATCTAGTCTATGAAGTATTGGCTGAAGGTGAAGTCACTCGCTTCTTAGCGATTTACCAGAGTAAAAAACCGGATGAGATAGGACCTATAAGAAGTGCGAGAGACTACTATATCGAGCTTGCAAAAGGATACGATAGTATTTATATTACGCACGGGAATTCCCCCGATGCCAAAGCATTAATGGATGCAGGCTATGTAGATCATCTGAATGGACTTTATTATGACGGAACGCTCTTTAAGCGAGTAAATTTTAGAAAAGCACCTCATAACTCATATATTTCTTATGAAAATATTGTTAAAGGTGCTGAACAAAATCAATATGAACTATCACGTGCTCCTAATGCATTGTCCTTTACAGATGAAGTTGCTGAAGGTGGAAGCAATGCGGAAGAGGTAGCTATACAGTACTTCGAATCACCATTATTTAATAGTGAATTCCACTATGTGAGTGAAACGAAACAATACAAACGGTCTTCGAATGGAGATCAGACCTCTGACTATGAATCAGGAGATCCTGTTTTAGTTGATAATTTATTCATTGTTGAAACTGAACATAAAGTAATTGATAATGAAGGTAGAAGATCAATTGATCTCCAATCAGGTGGAGAAGGCTACCTTGTACAACAAGGGAAGCTGAAGAAAGTACAATGGGAGAATGTAGATGGGAGAATCTTGCCCTATTTAAATGGGGAGCCTTATCCATTCTTACGTGGAACAACTTGGATTAGCATCATACCGACCAACCCTGGACTAGGAAATGCAGTACAATATAAATAATTTTGCTCGTATAAAATGAAAAGGGGAAATTAAACCAATGCAAATTAATAAACTTAAAGGAAAAGAGTTAGACCAATTGTTCAATGCAGTTCTCTCTCTTAATGATCTAGAAGAGTGCTATCGATTCTTTGATGATTTATGCACAGTGAATGAAATCCAATCATTAGCTCAACGTCTCGAAGTAGCAAGAATGCTGCGTGAAGGAAAAACGTATCATAAAATTGAAACAGAAACTGGTGCAAGTACTGCGACAATATCAAGAGTGAAGCGTTGTTTGAATTATGGAAACGATGCATATGAAATGGCGTTGGATCGTATTAAAGAAGATAAAGGTGAAGAATAATATAATAAACGGTTCTAGAGATAAAATATCTGGGCTGAGCAGATAGACAAAGTCGATTTCCGACTTTGTCTATCTATTTTTTGAGGCGTTTTTTATAATGTTCAGTAAAAATGAAGGTCCATGATGGTTCATGAGGGGGCTTTTAATGCCGAGCATACAAGTGTGTGTCAACAGTCTCGGAGCTAGAAGTAAATCCTTCTAGGTCTTTTTTTTGCTGTGGAAACTGGAGATTTTAATTGTAGTCTTATGACTTCAGTGAAGGGTGTGGACATCGCTTTAAATCAAGTGGAGGCAAATGCTATAATGATGTAATGGTAAGAGGTGAATGGGAGGATAAAAGATGTATAATATTCACGAGTGGAAGCATGTGTTTAAACTCGATCCAAATAAATATATTTCAGACGAGCATTTAGAGAAAGTATGCGAGTCTGGTACAGACGCGATTATTATAGGTGGAACGGATGGGGTTACCCTAGAAGGTGTGTTGGATTTAATGACGAGGGTCCGTCGTTATACAGTACCATGTGTACTGGAAATCTCAACAATTGAATCAGTTACACCTGGTTTTGACCTTTATTTCATCCCGTCAGTGTTAAATAGCCCCGATAAAAAATGGGTGACAGGTTTGCATCATGAAGCAGTAAAGGAATACGGTGAGATCATGAATTGGGACGAGATTTTCGTTCAAGGATACTGTATTCTAAATGAAGATTGTAAAGCAGCTAAGCTCACTAATGCTGATACAAATTTAACGACTGATGATGTGAGAGCGTATGCAGTGATGGCAGAAAAGATGCTGTCTCTCCCAATTTTCTACCTTGAATATAGCGGGAAATATGGAGATGTACACCTCGTTGGTGAAGTGAAAGAAGCGTTAGAGAATACAGTGCTGTTTTATGGTGGTGGCATCCATTCGGTTGAACAGGCAAAGGAAATGGCAGAGGTGGCAGACGTCATTGTCATCGGCAACGTAATATATGAGAATCTAAAAGAAGCATTAAAAACGGTTGAGATTTTTGAAAGAAAAAGAAGCCGTTGATTAATAAAGAAGAATTGACTATGATTAAAATAAGAACATGCGTTTGGCGGTGAGTGAGACATGCAATATTTAACGGATAAATTATTAAATGGATTAAATAAAGAACAAAAAGAAGCAGTAAAAGCAACGGATGGCCCACTTTTAATCATGGCTGGTGCAGGAAGTGGAAAAACAAGAGTACTTACACATCGTATCGCCTATTTAATGGTGGAAAAGCGTGTTAGCCCATACAATATCTTGGCGATTACCTTCACAAATAAAGCTGCCCGTGAGATGAGAGAGCGTATAACAAGAATGATGGGTGGGGCGGCTGAAAGTATCTGGATTTCTACGTTCCACTCCATGTGTGTCCGCATTTTGCGGAGAGATATTGATCGAATTGGCTATAACCGTAATTTTACGATTTTAGACTCAACAGATCAGCAGTCGGTCATAAAAAATATATTAAAAGAAAAAAATCTTGATCCGAAAAAATTTGATCCGAGAGCTCTGTTAGGGATGATTAGTTCTGCAAAAAATGAGCTAATTGAGCCGGAAAAATACGAGCAATTAGCGGGTGACTATTTTCAGCAAGTGGCTAGTGATGTTTATAAGGAATATCAAAAACGGCTACGTAAAAACCAAGCGTTGGATTTTGATGACTTAATTATGATCACAATCCAATTGTTTCAAAAAGTACCGGAAGTTTTAGAATACTATCAAAAAAAGTTTCAATACATTCACGTGGATGAATACCAGGATACGAACCGTGCGCAATACATGCTTGTTAAGCTTCTAGCAGACCGTTTAAAGAATATTTGCGTGGTTGGAGATTCGGATCAGTCGATTTACAAATGGAGAGGTGCGGATATTGGCAATATCCTTTCATTTGAAAAAGACTATACTAATGCCAGAGTGATATTGCTTGAACAAAACTATCGTTCAACGAAAACGATTTTAGAAGCAGCAAATGATGTGATTGCCAACAACTCGAATCGTAAAAAGAAAAATCTATGGACTGACAATGATGCAGGGCAAAAAATTCATTATTACCGTGCAGATCGCGAACAAACAGAAGCTCAATTTGTCGTGAGTAAAATGAAAGAATTGAAACAGCAAGGAAATCGAAAGTATGCTGATTTTGCGATACTTTATCGAACAAATGCACAGTCCCGTGTAATGGAGGAAGTATTGTTAAAATCGAATATTGAATACTCCATTGTCGGGGGAATTAAGTTCTATGATCGAAAAGAGATTAAAGACTTGCTTGCATATTTAAGACTTGTCGCAAATCCAGATGATGACATTAGCTTACAAAGGGTAATCAATGTTCCAAAACGTGGCATTGGATCTGGTTCTGTTGATAAAATTGCAAATTTCGCAGCCATGCATGATCTTACAATGATGCAGGCACTGGATTCTGCTGAATTAATCGGCTTAAGCCCGAAAATTACAAAAGGTGTAATTGAATTCCGAGATTTAATTAAAAACTATACCATGATGCAAGAATATCTATCTGTTACAGAGCTTGTGGAAGAGATTTTAGATAAATCAGGCTACCGCGAGATGTTGAAGGCAGAAAAATCGATCGAATCACAAAGTCGATTAGAAAATATCGATGAGTTTTTATCTGTAACTCAAAACTTTGAGGATGCTTCTGAGGATAAGTCACTGGTCGCATTTTTAACCGACTTGGCACTAGTCGCTGACATTGATAAGCTTGAGGAAGATGAAGAACAGAAGGATGCTGTTGTGTTAATGACGCTTCACTCTGCAAAAGGACTTGAATTTCCGGTTGTCTTCTTAATTGGAATGGAGGAGGGAGTATTTCCTCATAGTCGCTCTTTATTAGAAGAAGCCGAAATGGAAGAGGAGCGCCGTTTAGCGTACGTAGGAATTACTCGTGCGGAAGAACAACTCTTTATTACGAATGCGCAAATGCGTACTTTATTTGGTCGTACGAATATGAATCTTCCATCGAGATTTATAAAGGAAATTCCGTCCCATTTAGTTGAAGGCTTGGCTGATGAAACAACAACGGCTAGCAGATTATCTTCTCCATCTCCTCGTCAACCTATGCGACAAGCAGTCGTTCGGCCGAAGGCTACAACAAGTGGCGCTGATGGGGTCTCTTGGCAGGTAGGTGACAAGGCAGTTCATGGAAAATGGGGTGTTGGAACGGTTGTCAGTGTGAAGGGTGAAGCGGACAATACAGAGCTAGATATCGCATTCCCTAAGCCGGTAGGTATTAAAAGATTATTAGCGAAGTTTGCACCTATTCAAAAAGGATGACCCATTTGAAGGTGGAAAGGATGACGTTTGTGGAAGAAGTAGCAAAGAAAGTGAAAGAACTTCATAATCTTTTAAATCAATATGGATATGAATACTATGTACTTGATCAGCCATCAGTTCCTGATGCGGAATATGATCGTCTATTAAGAGACCTGTTTGAATTAGAGCAACAATACCCTGAGTATAAAACAGCAGATTCGCCAACACAGCGTGTAGGCGGAGACATACTTGATATGTTTGAAAAAATCCAACATACTTCTCCAATGTTAAGTTTGGGAAATGCTTTTAATGAACAGGACTTAAGAGACTTTGATCGTCGAGTACGCCAAGCAGTTGGCGATTCAATTTCATATGTATGTGAACTGAAAATAGATGGATTAGCTGTATCGCTACGATATGAAAATGGACTTTTATCAATAGGGGCTACTCGTGGAGATGGAACGGTTGGAGAAAATATTACAGCGAACTTAAAAACAGTTCGTTCCGTCCCATTAAAGCTCCCTGAAGAAGTTTCAATCGAAGTGCGCGGGGAAGCGTTCATGCCAAGAAAATCCTTTATGGCATTAAATGAATTGAAGGAAGAAAAAGGGGAGGAGCCATTTGCTAATCCAAGAAATGCAGCAGCAGGTTCACTTCGTCAGCTAGATCCAAAAATTGCAGCTACAAGGAATTTAGATGTATTTATATATTCAATGGCAAACCCAAGTGGACTAGGCATCACTGCGCATAGTGAGGGACTAGATTATCTTGAAAAGCTCAATTTTAAAACAAATAAAGAACGTGAAAAATGTGCAAACATAGAAGAAGTTATAGCGTATATTGAGAAATGGACAGGAACGCGCCCGAATCTTCCATATGACATCGATGGTATTGTCATTAAAGTTGATTCATTTGATCAACAAGAAGAGATGGGTTACACTGCGAAAAGCCCAAGGTGGGCGATCGCCTATAAATTCCCTGCTGAAGAAGTTGTGACGTTATTAAAGGATATTGAATTAAGTATTGGCAGAACAGGTGTTGTAACACCAACAGCTATCTTAGAGCCTGTTCGTGTCGCTGGTACGACTGTACAACGTGCGTCACTGCATAATGAAGATTTAATTCGTGAGAAAGATATTAAGCTGAATGATCATGTGGTGATTAAAAAAGCAGGCGATATTATCCCGGAGGTCGTCAATGTTTTAGTTGAAAGGCGTACTGGTGAAGAAATTGACTTTGTTATGCCGACGCATTGTCCTGAATGTGAAAGTGAATTGGTACGTTTGGAGGAGGAAGTGGCTCTTCGTTGTATCAATCCGAAATGCCCAGCTCAAATTCGTGAAGGATTGATTCATTTCGTTTCAAGAAATGCAATGAACATTGACGGTCTAGGTGAAAAGGTTATAAGCCAATTATTTACTGAGCGATTAATTGAAGATGTAGCAGATCTATATAAGCTTACATACGATCAATTGATTCAATTGGAGCGCATGGGGGAAAAATCTGTTCAAAATCTTTTAAAAGCAATAGAACAATCAAAAAGCAACTCTCTAGAGAAGCTCCTATTTGGGTTAGGGATTCGTCATGTCGGAGCAAAGGCAGCTAAAACGTTAGCACAAGAATTTGAATCAATCGAGAGGCTTTCAATGGCAACTCGAGATGAACTAACAGCAATTAATGAAATCGGAGAAAAAATGGCAGATTCAGTTGCGACCTTCTTTGAACAAGACGAAGCAAAAGAATTGATTGCAGAATTTATCGAGCTTGGGGTAAATATGCAATATACAGGTCCCAAAAAGGTAGTTGCGAGTGAAGTTGATTCAGTTTTTGCAAATAAGACGATTGTACTAACTGGCAAGCTCACAGTCCTTTCTAGAAATGAAGCAAAAGAGAAGATCGAAGCACTTGGTGGAAAGGTTTCTGGAAGTGTGAGCAAAAAAACAGACTTAGTCATTGCCGGGGAAGATGCGGGTTCAAAGCTGGCAAAGGCAGAAGAACTCGGTATCACAGTTTGGAATGAAGTACAGCTTGTAGAAGAATTATCAAAATAAGGAGTGGATAGCATTGAAAAAAGCGATACTCCTGTCCGTTATATTCCTGTTGATCCTTAGTGGATGTGTGCCGAATTTTAACAAACAGGAAGAGATTGTTCAGGAGAGTGAAGATTCATCAGAAACGGTAATCATTCCGAACTTTAAAATATCGGATAACTATTATAAAACGCTACTTCCATTTGAGCCTAGTGAAGCGAGAGGATTGGTTGTCAATAATGCAAATAATCGCTATGACCTTCATGAATTCGAAACCGGCTTAATGAGGATGGCACAAAATCAATTTAATACAGACGATTACTTCTTTCAGGAAGGAAAGTTTTTAAATCGAAACACAGTTCGATCTTGGCTTAACCGTAAGTATACAGAAGCACAACTGGAAGAACGAGACATGACAGAGGATCAGAATTTAGGATTAAATCCAGTAGATGACGGTCAAGGAGATATCGAAGAGCGGAACGAAAACAATCCACTCTATTTGGCACATATTTTAGAGCATAATTATCATGTAAAAACAGACGATAATACGGTTCGACTAGGTGGAGTGGTGATTGGTCTTGCAATGAATTCCATACACTATTATCAAAAAGAAGCATATGGAGCAAACTATGAGGTGAACATTTCTCGTGCTGAATTAGAGGAAGAAGGAAGAAAGATGGCAGAAGTTATCCTAAGTCGTTTGCGTGAAATGGACGAGTTAAGAGAAGTGCCAATAACGATTGCTTTATTCGAGCAAAAAAGCAAATCTTCTGTTGTTCCTGGGAACTTTTTCAGTTATGCTCATGCTGCAAATGGAAGCAATAATTTAGGGAATTGGCAATCAGTAGATGAGAAATATGTTTTGTTCCCTTCATCTGAAGCTGAGAGCAATCATAGAGATGATGCAACAGCATTTAAAAACTTTAAGCATGATGTTGAAACATATTTTCCAAACTTTAACGGAGTCATTGGTACTGGCTTCTATAATGGCGATCAACTCCAGGAAATCTCCATTAATATCCCGATCCAATTTTATGGAAAAGCTGAGGCTGTTGGATTCACTCAATATACGGCGAGTCTGCTTATGAATTATTTTCCAGATTATATTGCGGTAGAAGTGAGTATAACATCAGTAAATGGACCTGAATCACTGATTGTTCGAAAATCTGGAGAGCACGAGCCGTTCGTTCATATCTATCATTAATAAAAATGATAAGTAGATTTCATTGAAGTTTTTTCAATAATCATGTTAGAATAAACGATGATAATAGTATAGAACAGCTTCCTTTTTTGATAAGTACAAATTGTATGAAAATTCAATTATACTTATAAAAATAAGGGTTTGCTAAATGAATACACAGGAGGCGTATAATATGGTACAACCGTACAAACATGAGCCGTTTATGGATTTCTCAATTGAGAAAAATAGTGAAGACTACAAAAAAGGATTAGAAACAGTTAAAGGTTACCTTGGACAAGACTATGGTTTAGTTATCAATGGTGAGCGCGTAACAACTGATGATAAAATTGTATCATATAACCCAGCTAACAAAGAGGAAGTAATTGGTCGTGTATCAAAAGCTGACCGTGACTTAGCAGAAAAAGCAATGCAAAGTGCTGTAGAAGCATTTAAAACATGGAAAAAAGTAAAGCCTGAAACTCGTGCAGATGTATTATTCAAAGCAGCTGCGATCATCCGTCGCCGCAAATATGAGTTCTCTGCATTATTAACAAAAGAAGCAGGTAAGCCTTGGAGAGAAGCAGATGCAGATACTGCTGAAGCAATCGACTTCCTTGAGTTCTATGCACGTCAAATGCTAGCAATCAAAGATGGTATGCCAGTAAACAGCCGTCCTAACGAGTACAACCGTTATGATTACATCCCATTAGGTGTTGGAATCATCATTTCTCCATGGAACTTCCCATTTGCAATCATGGCTGGTACAACTGTAGCAGCAATTGTAACTGGTAATACAGTTCTATTAAAGCCAGCTTCAACAACTCCAATTGTTGCAGCGAAATTTGTTGAAGTAATGGAAGAAGCAGGTTTACCTAAAGGCGTATTAAACTTTGTTCCTGGTAGCGGAGCTGAAGTTGGCGATTACTTGGTAGACCATAAAGATACACGCTTCATCTCATTTACAGGTTCTCGTGATGTAGGACTACGTATTTATGAGCGCGCTTCTAAGTTAAATGAAGGACAGATTTGGTTAAAACGTGTAATCGCTGAAATGGGCGGTAAAGATACAATCGTTGTTGATAAAGAAGCAGATTTAGAGTTAGCTGCACAATCAATCGTAGCTTCAGCGTTCGGTTTCTCAGGTCAAAAATGTTCTGCATGTTCACGTGCAGTAATCGTAGAAGACGTTTACGATCAAGTATTAAACCGTGCAGTTGAATTAACAAACGAATTAACAATCGGTGATCCAGAAGATTACAGCAACTACATGGCAACTGTAATTGATCAAAGCGCGTTCAATAAAATTATGAGCTACATCGAAATTGGTAAAAATGAAGGTAAATTAATGACTGGTGGAGAAGGAGACGACTCTAAAGGTTACTTCATTAAACCAACAATCTTTGCTGATGTTGCTCCTGAAGCAAGAATCATGAAAGAAGAAATCTTCGGACCAGTTGTTGCATTCACAAAAGCAAAAGATTTTGATCATGCAATTGATATTGCGAACGACACAGAGTATGGATTAACAGGTGCTGTTATTACAAACAACCGCGAGCACATCCAAAAAGCGCGTGAAGATTTCCATGTTGGAAACCTATACTTCAACCGCGGATGTACTGGTGCAATCGTTGGATACCAACCATTTGGCGGATTCAACATGTCTGGTACAGACTCAAAAGCTGGTGGCCCAGACTACCTATTGCTTCATATGCAAGCTAAAACAACATCAGAAATGTACTAAGATAAAAATGAAACAGCCCAGGAACAATCATTCCGGGCTGTTTTTTTGTTATGCGGATGTAAATGGACTTGTTTCAAGATTCGATCATGAAGACAGCTTCTTGCAAGATAAAATCAGATTTGTGCTAGATAAAATTAAACTTATGCTAGATTAAACTCGATTCTTGCTAGATAAAATAAAATACTTGCTAGATAAAACAAACTTTGCACAAAATCTTATCACTACAAACAATAAACTCTCTTACATAAGCCTTTCTCTTTCTGCCACCATTCTCTGTACTATAACAATTTAAAAATTTTCAAACTTTTATAAAAAATATGTTCACTTTCTGGAAAATCTGTTATATAATACATTACATGTAAATTATAATTGTTTTATAACAAAAGGGAGGAATACGAAAATGTCTACTGAAAGAGTGAAGCAGTTAATTCAAAGCTGGAGTATGGATTCACGCTGGGATGGTATTGAGCGCCCATACACTGCGGAAGAGGTTATCCAATTACGAGGATCGATTGATATTGAGCATACACTAGCACGTAGAGGTGCAGAGAAGCTTTGGAAATTAGTGAATGAAGAGAATTTTGTCAATGCATTAGGTGCATTAACTGGTAATCAAGCAGTTCAGCAAGTAAAAGCAGGCTTAAAGGCCATATACTTAAGCGGCTGGCAAGTAGCAGCTGACGCAAATCTTTCAGGACATATGTATCCAGATCAAAGTTTATATCCAGCAAACAGCGTTCCTAGTGTTGTTAAGAGAATCAATCAGGCACTTCAACGTGCAGATCAAATTCATTTCATGGAAGGTGATGAGTCAACAGATTGGTTTGCTCCTATTGTAGCGGATGCGGAAGCGGGATTTGGCGGACAGTTAAATGTGTTTGAATTAATGAAAGGAATGATTGAGTCGGGTGCTGCAGGTGTACACTTTGAGGACCAGCTTTCGTCAGAAAAGAAATGTGGTCACTTAGGTGGTAAAGTTCTTTTGCCAACGCAAACAGCTGTAAAGAATTTAATTTCAGCGCGTCTTGCTGCGGATGTGCTTGGTGTACCAACATTGATCATTGCAAGAACGGATGCCAATGCAGCTGATCTGATTACAAGTGATATTGATCCTTATGATGCTCAATTTATTACTGGGGAAAGAACTGCTGAAGGATTTTACCGTACAAAAGACGGCTTAGACCAAGCCATTGCACGCGGTTTAGCTTATGCACCTTATGCGGATCTTGTCTGGTGTGAAACATCAGAGCCAAACTTAGAAGAAGCTCGTCTATTTGCAGAGGCAATCCATGAAAAATACCCTGGAAAATTATTAGCATACAATTGCTCTCCTTCTTTTAACTGGAAGAAGAAGTTAGATGATGAAACGATTGCAAAGTTCCAAATTGAGTTAGGGAAAATGGGTTATAAGTTCCAATTCGTTACACTTGCAGGGTTCCATTCCCTTAACCATAGTATGTTTGAGCTAGCTCGTGGCTATAAGGACCGCGGAATGGCTGCTTACTCCGAACTGCAAGAAGCGGAGTTTGCAAGTGAGAAGGACGGCTATACAGCAACACGTCACCAACGCGAAGTAGGTACTGGTTACTTTGATCAAGTATCGATGACAATTACTGGTGGCCAATCGTCAACAACAGCTTTAAAGGGTTCAACAGAGGAAGAACAATTTACTTCTTCTAAGTAATACTAGTAACACTCACCTTGTTTGACAATTGCAAGACATTCTCCTATTTATACCTCTCTTCGTCATAGAAGAGAGGATTTTTTTTGCCATTTATACGATAATAAGGGTATGTGTATGAATTCACTTTTTCGGGAAAAAAACATACATAATAAAGAGAACTTCTTAATCAAAGAGTTGATTAGTGGAAGGTGATGAACATGTCAGAAAAAGTAAACGATTATCTGCAGGTAGGAATGTATGGAGATAAGCAGACAAAGCCTGATGAACGAAGAAGGTTTCTAGGTTCACTTCGCGAGCGAGCAATCATTGCGCTCAAACAGCCCCAAGTGAGAAAAAATTCAATTCTGCTCCCTGTTGAGGAAGCGATGAAAAAGCATCCTAAGGCAAAGTTATTATTAAACGGACATATTACGTACTCGTATTTATCAAAATACATCCAATTAGCGAATAAGTATGGGATTGAATATACGATGGTAACGAACAAGGACTATAATTCAGAAGTTGGGTTGCTTCTTGCTTACGACCACGCAATCGACAAAGAAGAGATTTATGTGAAAGACGTTGAAATTTCAAAGCCAATTAAAAAAACGAAAAAAGGGTTTTTAGCAAAATTGAAAAAGGTATTTAACTAATTTACCAAAGAGAATCACATTATAAACATGGTGATTCTCTTTTCATGAGCAGATAATGGAAACTAAAATCGATGAAGTAATAGCACTTCCTTTATGAAGTAAATAAGGTTTTCTTAGATGAAGGTGCGATCGATTTCTGTACATGGTAAAATAACAAATGTATGCACAGACAGTTATTGCTTTAGTGCGTGAAAGTTTGATATGATCAACTGTATATGGATAGAAAGTAGGGGTACAAGAAATGGCAAATATCTCAATTGAACAAGTAAAGCATGTTGCAAATCTTGCAAGATTAGCAATTTCAGATACCGAGGCAGAAGGATTTAAAAAACAATTAGAAGCAATGATTGATTTTGCAGAACAATTAAATGAACTTAATACAGATAATGTGAAGCCTACTTCTCATGTATTGGAAATCACAAATGTGATGCGTGAAGATGAAGCAGTAGAGGGTCTAACACAAGTAGATGTGCTAAAAAATGCACCAGATCAACAAGACGGATATTTTAAAGTTCCGGCAATTATTGAATAGAGGAGGCGCTTTTCATGCATTTATTCGAACATAAAATGTCAGAATTGCACGGTTTATTACATAAAAGAGAATTGAAGGTTTCAGATTTAATTGAAAGCTCTTTTAATAGAATTAATGAAGTCGATGAAAGTGTACAAGCTTTCTTAACTTTAGATGAAGAAAGAGCAATGGCAAAAGCGAAGGAACTTGACGAGCTATTAACCAAGGGGGATAGCGCAGGAGCGCTGTTTGGCATGCCGATCGGAATTAAGGACAATATTGTTACTAAAGGTTTGCGCACAACAAGTGCAAGTAAAATTCTTGAGAACTTTGATCCAATCTATGATGCAACGGTTATGCATAAGTTAAATCGAGAGCAAGCAATCTCAGTTGGGAAATTGAATATGGACGAGTTTGCGATGGGATCTTCAAATGAAAACTCGGGCTACAAGTCTGTCCGCAATCCATGGGATTTAAATCGCGTACCTGGAGGTTCTTCAGGTGGGTCAGCAGCATCGGTTGCAGCTCGTGAAGTTTTATTTTCATTAGGTTCGGATACGGGTGGCTCAATCCGTCAACCAGCTTCATACTGTGGAGTTGTTGGTTTAAAACCTACATATGGTCGAGTATCTCGCTTTGGTTTAATCGCGTTTGCATCCTCGTTAGATCAAATTGGACCAATTACAAAAACTGTGGAAGACAACGCTTACTTACTAAATGTCATCTCTGGGTTTGATTCAATGGACTCAACTTCAGCAAATGTAGCAGTACCGGATTATACAAAAGCGTTGAATAAGGATATTAAAGGCCTGAAAATTGCTGTACCTAAAGAGTATTTAGGTGAAGGTGTCGATGAAGAGGTATGCAAATCAATTCGTGCTTCTTTAGATGTGTTAGAAAAATTAGGAGCAACTTGGGAAGAGGTTTCACTGCCGCATTCTAAATATGCGCTAGCGACCTACTATTTATTATCATCTTCAGAAGCATCAGCGAACTTAGCTCGATTTGATGGAGTTCGCTACGGCTATCGTACAGATGATTGTCAAAACTTGATGGATGTGTATAAGAAATCACGTGCGGAAGGGTTTGGCGATGAAGTAAAGCGCCGTATTATGCTAGGAACATTTGCGCTTAGCTCTGGTTACTACGATGCGTATTATAAGAAAGCTCAAAAAGTACGTACGCTAATCAAACAAGACTTCGAGAAAATCTTTGAATCATATGATGTCATCGTTGGACCAACAACACCAACACAGGCATTTAAGCTTGGTGAAAATTTAGATGATCCAATGACGATGTATGCAAATGATATCTTAACGATTCCTGTTAACCTCGCGGGTGTGCCTGCTATTTCATTACCATGTGGTTTTTCATCAGAAGGAATGCCGTTAGGTTTGCAAATTATCGGAAAGCATTTTGATGAGAACAAGGTCTATCAAACAGCACATGCTTTTGAACAAGCAACAAATTTCCACGAACAAAAGCCAGGACTGTAAGGGGGAAACACAATGAGTTTCGAAACTGTAATTGGATTAGAAGTCCACGTTGAGTTGAAAACAAATTCTAAAATATTCTCGGCAAGTCCGAATCATTTCGGAGCAGAGCCGAATACAAATACAACCGTTATTGACCTTGGTTATCCAGGTGTTTTGCCGGTACTAAATAAAAAGGCAGTAGAGTTCGGCATGAAAGCTTCACTTGCTCTGAACTGTGAAATTGCTGATGTGACAAAGTTTGATCGTAAAAACTACTTCTATCCTGACAATCCGAAAGCGTACCAAATCTCTCAATTTGATAAGCCGATTGGGGAAAACGGATGGATCGAGATTGAAGTAGACGGATACAAAAAGAAAATTGGAATCACGCGCATTCACCTTGAAGAAGATGCTGGAAAGCTAACACATGGCGATGGCTATTCTTTAGTCGATTACAATCGTCAAGGTACACCTTTAATCGAAATCGTTTCAGAGCCTGATATTCGCACACCAAACGAAGCTTATGCTTATTTAGAAAAATTGAAGTCGATCATTCAATATACGGGCGTCTCTGATTGCAAAATGGAAGAAGGTTCCCTCCGTTGCGATGCTAATATTTCTTTAAGACCAGTCGGTCAGGAAGAGTTCGGGACAAAAACTGAACTGAAGAACTTAAACTCATTTAACTTTGTTCGTAAAGGGCTTGAGTATGAAGAAATTCGTCAAGCGGGAGTGTTACGAGCTGGTGGAGAAATTCAGCAAGAAACACGTCGATTTGATGAATCCACTGGTAAAACACTGTTAATGCGTGTTAAGGAAGGTTCGGATGACTACCGTTATTTCCCAGAGCCGGATTTAGTTGATATTATTATTGATGAAGAGTGGAAAGCTCGAGTGAAATCAGAGATTCCAGAATTGCCTGATGCACGTAAACAACGTTACACGAACGATTATGGCTTGCCGGCATATGATGCAGCAGTATTAACTGTTACGAAAGAAATGGCGGACTTTTTTGAGGAAACCGTAAAGGAAGGCTCTGACCCTAAGCAAGCTTCGAACTGGATTATGGGTGAAGTTTCAGCCTATTTAAATGCTGCACAAAAAGAACTGCAAGATACAGCTTTAACACCAAGTGGCTTAGCAGGCATGATCAAGCTTATTGAAAATGGGACCATTTCTTCGAAGATTGCGAAGACAGTGTTCAAAGAATTAATTGAGAACGGTGGAAGCGCAGAAGCGATTGTCAAAGAAAAAGGCTTAGTGCAGATTTCTGACGAAGGCGCATTGTTGAAAATTGTTTCAGAAGTGTTGGATTCAAACCCACAATCAATTGAAGATTTTAAAAATGGGAAACAAAAAGCAGTTGGCTTCCTTGTTGGTCAAATGATGAAGGCAACGAAGGGACAAGCAAATCCACAATTAGTAAATAAGCTGCTAATGCAGGAAATACAAAAACGTTAAAAAGTTGGTGGACATGTTCCACCAACTTTTTTGGAAATAAAATGGTATTGGACGAGCTTCGACAGATTATTTCCCGGGAAAGAGCATGTAATCTTATATTTAGACAGCTTTTAACATGGAAAAATAAGCTATAATAGGAGAAACTAAACTAATAATAGGGTGATTACATTTCATGGACATATTAATGATTGATCAACTTGAGAAGCATGAGGGAAATAATATCGTTTTTTCACCATTTTCTTTAAGTGTTTCTTCCGGTGAGGTAGTAGGAATTCACGGGAATATGGATATAAGATCAAATCTTATTAAAATGCTTGTAGGTGACAGTTCCATTAGGACGGGTTCACTTACCATTGATGGCGTTCGAATAAATGAATCGAGATGGGATTATTTGCAGAAGCTCTCTCTTTTTGCATTTGATGATGGTGTTTATGACAAGTTAAAGCTAAAGGATTTTGCCGCTTTCTATACTAAGTTATTTGGCGCAAAGCTAGACGTTAATGAGCTTTTACATATGCTTCAGCTTGAACATTTAAAATCTGTAAGGTTGAGTGGACTTTCCTTGTCAGAATTAAGAAGAGTTCAATTTTTGCGGACTGCTCTAAAAGATGCACTTCTTTATGTGTTTGATGAACCGGATCAAAATGTGGACTTGGAAACGAAGAGAGTGTTTTTAAAGCTTGTGCAATTGCTTAAAGGGAATGGGAAAGCTGTTGTCATTCTTACAAGTAATATGGAGAGTGCTTTATCAGTAACATCAAATGTATATAGGCTAGATCGTGAAGGAATTCATGTGCTTGATATTCAAGAAGAGGAAGAATTGGATACAGTTGAAGAGGAAGAAGTGATTGTTCAACCTGTTCGCTTTGAAAAAATTCCTACGAAGGTGAACGATAAGTTGATCTTATTTGATCCACCTGAAATTGATTACATTGAAAGCAGTGAAGGTCAAACGAATATATTTATTAAAGGTGAACAGTATCAAGGAATGTTTACGTTAAATGAATTAGAAAAACGATTAATTCCATATGGGTTTTATCGTTGTCATCGATCATATATTGTTAACTTGCAAAAAGTAAGAGAAGTAGTTACCTGGACAAGAAATAGTTATACACTTGTGTTAAATGATCAGCAGAAATCATCTATTCCATTATCTAAAGCAAAAATGGCCGAATTAAAATCAATGATTGGGCTAAAATAAGCTCCATTCATCCGCTAATAACTCCATTAATGAATCATTCTGCTCCTTTCATCGTAATTATAATGCCTCCTTACAGTTTATTTACTATGATTAAGTCAACAAATGAAACGTAGGAGGATGAAGATGGAAAATGTAATTGAAGTTCGTTCATTAGCAAAATTGTTTTCAAATCAACGTGCATTAGAGGATGTTTCGTTTCACGTAAAGAAGGGTGAAACATTCGGGTTTTTAGGACCGAGTGGATCTGGAAAAACAACAACAATAAAAATTTTAACAGCGCAACTATCACATACTGATGGTGAAGCGTATGTTTTTGGAGCACCAACTAAGGAATTACAAAAGCCTTCCTATAGAAAGCGCATAGGCATTATAACAGATAATAGTGGTTTATATGAAAGATTAACGGTTGAAGATAACTTGAAGCTATATTGTGATCTTTACGATGTTCCGCACAAACGAATTGATGAAGTATTAGAAATGGTCAATATGAAGGGTGATCGTAAGAAAGTTATTTCAAA
This sequence comes from Niallia sp. CD-39, assembly GCF_059874745.1. Taxonomy (NCBI): domain Bacteria; kingdom Bacillati; phylum Bacillota; class Bacilli; order Caryophanales; family Bacillaceae; genus Niallia; species Niallia sp. CD-39. Next base: position 345,225 of record NZ_JCBCPS010000004.1, on the reverse strand, counting down.
ACTTTCAAGAGGAATGCTGCAGAGGATCACACTAGCGAGAGCGTTTCTCCATAGACCAGAGCTACTATTCCTAGATGAGCCCACATCAGCGCTTGATCCTGTAAACACTAGGCATATTTATGCGGGATTAGAAGAATTGAAGCGAAACGGTACGACAATATTCTTGACGACTCATGATATGAATGAAGCGGAGATACTTTGTGATCGTGTTGCCTTTTTAAACAACGGCAAAATTCAATTAATTGGACCTCCTAGCGAGCTAAGAAAACAATATGCGGATGGGACATTTACAGTCGAACTCATTGATGGAACTGTAGAAACATTAAAAAATGGCGAAGCTGATGCAGATAGAATGTTCCAATTAATGAAGGGAAACAAAGTGGTTTCAGTGAATTCAAATGAACCGACATTAGGCGATATCTTTGTCGAAGTAACAGGGAGGAAGTTATCATGAATTTTTCAATGAGAAGAACAATGGCGATTTTCCAAAAGGACTATAAAGATCTTTCAAAAAATATGTTTATTTTATTCTCAATTGCAACACCGATCATACTGTCTGCAGCGTATAAGTGGATGGGAGTGATAGGTTTAGAGACTCACTTTTTACTATTTAATGTTACGTTTACATTAGTTGCAACGTTTATTCAGGGATGTTTAATTGCCGAAGAAAAAGAAAAGAACACATTGCGTGGCTTGATGCTGTCTCCAGCGAGCACATCTGAAATATTGGTCGGCAAAAGTATACTAAGTTTTGTCTCAACATTAGCAATTTTATTATTAGTTGGTTTTATGAATGACTATTCTTCAGCCAATATCGGCCTAGTCATTATCGCTCTTGTTATCTCAACTATATTTTATCTAGGACTTGGAACATTCTTAGGGTTGTATACAAAGTCTGTCATGGAAGCTTCCGTAATGGTTATGCCAATCTTTATACTTTTTTCATTCGGATCAATGGTACTTGGGTTAGTTGATCAGTATCCAATCTTAAAAGTTGTCGAATACTTTCCAAACAGCCAACTTATTGATTTAGCTGTTGTAGTTGAAGCTGGTGGGGCGCTTGGAGACGTTTGGAGTCATTTGGTCATCATTTCTATATGGGCCTTTGCGACAATGGCACTTGCGTATATGACATTCCGCAAACGAATGATGGATTAATTGAAGCTCATTTATTTGTAAAAAGAATGAAATCGACATAAAATAAAGCTATGATTTGAGAAGGAGTGTGTCGATTTGGAACTAATTCAATGGTTTGAAAAGGGTCTAACAAAAGATCAATACATCGAACATATGAATGTAAACAAAGAGGAAATGCTAGCGATATATGATAAATTCACTTTATCAGAAGAGAATCAAAAGCGCCTAGCTTCCCTTAAAGGAACAGGGATGAAAGTCATCGTTCTTACAGAGGATTGGTGCGGAGATGCAATGCTAAATAATCCAATTCTATTAAAAATTGCAGAAGAAACCGATATGGACATCCGATTCGTTTTAAGAGATTCGAATTTAGAATTAATGGACCAATACTTGACGAACGGAACAGCAAGAGCGATTCCAATCTTTATCTTCTTAAACGACCAAAGTAAAGAAGTCGCAGTATGGGGACCAAGAGCACAAGAACTACAACAGTTTGTCATGGAAGAGAGAGCGAAGCTCCCTGCCCAAGATGATCCAGCATTCAAAGAGGCACAGATTGCCTTATACAAAGGGATCGGACAAAAGTATACAGAGCATGAAGTGTTTTGGCATGCTGTTGCAGATAGCATTATTGATAAAATTACAAAGTAAAAAAGATCCGAGGCTACTCGGATCTTTTTTTTATAGTGTGAGAGTTACCCATATTAGCTTATTGGTTCAAGTAATAATAGGGGTCGGATTATCACCGAAAGTTGTCGGAACTCACTCAGAGTTGCCGGAAAACCCTTAATAGTTGCCGGAATCCACTCGGAGTTGTCGGAAAACCCTCAATAGTTGTCGGAATCCGCTCAGAGTTGTCGGAAAACCCTCAATAGTTGCCGGAATCCACTCAGAGTTGTCGGAAAACCCTCAATAGTTGTCGGAATCCACTCGGAGTTGTCGGAAAACCCTTAATAGTTGTCGGAATCCGCTCAAAGTTGTCGGAAAACCCTCAATAGTTGTCGGAATCCGCTCGGAGTTGTCGGAAAACCCTCAATAGTTGTCGGAATCCACTCAAAGTTGTCGGAAAACCTAAGGAAGTTGAATAAGCTCCAACTCAGTCATCTAAATCTTATTTCCCTGTTAGTACATTTGTAAGTGGTGGTACAATTTGTTTTTTACGAGACACGACGCCTTTTAATAGAGCAGAATTGTTTTCTAAAGTTACTCCGTATGCTTCTTCAACTGCTTTTACTTGGTTTCCGAATGCAAGAGCAACAGAGTCATTGTTTAAAATATCTGTTAATACAAAGACGAACAAGTCAAGTCCTTTACTTTCAATCGCTTGAGACATCCCTGCTTCAAGTTCAGATTGTCTGTTTAAAACATCTTGAAGGTCAACGGCGTTTACTTGTGCGATTTCCACTTTGTAGTCGCCCATTTGGAATTCTTTTGCATCAAGAGTTAGCAGTTGCCCAATTGTTTTTTCACTCAGGTCAGCTCCTGCTTTTAACATGTTAAGGCCATATTCCTCTGCGTTCACGCCAGCAATCGCTTCAAGTTCTTTTGCAGCAGCAATGTCTTCTTCTGTGCATGTAGGAGATTTGAATAGCAGTGAGTCAGAAATGATTGCTGAAAGCATAAGACCAGCCATTTGTGCGCTTACTTCTATATTTTTTTCTTTGTATAATTTATTTAAGATCGTTGCTGTACAACCAACTGGTTCAGCACGGTAGTATAATGGATCACTTGTTTCAAAATTTGCAATACGGTGGTGGTCAATGACTTCGTTTACTTTAACATCACGAATGTCATCAGCGCTCTGCTGAAATTCATTGTGATCAACTAAGATCACTTCGCTTACTTCTTTCGATACTTCCTCAACAAGACGTGGCTCGTCCACTTGGAAGAAATCAAGTGCATATTTCGTTTCTGCATTGACTTCACCAAGTCTGATCGCTTCTGCTTCCAATCCTAATTCCTTTTTTAAGTTTGCATATACAATGGCTGAACTGATTGAATCAGTATCAGGATTCTTGTGTCCAAAAACGAATACTTTTGACATAACTTCTACTCCTTAAAAATCAGTGTAAGGCTCTTTGCCTAAACGTTATTTTATCATAGAATGAGCCTTATGAAAAAACATGTTGTTGTTTTTGAAAGGTATAGCTTACAAGTCTATGTTTCTTCTTGAAGCCAGTTGCTACATATAAATAGATGGCTCCTTTATTCTCTGCATCAACGCAAAGCGAGTTTTCAGAGATGGTGTCATAAGAAAAGAGTCTATTAATGGCTGTGCTAAGCAATGCTTTCCCAAGACCTTGCTTGCGAAACGCAGGGTCAACAGCAATAAATTCGATACTTCCATCTCCATGTACTGGATCAGCTTCATAGTATACATATCCTTTTAGCTGCTGATTGTCATGAATAAATAAGAGCTTTTGGTTTTCATTTAATCGGTTGATTATTTGCTCGCCACTATAGTACGCGTTTGGGAAAGCAGCATGATGAAGCTTAAAGAAGTCCTCCTTAAATGCTTCATCATAAGAAGTAACTACAGTTGATTCTTCTTCTTTAAATTCTTCTCTTGAAAGAGTTAGTACTTGATGTTCGCCTGTTTCTTCTGCTTTAAGTCCATGTAGGAAATGCCGTGCGGAATTATTTTCTACATTTACAAAAAAGATAAGTTCTTGTAACGCTTGGTGTTCCTTTATGATGGCGTCATAAATTTTGAGCGCAAGATTTTTATCTTCATTAGGAGCGATGAATGGGCCCCATACTTCAGCAGTGTGACCATCCTCATAAATATCTAACCCAAGAGCTCCGACGATATTGTTATCATGTAATGCGATGAAAAATGAAGTTGGATCAGAGAAATCCTCTTTAATCGTAGAGTAAATTTCTTCAGCATCTTCTCCACAAAAGCCAATATGGTGTTCATGTAAGGAATTAAGTTTCTCTAAGAATACTGCTAATTGTTTTGCATCCTGGTAAGGTTGAATAGAATATGTCAACGTAAGTACCTCCTATGCACTTTTGGGTGGAACTCGATCATCTTTTAATTTTGGATCAGTGATTTTTGGTTCAATTCCCAATAAGTGATTTCTAATGTTTGAGCGATGTAAATAAATAAGCAATAGTAGAAAAAGGATAAAAATGATTTCATGCCCACTCCCTGGTAGAAAGAAAGAATAGACAAATAAGGATAGACCAACTGATAATGAACCATAGTAGACGTATTTGGTAATCATGATGATTAGGACAAAGGCGATATAAGCAATAAGAAACATCCAAATGTTTGCAACAAGCAGTGCTCCAGCTGTTGTTGCAATTGCTTTCCCACCGCGAAAGCCTGCAAAGACTGGAAAGCAATGACCTAAGACAGCAGTTAAGCCGAGAAATAGCGGGTTAATATCTAGCTGAAATAAGAGCGGCAAGAAGGCAGCGATGGCCCCTTTTCCTACATCAATAAGCAATACAGCAACTCCAGCGCGTTTTCCTAGTACACGCAAACTATTTGTAGCACCAGGGTTATTACTCCCATGCTCACGAATATCAATCTTAAAAAATGCTTTTCCAATCATTAATGCAGTCGGAATCGATCCAATAAAATAAGCGAGTAGATACCATAGCAAGTAAGATTCCTCCTTAATTGAAATCATTTATATTCATTATATTCTGATTTGGAATTTAATTGGGGATAAAATAAAAAAAAGTATAATGTTTTTTGTAGGGGTTTCTTCATTCCGTTTCGTCTATTATGGTGAGCGCGATCGAGAGGGGGGAGAGAGATTAGCGATCAAATTTTAATTAATAGAATCAAAAAGGGCAATGAGCATGCTTTCCGTTTACTCGTTGAAAAATATCATCAAGAGCTTTTTCGTACCATTTATGCAGTCCTACGAAATGAAAAGGATGCTGAAGATGCAACGCAGGAAGTGTTTATTAAAATCTATTCCTCTCTCTCCCAGTACGAGGATCAAGGTTTTAAAACTTGGATGAAGCGCATTGCTGTTAATCATGCCATTGATATAAAACGTAAAAATATTCGAAGAAAAGAGGACTATGTGGAAAATGTGGAGTGGAATTCTTCTCACTCTGCATCAATAGAAGTGCAAATTCTAGATCGTGAGCAAAAAACATTCGTTTTAAAAAGGTTAGCAGAACTACCTGACAATTACCGAAAAGTTATATATGATTTTTATATACATGAAAAGTCATATCAACAAATGGCAGAAGAACAAGGAGTTCAGGTGAAAACAATCGAAACGAAATTGTATCGAGCAAGGATATGGATGAGGAAGCATTGGAAGGAGGATGATTTTTCTTGAAACATTATTCTCAAGAAGAATGGCTAAAGTATGTAAAAAACGAGATTGAAGAAGAAAACAGAGAATACTTTGAGGATCATCTTTATACATGTGACCAATGTTTAACCTTATATTTACAAGCTGTTGAAGACAGTGAAAGTGGATTACCAGATTTAACTGAGAAACCATCTTTTACTGACGAAATCATGGCGAAAATTGCTGAAACAGATCATTCAATACCAAACAAAAAGAAAATATACAATAAGTCATTGGCACATTATGCGATCGCTGCTGGCTTAACCATCGTAATGATGTCAACAGGTGTGTTTCAATTTTTAACAGAGCAAACAATTGGATTCCAAGAACGTCATACCCAAAATACAGAACGCTCGTTCACAGATCATCTTGTGGACAAAACAGTTGCTTGGATAAATGGATCAGATAGATTACAGGAAGGAGATGAACAACGATAATGAAAAATCCGATCATTGCCTTTATTTTAGGATTTTTGCCAGGAGTAGGCATGCTCTACTTAGGAAAAATCGTTCGCGGATTATTTTATATGCTAGGAGAAGCATTTTTTGTAGCGATAACATTGTTTTTTGTCGTAATGGGAACTGATACCCCACTCATTATCTTTACATTTTTCAGTGGGATTATCTTATATATTGTCAGTTTGATTGATACAGGGGTGACAGCTTCTACCTTGTTAAAAAAGCCATCTCAACATGATTCAAATGAAGAGGAGCATGATTTAAACTATGAGCGGTTTAGAACAATTCTCCTTTCCTTTATACCAGGTGTTGGGCATTTCCACCTCGGCTTGATGAATCGGGGACTCACCTTTATGGCTTCATTTTTAGGTGCGAGCATCATGATTTTATTTATCGCATTCTCAATCAGAATGGAATTTACTGTGTTTTTACTTATTCTTCCTGTCATATGGGTGTATAATTTCTTTGATAGCATTACACAGTTAAATAAGTTGCAACGTGGAGAAGAATTAGTTGACCGAACGATCTTTGAGGATTTTGAGTCAGATAAAGAAAGTGGGAAGAAAAGCAAAGCTGTGGCAACGATGCTTGCCGTTTTCCCAGGGGCAGGGCATCTATATCTTGGGCTGCAAATGCGAGGCATCCAGCTCATGGCAGCGTTTCTATTCTCGATCTATATCCTTGATGTGCTGCGACTAGGAATTTTTCTTTTCTTGATTCCAATCATTTGGTTTTATAGTTTCTTTGACGGCTTGCAAAAGGCTGCGAGGATGGAGGAAGAAGAGGTCGAGGATGTTCCAATCATCTCCTCGCTTATGAATTATCAAAACTGGATCGGATGGGGTTTAGTGGTTGTAGGATTCTATTATTTAACAATTAATATTCTTCTTCCAACGCTCTCACCGTATATAGCAGAATACTTAAACTACAATCAGTTAACCTATATTTTCGAACGCTATTTGCAAACCGGAGTCGTTTGTATCATCTTAATTTTTGGAGGAATCAAGCTTTTAGCAGGTTCCAAAAAATCAAAAGCAAATTAGTATAAACCTTGGAAAGGGATGCGGTCTAGCTGTGTTCCTTTCCTTATGCTCAGAGCAAAGAATTGCTAAAATAATCAACATTATGTATGATGTAAAAAGATGGGATGGTTATGGAAAATTTTAAAGTAAGTAGGATGATTAATTATGAAAAGAGCTAGAATCATTTATAACCCAACGTCAGGGCGTGAGTTGTTTAAAAAGCATCTAGCAGAAGTATTGCAGAAGTTGGAGGCAGCAGGCTATGAGGCTTCTTGTCATGCTACAACAGGTGAAGGTGATGCAACGAAGGCGGCACGAATCGCTGTTGAGCGCAAATATGATTTAGTCATTGCCGCTGGTGGAGATGGAACGATTAATGAAGTAGTGAATGGACTAGCAGAACAAGACTTTCGTCCAAAGCTAGGAATTATCCCGATGGGAACAACAAATGATTTTGCTAGAGCCCTTCACATCCCACGTGATGTAGAAGAAGCTACAGATATAATTGTAAATGGCGATACAATTCCAGTCGATATCGGTCGCATCAATGATCGTTACTTTGTGAATATTGCAGGCGGCGGAAAAATCACTGAACTTACATATGAAGTACCGAGCAAGCTAAAAACGATGATTGGCCAGCTCGCATACTACCTAAAAGGGGTAGAGATGCTGCCTTCAATTCGTGCGACGAATGTGAAGATTGAATATGATGGAAAAGTATTTGAAGGAGAAACAATGATGTTTCTCGTTAGCTTAACAAATTCGGTTGGTGGCTTTGAGAAGCTTGCTCCAGGATCATCAATAAATGACGGGCTATTCTCCTTGCTTATTTTAAAGAAAACGAACTTAGCCGACTTTATTCGAGTCATTTCACTCGCTTTACGTGGTGAGCATATTCACGATTCAAAGGTAATTTATACACAAGCAAACCGAATCAAGGTATATTCGGATGAAAAGGTACAATTAAACTTAGATGGAGAGTTCGGTGGCTTGCTTCCAGCGGAATTCGTCAATCTATATCGCCATTTTGAAGTGATGGTACCAATTGATAAAATAAGAGAAGAAGACATACCAAAATAATAGAATAGAAACCGTTCCTTGTATAAGTGAGGAGCGGTTTTTTGTACAATGATAAGAAAGAATAAAATTTTGACATGAAATTATGAAGTATAGTTTTCTTAAAGTTCTACGAACTTATTCAGTGTCTAGCTCCAGGCGCCATCGGCTCGAGGTCATAAGCCAAAGCCCGCAAGATACAGGATTTCTTTTGGTCTTCGTCTTATGCTTGTCGCCGATAGACGGGTGCCTTGCGCTTTCCTTAATTTCGTAATTCCCATTAAACTATGGTACAATCTTGCTAGCAATTAGGGAAATAGAAAAGGACGATAAATCATGAAAAAAACGATTCCAGTAAAGAAAAATGATTATATAGATGTGACATTTGAAGATTTAACACATGATGGAGCAGGGGTAGCAAAGGTTGAAGGCTATCCGATTTTTGTCCCAAACGCGATTCCAGGAGAAAAAGCAGAGATTAAAGTGATCAAAGCGAATAATGGATACGGATTTGGGCGTTTAATCGAGTTATACGAGAAAAGTCCAGATCGAGTGGAAATTAGAAAGGAAGACGAAAATAAATATGGTGGCTGTCAATTACAGCATTTAAGCTACGATGCACAGTTGCAATTCAAGGAAAAACAAGTGCGTGAAGTCATGAGTCGGATCGGAAAGCTTGAAGATGTAGAAGTTCACCCGATTCTAGGGATGACAGAACCAACTCATTATCGCAATAAAACACAGGTACCTGTCGGAGAGAAAGATGGGAAGTTAATCGCTGGGTTCTTCAAGCCACGAAGTCATGAAATTGTTGAAACAAATGATAGCATCATCCAGAATAAAGTGATTAATGAAGCTGTTCAAGTAGTCAAAGAAATTGTAAGTGAGCTTAAGGTTCCTGCCTACAATGAAAAAACGCATAAAGGTGTGCTCAGGCACATTATGGCCCGCTATGGGAAGCAAACAGGAGAGTTAATGATTGTTCTTGTCACACGCACAAGCACAATTCCATTTGTCGAGAAGATTGTGAAAGAAATTGTTGCTCGTATGCCTCAAGTGCAATCAATCATCCACAACATTAACTCGAAGAAAACAAATGTCATCTTAGGTGATACAACGAATGTATTATGGGGAAATGAGGTCATCTATGATTACATCGGTGACGTGAAATTTGCGATCTCTGCAAAATCATTCTATCAAATAAACCCTGACCAAACGAAAGTGCTCTATGATAAAGCACTAGAATACGCAGGGCTAACAGGAGAAGAAAAGGTCATCGATGCATACTGTGGCATCGGCACCATCTCCTTATTCTTAGCACAAAAAGCCAAAAGTGTGTTTGGCGTCGAAATCGTCCCAGAAGCAATCGAAGACGCAAAAAGAAACGCACAGCTTAACAACATCGAAAACGCCGCCTTCGCCGTTGGCAAGGCAGAAGAAATCATCCCAGCATGGTACAAAGAAGGCAACGAAGCAGACGTCCTAGTCGTCGACCCACCAAGAAAAGGCTGCGACGAAGCCCTGCTCCAAACCATCATCGAAATGAAACCAAAACGCGTCGTCTACGTCTCCTGCAACCCAGCAACACTCGCACGAGACCTACGAATACTAGTAGACGGCGGCTACAAAACAGAAAAGATTCAACCTGTTGATATGTTTCCACATACGACTCATGTGGAGTGTGTGGCGGTGATGGAGTTGAATATGTAACCCCATAATAATCTCCTGTGCCACAAAATAAACAGATAGCATAATCAAAAAAGTTCTGATATGCCTGTGGAAAATGTGTGGGTAAAAGCAGGAAGAAAAGAAAAAATAAAGAGGGTGGGAACAGGAATCCCATCCTTTTTTTCTGATTTAAGACAAGAGGGAAAAACATGATAGAACCTTGCCCTATAAATGCTTGAATAGAAGTGTGAGAGGGTACTTACGAACCCCAAAAGCCTAAAAAAGAGCGAGAAAAAGCAGGAGAAAAAAGCAGGGAATAGCACGACATTATTTTGATTAAAAAATATTTGTGGCAGAAAAAAGTGAGAAATAAATCGGGAAATTGACTGAGTTGTGGAGTACTTTATTTTAATTAGGAGAAATTAGGAGGCGCAGGAATAAGAGGTGAGAAGGTCTTAAGAAGTACGTATTTTTTTACTGAACAGGAAGACTAACAAATAAGATGAATCGGTGCTTGAGGTTGACCTTTCCTAAAATAAGGAAGGTTTTTTGTTATAATTGAATATTCAGGGTAAACGTAGATGCATCAAAATAGAAATAGATACAATAGAAAATTCAAACTAACCTTCCTTCAAATAGTGTTAAAAAGTTTAAATCATACTGCAGATTGTGATAATAGAGTTCAAATAATGAAAAGAAATTTATCTGAGTTCTGAATGATTAATAGCTATATTTCAAATAAAGTTATTATTACTCGTAATGATAAACAAATATAAAAAAGCATATTAGATAAACATCGATAAAGAATGATGAGGGGAATAAAAAATGAATCGGTATAATTGTCCTTGTTGTGGTTATCCAACACTAGAAGAGAGACGAGGTTGGGAAATTTGTTGTTTATGTTATTGGGAAGATGATGGACAAGATGACCCCCACGCAGATAAAGTTTGGGGCGGTCCGAATCAAGACTATTCACTTACAGAGGCTCGGGAGAACTTTAAAAAATACTACATTATGTATAGAGATAAACAAAGAATCCTAGAACAAACGGATAAAGAAATTCAAATAAAGAAAGGTTTAATTAATGAATTTGAAAAACTTAGAACCGCAAATAATGAAACTGTTCAACAAATATGGCAGGAAGTCGACTCCTTAGAAAAGGCACTAAATGATATTGTTCACGAGAGTACAGAACGGTATAGCAATAATATAGAGAAAAATCAAGAAATAATAAACCTAATAAATTCTGATAACTCCGATACAATAGTAAGTGGTTTGCTTTCCTTAGCATTAAATGCAGATGATGGAGAATTCATACAAGACCTGATGGTCCAATATAGTCAGCACAAGAACGAAAATGTAAGGGGAATAGCAATTCTTTGTTTTGGTCATATTGCTAGAATACATAAAGCGGTTAACAAGGAACTGATTATTCCACTTATTAATGATGCATTGAATGATGAAAGTAAATTTGTTAGAGGACATACTCATTTAGCTTTAGATGATATAAAAATGTTTTGTAAGTAATCACGCTTTAGAGATTATCTCTGAAGCGTTCTTTATTGGAGGATGTGCGTGACGATTAAACACATTTTAGTTATAACCATTATCGAAATTGAGTATATCTGCTTGTTTATCATTATAAGCGGTACCTATAATCTTATTAATTTCTTCCTCTAATGGTGGGATAATTAACGCCTCTGAACACTCTTTAGATACTCATTGATATCTTCCCTTTCAACCCTAGCAATCGCTCTATGTAGATAATAAGTTGCAATATTTTTAGTCTATAGCAGCCTTTTAGAATTGATAAAACTGTCTGGTGAAATAATCTTGGATTAAGGGAATGAGTTAGTAAAGTTCATAATTGAGTGTGAAAATGAAATCGAAAATTAGTGAATATAAACCTATTTTTATGAAAATTTATATAATTTTGTTTTTTTGTGTGAGTTTGTATTTGAAGGGATTATGATACAAGAATATAGTTTCGTAGTTACAAATAGTAAATTAAAGGAAAACTAATCTGAAATAACGAATATATTATTGACATTCATTTTGTTAGGAGAGATAAAGATGCTATTCCAAAATGATAAGCTACTTGTCCGTAAATTAGAATTAAAGGACAACCATCTGATAACTAAATGGCTTTCTGATCCTTTAGTTCTTGAATATTATGAAGGAAGAGACAATCCTTTTGATTTAGAAAAAGTAAATAAGAAATTCTATCAACGAAAAGATGGTGTCAGCAGGTGTATTGTGGAGTTCGATAAAGTTGAAATCGGATATATTCAATTTTATCGAGTGGATGATGAGGAAAGAGCATTATATGGGTATGGTGATGTTCCTGATCTTATTTATGGTATGGACCAATTTATTGGAGAGACCGAATATTGGAATAAGGGAGTGGGTACGACTCTTGTAAAATCGATGGTCGACTTTTTAGTTGAGCAAAGAACTGCCGATCGAGTCGTAATGGACCCGCAAACTTGGAATGAGAGAGCCATTCGCTGTTATGAAAAATGTGGTTTTAAAAAGGTTAAATTACTTCCCAAAAATGAGTTTCATGAAGGGGAATATCGAGATTGTTGGTTGATTGAATATACAAAATAAAGTAGCAGCATCAATAAATTTTAGTGTATTCCTCCGTCCCTCGGTACAATCGCTAGGGGGATTTTTTGTATTCGGATGGCTACTTTTTCCTAGATTTATTCTATTTTTCAGTAAATAAAACGTTTAGACTAAAGGTAGCAGCAAATTTTTAATGGGGTGACAGAGATAGAGAATTTCATTTTACATAAGTATATGGACTATAGTTCAGATTTAATTTTTGTAGCGGGTCAAGTTGCGAGAGATGGAACGTTGTTACTGATTGAGAGTAATAAACAGGAGATCGATTTCTTTGAACGACCAGTGCCTAAGTCTAACTGGGTTATTCGGTTGATTAAAGGAGATCGGTTTGTTGAAACAGTTGAATTAAAAAATGTTCCACTTATGCCGACAAAAGTGGATCTATTTTCAGATGGTACAATCCTAATAGTACAGTGTCGTTGTTTAAAGGATGGTCAATCCATTGAACGCAATGCGAGGAGATATAATCCTAATGGACAATTAATTGAAGCCTTTACGTTAGGTGATGGCATTCAGGATATGCAAATAGACGAAACAGATACAATATGGGTAAGTTATTTTGATGAAGGCATATTTGGAAACTTTGGTTGGGATCAGCCTATGGGTAGTGATGGCGTGGTTGCATATAGTATGAATGGAAAGCGCTTGTGGGGTGCTGGAGATTATGGAATCATTGATTGCTACGCATTGAGTGTTGTCAGTTCAAAGGAAGTATATTTTTACTACTATGATGATTTTAATCTTATTGAACTGAATGAGATGAAAGAATCTATTCGTTATCGGATAAATGGTCGTCATCACTCACTGCATCAATTTATGTTTGATGAAGAGGCATTAATTGGTGAGGTAGATATGTACACTATCATCCTCTATCGTAAAGGGTTAAGGAACTATACTCCTAAGGAAAGAGTGCAGTTAACTGACGAGAATGGTAAACGAATCATCGGTCCGGTGTTTATGCGAGGATCACATCTTTATGCGTATGGTAAGGACGGGATCTATAAGAAATTGTGATATGGAGTAACTTCTGATATTTATATCTCTCCTATTTTTAGATCTCAAAGTATAGCTCACTCCGATAAAACAAAATGATTAAGCCTCTGTAATGAAAGAGAAATGTAAGACCTGTGGGAAATGATGAATTCACAGGTCTTATATTTTATTGTGAATTAGTTTTTTGCTTCTTACTGCAATTCACTAACTGTTTCATTCTCTCTAAGAGATTGTGCTTTCAGAAAAAGGGATTCAGTCCCTTCTTGTTTCATATCATAAATCTAATAATAATGTTGATTACAAAATTTCTATTTAATTACACAGTTTTTGATGTTCAAAACAATATATTTTCCCTTTGAACTTCTTGTTAGATAAACAGTATGATCTTACCTTTTCGGACACAGATTTTTGGCATACTGTACACTTATTCTCACTGTTTATCTTATGATCATTACTCACCTTTCTCTGGATGCTATCTATATGTTGTTTTCTGATTGATGCATCTGGAATGTTGGAATTCAAAAGAGAAGTGTGTATCATTTCAATATCATAGTTCGTTAAAATGGGATTTTTGTTTTGTAATTTAAGTACAGCAACTTTTCTGTTTATAAATTCAGTCAATTCGATATCATAAATTACCAATTCAGTTGAACTAATCTTTCGTAATTCTTCTTCGATTTTAAAAGTACATCGTTTTGTAAACGAAACTATTGAAATAAAATAGGGGTGGAATTTTACGTCAATGAAAGGTTTAAGTGCCTGTATATGACCATAATTCTGTATTAGAGGATTCATCATTTTAAACTTGCCATTAATCAACCACGACTTTCTATCTTTCCCTCCATAAATTGTTCCTTGATAATTCTTTGTTTCGATTACAAATAATCCATAAGGAGTAACGACAACGTGATCAATTTGGGAAAATCCTGTTGATGATTTGGGATTTTCAACTAATAAATCACTTAAATACTTATACTCTTTGGGCATTTGAGATAGTTGAATGTCGATTTTGTATTCCCCGAGTTCACCTTTTCTAAGTGCAATCCGTTCATTCTTTAACTTGTTTTCAATATTGTTTGTAGATGTTTCAGTGCTTGGAGTTGTTTTATTTTTATTAGCATTGCTGCTCTTTTTATTTTTAAATAAAAAATTTAGAAACATAATTTGCCTCACTTCTACAGGAAATAAACATATAACTTTATATCGGCATAAATAAAGGCGTTTGAATAAGTCTTATTCTATTAGAAAGTTCATTATCTACTCAAAATAATTACTTCTACACTCTTCAAATATTTACCCTTAATTCAATTACATTTGTAGTTCTGTTTTAACTTCACATATAAATCTCACAACTTGCCGTTTATAATTGGTTATAGATTAATTAGCAATTCTCGCATAATATTCTCGCATAATGGGAGTTGAAAAAATGAACGAAACTTTATGGGAAGAAGAATTTGATGAATATGATCAGGGGGATCTTAATTTAGAAACATTAGATTACGTACAGAATGAACTAAAAGTGACTTTGCCAGAATCATATATTCAGTTGATGAAGAGAAGAAATGGATTCTATTTAAGAAAGAAATATTTCCCGACTGATACTCCGAATAGTTGGGCGAACAATTCTGTACAGATTGAATATCTGTATGGAATCGGTGAAAACAATGGAATCCTTGAAACGGTTTATTTACGGAAAGAGTGGGGGATTCGTAGTAAAAAAATCATCATCCTTTCAGCCAAACCACCTATGTTTATTTGTTTGGATTATAGAAGGAGGAAACATCCTTCTGTCATTTTCATAGATGTTGAACAAAATCAAGAAATCAAATTAGCGAATACCTTTCAAGAGTTTATGAATGGACTTGTCGATGTTATTGCAGAAGAAGAGCTAGACCTTTATACTTCAGACCTTTCTGAACAGGAAATGAAAGATTATTATGTGAAAATAGATGATGTCATACAAAAAGGGAAGCCTGGAGATATTGACCGTCTCTTCTCAAAAGTTCTTTCAACGAATAATGAGTTGATTCGCTATATGGTTGAAAAAATGAGGCAACACGAAAAACCTAAAGTTCATTATAACTTATTGTTATTTTTATCTTGCTGCGCCGAAGGTGGAAATAAGGGCATTATAGAAGATGCGTATTTACTAGAAGTGTTAAATGAACTTTCACAAAGTAAAAATAAAGATGTGAAGGAATTCAGCTTATATTGTTTGGAATTGTTGAAGAAGAGACTTTACTTATAAACATATGAATACGAAAGAGACTGTGATGAAAATGATCGTTAAGATAGAAGGCTATTTTCACCAAGTATTAGTTGAAGGGAAAAAGTGAGAAGGGTCCCGTTGCAGGAATTAAAGTTAGTTTGAGATCACGAAATCTCATTTGAGAGCAAAAACATGAAGTTTGAGATCACGAAATCTCATTTGAGAGCAAAAACATGTAGTTTGAGATCACGAAATCTCATTTGAGAGCAAAAACATGTAGTTTGAGATCACGAAATCTCATTTGAGAGCAAAAACATGTAGTTTGAGATCACGAAATCTCATTTGAGAGCAAAAACATGTAGTTTGAGATCACGAAATCTCATTTGAGAGCAAAAACATGTAATTTTAGATCACAAAACCTCATTTGAGAGCAAAAACATGTAATTTGAGATCACGAAATCCAATTTGAAGGCAAAATGTTTTCACATGGGAAGTCAGAGAGTAACTTCAAGAAACAGTGGGATTTTATGCACATTATTGTGAGTATGTATAACTAGTCGATAATTAATCTTCGTTAAATTGCAATAATCCATTGATAACTACGTTAGAATGTGTTAGATTTATCTGAAAATAGAGGTGGGTATTTATGGCTTCATTCGATAAGGCAATAATCTCGTTCTCACAATTACATCATCATATCATGTAGTCTTGCTATTCGATTTATTAATAATCGTCAATAGGAAGACTATTTATCATTAAACCGTATTTGATTAAGCTCAACACTTAAATCAAGTGCGGTTTTTTATTTGTACTAAAAAAATTGGAGGTAATGAAGATGAAGAAAATGGATTATCAAAATGTTAAGGGTACACAAGATTATTTACCGGTTGCTGAGGTTGTAAGGAGAAACATTCGAAGAACATTAGAAGACGTATTCATTCAATACGGCTGCAAGCCACTGGAAACGCCAATTATAAACTACACGGAATTACTCGCTTCTAAATATGGGGGTGGGGCAGAAATAGTAGAGGAAATGTATACGTTAAGGGATAGAGGCAAAAGAGATATAGCTTTACGGTATGATTTAACAATGCCATTTGCAAAAGTTGTAGCCATGAATCCAACAATTAAGATGCCTTTTAAGCGTTATGAAATAGGTAAAGTATTTAGAGATGGGCCAATAAAAACAGGTCGTTTTCGAGAGTTTACACAATGTGATGTTGATCTTGTAGGTGTAGATTCACAAATAGCAGAAGCTGAACTTATGATGATGGCATTGGATGCTTTTAGGAAGCTCAATTTAAAGGTGGTCATTCAATACAACAATCGAAAGTTACTGACAGGAATGCTTGCTGGTTTTTGTACAGAACCTGATAGAATCAATAAGGTTGTACTAATACTAGATAAACTTGAAAAGGTCGGGTTAGAAGCGGTTCTTGCTGAGCTTGCTGAACTTGGCTTATCCATGACAACGATTCGGTTAATTAAGCAGTTTTTAACAGATGAAGAGAATACAAACCTTCGTTATTTCGAATCTTTTTCTGAGAAAAGTGAGGAAGTAAAACAAGGATTAAAAGAATTGAAAGAGTTAGAATCTTATCTGGAATTTCTAAATGTGAAAGATCAATGTGTGTTTAATCCATTCTTAGCAAGAGGGTTAGAGATCTATACCGGAACAATTTATGAAATATTCTTAACGGATCAATCGATTAAGTCAAGTATTGGGAGTGGCGGAAGGTATGACAATGCAATTGGTGGATTGCTTGGTACAGATGAAAGCTTTTCAACAGTCGGTATCTCTTTTGGATTAGATGTGATTTATACGGCTATGAGCATATCGGAGGAAGGACTTAAAGAGAACGCTGATGTAGATTATTATATCGTTCCATTAGGGACTCCGAAAGAATCCTTATTGGTAGCATCTTTTCTAAGAAATAAGGGATATAAAGTTGAGTTGGAAATGAGTAACAAGAAATTGAGGAAAGCACTTGATAAAGCAAATAAGGAGAAGATTCGTAACGTTATTATTATAGGAGAAACTGAAGTTGAAAAGAACCAATATATGGTAAAAAATATGCTTTCAGGTGAAGAACGGGTGGAGTCATATCGATATCGCTAATGTAAATGAGTAGATTGTTTCTAATATTTTTTTAAAAAAATTTTAAAATCACCTGTAACATATTGAGCAGTAAAACGTGTAAATAATGAAAAGGAGAAGAGGGGGGCAAATGCGAAATCAATTAAACTTAGAAAATCTTTATAGACAGTATGCAAAGCCTCTCTACTTTTACCTATTAAGGCTAAGTGGCTCAAAGCAGCTTGCAGAGGATATGACGCAAGAGACATTTGTTCGTGCTACTATTCACCTTCATGAATATGAAGGAGAAGAAGCTCGTGCTTGGCTGTTTAAAGTAGCTCGCAATGCGTATTTAGATGAATGGCGAAAGCAACAGCGAAGGAAGGCTATTCCACTCCTATCGATGTTTTCGTCGAAAGAAGAAATGCTTAGCCCATATGGACTTCCTGAAGATTCGCTTTTAATGCAAGAAACACATCAACAACTTGTTGATTTATTGGATTTTTTACCAGAGCGGTATAGATCGATTATTTATTTGCGAGAGTATGAGGATTTGAGCTACAAGGAGATTATGGGGGCATTGCAACTAACAGAAGAACAAGTGAAGGTAAATCTCCATCGAGCGAGAAAGAGACTGGCGAGTCTAGCTGAAAAGAAAGGGTGGGAAGATGACAGAATGGAATAAAGAATTAGAGTCGAGAATCTTAAAAAAATCAAAGTTCACCTTAACGTTACGGATATTACGCATATTGTTAATAATTGCAGTTAGTTATGTTATCTATATGATCGTTGCAAATATCGTCGCAGACAAACTTGCGATTGGTAAGGAAAATATGTACTTCTCAAGCCTTGCACTTGAATGGACTACTCCAAATGTAAGGGGAGGCTTCGATAGTAAGGAAGAAGCCTTGACGCCTTTCGGAACGAAAAGCTTGTCCTATAACTTACTAAAAAAAGTAGGTAGTAAGGACATTGTTATTGGGGAAGCACATGTGACAAAGCGACTATTTAGTGGACTTTCAAATATTACATATTCACATCCTGGCTCACAGCAGTTAAATGAATTATCCTTCTCTCTTCCTGAACATCCGCAAACCAAAAAGAGGTTAGATGCTAATACCTCACCCCATGTGTGGGAAACATTAGAGATGCTTCCTGAAGGAACAGTAGGCGAGCTAGCCTTTTCGACTACAAGTTTTATGGAATCAGAAGAGTTAATTGAGCTCCTAAAGGAATACGATCTTCATATAACGTGGATGCCCTTATACACTGGGGAATTTGTTGATTATGAACCAGGAGGCTGGAGTAGTAGTACGAATATGATCATGCTTTCTTATATAATTGGCCTAACAGGTGGATTCGAACATAATGGAAATTATCATCAATCATTCTGGATCGGATGGTTAAATGAAGAGTCGATAACTGAAAGCAAGCAGATGATGTTAAAGAACATGAATGAACTTTTAAATAAACCTGTTAGTTATTATGAGAACTTCTTAGGTTTATTGAACCTAGAGGAAAAGTATCGATACTTAGAAGAAGAGGGATTTACTGTTTATGGTGCCGTTGTAACAGGACCTGTAAAAGAATTGTTAAAGTTAAAAGACGCTTCATTTGTTCAAGGGGAGCAATTAGGTGAAATTGAGTTGTGGAATTGGGAAGGGTAGCTTCTAACTAATCGAATTAAGAGCCAGCTATCTGTCATAGATTGCTGGTTTTTATCATTTTTTTGAAAATTTGTAAGGCATCTAAAGTGAAGATGAGTATAATTGGTTGGAAGGAGGTGTATTTGGCATTGAATAATCATGCAATTAAGTTATGTAAGTTGTTTTTTTGTTTTTCACTACTTTCGTTGTTTACATACACTTATCCAGCTGCTGCAAGCGAACAGGTCGATTTAGAGAATCTGTTGGAATCTTATATAAACAAACACGAGGATCAGATTGCGGGCTTAGCAGCGATTGTCATAAACAAAGATGAAACGATTAACGAAATGAGAGGTTTTTCAGATATAGAAGAACAAATTCTCGTTAATGAAGATACAGTTTTTGAATGGGCATCTGTTTCAAAAATTCTAATTTGGATTAGTGTTTTACAGTTGGTAGAGGATGGAAAGCTCGATTTAAATACAGATATAAAAAAGTACTTGCCGAGTGATTTTCGTTCCAAAACAAAGTTTGAGGATCCGATTACGATGCAGCATTTAATGCATCATACAGCGGGGTTTGATGATAGTTACACAGATTTAATGATTCATCAACCAACCAAAATGAATACATTAAGAGATGTACTCGAGGAAGCAGATATTATTCAAGTATTTTCCCCAGGAGATGTTGTCGCTTATTCAAATTACGGAAGTGGCTTAGCAGCCTTCATTGTTGAGGAGATTAGTGGTTTGGATTATCGTGAGTTCGTTCGGCAGCATATTTTTGAGCCACTTCAAATGACGAAAACCGCCATAGACCCAGAACAAGAAGATAACAAATGGGTTAAACATCAGAGACAAGAGATACAAGGATATTCGGGTGCACTTCAATTAATAGAACCAAATCGTTATTCTATTCCTATGTATCCGATAGGTAGCGCTATAGGAACAGCTAAGGATTTACAGAAGCTGTTACAAGCGTTATTAACAGATGATGGAGCTCCTTTGTTTAAAAATAGTAGGACGATTGATTTTATGTTTGAACCGACTTTATATTATCCAAATACGATTATCCCAAGGATCGCAAACGGCTTATTTTACTTACCATCGAAAAGTCAGCATGTATTCGGTCACGGTGGGAACTCATCTGCTTTTAGCTCTGCTTTTTACATAGATCGAACTGATCGTATTGGTGTTTTAGTGTTGACGAATATTCAGAATGAAAGTACGTTCACTGCGGGAATACCTGAAGTTGTTTTTGGTGAATATATACAGGTTGAAAATGAGGCTAATTTAGAAAATTCATCTCAATGGAGTGGTATTTATGAACCAGCTCGGTTGCCAAGGCATGGATTTAGCAGTGTGTATGGATTGTTTTTGAGAAGCCATTCGAAACAGGTTGGAGCAAATGATCTAGTCATAAATGACATACATTATACACAGAAAGAGCCAAGCGTATATCATACAGAAGATGATTTCAGTATGTATAGTCTAGACGTTTATTCGAAGCATCCACAAATAAAGGAAATGATATCAAATACATATTCTGATTTACTCTATGTTCCCTATTATAAACATATACTAGAGTGGGCTGGCATGATTCTAGTATTACTAGCGATAGCGTTCTCACTTATTTATGTAATTGTTACTCTTTTGAGAAGGGTTTGGAATAAAAAGCGTCTACACAAATTACTACTCGCTCAACATTCTATGAACCTACTTTTGGTTGCTAACATTGTTTGGATTGTCTATAAGACCTTATCAATGACAACTTATGCATTTCTCAAGCCGTTTTTAATGTTCAACCTTGTATATGTAGCTATAACGCCTGTCATTAGTGGAGCCTTACTTGTGAAGATGCGTAAAACGAACAACCTAGTACAGATTTTGACAATCATTTTTGCATTCATACTATGTGGAAATCTATTGTATTGGGGATTTTATTACTAATTTAGTGATGTCTGATAGTGGCGGATCGATAGACACGAAAGTTTAGATAAGGAAGAAGGGTGGCACTTTATCATGAATACAAAGCCTAAAGTAAAAAAAGATGCCTTATTAAACAGAGATGGTATTTGGGATATTGTTAGTTCTGTTCTGAGTGAACATGGCTACTCAACAGATAATAAAGTAGCGAAGGAAGCATATACTGTCCTTCAATTTTATTCTGAATTGGAGAGTGGTGGTCATGAAAGTCTATGGAATTGGACTTCAGATCGTATAGCGGAAGTAGGAATTACGCATTATTTAGAAGAACTAATCGGTGTACTTGAGCAAATCGGTGCTCATGAGTATGCAAAGATTGAAAAGATGTATGGTGAGGAAATGTGGAGATTGCATGTAGGGTTAGAAAATGACGAAATTGATGAAAGTGATTACTATAGTGTGATCGAAAAAGCAGACGATGATTATTATAAGCTCAATGAAAATTTAAGAGAATTAATCGAATCGTACTTTGTAACGATACACAGAGATTTAATTGAAGTTGTTTAATAGAAGAACACATTTTAGGTGAATAGGATTTATCTTAGTTAATAAGGAATTTAGGTGGAAATATGTAAAATCTCATGAAAAAGCTGGCGTGAGCTGTATTTTAGTCAAAAAGTGAACAGTAGTCAATTTTGAGGAAATCATAATCTTCTGCAACTGCCTCCATGAGGTAGTTGCTTTTTTATGTTTGAAGAGATGAATAATGGTGTACGTATCAAAACTTTAACACGACAATGGAAAGCTAGCTTGACATTGTTCGAAATAAAAGATAAAATCCTTTTATGGAAAGTAAGCTTTCCGTAAGGAGGGTGCACGCATGAAAAACCGTTTAGAAGAAATTCGTAAGCAACAGGGAATTAAGCAAGAAGAACTGGCACAGGCTCTTGAAGTTTCGAGACAAACGATCGGTTCGCTGGAAAACGGGCGTTATAACCCATCAATTGTTTTAGCGTTTAAGATTGCTCGTTATTTTGATAAGAGTATCGAGGAAATCTTTATTTATGAGGAGGATGAAAACATATGAACAAAACGATTCCACCTTATCTTATAACCGTTGTAGGTTTTATACTACTAGTAGTTGGCTTGTCCTTCATCAAAACACTTGAAGACCCACAAGGCATGTTGCGATTGCTGCCTTATTTATGTGTTGGGCTTGGGTGTAGTATTTTTGGTTATGGTATTGGAGAATTAGTTCTCCAAGGTGCTATGAAGAAGGATCCCGATGCTGCGAAGCTGCTAGACATTGAGATGAAGGATGAGCGTAATTTGGCAATTGCTAATAAGGCAAAAGCTAAAGCATATGATTTGATGGTTTTTGTTTTTGGAGCATTAATGATAGCATTAGCTTTAATGGGTATTGATTTATTAGTGGTATTGATCCTTGTCCTTACCTACCTATTTATCGTAGTATATTGCACTTACTACCGATACAAATACTACAAAGAGATGTAAGAAATACTTGAAGTCTTTTATCCACACTAGAGAATGAGGTTTTATATACTGAGATAACGGTTTTATCGAAGCTAATGATATAAGGGTGAATGTTACAACCTAATCCTACTGTAGCTATGCAATAAATAGTAGGTTGCATGTGAGGTAGTACAGTCTGCACCTTTTTTAAAATAGGAGGAAATCCAATGATAGATAATAATGATTTATTAATTCGATTGAGGTATGCGTTAGAAATTAAAAACAGTGAAATGGCTGAGATTTTTAAGCTTGGAGGAGAAGAGGTCTCCGTACCAGAGGTCGTCAAAATTCTTAAAAAGACGGATGATGAAGAGAGCGATGATCAAATACAGTTAACAGATCAAATGTTCAACTCATTCTTGAATGGGTTGATTACGTTCAAAAGAGGAAAACAAGAGCCAAAGCCAGGTCAATCTATCCCGCCAGATTCGTCGATCAACAATCATACAAACATAAACAATATCCTTTTAAAGAAAGTTAAAATTGCCTTAGCATTAACAACAGAGGACATGATTGATATTTTCAAGAAAGCAGGATTGAACGTATCAAAAGGAGAACTTGGAGCTTTCCTGAGAAAAGAAGGACATAAAAATTATAAAGTATGTCTAGATAACTTCGCGAGAAACTTTTTAAAAGGGTTGACGATTAAATATAGGGGCTAAAGGAAGAGGAATACCAGTTTTTTTCTTTGTTATTTCAAAATTGTTAATTATTGGTGTGATTAGAACCCAAGGTTTAACAACATAACATCCATTTAGTGTAAGCGACAATAAACACTCGTCTGATTAACGCTTACTAGTTAAACATCTTGGCAATTTTCAATGTCCATTAGAAATAGGCTCTTCGATATAGAGGAGTCTTTTTTTGCGTTTTGAAAACAGTGTTTATTAAATGAAAAGTAACAAAGTAGAAGCTTTCTAAGCCTGTATTTTGAAGTTACACAAATTTTGTAGAAGAGTAACATGAAAAACCATTTTTATTATTTTAAGACTAGTCTTTTGATTCGCCTTAAAGTATAAGTTAGGAGTTGCTAAAGAAGAAATACATTTTCATAAAGAACGAAAGAATTTGAAATAAACATACTAGGCTATGATGTAGTCAAAGCGAGTAAGATGTTCTTAGGTAGAGAAACACGCTATGTGGTCAAGTGCTGCTTAGCGAAACCCTGAAGAAGCTGCTCAAATGTTCTGAGCGCAATTCTGTACTTATAAAATTGTTCTAATCATATTCTTATAAAAGGAAAAGATGAAAGGAGGTTAAGCCAGTGAACAAGGTGAAAGTAAGGTTGCAGCCTATTGTAAGCAGAATCAATTTACCCACTGTTTTGAAAACGGTCATCCTTCCAGGAGATTCAATTGAAAGATTATTTATTGCAACTCAGGTTGGAGAGATTTTTTATATAGGAAACAGGGATATCCGGACTTTTTTAGATATTCGCTCGCGAGTCATTGAACTAGGTGCTTCTAGTGGTGGATATGATGAAAGAGGATTGCTTGGGCTAGCGTTTCATCCTAATTTTTATTATAACGGTCTATTTTATCTTCATTATTCAGTAGCCGGAACACAAGGTCCAGGAGCTCTCCCAAAAGATTTTAGACCTGACCCATGTGATCCTAATACATTAAACCAAAAGTGGATAAATAGGGAAACGCAATATGATCATATCGATACAGTCGAAGAATGGGGCTTACAATCAAATGGAGTGCCTCAACGACTGCGGACTTTACTTAACGTAAGAAGACCGTTTTCAAATCATAATGGTGTTCATAGCTTAAATTTTTCACCGGAAACAGGAAAACTTGTTTTAACCACCGGAGATGGCGGGTTAGGTTATGATCCTTTTAACTTAAGTCAAGATAATATGGAGATAGCCGGTAAAATAATTGAAATCGATGTAGACAAGAATACATTCATTAATAATCCGCCTGTTGTCACTCGTTTTAATGAACTTCCCGCAGCTATACAGAATACCCTCACAGTAATAGTCAAAGGTGTTCGCAATATACCAGGAATATCATTTCAAAGGTTTGATCAACAGTATATTAAATATGCAGGAAATGTCGGACAGGATTTAGTTGAGTCGATTTTTTCATTCGTTCACTATAAACCATTACCAGTTACAGAGCTTACACAAGCTTCTGCCATGAGATTTGAGCCTGACCTAGATGGATTTATTAACTTTGGCTGGCGAGGGTGGGAAGGGGCATTTCCTACTTCAACCATTAGTAGCTGTACTGATGATAATTCGACTTTTAATAAAAAAACCATTGCTTATTACAATGAAGCAGCAGCCCTTTCAGGCAGTCGACTTCAGCCTTTAACTAGCTATTTTCATGATGATATTATACCCAATAAGTTTGGAGGGACAGCACTTACAGGTGTTCAGCCATATATGGGGACTGGAATCCACGGTTTAACAGGAAGCGTTGTGTTTACTGATCTAGCCAATAAAGAATCTCAATCACATGCTAGAGGGGTTTTAGCTTATACAAGTGTGAGAGCAGATGGAAAACAAAATGATTTTAGTGTGATTCAAACCGACTATGACTTTGGGACACAATCCGCGTACTATGTTAATTTAGGAACGAATCTTGATCAGACTAAATTATATTTAGGGGTTTATGGCTCAATGAAAGTGACTGATTTTCACGAAGGAACAGTATTTGAAATTGTTCCATGAATGGATGTAATGATCATTGGATAATATTAAGAACCAAGGGAGCATTTAAAGTTCCTCTGGTTTATTTTTTTGGTTCAATCAAATTGCAATTCTTAATGGTAATGTTATAAGGAGGCTGCTATGAAAGTATCGGATGTTATCGTACATTGTTTGGAAAATGAAGGCGTAGAATATGTATTTGGGATCGTAGGCAAAGAGACTCTTGATCTAGCAGATTCGTTATCGAGGTCTAAAAAAATCAACTATGTTAATGTGAGGCATGAACAAGGAGCTGCCTTTATGGCCGATGTTTATGGAAGATTATCAAATAAGGTGGGTGTATGTTTATCCACGTTGGGGCCAGGTGCTACAAACCTTTTAACTGGAATTGCCAGTGCGCAACTCGATCATTCTCCCTTACTGGCATTAATAGGACAAGCAGGTATAGAGCGGCATCATAAGGAATCTCATCAATACTTGGACATTGTCAAAATGGTTGAACCCGTTACAAAGTGGTGTACTCAAATCAAGGATTCACCTACTGTACCTACAATAATTCGAAGAGCGTTCAGAGAAGCTATGATGGAAAAGCCCGGATCAGCAGCGATTGTGCTTCCTGAGAATTTCACGTCGCAGATGATTCCAAACAAGCCATTGCCAGTAAAATCATTACCGAAAAGTGTTCCTGCTTTAGAAGCGATCAATGAAGCAATTTCCTTAATGAACAATTGTACAAAACCATTTATCGTAGTAGGAAATGGTGTAATTAGACAACATGCAACCATTGAGCTACAAACTTTTATTAATAGCCTTCAAGCTCCTGTTACTCATAGCTTTATGTCAAAAGGTGTACTAGGTAAAGAACATCCTAATAATTTTTTTTCATTTGGGTTTAATGAGAATGATGAAGTTTTACCCGGTCTTAACCAGGCTGATTTAATCATTGCTATTGGCTTTGACTTTGTAGAAAAACTGCCAAAGCATTGGAATCCATTGAAGATTCCAGTCCTACATATCGATGCATTACCAGCAGAAATAAATGAATTTTATCCTGTTGAGAGTGAGCTTGTTGGGAACATCAAGCAGACACTTCAATTGCTTAGTGAATGTGCATTGCCAGCTAAGTTCTGGGACCCTTATGGGAATATAAGAGAAAGAGTAGCTAATGCTTATTATATAAATAGAAGCCAGCAAAACTCAGCTGGTCTCCCACTTACCATTGAAAATATACTTCACTCGATTGAAGATTATACATCAGAAAATAGCATTGTGATTTCTGATGTCGGAGCCCATAAAGTTTCCATTGCTCGTACTTTTCAGCCTAAACAACCAAATAGGCTCATCATATCAAATGGCTTAGCTTCTATGGGAATCGCCATTCCAGGGTCTATTGGAGCTAAACTGGCTTGTCCAAATGACCCGGTCATATGTATTACGGGTGATGGTGGGGCGTTAATGAATTTTGCTGAAATAGAGACTGCCGTCAGATTAGGTCTTTCATTTATTATCATTGTCTTAAATGATTCAATGTTAAAACTTGAAAAACAGCAGATGGATCAGATGTTTGGAGAAAGTTTTGGTGTAACCTTTGCGAACCCAAATTTTATTAGATTAGCCGAAGGGTTCGGGATAGAAGGAAAGCAGGCTAGAAGTTTAGCCGAATTTCAGGCTGCTTTGCAAGAATCTTTACAAAATCCAGATCACTTAGTTTTAATAGAGGTTTTCTTACAAAATTGAACAACAGCAATTTCCAGTACCAGGAGAAGAAAATTAGAAAAACCATTTTAAAAACAACTTGAAAAAGAGTGCGTTGGACTCACTGCATTATAATCGTGATTAATCTTTTAATAATAATTAATGCCATTTCAACCCATAACCAACTATAAAGGAAAGTAAATAAAAAGATGCTTCCAACTGTAAGCAATGTGAAGGAATTAGAGACCATGGGTCCTAATATGGGAAAGTGAAAAATATATAGCAGACTTATAATTCCTATTGATAAAAGCAATGCACCGGTAGCAATGATACTTAATCTCTTCTTAAAAAAGTGAAAGGATATGCCAATGCCAAAACCTAATAACCCAGTTGTAAAAGGAAATATAAATAGTTCAGTTGGCTGCAGGACGAGTAACAACATGATTGTTAACAAATAGGACATTAGACCAAATGGAATAGAAAACATGGCACATAACAAAATAGGTGCTGTGGCAAGCGGACTTAAAAAGTAGCCAATACCTGGCAAAAAGCCCCCGGCAGACTGGAAAATAGCCGCGATACATGCAAAGATAGATACTAAAACGGTCATCATTGTTTTTTTACGTTTAGTAAATATTACTTGAGATAATTGGACCTCATCAGAAATAGGTTTTAAAAAATACACTGTTCCACCTCATTCTAAATGATTGATATGCTTTCTACAGTATATTGACCATTTACTATAAGTGGAACTTTTTATTTATACGAAAAGTTGACAGCTGACAACCATAGATAAAGGGGCTTCATTTACGCTTTTAATTATTGGTATAATATAAATTTTAAGAATAATTATTTTATTGTAATGGATTGTCCTGTTACAACTTAGGTATGATATTTCAAATGTGACATATGAATAAGAAGCTTCAAGGTTTAAATGATAGTAGATCGTCTCATATACGACTTGTACTATTTGCAGTATGACCTTCACGAATGGCGTGTCAAATTAAACAAATGAAAGGTAAATAGAGGTACTAAGAGGTTGCTTCCTACTTCAAGAACAAGGCAAGTAATCTAATTCTATCGTCCGAAGGTAAATAATAGTAGAAAATGAAGGTGGAAAACATGGCGAATGAGTATTTTAAGATATTTGATGAAGAACGAAAAGAAATAGGAGTTGCTTCTCGTAACGATGTACATCGCTTTGGATATTGGCACGAGACTTTTCATTGTTGGTTTGTTACGAAATATAAAAATACAGATTATATCTATTTACAACTCCGTAGCGATTCCAAAGCTGACTTTCCGAGCCTCTTAGATATTACAGTTGCAGGTCATTTGACTGCTGATGAAACGGTTCAAGATGGTGTAAGGGAGATAAGAGAAGAAGTAGGAATTGACATTCCATTTGAAAGTTTAATGCAGTTAGGGATAATAGATTATTGTGTAATAACAGGAGAGTTTATTGATAAAGAATTTGCACATGTTTTTTTATACAAGAGTCAACATACTCTTGAAGACTTTAATGTTCAATCAGACGAAGTTTCAGGCATGGTTATAGCCAAGTTTAAAGATTTTCGTGATTTATGGTTAGGTGAGATGGAGGAAATTCAAGTTAGTGGATTTAAAATAGATAAAGAGGGTAATAGAGACAGGTTTGTCGAGAACGTAGGCAAGGATAAATTTGTTCCCCATCAAATCTCATATTATAAAGAAGTCATTGAGAAAATAAAAGATAAAATGTAAAGATACTAGATAGGTAACTCCCACTTTCCTTTGACCATAGAAAACACTATAAATCAATATGATATCTTATATAGTGTTGGCACTCATTTAAATGAGAAGAAAATGTGATGATGGATCAGAGTGGTTAGCCATTCGAGTATGGAAACAATGAGACAAAAATAGTGAATAAGAGATGAAAGAGAATAATTTAATAATTTTTTATCTCGAGCTACAATGGCTAGTTAATGTTAAATTAGTTAAGTAATCAAGTATGTTTGTAGGAGGAATAGATAGATGGATTTGAAGTATCCTATTGGCAGTTTCCAATTTAATGATGAAATCACTAGTAGCGTTATTAATAATTGGATTAATGAGATTGAAGTATTACCTAGATTACTACAAGATAGTGTGAAAAAACTTAATGATGAACAGCTTGATACAGCTTATCGTTCTGGAGGTTGGACAGTTCGACAAGTAGTACACCATTTAGTAGATAGTCATATGAATGCTTATATGCGCATCAAATTAGCTCTTACAGAAGAAAAACCTGTAGTTAAGTTGTATGACGAAGCGAAATATGCGGAACTACATGATTATAAATTGCCAATTGACCCTTCTCTCTTACTTCTTGAAACATTGCACAAACGTTGGGTGGACCTTCTACGTAGTTTAACTTCTGATGATGTGGAGAAAACATTTACTCATCCTGAGTCAGGAGAAGTTTCCATAGCTAAAGCTATAGGAATTTATGCTTGGCATGGTAAACATCACATCGCACATATAACCTCTTTAAGTAAACGTAAGGGCTGGTAGAGACACTATTTGGTTTTTAATAAAGGTTTTCTGTTATTCAAAATCTCTTTAAAAACATGAAGACAAAGTCGATTCGGACTTTGTCTTCATTCTTTATGGTTATTTCTTCATCATATCCATCAGCTGATCCAGTTTTTGATGAAGCGATTTGTTTTGTTCTTTTAGTTGCTCTAGTTCCTTTTGTACTTCGTCTTCCTCAGGCTCTTTGTCTGCTTCTGCAAGTTTCTGAGCGTTGTTGACCAATTCACCGAAGAAGAGGTTAGCGAGTATAAATGCACTAATTAGAATGAACGTGACAAAGTACAGCCACGACCATGGAATTTCACTTAAAATTGGTCGGAAGATACCACTAGCCCATGAGTCTAAGGTGAAGATTTGGAAGAGTGTTAGAATCGTATAATGAAAGCTTCCAAAGTATTCCGGTGAAATTCCTGCAAACATTGAAGTACCAAAGATCCCATAAATATAAAACAGTATCGTCGTCAAAAGAATGGTACTTCCCATTGCAGGAAGTGATAAGAAGAGCGCATTGACTAATCTCTTTAGGGACGGGAACATCGATAACGTTCTAAGTACCCTTAGTACACGGATGATTCGCAAGATTGTGATGAAATTAGAATGAATAAATAGTAAACTTAAGGAAATGACAATGAAGTCTAATAGGTTCCAGCCATTTCGAAAGAAGTTGGAACGATAGACGTAGAGCTTTAATAAGATCTCAATTGAAAAGATCATTAGAAGGATTCGATCGAATCCTATCAAAATATCCGAATAGGATTCGTACACATCCGGATAGGTTTCAAGTCCAATAATGACTGCATTTAAAATAATAAGCACTAAGATCGTTTTTGAAAAAAGAGGATGCTCAATGATGTTTTTTAGCTTCATTTGCTTCACCTGCTCGATATCTTCAATTGCTTCATCAGTTATCTAGTTACTAACTGATTATACATTTCCTTTTATTTTAACATTTCCTTTCGTAATGGAACATAAAGATGATGTGAACACCAAGATTAATTAATAAGTAAAAATGTTAAACCAACTATTATTGTGGATACAATGTAATGAAACAATAAATCTGGTTTCAGCCTTCATATCAGTTGACGACTATACTTACTAAAAGTGAGCGCCTGAGAGAGAATCTTTGCTTAAACTTTACCTACTATCCTTTAAACGGAGGGAATTCTTATGATTAAGTCAATTTCGCAAGTAGATCTTAAAACGGCCACTGAGGCATGGAATGATGGATTTTCTGATTATATTGTGCAAATTCATTTAACAGAAGAGATGCTTCGAGACAGAATTAATTCTCTACATTTATCATGGGAATATTCGAGTGTGTATATTGTAGATGAAGCCATAGCAGCGGTAATGTTAGTGGGGATTCAATCGTTCAAGGGAAAGAAGCAACTGTGGATTGGTGGGATGGCAGTTGCACCAGCTTATAGAAGAGGTGGAATTGCAAAAGCATTACTCAGTTTTGCGGAGAAATGTGCGAAGGAGCAGGGATGTGAGGAGATGCTCCTTGAAGTGATCCAACAAAATACTCGAGCCAAAACACTTTATGAGCGTCATGAGTTCACGGTTTTAAATGAATTGGCTGTCGGTAAACTAGAAGCCTTACCTCATATAAAGAATAGTTTCACTTTACAGCCTGTCGAATCAAAAGAGGTTAAAGACAATGAGTCTGAGCTGACACCGTGGCAAAATCGATTGTTTGCAGACTCACCTGTATATAAGATAGTAAAGGATAATCAATCAATTGGTTATGCCGCATTCTCTCATAGTAAACAAGCCGATCAAAAGAAAAGAATTATTATAAAGCAACTAGAAGTACCATCAAGAGAAGATGCATGCCAACTAATCGTCTTACTTGGTGAAGATGGGGCTGAACTCGTTTATAGCAATATCGATCCTACTTCGATTGCTTATGAGGCAATGGCTCCTTATAAAGCTGACAATGAATTATTTCAATACCAAATGGTAAAAGTTATTCATCCATCATAAAAACCCTCCCCCTGCAGAACGGTGCACAGAAAGTCGGAGAAGGCTTCTTGTTCCTTTGTATAGTAGATGATAAGGAGGTGATTTTTTTTGGATCAGCTGAAAAATTTTAACGAAGCGATGGATTACATTGAGGCACATCTCACAGAAGAATTAGATTATGAGATTGTGGCGAAGAAGGCTCTGTGTTCAGAGTATCATTTTAAAAGAATGTTTTCTTTTTTAGCAGGTGTCCCTTTGTCTGAATACATCCGACGAAGAAAGCTTTCGTTAGCGGGGGTAGAATTGCAAAAGAAGAATGCAAAGGTAATCGATGTAGCGCTGAAGTACGGGTATGAATCACCAGATTCGTTTACGAGAGTGTTTCAGAAATTACATGGAATAACTCCAACAGAAGCGAAGTCTTCGAAAGTTTTTCTCAAAGCTTATCCAAGAATGACCTTCCAACTCACGATTCAAGGAGGAAGTAGCATGGAGTACCGGATTGAGAAGAAGGAAGGATTTCATATTATAGGTGTTAAGAAAAGGATTCCGATCGTTTTTGAAGGTGAAAATCCTCATATTTCAGGAATGTGGAAGAGCTTAGGGCATGAAGGTATTGAACAATTAAAGAAGTTATCTACTGTTGAACCGCTAGGGCTGATTCAAGCTTCAACGAATTTTTCTGACGGAAGGATGGAGGAAAAAGGGGAGCTTGATCACTATTTAGGAGTATTAACGAAAGAGCGTATTAGCGGCTATGATTGTATGGAAGTACCTGCACAAACATGGGCAGTGTTTGAATCGATTGGTTCCTTTCCTGAAAGCTTACAACAAACATGGGGGAGAATTTACTCTGAATGGTTTCCATCAACAGGATATGAGCAAACAAAAGGACCAGAAATACTATCAATAAAATCTAAGGACTTGTCTAAGCTAGATGTGAAAAGTGAACTATGGATTCCAGTTGTAAAAAAAGATTAAGTGTAGAGTGAAGTCTTTTTTGACTCAGCCTGTTTACAAACGATCGCTGTTTGTCTCTCTCGGCAATTCTTCCATAGAGCCGCACAGCTAGTCTTACAAGATCACTAAATAACTTTCCTAGAAAAGAGGTAGACAAAGTCATTTTGACTTTGCCTACCTTTAATTATTGCTGTATTTTATAATCTTTCCTAGTTCCATCAGCAAATTTGATTTCTAATTCTAGCTTTTGAAAGTCATCGTTTAGGTCGAATGTCGATAATACTTCTGAGACAATATCTTGTTCACTGCTATTTGCATCAAACGTAAGCGATTCAAAAATCGGCTCTAGATAGTCATACGCTTCATTCCCATGAAGTGTACGGTTATTAAAATCATCTTCTATCTCTGCTTCCGCATTATTTCTCTCAAAATCATAATCGACCTCAAATTGCTGATTATTTGCGTATTCTACATCGAGATCAAAGGAAGTAAACGAAAAGGCAAGCTGATCGCTTACTCCTCCACCTTCTCCTTCTTGCGGAACATTTTCAGGTGGTGGAGACACATCATCATCTGTGTTGTTGCACGCTATGAGGCAAAAGCTAATGATTGAAAACAAAGCGAAATATGTTAAAAGTTTTTTCATCGAATGATTCCTCCTTTACCAAGAGTATTCCCAAATCTGATTAAAAACATGAAAGAATGTTTCCCCTCTTTTACAGGTATTGTAGCTAAAGAGAGCGAATATAGTATTACGATGAAAGGGGGAAAACGAGTGGAAAGATTATTGCCATTATTCATTTTAGTAACAGGAATTTTTTATATTTTCTTTTTGCCTGAACTCTCAGAACCAATTCGTATTCTATTTAAGTGCATACCAATGATGTTGATTATTGCATACGCTTTTATACATAAACCTAAAGAGAAAGATGCGTATTCAACAATCATTTTATTAGGTCTATTCTTTTGCATGGTCGGCGATGCAACCTTAATTTGGTTTGTAGCTGGATTAACCGCATTTCTGATTGGTCATTTGTTTTATATTGCTGCCTTCACTCGTAGATGGAAGCTGACGTGGTGGAGACTAGCTGCGATTCTTCCAATTGCTGCTTACTCAGTGATTATTGGAACACAAATCACGACTGAGATGAAGAGCAATGGCAATGAAGGGCTAATCATTCCTGTTATTGCATATATCCTTGTCATTTCAACAATGCTTTGGATGGCAATCATGACTGGAAATGTTTATGCTATGATCGGTAGTCTTCTATTTGTTATTTCTGATTCTGTATTAGCGTGGAATAAGTTTGTGGAGCCAGTCATACATTCTGGTGCAATCATTATGTTGACATATTATAGTGCACAGTTTTTATTAGCAAGGAGTGTATTTGTCCCAAAGGAGAACAAAGCTAACATGACTACTACAGCTAAAGTGTGATAAAAGCTTCCTCCAGCCTTGTCTGAATTGGATGGATAAATCCATTTCTTAAAGGTAAAATAGTTAGTTTTATTTTTATAAAAATTCAGTAAAATAGTATTATAGATTGATCTAGGTTGGGGATGTTAAAAAATGGACTATATCGAATCTATTCGGAAGAAGGGGGAGCCTGTTCTTGTCGAGTCTCTGGACTTGTTCAACCTTTTTCTAAATAGTACAGCAGATGGTTTTGCAATTGTTGATTTGGAGAATCGCTTTGTGAGAATCAATCAAGTGTATACGAAAATTTTTGGATACACAGAGGAAGATTTAATTGGGAAGACATATAAAGATTTTAAGAACCCACAAAGCACGTATGATATGGTGGAACTAGTCAAACAAGGGAAATCCATTTCTAATTTGATAACGGAACGGTTTCATAAAAATGGCCAAAAAGTTGATATTGCTGCTTCATACTCTCCTTTCCGTGATGGGAAAGGGGAGATTATTGGCATCATTGCCATCTTTCGAGACCTAACAGAAATTAAGAAAATCGAAAGAGAATTACACAAAACAAAAGAAATACATCGACTTGTTTTAGAGTCTTCAACTGATTTAATTAAGGTATACACGAAAGACAAGGAAATCATTTACGCATCTCCTTCTCATGAATTGATCTTTGGCATGAATCCAGAGACTCTGGAAGGTACTACTATAAATGACCATTCAATTGATGCTACTTATGAGCAGCTCGACCGTATTTTCTATCAAATTATTCGAACAGGAGAACCACAAATTCTAAAATATAGAGGTTTGTCTCCTGCTAAAGATGAATTTGTAATCGAGACGAGGTTTTCGCCTATTTATAATGGGAATGATGAAATAGAGTTAATTTTAGCGATCGGGCGAGATATAACAGCAAGGGAAAATCGAGAACAAATGCTACGAAATATCGATCGTTTATCCGTCATTGGTCAACTCGCAGCAGGTGTGGCTCATGAAGTCATGAATCCACTGACATCACTTAAAGGGTTTGTAAAATTGCTTGCCTCATGTGAAAATCCTAATTTGCAAAAAGAGTATTTAGAAATTGTATCAGAAGATGTGGAGAATATTGAAAGCATTATTAGTGAGTTTATGGCACTGGCAAAGCCTCAAGCAACTATATTAGAAAGATGGAGCATTGAAGAACTACTTAAGGATACAGTGCTTTTAAAAGAAAAAATAATAACAAAAAAACATATTCAAGTAGAAATAATAGCTCCAGAAAAACCAATCTATATTGAATGCAACGCGAATCAAATTAGACAAGCGATTATTATTTTTATTGAAAATGCAGTAGAAGCAATGGGGAAAGATGGACATCTACAACTAAGCGTTGTGCCATTTGATGAAAATTTGGTAGAAATAAAGATTGCTGATAACGGAGTGGGGATCGACCCTCAGATTATTCCATATTTAGGAACGCCTTTTTATACGACGAAGGAGAAGGGGATTGGGCTTGGATTAACAATTAGTAACAAGATTATACAAGAACATAATGGAGTAATGAAAATTGAGAGTCAATTAGATGAGGGAACGACTGTATCCGTGCAATTACACACTTGTGAGTAAGTATGTATTGCCTTCACCTTCGTATAAATCCTTTTTCACCTACTATAAACTAAGTCTCAAGGCGGATATTAGGTTACACTTACGGTCTATGGAAATAAACAGTCATTTCGTGTAAGGTTAATGTAGAGAGCGAAAGGAATGTTTTCTTCTTTTGAATGAAACTTTCTTCTGATCTGAGTCGTAAATATATAAAGGATTTTTAGGTAGGTGTAGGTGAAAATGAATTCTATAATGAACTTTTTTATACAAGCTTTTATCGCTTTCCCAGTCTCTATAACTGTTTGGATCATTGCGTATTTTGGGTTCCAACCTGGATTCTTTCTATCGAGCGGAATTGCTACTGCTGCATGGTTTCTCACATATTTTTTGACGGGGGAATTCTTGAAAGCAAAATTTTTAAAGTCACATGGACTTACGCGCAAGGAATATAAGTTTATTAAAACAAATCTTGATGAGGCTAAAGGAAAAATAGGGCGCCTTCATCGTTCCTTAATGTCGATTCGTCATCTTCCAACGAAAAAAAGTCGTCGTGAAATGATTACAATGACGAGGAAAATCTACCAGCTGACGAAAAAAGAACCAAAGCGATTTTATCAAGCTGAACGTTTCTATTTTTCTCATTTAGATTCTGCAGTAGAATTAGCGGAGAATTATGTGTTTCTTTCCTCGCAGCCGAAAAAGACATTTGAGTTGGAGCAATCATTAAAAGAAACAAGAAAGACGTTGGATGAGCTAGGTGTAAATATTGAAAAGGATTTGTACCAAGTCATATCCAATGATATTCATAATCTTCACTTTGAAATCGATGTCGCAAAAAAATCAATTCATACGATCAAAAATTCGAAAATCGATGAAAGTAGGCGTTTAAAATGAGTGAACAACAATCATCGTTACCAAAAAACAATGTAGATACGAACCTTTTGGATGATCTTCTAGCAGATCCTTTTGGCGGAGATCAAAACATAAATCAAGTGAGAACTGAAGGAAATTCACAACAACCTCAAGGAAAAAAGTTGATTGATGTGATTCCAGAGGAAAATCGTCAGAAGGCGCTTCAGCTTGCACAACAAATTGATCCCAAAAATCATCAGGCAATGATTTCTTATGGAACTCCGGCACAGTCAAAGTTATTAAACTTTTCACATCAAATGCTCGAGCATGTCCAAAAAAAGGACGTTGGTGAAATCGGCGATATTATTAATGAGCTGATGAGAAAGTTCAATGATGTCAATCCAGATGATCTGAAGCCTGAGAAGTCAAATTTTTTATCAAGAATGTTTGGAAAGATTTCTGGATCAGTTCAAGAAATGCTTTCTAAATATCAAAAGACTGGTGCACAAATTGATCGCATCAGTGTCAAGCTTGAACGAAGTAAAAACTTGCTAATGACAGATGTAGTAATGCTTGAAAAGCTATACGAAAGCAACAAAGAATATTTTCATGCCTTAAACGTATATATTGCAGCTGGGGAAGTGAAATTAGAAGAACTACATCAACAAGTGATTCCAGCCATTAAAAAAGATGCTGAAAATAATAATGATCAAATGAAGTATCAAGAGGTCAATGATATGATTCAGTTTGCTGACCGCCTTGATAAGCGTCTTTATGATTTGAAATTGAGTAGAGAGATTACGATTCAAAGTGCTCCTCAAATTCGTCTAATTCAAAATACGAACCAAGCTTTGATTGAAAAGATCCAATCATCAATTATGACGGCGATTCCTTTATGGAAAAACCAAGTGGCGATTGCTTTGACTTTAATACGTCAACGCCATGCGGTTGAGGCTCAAAAGCAGGTTTCGAAGACAACGAATGATTTGTTATTGAAAAATGCTGAAATGCTTAAGACGAATACGATTGAAGTAGCAAAAGAAAACGAACGAGGCATCGTCGATATAGAGACATTGAAGAAAACACAGGAGAACTTAATCTCTACTTTGGAAGAGACATTACGCATTCAAGAAGATGGTCGCAGCAAACGCCGTCAGGCTGAGCTAGATCTAGCAAATATGGAAAATGATTTGCGCATGAAGCTATTAGATATTAAAGGTGAATAATGATAATAAATAAAAACAGCTCTGAACTTTTTTGATCAGAGCTTGAGATTTGTAGACAAAGTCGATTTCCGACTTTGTCTACATGTTTATCGTTGGACTTTTTTATCATAAGAGAAACCCTCAGAATGTCTTGAAAACGCTTGTCAGACTAGGCGTGCGGTCTTGGTGAAGAACCGAATAGAACACACAGTTCATGAGGGGACTTTGATGCCAAACAACGACGTTTGCGAGCGTTTGTCGGGCAGTCTGAAGCTCTGAACTTTTTTGTTCAGAGCTGTTTATTATTTTGGATAGGCAAACAAATTTGTACAGTTGTTCCGTCATTTTTTTTACTTTTAAATTGGATAGTGCCTTTATGTATGTCAATTATCTTATAACAAACAGTTAAGCCTAAACCAGTTCCTTTTTCTTTAAGGGAGAAGAAAGGATCTCCTATTTGTTTTAATTCTTCTTCATTCAGGCCAATGCCATGGTCTTGTATTGAGACTATGACTTTATGATCCCTGTAATGAACTTTTATACGAATGTGATCCCCTTTGCTCGAAGCTTCAATAGCATTTTTAATTAAGTTTATAAAAAGCTGCTTTAGTTGATTAGGGTCACAGTCGATTGCGGTTCTTTCTTTACAATCATATTCGTATTGAAGGTCGATATCATATAGCAACGCCTCTGTAGATAGTAATGAAATGACATCCTCCAGTATATCTTCTATGGTCGCCTTTTTAAATTGGATGACTTGTGGTTTAGCTAATAACAGCAATTCACTTACAATACGATTGATTCGTTCTAATTCATCCTGCATAATTTTATAATAAAATCGATGCTTTTCATTCTCGGCATTTAATATTTGCACGAATCCTTTTAAAGACGTAAGCGGGTTTCGAATTTCATGTGCAATGCTTGCAGATAGCTCTCCGACAACAGATAGCTTTTCAGTTCTTCTAAGCTTTTCTTCGGTCAATCTTTGTTGTGTAAAATCCTTCCCGTGTGCAATCATTCCTTTGATCTTGCCATTCACAACAATTGGAAGCATTGTGCAACCCACTGTTAATTTCAAGCCTGATTTATGCAATAGAATGATTTCTTCTTTATGTGGTTGTAGGTCACTCGTAATGGAAGAGATATGATCACTAAGAATTTCCTTTGAATCTGCCTCGATAAAATCGATGAGCTTCTTGCCAATCGCTTCATCAGAACTATATCCAGTAACTTCTGTGAACTGAGGATTTACCTTCATAATTGATCCATTTAGATCTGTCATACAAATGATCTCTGTATTGTATGTAAAAAGGGATTCATATTGCTGCTGACTTTCTTCAAGCAGGGTTTGAATATTCTTTTTTTCTGTAATGTCTCTACCAATAATGACCATCCCTTTTTTCTGGCCCTGAGGTGTATAAATTGGTGTTTTGATTGTATCAAACACTTTAATTGATCCATCAGCTCGCTTAATCACTTCTTCTAATCTTGTAGTGCCTTTCCTGTTCCAAGCAGCCTCGTCAGACGTGACACAGTGGAGGAAAGCCTGTTGATAATGTAATGAATTATCTGCTAGCTCCAAATCTGTTTTACCTATATAATTGATGTCCTCTATTTCAAATAATTTCAATGCAAATTTGTTTGCATAAGTCCATTTTCCTTCTTCGTCTTTAATATTGACGAAATCAGGCATTGAATCAATAAGAGTAAATAACTTTTCGTCCTCTTGCTGCTTTTGGAAACTCTCACTTTTCTTCATAAAAAAGTAAAGAAGAAGTCCTGTGAATGCAATAAAGACAAATTCTTTGATTATTTGGAGCACCTCAATAATAGTGGAAGGCTCAAATAACGATAGTATGAAATTAGTGGAGAATACCCAAATGAGGCTAAATAGAATATAAAGGCCCATAATCTTAATCTTATTCATAAGACAGAAGTTCTCCTTATTCAAGTTAAGGTTTATCCATATATTTCTTCTATCATACCATGTTCATGGTAGTTCTTATCATTTTTTGTCGAAAAAAAATGATACTTTATTTATTTCCATTCAATTGTTGCCCCACCTATCCTTTTAACGCCACGAATAGAAGTAACCTCTTCGATCAGCTGAAGAAGTGCAAGGTCTTTTGCTTTCGCTTCAATCATCACATCCACATCTTCTCCTACCTCCCGAAGCATTTTGAAAAACGGAAGAGCGAAGTCTAAAGAAACATTCGTTGCATGAGAACGATATGTTGAGTCAGATTTAGGTGATGAAAGGTGGACTTTTGGTGGAAGTAATTGCTGCTCCCACGTTTGATAAATTCGTTGCAAGTAAGATTCAATCTTATGACCATCTTGATTTGCCATATGATGATGATAATCTAGGACCATTGGTGTACCTTCAATTTCACAGGTTCGTAATGTTTCTTCAATATTAAACGTTTTGTCATCATTTTCTAATGTAACCCTATCTTTAATAATTGGAGAGAGTCGCTTTATGTTTTGATGGAATCGTTCAAGTGCTAGTTCCTTGTTCCCGTATGCTCCGCCAATATGAATATTGATGAGAGAACGATTTTCTAGTCCCATTGCTTTAAGCATTTTATAGTGATATTCCATATCTTTTATTGCGTTCGCTGTTACATGCTCCTTGTCACTCGTAAAGAGTGTAAATTGACTAGGATGAAAGCTTGTGCGAATGTCATGTTTTTTTATTAAGTCTCCAAGCTGCTTCCATTGATTTTCGAAGGGAGTAATGAAGTCCCAAAGAACCTCAGGGTGTGTAGCTAAAGGTACGAGTGAGCTTGACATACGGTATAATTTTATATCATGCGCGATATTATAATGGATCACTCTTTTTGTATTTTCAATGTTTTGGGAAGTAACCCTTAATAGTCCTTCCATTTGTTGCTCTTGACTAAGTTTTGTAAATCTTGAGAATGTCATTGTTTTAGATGGACTAGCGTCCCATAGAGCCATCGCATTTGCAACGTATCCAAAACGAAATTTCATCTTTTCACCCCTCTATGTTAATCTTCCATTTGTAGTCTCATATATGTTAAGTATAAATTTACCATCTATAGTATTGAGGTTGTGATGGCAAACTGAGAAAAAAAGAAATGAGGACAAGAATATGACTCAACCAGGAGATGTCGTCTATGTTTTCTATCGAAATCCCCATACACAGGATGTTGCAAATATACAAGAAGCAGCTGTTGTGAGAGATCCGGACAACCCAAATAACTTAGCTTTATTTTTATATGAAACGTATTACCCTTTAACAGACGACCTTGCTTTTTATACTTCAAAGGATGAGGCGATGAGCGTCTATCAATCCTACTTTGGTATGGTAGAGGACGGAGAGTTTTTTTCATGAAGCCGTTTACTCCACAACTCGTATACTTCGAACCACAATCTCTAGATTATCCTTTAGGCGTACAGTTAAAGAAGAAGTTTGAAGAGATGGGGTTAGAAATTCATTTTACCACATCCCATAATCAAGTAAGAAATTTGCCTGGAGAAAACGATTTTCAAAGATACCGAATTGCTAAATCAACTTTAGTTGTTGGAATTCGTAAGACGTTAAAGTTTGATACATCGAAACCATCTGCTGAATACGCAATTCCGTTTGCAACAGGTTGTATGGGACATTGTCATTATTGCTATTTACAAACCACGATGGGAAGTAAACCATATATCCGTACATATGTGAATGTTGAAGAAATTTTAGATCAGGCAGATCAATATATTGCGGAAAGAGCACCTGAAATCACAAGATTTGAAGCTGCTTGTACATCAGACATTGTGGGCATCGATCATTTAACGCATTCGTTAAAGAGTGCCATCGAGCATTTTGGACAATCAGAGTATGGTAAGCTTCGTTTTGTTACGAAGTTCCATCATGTTGATCATTTACTTGATGCTAATCATAATGGGAAAACAAGATTCCGCTTTAGCATTAATGCTGATTATGTAATAAAGCATTTTGAACCTGGAACTTCTCCGTTGGCAAAAAGGATAGAAGCCGCCGGTAAAGTTGCTAGAGCAGGGTATCCATTAGGATTTATAGTTGCACCTATTTATCTTCATGAAGGCTGGAAAGAAGGGTATTATAAAATGTTTGAGAGGCTAGACGAAGAATTGGATAAGAATGCTAGAGACGATATTACGTTTGAGTTTATTCAGCATCGGTTCACAAAACCAGCAAAACGTGTCATTGAAAAAAACTATCCGATGACAAAGTTAGAATTAGATGAAGAAGCAAGACGCTACAAGTGGGGAAAGTATGGAATTGGCAAATACATATACCAAAAGGAAGAAGAAGAGGATATAAAAAGTACGCTATATTCTTATATGCAAAAATTCTTCCCTAATGCGAAGTTGGAGTATTTTACTTAAGACTACACATTTGTATATGGTTAGGAAAAGTCGCTGTTTTTCGCTTTTATCAAACCATAATTAAGTTTATAAGCCAATAAAGAATCGGTATAGAAACAACAGTGCCGATTGTTGTCATGAAAACAGCAAGCGAAGAGAATGCTGTATCTCCTCCGTATTTCTGTGAAAACAGTGACATTGTCGGTGCAGAAGGCATACCTGTAATCAACACACAAATGACAATTAGATTATAAGGAACGCCAACATAAACAAATGGCAATAATAATAAAGGGATAACAAGTAATTTCGTCAATAGAACCGTCCATAAACTACGATGAAATAGGGAAGCTTTTATTTCATTCCATTTCATCTGTGCGAGTAAGCTCCCTATTAATAGCATACTCAGTGGAATGGTCATTTCTCCTACGATTTTTAGAAGATTCGATGCAGCATATGGCAATTGGAATGGGGCAAAGAAAAGAGCTGTCCCAGAAAAAGTTGCAATAACTCCTGGGTTAAGGAAAACAGGCTTCCATATGGAGGCCTGTTTATTTTTGACAAACAAAAACACCCCATAAGTCCACAATATAATGAGATATGGGAGATTAAACATCGTTGCATAAGTTATGCCGATATCACCAAACAAAATATAGACAACTGCAATGCCGATAAACCCTTGATTTCCAAAAATCATAACAGCTTCAAAGACATGCTTTCGATTTTGTGGCATTTTTATTATGTTTTTCAACTTATAGGCGAGAAAACTAGCCAGAGTCATAATATAGATGGATAGCATCATTAGAAGGACTAGTTCATGAAACATTTTCATGGAAAAAGGAATATTTAGCGCGTAAATAATAAGGCACGGTAATGTAATATTTAAAAGCAACGACGTAAAAACAGCATTTGTCGATTCTGGTAATAGATTTGTCTTACGTGCAGAGAATCCAACTATTGCAATCAAGTATAATGTCAACATTTCTAGAAGAAATGGAATTAGCTCGCTCATCCTTTACCCCCTCCATTTGCCTATATATCTATATATTCACTCGCAAATAAACGGTTCATGGGGAAGTTCAATTGTTTTACTTTTAAATGCATTTTTAATATTCTAAAAATGTAGTTTTGAATGGAAAAAGATGAGGAGTGAAAGTTATGTATGATGTAGTGATTATTGGAGCAGGTCCAGCAGGTGGAAGTGCAGCTTTGATTGCAGCAAAAGCTGGAAAGAAAGTCCTTGTTTTGGACAATGATAAAGGTGTGACAAAGCGTGCCTATGTAGTAAATCACTATGGTGTTGAAGAAATTACTGGTCCAGATTTAATTGAAGTAGGGAAAAAGCAAGCGGCTAAATTCGGAGCAGAAATTGTTGCTGCAACAGCTGAGGGTATTGAAAAAGCGGATTCAGGATTTGCCGTTCAAACAGACAAGGGTACTTATGAAGGTAAGCATGTTGTTCTAGCAACAGGATTTCTAACAGATCTTGCAGAAAAAGCGGGAGTAGCAACGAAGGAGGGAACAGAGCCAAGAGTGAAAACGATTGCTGATGTGGATGCTTCTGGAAGAACGAATATTAAAGGTATTTGGGCTGCTGGAACCTTTGCTGGAGTAAGTGTTCATACGATTATTACAGCAGGTGATGGAGCAAAGGTTGCTTTTAATATTGTTAGTGAATTAAATGGTGAACGTTATGTCGATCACGACGTCCTAAAATAAGAAGAAGTAAGGCTAGAGAAATCTTTTCTCTAGCCTTTTTTAGAATGTTGACAAACGCCCGCATACGTCGTTATTTGGCATCAAAGTCCCATATAAACATTGTGATCTATTCGGGTCTTCACTCGGCTGCACGCTTAGTCTGACAAGCGTTTTCAAGACAGTCTTAGGGTTTCTCTTGTTAATAAAAATTCCACTTAAAAACATGTTGATAAAGACTCACCTACGTCGTTGTTTTTCTTATTCTATTTTTCCTGCTTAATAACCCCTCGTGTAATTCACTACATTTTTGTCGATTTCTTTCCCTTCAATGTATCGTTTAAAGTTTGGAATGAGAATTTCTTCAATGACACGTTCATTGTAATGTTCAGTTGCTCCAGCAGTATGTGGTGTAATAATGACGTTGTCCATTTCCCACAGTGGGCTTGAATCCTCAAGTGGTTCTTTTTCAAAAACATCT
Organism: Niallia sp. CD-39; assembly: GCF_059874745.1. Classification (NCBI taxonomy): domain Bacteria; kingdom Bacillati; phylum Bacillota; class Bacilli; order Caryophanales; family Bacillaceae; genus Niallia; species Niallia sp. CD-39. The sequence continues at coordinate 301,114 of NZ_JCBCPS010000004.1, read as the reverse complement.
AATCCAGCACCAGCGATGAGACCATTTTGCAAAGCATGGATCAAATCTTTTTCTACAATAATTTCTCCTCGACCAATATTGACGAGGAAAGCAGATGGCTTCATTGAAGCAAACGCTTCTTTACCAATTAAAGCTTTCGTTTCATTTGTTAATGGAAGGGTGATGACAACATAATCGCATTTTGGTAACACTTGATGTAAATCTTTGATCGTAAACATTTCATCAACGAAATCATTTGGTTTTTCGCTATTTCTTACGCCAATTACGTGCATGTTAAATGCTTTTGCCAGCTTTGCTGTTTCTTCTCCAATTGCTCCAATACCAATAATACCAATCGTTTTTTTATGAATTTCCAACTTTAAATGCTCATGATGCCAGTTTTTTTTCTGTTGATTCTTAACGTATGTATCCACTTTTCTTGTCCATGCAAGCATAAGCGCAAATATTGTTTCGGAAATTGGGTATGCATGTACACCAGAAGCGCTCGTTAGTTGTACATTTTGTTTCTCCAATTGAGCGAGTGGAAAGGTGTTGACACCTGCACTCCACGATTGTACCCATTTCAGCTTTTCCATTGTTGGCAATGCTTCTGCAACTTCTTTTTTCCAACCACCGACGATCTCCGCATTCTTAAGCTCATTTTCCCATACAGAAGCGTCCTTACCGACGATGTAATGCCACTCTGGCGCTACATCTATAATCTTCTGTAATAATTCATCTTCAACCTTTTGTGTAATTATCATTGTTCTGCTCATGTTGCTCCCCCATTCCATCGTTCAAATTGTTCTGCTCATACTTTACCATAATAAATAGTGAGAATAAACAGAATTGTATTGTGCCCAAAGCAATCTGTTAAAAGTGAGTGGTCGTGTCTAACATGTATGAGCGTAAAATAGTTACTTCTAGCTACCGATAATCTCTTGCTTTTGTCGGTGATTGGCACGATGACTAATTATGTACTTATGTTTTCTATTTCGGTTTTTATTGCAATATATGCCAAGAAAAATCTCCAGTAAAAAATATATAGACAAAGTCAAAAATTGACTTTGTCTACATGCACTCTATATAACTATTTCTATGCTAAAGGATTGTTTCATCCTTATCGACTGTGGATGGCAGTGCGAGCTCATCAAAGTATTCTATAAGAAGCTCTAGTTGGCTGGTAAGGACATCTCCAGCCATTGGAATTCCGTGTCCAGTTATGGCGATGTCAGGAGATAGATTGCGCAGTTTTACAATGGATTCTTTAGCGGCTTGCCAGTCCTCTGTTAAATATTTCGGTGGTCCGCTAATTTCCTGCTCTTGTGTTAGAACCTTATACAGTGATTCTTGCTTTACTGTTACAAAAGCGTCCCCAACAATCAATGTACGATCACTCTCTCGAAATAATGAAATATGTCCTTGTGTATGACCTGGAGTTGCAAGCCATTGCCATCCTTCCATGTCTGGGATTGATCCATCAATTGGAAGTGGGTGTATATGTGGTGATAAATTGATCCCATTATGAGGGAAGAAAGGCGAAAGCATGGATAATAATCCATCATCGAAGGAACCTTTCGGTTCAGGATAGTCCATCTGTCCTGTCAAGTGAGGAAGTTCAGCCTGATGTGCGTAAACCGGAACATCCCAGTGTGCGATCAGTTCTGAAATAGCCCCGACATGGTCAAAGTGTCCGTGTGTGAGAATAATTGCCTTCGGCCTAGCTCCTTTACCAAATAATTCTTCGGCCGCTTCGATGATTTTCATAGCAGATTTTGGCATGCCAGCATCAATTAACACCCAATCATCGGCGGTTTTATGCACGAAGCAAACATTCACAATTTGCACGGTAAAAACATGCACTCCATTTGCAACATGATTAATCATCCCACTTGTTGAAGATGTAATCGGCATATATCTTGAGTTTTTATCAAAGTCATTCATTTTAAAACCCTCCCCGCAATGAAACTTCTAATCTTTTTATTCCCCAGAATAGAGTGCAATATGCGTCCATTTGAAAAGAAAAGTAGTAACCAATTTACAAGCTTTTAACAAAATATTGAAAATGTCTTTATATTCGCTTTATATTGTTTCGTTACGATAAAAGGAGCAAGAGGTAAGGGGGCAAAGTGATGCATGCCATTGAAGTGAAAAGTTTAGAGAAATCGTATAGTACAGGCAATGCGGTCATTTCTAACATGAATTTTCATGTTGAGAAGGGGGAGTTTTTTTCCATAGTTGGTCCTTCAGGCTGCGGAAAAAGTACATTACTACGCATTATTGCAGGCTTAGAGCAAGTGTCGGGTGGTGCGGTCTATATGGATGGAGTTGATGTTACCTCTCGACGACCAGATGAAAGAAATATATCTATGGTTTTTCAAAATTATGCATTGTTTCCTCATCTGACTGTCGAGGAAAATATCATATTTGGGCTACATGTGAAGAAGGTATCGAAGAAAGAGCAAATGGCTCGCTGTTTAGACGCTGCTGAATTACTTGGCCTTCAAGATTATTTGAAAAGAAAGCCTAAAGAACTCTCAGGTGGACAAAGGCAAAGAGTAGCATTAGGAAGAGCCATTGCTTCACAAGCACCGATCTGTTTAATGGATGAACCTTTGTCCAATTTGGACGCAAAGCTCCGTGCAAAAATGCGTTCTGAGGTGAAACAAATTCAACGTAACCTAGGGATGACGATGATTTATGTGACACATGACCAAGTAGAAGCAATGACGATGGCTGATCGAATGATGGTGTTAAATCAAGGTGAGATTCAGCAGATTGGTGATCCATTAAATGTTTACAATCACCCATCGAACTTGTTTGTCGGATCCTTTATCGGTTCACCACCAATGAATGTAATTGAAGGGGAATGGAGAAATCATTGTTTGTATTTGAATAATCAATGGAGAATTGAACCTTTAGTTGCAAATCAATCTTCAGTCTATGTTGGTGTACGCCCTGAACATATTCAATTAGCTGGCGAGCGACCACCATCTTTTATTGGGAAGGTTAATCATGTCGAAATACTAGGGACAGAAACTTTGGTTACTTTTACAGTAGATCAAACACGTTGTATATCAAGGCTAACGGGTCAATGGAGCTTCCAAATTGGTGAAAAGGTACCGTTCAGAGTAGAAGAAGAGCATATTCATGTTTTTGATTATGAGACAAAGATGCGGATTGAAAACGAAGCGATTCGCTATTCTCCAAAGGTTGGGGAGGCTAGCGTATGAATGTTGCAAAGGAAAATTCTCCTTCGTTAAATAGAAGGAAGAGAGGGATGCCTTCATTTGTAGAAGGTTTGTTGTATTTATTACCATCCATTCTACTATTTATTGTCTTTCTATTTTATCCAATGTTTAAGACGATTTATTTAAGCTTTTTTCTAACAGATGCAAGAGGAACTCCACATACTTTTATTGGACTAGAACATTATGTTGGACTTTTTCAATCATCATCCTTTTTAACTAGCATGAAAGCAACTGCCTTATTTGTTCTATATACTGTCCCAATTGGAGTCATACTTGCTTTGTTCTTAGCACTCTTAGCAAATCAAAAGCTAAAAGGCATCGGTTTCTTCCGAACAATCTTCTCTTCAACGATGGGAATGAGTGTTGCAGCATCATCGGTCATTTGGATGTTTATGTATAATCCAGCGATAGGTATCGCCAATCAATTTATGAAGCTAATCGGATTAACTGAAGTTCAATGGCTGCTAAACCCAGATACCGCCTTGTTATCAATAGCGGTTGCGACTGTATGGATGAATACAGGCTTTAGTTTCATGATCTTATTAGGAGGATTACATACGATAGATTCATCTCTATATGAGAGTGGCAAGATTGCAGGCATAAGCGATTTCTATGCATTAAGAAAAATAACACTGCCATTGCTATCGCCAACGCTTCTGTTTATCATAACGGTTTCATTAATCAATTCCTTTCAAACCTTTGGACAGATCGATATTTTAACAAAGGGCGGACCGATGGAGACTACAAACGTCATTGTTTACTCAATTTATAAAGATGCTTTTGTTAACTTCAATGTGGGATCAGCGAGTGCACAAGCCGTGATGCTATTTGTCTTCATTTTCTTTGTAACGATTCTCCAATTTAAGTGGGGAGAAAGGAGGGTGCATTACCAATGAGCCATTTAAAAAAAGGGATTCTTTATGGTTTGCTAACGCTCTCTGCATTCGTTATGTTTTTTCCAATTCTTTATGCTTTCTCTATTAGTTTTATGCAAGGTGGAGAAGTGTTAAGAGGAAATCTATTACCGGAGCAACTATCATTTTCCAATTATATTGCCGCATTTCAAAAGGTGCCACTTCTTACTTATTTAATGAACAGCTTTATCGTCTCAGCAACAATTATGATTGGGCAGGTTCTCTTTTGTTGTTTAGCAGCGTTTGCATTTACCTTCATTCAATTTAAAGGGAGAGATCTATTGTTTATTGTGTTTATATCTACGATGATGATCCCTTGGGAAGCGACGATGATTCCAAACTTTCAAACGATCCAATCCTTAGGATGGACGAACAGCTATATGGGTCTTTCCTTGCCGTTTTTTGCAATGGCATTTGGAACCTTCCTATTAAGACAGCAGTTTAAAACGATTCCAATTGAATTATATGAAGCGACTCAAGTAGCAGGTGTGAATCGATTTCAATTCCTTTTTCGAGTAGTGCTTCCTGTGTCAAAGACTAGTTTAGTAACCTTATCAATTTATAGTTTTTTAACAGCATGGAATATGTATTTATGGCCATTGCTGATTACAAATGAGGAATCAATGAGAACGGTCCAAATCGGCTTGAAGCAAATGCAAACTCAAGAAATTGCTTCTGAATGGGGGGTGGTTATGGCTGGGGTTATGATGGTAATCCTCCCAACACTAATTCTCCTATTTTTAGGGCAAGGCAGATTGCAAGAAGGGCTGACTAGAGGTGCAATTAAGTAAATGTAATCAAAAAAAATGAAAAGTAGGTGCTTATTGTGAAGTTGAAAATCGTATTATTAGCAGTCATTTGTTCACTTATGTTAGCAGCATGTAGCGGGACGTCAGTAGACGAGCAAGTAGAAGGAGAGAGTATTGAAAAAAATGGAGATATGACGGAAGTCGTATTTTGGCATTCAATGAGTGGGAATCTTGAGGAATCTGTTAATACATTGGCGCAGCGATTTAATGACAGTCAGGATTCTATTGTAGTAAAGCCAATTTTTCAAGGAACATATGAAGAAGCAATTGCAAAGTTTAATGCGGTTTCAGGGACAAAAGATGCTCCAACTATTATGCAAACATTTGAAGTAGGAACGAAGTATATGATCGATACTGGAATGATTGAACCTGTTCAAAAATTTATCGATAAAGAAAACTATGATACAAGCAAGTGGGAGAAGAATATAACAAACTATTATGCAGTTGATGGTGTCCAATATTCAATGCCATTTAACTCTTCAACACCAGTGCTCGTTTATAATAAAGATGCATTTAAAGAAGCCGGTTTGGATCCTGAAAAGGCACCTGTTACATATACTGAATTAAAAGATGCAGCAAAGGCATTAACGACAGGAGATCAGTATGGGTTTTCAATTTTAAACTATGGTTGGTTTATAGAAGAGCTTATTGCTGCTCAAGGTGGCTTATTTGTAAATGAAGAAAATGGGCGAAAAGGCAATGCTACTGAAGCTGTTTTTAACGGTGAGGAAGGGCAAAAAGTGTTTCAATTAATAAGTGATATGTATAAAGAAGGTACATTTTATAATACTGGACAAAACTGGGATGATATGCGAGCTGCATTCCAATCAGGAAAAATAGCGATGTACATTGATTCATCGGCAGGAATTCGAGGTATGGTGGATCAATCAGATTTTGAGGTAGGAGCTGCCTACTTGCCAATTCCTGATGGTGTTGATTGGAACGGGGTAATTATTGGAGGGGCTTCTCTATGGATGGCGAGTGATATAGAAGAAGAGAAGCAACAAGCAGCATGGGAATTTATGAAATACTTAACGACACCAGAAGTTCAAGCAGATTGGCATGTAAATACAGGATATTTTGCCATCAATCCAGAAGCGTATAATGAGGATATTGTTAAATTAGAATGGGAAAAATACCCCCAGCTTAAAGTAACAGTAGATCAGCTTCGTGAAACAACGCCTTCTGTGGCAACGCAAGGCGCACTGATTTCAGTCTTTCCTGAAGCAAGACAGCGAGTGGTGAATGCAATGGAAAGCTTGTACCAAGGTGTAGATCCAGGAGAGGCGCTGAACCGAGCGGTTGCAGAAACGAATGAAGCATTGGAAATGTCAAATCGAAAAAAGTAAAAGGCCATGAGGAGAGTGAAGCGATGAGTAAGCCTGCAATCTTTGCGCATAGAGGGATGAGTGGCCACTATCCGGAAAATACGATGAAGGCTTTTAAAGAAGCAATTGGTGTATCTGCTGCAGGCATTGAACTAGATGTTCAATTATCGAAGGATGGAGAGGTTGTTATCATTCACGATGAACAAATTAATCGTACAACGAATGGAACGGGTTTTGTTCAAGACTATACATTGGATGAATTACGAGACTTTGACGCAGGTAGCTGGTTTTCGAGCTCTTTTGAAGGAGAGCAATTGCCGACATTAGAGGCAGTATTAGCATGGATGCAGGTCGAAAATCACTCTTTTCTTTTGAATATTGAATTAAAAAATGACCAAATTTACTACGAAGGGCTAGAAAAGAAGGTTCTTTCACTTGTTAAACAATATGAGCTGGAGAATCAAGTCATTATTTCGTCATTTAATCCTTCGAGCTTGCAAGTAGTTCGTGAACTCGATCCAGCAATTGAAATTGGCTTATTAATAGAAGGACTAAAGCCAGAGGCATTACAAACAGCAAAAAAGGTTGGTGCTAATGCAATTCATAGTCAAGCAATCTTTGCACTTTCTGAGTACGGGAAAGAAGCGATGGAGGCAGGGTTTCCTATCAGAGTCTATACAGTGAATGAAAAAGAGGAATACGAGCTCCTTGTAGCAGCAGGAGTAGAGGTTGTTATGACTGATTTTCCTGACCGATTCAAATGAGGTTCAGAATGTTGACAAACGCTTGCATACGTTCGTAAATACGCTCAAAAGGGTTCGGAATTTATCCGAACCCTTTTTCTTATAATTTAAATGAGCTTTTCAATGAAACAATACGATTAAACACAATGTTGTCAGTCTTTGTATCTTTAGGGTCTACATTGAAATAGCCGTGACGGAAAAATTGAAATTTGTCTTGAGGCTCTGCGTCCTTCAAGTTCGGTTCAATAAAGCCGTTTAATACTTCTAATGAATTTGGATTAATGAAATCTAGAAACGTTTTATTTTCATGATCTTCATCAGCTTCCATTTCCTTATCAAGGACAAGCGGCTCGTATAAGCGGAATTCAGCAGGAATTGCATGTGTTGCATCAACCCAGTGAAGTGTGCCTTTTACTTTACGTCCAGTAAACCCTGTACCACTCTTTGTTTCATGATCGTAAGTACAATGAATTTCTGTTACATTGCCTTCTTCATCTTTAATAACATCGTGGCACTTAATGAAATACGCATGCTTTAAGCGAACTTCATTGCCAGGGAAGAGACGGAAGTACTTCTTAGGTGGATCTTCCATAAAGTCTTCTTGCTCAATATAAATCTCTCTTGAAAATGGAATTTGTCTCGTTCCCATTTCAGGGTTTTCAGGATTGATTTCTGCCTCAAGGTATTCTGTTTCGCCTTCAGGGTAGTTCGTAATAATAACCTTTAACGGCTTTAAAATCCCCATTGTACGTGGTGATTTTAACTTCAAGTCTTCACGCATATAATGGTCAAGCATCGCTTCATCCACTGCGCCGTTACCCTTTGATACACCAGTTTCTTTCACAAATTCACGGATCGCTTCTGCAGTGAAGCCTTTTCTACGTAAACCTGAAATTGTTGGCATACGTGGATCATCCCATCCATCGACAATGCCTTCATCGACCATAAGCTTGAGCTTTCGTTTGCTCATAACTGTGTTTGTGACATTTAAGCGACCAAACTCTATTTGTTGTGGCTGACAATCCATTTCACATTCAGCAATGACCCAGTTGTATAGAGGACGCTGATCTTCGAACTCTGTTGTACATAATGAATGCGTCACACCTTCGATTGCGTCCTCTAATGGATGTGCAAAGGAATACATCGGGTAAATGCACCAAGTATCACCTGTATTATGATGAGTTGCATGGGAGATGCGGTAAATAACTGGATCGCGCAAATTGATGTTCGGTGAAGACATATCAATTTTTGCACGAAGCACCTTTGCTCCGTTCTCAAATTCTCCTTTACGCATTTTCTCGAACAATTCAAGGTTTTCTTCGATCGAACGGCTACGATAAGGACTTTCTTTTCCTGGTTCAGTTAATGTTCCGCGGTATTCTCGAATTTGCTCTTGATTCAAATCATCTACATATGCCTTCCCTTTTTTAATTAAGAGTACGGCACGATTGTACATTTCTTCAAAGTAATTCGATGCAAAGTGAAGCTCTTCCCAATCAAAGCCAAGCCATTTTACATCTTCTTTTATTGCATCTACGTATTCTTGATCTTCCTTAAGTGGGTTCGTATCATCGAAACGCAGATTTGTTCTTCCATTAAATTCATCTGCTAATCCAAAGTTAATGATGATGGATTTAGCATGTCCAATATGTAGATAGCCGTTTGGCTCAGGAGGAAAACGAGTGACGATTGTATCATGCTTCCCGCCATCTAAATCCTCTTTCATAATCTTTTTAATAAAATTTGAATGTGTATCCAAATCAATATCAGCCTTTCTATCCGTATTATGACAAATGGTATCTCATTAGTCACGAAGCGTAGTATGATTCCTTCATTATAAAATAAAACAGCAAGGGAAAAAAGCCCCGTGCTGTTTAACTTTTAAAAAGTATGCTGTATGTGCATATTTTATCACTCTAGTTATGAAAAAATACTACGAATGGAATCAATAATGCCCTTAAAGAAATCAGAAATGGCTTGTAAAAATCCTTTATCTCCAACAGCCTGTTCAATCTTATTCTTCACGTCATTTGCTAAAGATTCTAGCTGGGATTTTACATTATCAAAATTGATATTAAGGGAACGCATCTTTTCGAATAAATCGATTAAAAGCTGACGATCTTGTTCATTTAAATTGATTTCTAAAGACTTTAGTTTTTCATCAATAATCTGTTCAATCTCTTCTTTTGTTGCTGGTTTGTTTTCTGCAATGGCTGTTTTTATTTCAGCTAATAGTTCTGAGACTTTGTTTTGGTCTAACCCTTCTTGTTCAGCAAGCTTTGTTGCTAAACTTAATTCCTCATTCGCTACTTCAGTATGTTCCTTATTTAATTCTGCGCCATCACCTTGGTCATACGCTTTATAGATTCCTACTAGTGCAGAATGGCCTGTAACTTTTACAGGCGAAGCGATGTCAACAATTGCATGATCAACTCCTGCTGTTAGCAATGCATTTGCATACATTTCATTGGAAACTTGGGTGATATTATCAGGTGTAAGTTGATTTACAACGACACCATCAATTTTGTCACTTCGCGTTATTTTTGCAGACGAGTACATATTTGAATTTGGATTTCCATTTATATAGTAGACGATGTCTTGAGCTGTAATTGTTAATTCTTCAACGTTGCTTGAATCATTAATTCCGAAAAGCTTTCGTACTTCATCTTTTTGTGATGCTGTCAATTGTTCTCCATAAACAGCAATTGGAAGTCCATATTTTTCATCTATTACATCTTCTGTATCCTTTGATGCAAATACATTTCCACTGGAAGTAATAAGCAATGTAGTAGCGACAATCGCAGCAAACCATTTTTTCATCTGTTTCATCATAGAATTCTCCTTAATTTTTGTTGGATTGTTCATCGATATAGACGGTTAAGGGACGGGAAAGGTTTCAATCTAGCAAGTTAGCTTACCTTCTTAGACATTATATTACAACAGATTACAATAATGTATTAAAAATGATAGGGAAATGAAATTTATTCAACATTTAACTTTGATAGAATACGTTCATAGTAGTAAAAATACACTTGATTCATAGAAACAGTGAATAGGTGGAGGGTATATGACGAACGAACAGAAATTTGTAACGAAAACCAATTATGAATATTTAATAGAAGGAAGCCAATTGAATGATGCATTGCCACTACTCGGGAATCTCTATATGGAAGAGCAGAAAAAAGAGCTGCCGAACTTAACCGAAATTCGTTTCGCTCAAGGAGAGCTGTATTTTCAATTTAAAGATTTTGAGGCAGCTATATTTAAATGGGAAAACATTGGCGATGAGTTACAGCCATGGGCAAGGAAAAATACAGCTGATGCATACCTTGAACTTGAGATGTATACAAATGCAGAGGGCATCTATCGTTCCATTGAAACAGAGTCACCTGTGTTAACAATGGAAGTGTTGTTGCAACTATTCTCCTTATACATACAAGTGAATAAAAAGGATGAGGCAACTAGAGTTCTAAAAGAGGCGATTGCGTTTGATCCAGATTATCAAGATGTAACGACCATTGCACAATCTTATTGGGAAAAAGAAAATGAGTGGGGGCATGTAATTGAATTGGCAAAATCGGAATTCATTCGAACGAGGGATGATCATTGGATTGAAAGACTGCAGATGTATGCAGACCGAAGATGGCTGACAAACGAAGAACCAACTCATTACCAACCGATTCTTGAAATATTGTTTGAAGAAAACAAACAGCAATTTGAAAAGCTGTCGTCGACTCTATGGAAAGGGTATGAGCAAAAAGAGACCTATTTTACATGGATTCAATCATTTAACCACTTAATAAAAGAACGGATTGTTGATGACCTATGGAGCTCTTCAATTCTAGAAGATCTCTATCAGGAAACGTATCGCTCACTAACCTCTGGGAAATATCCATTGAAGGTTATTACATCGTTTATTCCGAACCATCTAGAAAATTGGCTTGCGGTTGCAACGACTCGGACGTCTATTAATGCTAAGACGGCGATTGTCTCTTGGTCAACATTGTTCCCTACAGGTATAGAAGAAGAAGTAGTGCAAAGAGTAGAGCGTGATATTCAAAGCCGTAATAGTATGGAAATGGCTATTGAAGACGCTTACAGTCTTTTTGAATCAATTGCCGAATGGGGTATGAAGCATGATTTATCAATGGGCATGCAGTTTGAATGGATGGTTAGAGAATTATTAGATGTTGATAACCGTCAATTAATTATTGCGAGTATGGATAGTGATGCAAAGCAAATGTTCATGGAATCGACCTTAGGAGTAGAGGACATGAATGTTGACAGGCAGGTTGTACGGTATAAGTATGCACAATTAGAAGAAGTCATTGATATAACGAATGAAGAAGTAAATACACGATTGTTTGAAGAGTTTACGATGATAGAGGATGAGAATCAGCATTTAGTAAACATCCATTGGAATCACCCACTTTTAGAAAAAGAAAGAATCACTGTGATCAACCCACCACTAATGGAAGTTGGTGTAAGGAATAGCAAGGATCTATTACAATATACTCATTTTAGTGATGCGATTGTATTTGTATTAAGTGGGACAATCCAAAAAATTGAAAAAGAACTGGAAGTCGCAAAAAAAATTAAGAGAGCTCACCCAAGTGTGCCGCTGCATTTCGCTATGCCTGAATTAGAAGAGCGGAGCCAGTATATGTATGAAGATATTTTGGATTCTGTGAACCAAATGTTCCCGCATTCGGAAAAGTTTATCTTAAACAAACAATCACCTGCCTATTTTTCAAGCTTCATCCAACAGATATTTAATGGAGTAAATACTAAGGGTGAACATAAACGAAAGATTCTCCATGCAATTGGCAAATCGATTACTTATTTATCAGAGAAGAGAACGGAGAATGAAGCCTTTCTTGCAGAGAATATTGAGTGGAATGAAGAAATTATTACTAAGCTTAAAGGCGCCAATAATCAACTAGCTGATTACGAGGAAGAGAAAAAGCAATTGCTAAAAGGTGCTTTTCGAAATGAAAAGCTGCAGTTAAAAGAGGAGATTAATGAACAAGTACCTCTATTATTAAAATCATGCGCTCCTTATGTATCAGAGATTGAAGAACCAGCAAAAATGCATTTACAAATGAATCAAAAATTAAATGAAGCGTTAAGAGACTATATCGTTGAAGATGCGTTTCCAAAAGCAAGAGCACAGTTTGAGGAGTGGATTCAATTAAGTGAAGTCCAATTTGTTGAGATGAAGCAGTTTTTCATTGAGATAGCAGAAAGCTTCAATGCGATTTACGGTGAGGAAAAGCTCCAATTTGACCCTGAGTTTCAAATATTGTCTGACTGGAAGCGCGATGTGAATCGTATGACGACAGGGCAGATTCCATTGGAGTCTTTAAATATATTGCTGCGAAATAATCCATCTCAATTATTGCTTAAAGGTGCTAGTGTATTGTTCGGATCCATTACGAAAAACAAGTCATTAATTGAGCAGAAGTATACTGAGTTAATTGAAGAAAAGGATTACAGTGAAGAAGCTGAAAAAACATATCAACAAATCATTCACCAATTCGAACTTCTTGAACGATCGATAGAAGGAGATATCCGCTTGTTCTTACAAGACGCTTATAAGGTATTAGAGCAGGCAATCGAAGACGCATTTGCAGATATAGACAACAGCCAAAAATCATTGAATGAATTACGTGAAAAACCAGAGAAATTCCGTGATCCAATCTCATTCTTTACTCTAAGGTTACTCCAATTAGAAAGTCTAATTGGTGAAGCGCAAAAGGAAATATCTATTAGGTAAGAAAATAAGTCCAAAGAAATGAATTCATTTCTTTGGACGGTTATTCTTCCTCACTATTCGTAGTAACTCATCTTCGTATAAGATTGTTTCACGAAGACCTAAATGATGTCCAAGCTTTGTGATGTTAGGAAGCTCTAATCCAGCAGTTTGAATGACCGCTTCGTTTGAAAAAACTTCATGAGTACTACCATTTAATAAAATGGTTCCATCATTCATCACGATTACGCGCTCAAATACTTCCCCTACAAAGTCCATATCGTGGAGAATACATAGGACGAGAATGCCGCTTGCTTTCAGATTGAATATAATCTCTTTTAGCCGCTCTTTCCCTTTAAAATCTTGACCCATAGTCGGCTCATCAAATATGATGATCTTCGGCTTCATAGCAAGCACAGATGCAATTGCAACAAGCTTTCTTTGCGAAAAGCTTAAATCATGTGGATTTAATTCAGCCTTGTCTTCAAGTCCAACGAGCTGCAGAGAGGCAATGGCTTCTTTTTCTGCTGTCTCTTTAGACATACCAATATTTATTGGTCCATACATAATTTCATCGATTACTTTGTTTTTGAAAATTTGATCATCAGGATTCTGAAAGATCAGACCAACTTCCTTTGCAAGCTGTCGTCCGCTTGCATGAGCAACTTCAATGCCGTTAATTTTGATGGTTCCTTCGCTAGGATGAAGCAACCCCTTGATCAGCCTTACCAACGTTGATTTCCCAGCACCGTTTTGCCCAACAATTGCAGTTGAGTTCATATGTAAATTCATGCTTACATTTTTTAATGCAGGCTTTGGTGAATGTGGATATTGAAAGGAAACATTTTTAATGATAATTTCATTCATTTTCTTCACCTGATAATACTGGAATTGTATTGATTTCAACAGGGAACAGTCCTGTTTTTTGATTGCGAATACCTAATGCCTTACATACTGTTGTGTAGATTGGAGCAGTCACTCCATATGCAGATAAGTCATCACGAGAGAAAACTTCTTCAGGTGTGGCAAAATCAATCAGCTTCCCCTCATGTAAAAGAAGAATTTTATCAGCATATTGAGCAAGCTTTTCTAGATTATGCTCGGCCATAATAATAGTATGGCCTTTTTTCGCTAACTGTTTAATCGCTTTGAAGACATCTTCTGTCCCTTGTGGGTCCAATTGTGATGTTGGTTCATCAAATACAAATATGGACGGATTCATGACAAGAATGCTTGCAATGGCCACCCGTTGCATTTGACCACCAGAAAGATTGAAAGGACTTTGCTGCTTAATATGTTCAATTTTTAATAGACTGAGTGCTTCATTAATTGCCTCAATCATTTTCTCTCGCTTCACACCACGATTCTCTAAACCAAATGCAAGCTCATCAAAGACGGTGCTCTTTGCACCGGATAACTGGGAGTAAGGATGATCGAATACAAGCCCAATGTCACTAGCTAAGTCGTTTATAGAGTGTGTAAATACTTCCTTATCAGCAATATGGACACTTCCGCCGTAGCCACCTTTAAAGAAATGAGGGACAAGACCTGCAAGAGCATGACAAAGCGTTGATTTTCCAGAAGTGTTTGCCCCGATTATGCCAATCCACTCACCTTTATTCACAGAAAAGCTCAAATCATTCAATGCTAAATGCTCAGTGTGAGGATATTTATACTTTAGATTTTCTACAGTGACTATCGTCATGAAATGATCCTCCAAATAATCGCTACCATTAAACAGAACAGTATACAAACTTTAATTGTACGTCGAAACGTATAGATGCGTTTTTCTTGAATAAAAGTCCGTTTAATCGAAGAATTAAATCCTCTTACCTCAAGTGCAATTGCTCTTTCCTTCGTCTCGATTAATGCATGCATGACGACAGGATACATAAGAGGTATAAATGCCTTCACTCGTTTAAGGAGTGATCCATCTATTTCTAATCCTCTTGCTCGTTGGGAATCTTGGATTCTCGCAATATTTGTTCGTAGCTGCGGAATAATATGAAAAACCGATAGCAATACATATCCGAACTTTGGTGATAACCCTTTTCTCATTAGCTCCTCAACCAACAGATCAGGCTTTGTCGTTAACATAATAAGTGAGAATGACAGAATAATGTTCGTGATTCTCAAAGTTAGCAGCAAAGCGAACATAACCCCTTCTTTATAAATAATGAATCCATTAATGGTGACTAACGGAACCTCACGATCAGGATGAAACAGACTTTGAACAATGATGACAGACAGAATAAGAAATAGGGCAACAGAAAGTATAGGAAGAACTTTATGTGCTACCTTCCCAAGTAATAAGAAGAAAAAGCTAACAAGTGTAACCGAAAAAACAATAATATGATCTGAATATAAATAGGATATAAAGATAGCAGCAAATGCAAAAAAAAGTTTGGATAATGGATCTATTTTATGGATGATTGATTGTTGTTCGGAGTATAAATCAATCGTTTTCATCATAATTATATATGTCCTCGTCATTTAATAATTTGTTGGTTGACGAGGTGTACCTCGCCAACCAATATAAAAATAGATTAGAGTTTTTCGATTTTTGTATCCGATTGATACAACGTCTTCATGTTTTTAGGTAGGTTCTTAAAGATTGTGAAAGCAATTAATACGGTAACTGCTTTATCCGGAAGATCAACGACGATGCTATTGAAAAAAGATGCAATCCATAAAGGAACATCATTAGATAGCAAAAGAGCGAAGAGAGCATCTCCCCAAATATTCCCTGTCGTACCACCCCATGCGTAAATATTAATAGGCGTGGAGATGACAGCAGCAATAAATCCAACAGTTAACCCGACAATGATTGCCTTATTGTAACTTGTCAGCCAACCTTTATATGCAAATATCCCAACTGTAATCCCAATTGCCCCACTAGTAATAGCATATACAGCTGAAATTTGGCTAACAGTAAACCCATAAATAAGATTATTAATAATTCCCGATAAAGCACCAATTACTGGTCCAGCTAAAATACTGGCTAAGACAGTTCCAATTGCATCAATCCATAATGGCAAACGTAGAAATTCGGCAAGTGCTTTTCCAATAAAGTTAATTCCTACAGCTACTGGAATGAGTGCAATTGAAAGGGTGGAAAAACGAAACATTTGATTCATTTGTAAACCTCCTTTTAAAATTATCAAAAGAAGCAAAGCTTCTAATGTCAATCATTTAGTCTTTAATGAACGTAATCATGGTGAAATCGTTTTCATTAACAAAGATAGATTGTGAATATTTTCACGTTTTGATGCGCATTTAACTAATCCTACTAACCTATAAGTAGTGCTTAATAACTTTATATACTCCATTATAGTGAAACTATTTGGAAAAGAAAGCCTTATTTTTTACTAGTTACATAGGGAAAATTTTAAAAGTAGAAAATGATACATTAATCAGTCTTGAACTGTTATAGTAAGAGTAGCGTTTATTTTGTTTTTACTGTGCGGGAGGTCTTAATATTGGGCTTTAAGAAAAAACAAATTCTTGGATTAGGATTAACAGTTTTTTTCTTGCTATTGCTATTATCTATAATTCTTATGATGGTCAACTCAGTAAAGGAAAATTTATTAGAAGTTGTTCAACAAAGATATGAGAAAGTAAGAATTACAACGGAAATTCAAGAAAGCTTTAGTTTACTAGATCGCCAAGTATTTAATGTGGTTACAAATCAGGATCTTTTAAATACAAATTCGTTAAAGCAAATCATTGATGAAAATGAAGTTGTGATTCAACAGAACTTCGATATTCTCAATGAAACAATTAATACAGAAGAAGGTAGAAATGTATTTAATGAGCTCCAAAGATTGTATGCATCGTATTTTGCAATGAAAAATCAAATCATGGAGTTAGTAGATGAAACGACGGAAGAGCAGTTAGTACAAATGTACTTTGATGGGCTCGATAATCGAAATTCTTTAGTTGCATCGCTTGGTGAATTTAAGTCGATTCAAGAGCGTTTAATGGATGATGCAATGCATGAATCAAACACTAGTTACACAGAAATGGTCATTATGATTATTGCTGCCATTATAGGTGCAATTGCTTTCATTGCTATCGTAACATTGTGGGTTATACGCAGTACAACAAAATCGGTTAATACGATTACTGAAGGGATAAAAAATGTAGATTTTGACAATCTGACTGACCTTCCAAGAATTGCTGTCGAATCGAATGATGAAATTGGGGAAATTTCCAAGGCATTTAATTCAATGGCTACATCATTAGAAAGATATTATGAAAAAGAAGCACAATATACGGAGAAAATTACAGAACAGAATTGGATCCAAGCGAAATCAGCATTAATTGTTGGTTCCTATAGTCGTTATGTATCCGTATCTGAGCTTGCAAAAAACTTTTTAAACAAAGTAACGATGACAATAGGAGCAAATTTAGGTGTCTTCTATGAAAAATCACAAGAAGGTGAAGAGGTTTTATACAAAAAAGTTGCTACGTATGCAGGGGAAGGAAAAACAAACAATAAAGAATTCTTTGTCCCTGGAGAAGGCTTAATTGGACAATGTGTCATTGATAAAGAACTGATCCTTTTAGAAAATGTCGAGGAAGATTTACATGTAATCTCAACAGGTTCTGCAACGATTAAACCTAGCAACATCATGATTGTGCCAATTCTGTTAAATGATGATGTGTTAGGTGTCATTGAGTTAGCAAGCATAAAACCATTTACACATGCACATAAAGAAGTTGTTACAGATGTTGTTGAAACATTAGGGTTTGCTCTAAACAATATTGTTGGGAGAATGGAGATCGTTCGACTTCTGCAGGAATCCCAGGCGCAATCTGAAGAACTACAAACTCAGTCTGAGGAGCTACAGTCACAATCAGAAGAAATGCAGACGCAATCAGAAGAGCTTAGAATTATTAATGAACAGCTTGAAGAGCGGACGAGAGACGCTGAAATGAAGGCTGAAGAATTGAGATATGCGAAGGAAGATTTGGAGGAGAAGGCAAAAGAACTAGAGCTCAGCTCTCAATACAAATCAGAGTTCCTTGCGAATATGTCACATGAGCTAAGGACACCGTTAAATAGTATCCTTCTGCTATCGGAAATGTTAGAAGAAGATCCAGAGAATGGGTTAACAGATGAACAAAAAGAGTTCTCAAAAGTAATTAATACATCTGGTCAAGAGCTGTTAAACTTAATCAACGATATTCTAGATTTATCGAAAGTTGAAGTTGGTAAAATCGAAATTACGTTTGAAGAAGTGAACTTGAAAGATTTTTCGGATCGAATTTCACTGCACTTTAACCAAATTGCTAAGCATAAAAATCTACAGTTTGATGTAAAATTTGATGATGAATTACCGGAGGTTTTCTTTACGGATGAACAGAGATTGCAGCAGATCGTGAAGAATCTCCTATCAAATGCCTTCAAGTTTACAGATCAAGGTGGGGTCACCTTGAAGTTATCAAAAGCTGAAGAAAAAGAGTATAGTCATATGAAGATGAGTGGAAGCTCGTCTGATTGGTTAAAAATCACTGTTTCAGATACAGGAATTGGAATACCGTTAGATAAGCAACGAATCATCTTTAATGCCTTCCAACAAGTGGATGGTGCGACAATGAGAAGATTCGGTGGTACAGGACTGGGCTTATCTATATCGAAGGAATTTGCAAATCTGCTAGGCGGCATGTGTAAAGTTGAAAAAAGTGAAGAGGGAAAAGGCAGTGTATTCTCCCTATATATTCCTAGTCTTCCGGATGGAAAGCCAATCGTAGTAGAAGAAGATCAGGCGATCATTGAGGCTGCTGCGGCAACGGATGAGGACCTTGCAATAGTTGACGCGATTGAGCAAAAACAAGAAGAAGTCGAGAAGCATGAGAAGAAACCAGCCTTTACAGAGTTGAAAGACAAAACAGTGGTTGTGGTTGACGATGATAGTAGAAATATATATGCAATTCGTAATGCCCTAGAAAAAGAGGGGATGAACGTTATCACCTGTCAAAACGGAATGGAATGTCTAGATAGATTAGACTC
This sequence comes from Niallia sp. CD-39, assembly GCF_059874745.1. NCBI lineage: Bacteria > Bacillati > Bacillota > Bacilli > Caryophanales > Bacillaceae > Niallia > Niallia sp. CD-39. The sequence goes on along the minus strand of NZ_JCBCPS010000004.1, from coordinate 282,322 downwards.
TAACCCTTCTGTAGATCTAGTTTTAATGGATATAATGATGCCAGTCATGGATGGATATGAAACAATGAAGCGTATACGAGAACAAGATGTGTTTCAAGACCTCCCAATCATTGCTTTAACTGCAAAGGCAATGAAAGGTGATCGAGAAAAGTGTATGGAGGCAGGAGCATCTGATTATATTAGCAAGCCATTGAAGTTAGATCAGCTTTTATCTGTGATGAGAGTATGGGTGACAGCATAGATATTTTCCAATTTTATAGATTAGAATTCTTTTCAAAGGGAAGATAATGAGGGTAAATGTAAAAAGAATTGGGGAATGATTGATGAATCGTGAAGAACTAGAACTCGATTTATTATTAATCGCTGTTTATAAGTTATCAGGGTATGACTTTCGTCAATACATGCGTACATCGATTATGAGAAGGGTTCAAAATCGAATGAGACTAGAGATGCTATCAACCATCTCTAGTCTTACAGATAAGATCATTCATGATGATGCTATGTTGAAGAAATTGCTAAGTGACTTTTCAATTAATGTAACTGAGATGTTTCGTGACCCTTGCTTCTTTAAATCATTCCGTGAGGAAGTGGTTCCGCTGCTAAATGAATTACCGGAAATTCGAATTTGGCACGCAGGCTGCTCTACAGGCGAGGAAGCCTATTCAATGGCGATCTTAATGGAAGAAGAAGGACTTGGTGATCGCACAACCATTTATGCAACAGATATCAATGAGAAAGTGTTAAAAAATGCTGAAAGTGGAACGATTCCATTAAATAAAATGCAATTATATACAAAAAATTACATTTTATCAGGTGGGAAAAGCTCATTTTCCGAATATTATACTGCTGACCGTAATACAGCGCATCTGAAAGATCACTTACTTTCGCGGATTCTATTTGCTCAGCATAACTTGGTGACAGATCGATCATTTAATGAATTTCACGTGATCATATGTCGCAATGTCCTAATTTACTTTAATCTTTCCTTACAGCTCCATGTATTGAGTTTATTTAGTGAAAGCTTAACATCAGGTGGTTTTCTTGGCTTAGGCAGTAAAGAGGCGATACGAGCAGAAATGGACTTATTTAATTCCTTTAATGGGCGAGAAAAAATCTATGTGAAAAAATAGTCTACACATTCATCTTCATAAAAAGTGGCGTAGTTCATTGAACTATGCCACTTTTTTATGTTAGTTTTCTTGATTGTTTAAAGATCTTTCGCTTGTATTAACACAGCACACATGTCGTCACCTGCGTTTTCTTGCTGCTCTTCTGTTAGTAATAGTTGGATCGGCTGTTGAGGCTGTTCAGTATGCTTAAGAATAGCTAATGATTCTTGCATTATTGCATAGGCATCTTTGCCGTCTTCCTCTAAGGTCTCCTGAATACCATCTGTTATTAGCATTAATTTAAATTCTTCATGATAATGAATCGATTGTTTTTCTACTTTTAATTCATCAAAGAATCCAATCGCAGTAGTATTACTTTTAAGCTCAACTACAGTGCCTCCATCAACAAGAGCAACTCCTGCTGGATGACCAGCATTCACATAATCAATTGTTTTCTCTTTAAGGTCTAAGACGAGGTAAATGCAAGTAAAGTAATAGGTGAATTGTCGATTTCTTGTATTTAAGAAGTTCATCCACCGATTTAATTCTTTCATAACATATTCAGGATCGCTGTCTGTTCTAATTGCATCACGCAATACTGAAGAGATAAACATACATACGAGTGAAGCTGAAATTCCGTGGCCCATCATATCAAGCTGTATCGCGGCATATCGATTATCGTCTAACTTTCTCCAGTAATAAAGGTCACCAGCTAAGTTATTCGCTGGCAAATAAGAAGCTTGAATTTGTAACTGATCAGTAATGATCGGTTCGCTTAACATGCTAGTTTGTACCTGTGTGGAAAGTTCCAACTCTTGTTGCATCTTCAATTCTTGTTCCTTATGCCAATCCTTTTCAACTTTTAGACGCAACGATACACGAATTCTTGCGAGTAGCTCCACTTTGTTAATTGGTTTCATCACATAGTCCATCGCACCAGCGTCAAGCGCCTCAGCTACCTTATTTGAATCCTCTAGCGCAGTAATGAAGATAATTGGGATATCACGAAATTGCTCTTTGCTTTGGAGGATTTTACATGCCTCAATCCCGTCCATTTCAGGCATCATTATGTCCATCAAGATGATGTCAGCCTTATTTCCTGATGAGATTTGAGAATCATCTTCTAAATAGGTGAACATCTCCATTGCCGAGGTAAAGCTAATATAATTATGTAAGCCAGCCCGCTTTAAAATATTCTTGATTACAAATAGGTTTGTTTCGTTATCATCAACGATTAAAACTCTCATATTTGCTACTCTTTTCATCACTTGAATAGCTCCTTCTATGTAACAGTTTACAATGCTCTTTACTCCTAACTATAAACTTTTCAATAAAAAATAAATACAGTTTTATTGAAAACAATATAAAAAATTTCAAAATAGGTTTTTAATGATTGTTTCCCGGGAATCAAAAAGATGGATGTAAAAAACAAAGCCCTTAATAATATGTGTGAATGCGCTTGATAGAAGTGGATGATTGCATAGAAGGTAGAAAATACTCACAATAATTCATTATATTGATAGAAAGAATGTCCTCTTTAGAAATACAAATGTTCACACATAACGGAAAAACTTCTTGAATCTTTTAAATTATAGCGTAAAATAAGAAGTAAATTTTCTTATGATTAGGGGATGCTTTATGAAAGTTGCTAAGTTTGGTGGATCGTCATTAGCTACTGCTAGGCTAATTGACAGAGTTTATAAAATAGTTTCGTCAGACTTATCTAGAAGGATCATCGTTGTATCCGCTCCAGGAAGAAGGGAGCCTTCAGATGAAAAGATAACAGATGTCCTTATCCGATGTGTTAATAAAAAGTTACAAAATCAACGATTTGATCGTGAACTTGAATATATTTTAGAACGTTATTTTCAAATAGCGAATGAGTTGGAATTACCAGCATATATTTGTGAAGAGATTAAACATGATTTCGAAAGCAGGTTTGAAGCAAAATCAATGAATCCAGCACAGCTCATTGATTTAGTGAAGGCTGGAGGAGAGGACAATATGGCAAGATTGGTCGCTTGTTATTTTAAAAAAAGCGGTCTTAATGCTTCATATATGAACCCAAAGGTTGCTGGCATGTATGTAACAAATGAGCCGGGGAATGCTCAAGTACTACAGGCAAGTTACTCCTTGCTTTCGAAACTAAGAAAGGTGGAGAAAGTCATCGTTTTCCCAGGTTTTTTTGGATATGGTGAAGATGGAAATGTGTATACTTTTTCAAGAAGTGGATCAGATGTTACCGGTTCGATCCTAGCAAACGCAGTGGAAGCTGATCTATATGAAAACTTTACTGATGTGGATGCTGTTTTTACTGTTAATAGAATGTTTGTTGATCAACCAAAAGAAATAAGGGAGTTAACATACCGCGAAATGAGAGAACTATCTTATGCTGGTTTTACCGTGCTCCATGATGAAGCATTGGAACCAGCGTTCAGAGCAGGAATACCAGTTCATATAAAAAATACAAATAACCCGTCTTCGTTAGGGACGAAAATTATGAAAAACCATTCAGGAAGCCATGAGCCTGTAATTGGTATTGCAAGCGATCAAGGCTTTTGTAGTATTTACGTTCGAAAATACTTATTAAATCGAGAGATTGGTTTTGGAAGGAAACTGCTAACAATCTTAGAAGAGAACGGCATTAGTTATGAACACTCACCTTCGGGGATTGATGATATCACAATTATTCTTCGTGAAAATCAACTGACAACGCAAATAGAGAAAGTAATAATAGAACGTATTAAAAATGAGCTTGGTGCCGATGAAGTAGAAGTACAGCATCATTTAGCATTAATTATGGTTGTTGGCGAAGGAATGAGAAGAAATGTAGGGACGATGGCAAGAGCTGCGAAGGCACTTGCTGAAGCCGCTGTAAACATTGAAATGATTAATCAAGGCTCCTCTGAAGTAAGTATGATGTTTGGAGTAAAGGTTGTAGATGAATCGAGAGCAGTTCAAGCTCTTTATAATGAATTTTTTGCTGCAGTCCCAGTATAAAAAAGCATATAATCTTTCAATTTAATCAAACTAATTGTATTAAATTGAGAGGGGATAGATAATGAATATTCGGTACTTAAGCTCTCTATTACTAGCAGTTCTTATGTTTTTTTCTTTTTCAACTTCCACCATTGCAAGTCAAACAATAAGTCACCATGATCAATTGAGGAAGCTTTGGAGCGATCATACGTTTTGGTCAAATCGACTATTCATAAGTATATTTGAACATGTCAGTGATGAAGAGCATGTGTATGAGCGTCTGATGAAAAATCAAGAGGAAATTGGAGCAACTCTTTCAAGGAAATATGGAAAAGAAAAAGTAAGTGAATTTACAAGCTTGTTAAAGAATTATATTAGCATTACGAGAAACTTTGCTTATGAGGCAAAAAAAGGGAACCAGGCCAAATTGAACGAAATAAAGCGTGCATTATATCAAAGTGCAGATGAACTAATACTTTTTCTAACTTTGTTGGATGCAACAATCGATAAGAAAATCGTTAAAACGTTCTTCTATAATCAGGTAGAAGCGGCAGAAAAAAATATGGCCGCGATCATCGTAAAAGATTGGGATTATGAGATCACAATTTTTGAGGAAGAATTGATCAATACGTTAAACTTTGCTGATTATTTATCACAACATTTATAATAGTTGACGAGGAGATTTCTTCCTTATATAATAAAGACATCAAATTAAATATTGTCTCCTAAAGGGGAGTAGCTTTTACAGCAAAGTCGTCAATTCAGAGTGTGTTCCACTCTCGGCTTTGTTGGCAACCATATTCGTTGTTAGCAAGACCTTTACCTATATTTATGGTAGAGGTCTTTTTGTTTTTAGGTCTCTTACCATAGATTGGTAGAGACCTTTTTTCGTTTTTGCAACTTGCATTTGAAATTGGAGACATACTATTTTTAGGAGGAAGAAAAGATGGAATTATCAATTTTACTCGAATATGGCTGGGTGTTACTTTTACTTATTGGTTTAGAGGGTCTCCTAGCGGCTGACAACGCACTTGTTCTTGCCATCATGGTAAAACATTTACCTGAAAAAGAAAGAAAGAAAGCTCTATTCTACGGGCTAGCAGGGGCATTTGTCTTCCGTTTTGCTTCATTATTTGTTATCTCATTCTTAGTCGATGTTTGGCAGGTTCAAGCAATTGGAGCACTATACTTACTCTTTATCGCCATCAATCATATTTTAAGAAAGATTTACGGAAAGAAAATTGCTAAAGAAAACATAAAAGAAGAAGCGAAAGAGAACAAGTCAGGATTCTGGATGACTGTCTTTAAGGTTGAGTTAGCTGATATAGCATTTGCGGTTGATTCAATTTTAGCAGCAGTTGCATTAGCAATGGCATTACCAGATTCAGGACTACCACAAATAGGTGGATTAGATGGTGGTAAATTCATCGTTATCTTCTTTGGAGGATTAATTGGATTAATCATCATGCGATTTGCAGCAAATATCTTTGTTACCTTGCTTCAAAAACGACCTGGATTAGAAATTGCAGCCTTTGCAATTGTTGGTTGGGTAGGGGTTAAACTAGCTGTATACACATTATCACATCCAGCATTGGGAGTTTTGCCATATGACTTTGCACACTCAACTGCGTGGAAAGTAACATTCTATTCTGTTTTAATCTTAATTGCACTAGCAGGCTGGTTCTTGTCAAAAGAAAAACCGGTAGAAGATCTTGTTGAAAAAGAAAAAGAGTAACACAAAAAGCTGATTTAATACCAGCTTCAGATTATTGCTAAACACTTGCATACGTCGTTGTTCCTGTTCTATTCGGGTCTTCAATCGACTGTGCGCCTAAGTCTGACAAGCGTTTTCGAGATATTCTGAGGGTTTCCTTATTAGTGAAAATGCTTATAAAAAATGTAGACAAAGTCGGAAATTGACTTTGTCTACATTTTTATGTTGGTGATACCAGATTTTTCACTTTTGTAGCAATTGATCAAGCTGTACTCGTTTGTTCAGAGCCAACATAATTGGGATCGTTAAGAGTAAAACTCCGAACTCACCAACAGCAGCTGTTGCATAGGAGAACCAGAATGGTAAACCATATGCAAGATTTAGCATTAGCGCGATGATCCACATCATAGCTGTAAACACGATTGTCGTAACGAGCATCTTCCCGCGTACACTATGAACATAGCGACTAATGAAAATCACAATTAATAAAGAAATCACTGAATGGGCAACACCAAAAGTAATGTCGTATATCATTGTAGGTGAAAATAAATTTGTAATAAAAACGCCAATTACAACCCCATAAAAGTATTTCGGGTTAAAAACGATTAGATGATTAAACATCTCTGCGATTCGGAATTGGACTGCCCCAAACGTTAATGGATGGATTAATAAAGACACTGCTACATAAAGTGCGGCAATAATTCCGTTCACAACAAGTGTGCGATTATTCATTCTATTCTCTCCTTAGTTTTTTAGCGTGGGATGGTTTCGAACCACGTCATGCATTCGTTATCATAGCAAGAAATGCAAAATGGAGCAATAGGTAATTACAGACGAACTACTTATATTTTGGTATAATTACGGTAATAAATTACTATTATGGAAGGTGATCAAATGGATGATTTTGTAGGGTTGGTAGCAGTAATATTGGTGTTTGCAATACCGATTACGGCAATTTTAACTACTCATATGCGTAAGCATTCAATGATAAAGCTTAAAATGGTCGAAGAGCAAGTGAAGCTTGAAGAGCTTAAGCAAAAGAATTTCTTGATTGAAACGGAGAAAATGAGAGTGGAATTAGAGCAGCAATTGAAGCTTGGAGAAAATAAGGATAAAATCACATTCTGATTTTGCTATAATGGGCATTGGACGCGAAAATTGCCTCCACACTCAAAGATATGGAGGTGCAAAAAATGCAAAAAAGATGGTCAATTCATCAAATTAAAGAGTTCGTTGAAAGCAATTCTGAATCTAAACTGCTCACTACAGAGTATAAGGGTTTTTCTCAGAAGCTTCAATTTCTATGTGCATGTGGTAACCCGTTTGAAAAAACATTTACGAAGTTTAAAAACAATCATCAGCGTAAATGTGAAGTTTGCCAACCACCAAAAGCATCACGGTAAGAATTGGTTCGCCTATGAGTCCTAATTTATAGAAAGAAAACATCCATGTTGCACTATTGCAACATGGATGTTTTTAAAATTTACACTCTTTTCACTTCAATATAGTGGATATGGTGACCGTCAATTTCTGCTACGATAAATTGCAAATCTTCAATTTCGATTTTGCTACCAAGTTTGGCATCAAAGTTTTGTGTTAAGAACCATCCACCAATTGTATCAATCTCATCAGAATCAAGCTCAATATTCAGAAGGCTGTTAACATCTTCAATAAGAAGTTTTGCATCTAAAATATAGTGATGCTCTTTAATTTTGCGGATTTCAGGTATTTCATCTTCATCAAATTCATCACGGATTTCTCCAACGATTTCTTCGATAATGTCTTCAACCGTAACAAGTCCCGACGTCCCACCATATTCATCCATTAAGATTGCGATATGGGTTCTTTCTTTTTGCATTTTGACAAGCAAGTCTTGAATAGGAATCGTTTCAATAACACGTATGACAGGGCTGATGAAACTTTTTAAGGACAAACTCGTAGGATTTTTCTCGTGTATATTTGCTGTTAGAAATTCTTTGATATTAATAAACCCTAATACATTGTCTTTATCGCCATCAGCAACAACAGGATATCGAGTGTAGCGTTCTTCTTTAACAATCTCCATAATCTCTTCGAAAGACTCTTCTGCAGAAAATGCAACAATCTCTGTACGAGGAACCATGATTTCTTTTGCTAATCTTTCGTCAAATTCAAAGATGTTATTCATATACTTTAATTCGTTTTTATTAATTTCACCGCTTTTATAGCTCTCGGATAAAAGCATGCGTAGCTCTTCTTCAGAGTGCGCTAATTCATGCTCAGAAGCAGGCTTTAAGCCAAAAAGCCCAACTAATAAACGTGCAGCACCGTTTAAGAACCAAATAAATGGATACATTAAGCGATAGAACCAAATAATTGGTCTCGCAAAAAGGAGAGTGACAGCTTCTGCCTTTTGAATCGCAACCGTTTTAGGTGCTAATTCACCTACAACTACATGAAGGAATGTTACTAAACCAAAAGCAATTCCAAATGATAGTAAGTGCGTAATGGTAGAGGATAGTTCCATTTCTACAAACAGTGGACGCAATAAGCGTTCAATTGTAGGCTCACCTAACCAACCTAATCCTAATGCTGTTACGGTAATACCGAGCTGACAGGCTGATAAATATTCATCAAGATGTGTAATAACTTTTTTAGCTGCTATTGCACTTTTATTTCCTTCTGCTACGAGCTGATCAATACGTGAAGTACGCACTTTTACAATGGCAAACTCTGTAGCCACGAAAAAGGCAGTTAAAGCAATTAATAATGCGATAGATAATAAGTTGATAATTGTCAATGTGTTGCCTTACAGGAAGTAAGGCATGCACCTCCTAAATGGATGGATTTTCTTTGTGAACATTGACCATCGTGCATAGGAGCTTAAGCTGAACAATATGGTGTATGAAAAAGGTCTTTTTTTAAAAAAGCTGCCTGTCCTGCCCTAGTAGTTTTTCCTTACAAAAATAAATTACACAAGATTAAACTTGCATAATTTTTCATTTGTTGTTCATTTTAGTAATAGAAGCAGTGCTTGAATTAATGACATGCTTTCGTTTGAGACTTGTTTTTTAAACTTTTCATAATTCTTTTCATCGGTTTGGTTTAAATGTGATAGAACTTCATCCACTTCATCCTTCAAACCCTTTATTTTCAAACGCAATTCTAAGACGTCTACTTCTTCGGCGTTTGAGAGGTCCATTTCCATGAGAGATTTTCTAATTTGCTGTAAGGACATTCCATCACTTTTACAGCTTTCAATAAAATGCAATCTTTCAATAGCGGAAGATGGATAGTAACGATAGTTTGAAGGTGAACGTTCTGCTTCAAGCAATCCAATGTTTGTATAGTGATCAATTGTTCTTTTAGTTACATTTGCTTTTTCGGCAAGTTCTCCTATTTTTAACTTCTCGTTCCCAATGTAATACCTCCAAACTAATACGTGATACTTTAATTATAAATCTCGATTTTTATTCTGGCAATGGAAATGTTTCGTATTGCGAATCACCAGCGATTGTGGACTCTTTCTGCAAAGCCAAGTAGATTTTTAATATGAATAGGGGTCCCGTCATCGAGTGTTACAACACCTGAAAAAGACCCAAACACTTGGTGTTGGTCACTGCTGATGATTCCTACTGAGGTACGATCTTTGCGGTCAATAATTGGTTTGAAATCCAATTGGAATCGATCATCATTAGAAGAAAATTTCCATGGTGAAAGATAGTCAAATTGTCCATTGATTGTTGGAATATGGAAAGTAACTTCATCAAGCTTATGTGCTTTTCCATTATAAAAAAGCATGTTTTCTGATGCTGCACTCGTGTCGCCAAAACCGTAGCCAATATTAAAACCAAATGGTTCATGATCAATGAGACCGGAAGCAGACCCCCAATACCATGTATTGTTGTACGTCCAAACCCCACGCCCCCAATCGAGTGTTGCGAATGTAGTAGATGGTTGGAAGTGAATCGTTGTATCTCCTAATTTTGCATAGCCATCCGCCTTTATACAATTGATTTTTTGATTGTAGTAAAAAGCTTAGGGTCTTCTTTAAACGGTGTTGCAATCACAATTGAGTCATCTGGTTCGTCGCATAAAATAAACTCACATGAAAAGTCTTTGCCCTCGTAAAAGTTTTTCATGTTGCATGAAAGTCTGCGACCAGCTTTTTCATGAATGAAGCTCATATCAACTTTCGCATCATGAAACAAAACATCGCCAATAATAGAGCTACTAGGCAAGCCAATCTTACCTAAAGTAAGGAACTTCATAACGCTTTTAGTTTTAAACCACTTCTTCTTAAAGTCGATTAGTGATGCACTAATTAGGCCCATATAAGAATTATCCGCAACTGTTAATGCAACTGCGTAATCGTCATTCATGATTAAGTAATAGTCCCACTCTTTTATTCTGAATTTGTTCGCCTTAATTCCAGTTCGAGAATAGTCTAGAAGCATCGATGTTGCATAGCCAGCTTGAGTCAGCTGACCATTTTTATCTAAAAGCTTCTGCCTTGTAGTAATTTTATTTTGCACGGGGAACCCTCCCAATACGTTTTTATTATCATTATAGCAATCTCCTTTTCATGTTAACTAGATTATTAAAGTTCACTCTGATAAAAATGACAATCTGTCACTTATTGTTTGACGTGATGACACGATGTCATGTAAGATGAAAGCAAGAAGTGACACGGTGTCACCAATGGATGGAGGCTAGATCCAAATGCAAGTGATTTCTTCAGTGAATGACATAAAAAGAGATTTAGTTCGTTTTATGATGTCTTATAAATTTGCGCTAGATGAAATGAATACTAAAATAAATATATTAAAGCAGGAGTTCCAATATATTCATGATTACAACCCGATAGAGCATGTAACATCTCGTTTGAAAACACCGGAAAGTATTTTTCATAAGGTGAAAAGAAAAGGCTATGATATGACCTTGGAGTCGATTAAGGAGAATGTTCGTGATATTGCAGGAATCCGCATTACCTGTTCCTTTATCTCAGATATATATGAAATAAAGAAGATGCTAGAAAATCAAAAGGACATACATGTTATTGAATGCAAGGATTATATTGCGAATAAAAAAGAAAATGGTTACCAGAGCCTACATTTAATTATCCAAGTTCCAGTGTTCATGTCAGATAGAGAAGATTTGGTTAACGTTGAGATTCAAATTCGAACGATTGCGATGGATTTCTGGGCAAGTTTAGAACATAAAATCTACTATAAATACAATCAAGACGTTCCACAAAAGATTAAAACAGAGCTACGACAAGCGGCAGATTCTGCATTCATGCTTGATCAAAAAATGGAAGCGATTCATAAGGACATGATGATGATCAAAAATGAGAAGTCTGTTGAAAATAACGAGAAGATGTTGTTGGATCAAAACGTTCAGATTCCTTATGAGTGGTTGAAGGCTAATTTATTGAAATAGGAGTGGTGAATTCACGTGAAAAAGGCACCAGAATTGCCTAGTTATGTTCAACAAGAATTAAAAAAAGTAGATGAGAAAATATATCCGATTATGAAAAAAGCAGCAAAGTTTGCGCTCGTTTCTTACCCGCTCGTTTTGCTTTCAATTATTAACCTATTTTTGATTTTTTTCGTTGCGACAGATATGGAGAACTCCTTATTTACGATTATCCTTTATGCTGTTTTCGGAGCAATTGGATTAGCTCTGTTAAAGGAAGTAAAGCTATTAAGGAAGTCAGCTGCTGAAAAAACACTTCAGCATATCATCAATCGCATTAAACATAGCGGTGATGTAACTGATGAAGTGAAAACTCAATATATTTGGTTTATAAAAGAACAACCAGTACAAATGATGAATCATTTTATTGATTTCTTAAAAGAAGAAAAAAGGTCGAGACTACATTCGTACGGCTCTTAATGTATGTTGGAGGAGAATAGTTTGCCAAAGATTACTTTTTATAACTTACCTGAAGATAAACGACAAAAATTAATAGAATCGATTGTTGCAGAATTTTCTCGTGTGCCTTTATATCAGGCATCGATTACGAATATTATTAAGGCGGCAAGTATCCCACGTGGAAGTTTCTATCAATATTTCGATGATAAGGAGGATGCATTTTATTACTTACTAGAAGAGCATGTGAAGGAAAATAAGCAGCTCTTTTCTTCTGAATTAACAGCTCATAAAGGGGACTTATTTAAAGCAATGGTTGCTTTTTATGGGCAGATCATTGTTGAGGAAAAGAATGTTCATTTCCTACGAAACATCTTCTTAAATATGACCCATCAAGTAGAATCGGTCTATTCACGAAGCTTCACAGCAAATCCTGACCGAAAAGACAGTATTAAGAAATTAGTAGGAATGATTGATCTCTCAAAATTAAATATTGAGAATGAACAGCAGCTCTATCAAATGATGCAAATCATCTCAGCAGTAACGTTGAGGAGCATTATTGATAAATTTGCAAAGGAACGTTCGAGTGAAGAAGCAATTCAAATGTATGCTTCAGAGATCGATTTATTAAAAAAAGGATTAGCAAAATAACATAAAAAATTAGACAAAGTCAAAAATCGACTTTGTCTACATGTATTAAAAATGCTTTAAATATGAAAAAACCTCAGAATTAATGTAAAAATTTTCCTGATTAGTCTTCCAGTCGAGTGAATGACATAATGCATATACAAGGACATCTTTAAGCGGTTATTAATAGTCTAAAGAGCAGTCTACCGAGTGTAGACTGCTCTTTAGTCATTTCCGTGTTCCTTGGAATAAACGAACAATTAATAAAATCAGAGCAATGACAAGTAAGATGTGTACTAACCCACCAGCAATTTCGAACGTGAACCCAAGTAACCATAAAACTAATAATACAACTAATATAGTCCAAATCATATGATCTCTTCCTTTCGGGGTAGTTAAGTATATCGTACCCTGAACGATCTGATTTGAAACAATATCATTCAAACATAGAAACTGAAATGCTTTTTTTCATGCTTATAATAGTGCATTCGATTGTGTAGCGTGCCTGTATGAAATTCAAATTTATGTCCATCAGGATCGGTAAAGTAAATCGATTGTTTATCTTCTTCATGTCGTGTACGGCTCTGTAAAATATTCACGTTTAAAGCTTGTAAATGTTGAAGAGCTTTTGAAAATTCTTGTTCACGTATGGAGAAGGCTAAATGAGTATAAGAGTATTTAATCTCCTCCCTTGGAATCTCAGTTTCTTCGTTCAATGCAAGCCATAACCCATTCAAGTCAAAATATGCGGTCGTACGTCCTTTAGCTAACAATTTTGCTTTGAATACTTGCTGATAAAAGCGAATGGATCGACTTAAATTTGAGACGGATAGTAGAAGGTGGTTAATGCCATATGTGTTGTAGTCAGGCTGTTTCATCTCCAAAAGAACATGCTGTAAATCTTCAACTGATTCGCAAATTTTTAATGAGGGACAGCTGGATAATTCTTCAATGCTCCCATATCCGTATGAGACTGCTATTGATTCAATCTCAGCGCTTAGCGCACCAATCAAATCATGTTTGCGGTCTCCTACCATCACAAAAGCTTCCTTTTGAAAAAGGGGGTAATGCGAAAGCACTTCATTGATGATTTCTCCTTTGTTTATGTGTCTCCCGTCGAAGTGGCTTCCTATAATAACATCAAAGAAGTGATCGATTTGAAAGTGAGCCAAGATTTCTTTTGCAAATTCAGTGGGTTTAGATGTAGCAACAGTTAAAATGAATCCATTAGTTGATAGTGTATGCAACATTTTTATGATGCCAGTATATAAATGGTTTTCAAACATTCCGATATCTTTATAGCGCTCTCGGTAATAGCTTATTGCTTCTTCAATTTGATCGGCGGAAAATTGAAAGTGTTTTGCAAAAGATTCTTGGAGTGGGGGACCGATAAAGTCTTCAAGTGCGGAAGAGTTTACCTCTTTTATGTTCATTCTATCGATTGCATACAGTACTGATTGAATGATTCCTTTTTTGGGATTCGAAATCGTGCCATCCAAATCAAATAAGATTACTTTTTTATTCATATCGTTACCTCCTAGTTCATAGTCGGTTGTGAAGGGAGAGAAAAAGAAGGCAGGAATGCTGCCTTCAGCGTTAAAACAAATCCAACTTTTCAATTCGTCTGATCGCTTCAATAAGTATAGGCTCCTCTACAAGTAAACCAACACGAACGTATCCTTCTCCGTACGTACCAAATCCATTGCCACTCGCAACAGCTACATCTGCATGATCAAGTAAGTAATCAGAAAAAGTTTGACTTGTAAAACCTTGTGGTACTGGTAACCAAGCAAAGAACGAACCCTTAGGTGCTTGGACTTCCCAACCAATTCGATTGCATTCTGCAATAAGTGTATTTCTACGTTCTTCGTATCTTTCAACTAAATCAACAACACATTGCTGGCTGTCAGTTAAAGCACTCACTGCTGCATGTTGGACAGCGGGAAATATGCTAACAAAGAGGTGGTCTTGTATCAAATTCAAGGCTTCAATGATCTTCTTGTTTCCAACAGCAAAGCCAATGCGCCAACCTGCCATATTGTAGGTTTTAGACAATGTATACATCTCGACGCCAATCTCTTTTGCACCAGGTGTCTCTAAGAAACTAATTGGCTTCTTCCCATCAAACCCAATTGCTCCATAGGCGAAATCATGAAGTACTGTCACTCCATGCTTAGTAGCAAGCTCAACCGTTTCTTCGAACATATCCTTTGTAGCGATTGCTCCGGTTGGATTATTCGGATAGTTTAAATAGAGGAGCTTTGCTTCTTCTAATTTATCCTCACCAATTGAGTCATAATCAGGTAAGAACTGATTCTCTTCTATTAAAGGAAATGTTTCATAGCGGACGTTTGCAAGCACGGCACCGGATACATAATCTGGATAACCAGGGTCAGGGAGCAACATCAGCTCTCCTTCATTCATAAGACACATAGGTAATTCAACTAGTCCAGTCTTTGTCCCAAACATGATTGCAACTTCAGTTTGTGGATCAATTTCAACATTGTATTCACGTTTATAAAAGTCCGCACAAGCTACTTTTAATTCTTCAATTCCTCGGAAAGGTGAATATTTATGTGTCAGAGGGTTTGAGGCAGCTTCCTGTAATGCTTTTACAATATGCTCTGGGGTTGGCTGATCAGGGTTCCCTTGACCAAGATTAATTATATTTCTTCCTTCTGCTGTCGCTTTTGCTACTTTCTTAACAAGAGCAGCAAAAAATTGATCTGGAAGGTTTTTAAGTTTATTCGAAAATTCCATGCTTCATCCACCTTTTCATTAAATCATTTGCAATTTTAACACACATTGTAAGTGTAACATTCTAAAAAGTCTAGTAACTTTTTATTTGTAATGAATTGTTTTTTAGAAAAGATTCCTAGAGTAGAATAATCATAGCCAAAAAAAGAGCAGCAATCATTATAAATTGAGCGGAATTTTGGTAAAAGGGGCAGTATCTAATCGTGAGTTGGACAGTGTAATCGCAAGTCCATATGTTAAACGAAAACTCACTAAAATTCTCTTGCGAATACTTCCTATAAAAATGTAAACAGCGAACCGCATCATGGCGGTTCGCTATTTTTGACTAAAAAGGTTTATTAGGCTCGTAATTTGGCTGATGGTTGTTTGCTTCTAGTTGTGCACTCTTCTCCAATGTTTCTGTTACACTTTCTTCTTGAGCAAATTCAGTATCAGTTTTATGCTGCTGAGGTTGTTCTGTGTTTGTTTTTTGATAAAATGGTTTCTTTGGCATAAAATTTCCTCCTTTATTTTCACACCAGTATCCTTCCCTAAAGCAACCTATTTATTCAGCAGAGGTTTATCCGAAAAATCTAGTCAAAAAAGATGAGGTCATTCCTCATCTTTTTGATATTCAATAATATCTCCTGGCTGACAGTCGAGTGCTTTGCAAATTGCTTCTAATGTGGAGAAACGAATAGCCTTTGCTTTGTCATTTTTTAAAATTGATAAGTTAGCCATTGTAATACCTACTTTATCCGATAGTTCTGTTACACTCATTTTGCGTTTTGCTAGCATCACATCGATATTAATTATAATCGGCACATCGTCACCTCAGATTGTCAGTTCATTTTCAGATTGGATTTCAATGGCATTTTTTAATAACTCTTGAAGAATGCCACTAAAAACAGAAATAACAATGGAAGCAAAAATTATGGAGATTCCCAGTAACAAGATCCCTGGATGCATTGCATTTTGTGTAGTTAGAAATATTGATCCGATTAAATAGCAAAAAACAATTGCTCCCCCACTATGCTTGATCCTTTGTAATGAAAAAACAGCGGCTTGAGAAAATGCCTTGTTCATTTTAATTAGTTTTAGTAAAAGTAAACAATGATACAAACCAAAATAAAAGGGTATAGTCGTTGCATACATTCCAATTAAGATCGGGTATTTCAAATAGGAAAATTCCGGGAATAATTCTGTAGTTGTATTGGCCATATAAGGGAGCCAAAAAAGACAGAGTAGAAAGACGACTATCCCAATAAATAACGTTCCACCGAACAAAATTCGAATTGAAAAATTCTTCATAAGCGCCTCCTTTTTCTTACATTATATGCAATTATTTATTGATTATCAATAAAAAAATATTGAATTTCGGAGAAACTAATATTTGCGCTTAAAGAATAGGTGAAGTGAATGTGGAGATTTTGCATCCTAAAGCTCGATCAGCGAATTGCAATAGGGAAGGCGTTATATACAAGTAAGCGGTATATACAATGGCTTACAGAATAGAAGGAACTATTCTAATCATCTCTAAAAAGAATTATTGCCCTACAAAATTATGGAACATAAAACGCTGTTATTAAGGCAGCTTAAAGATGTTGATATGAAGTATCAGTACAAAAAAATAACTAACTTAAAATTGGCAGTGGAAAGATTAAATGGATTATTAATTCAACCAGGAGATGTTTTTTCTTATTAGAGGGACATTGGTAGAACAACTAAGAAAAAGGGATATGTAGAAGGAATGGTGCTTCATTATGAAAAAATTCACATATGTAGTAAGTGGTGGGCTTTGTCAGTTTCAAGACATTCTGAGGGTTTCTCTTATTATCAAATAGGACTAAGAAAAAAATGTAGACAAAGTCGGAAATCGACTTTGTCTACAATCAAGCGCAGAAATAATTATCTACGCTTTTTTAGTTTTCCTGTTGATGATACCCATGCTGCATATAGAATCGATCCTTTCGTCCATGAAGGAAATAATAAACGACGGCAACGATTAAGATGAATAGTACGGTAATCATGTAAAGAGAACGGTAACCAGTCAACGGAATAACAAACCCTAGTAAGTAAGGCCCGAACCCTAATCCTGCATCAAGGAATATAAAGAATGTAGATGTTGCAAGCCCCATTCGATGAGAGGCCGTTCTCTTTATCGCAATAGCTTGCGTACAAGATTGCATATTCCCAAACCCCAGACCGATTAAGAAAGCAGAAAGGAGTAGCATCGTCCCATTTGTTGCTAAGCTAAGAACCAGCATGCCAATAGCATATAGCAGAAAGGCTGGGATCATGACGAGATTTGCCCCTTTGCGATCCAGAAGTCGACCTGTAAATGGGCGGGATATTAAGACGGAAATAGCATAAAACAAAAAGAAAAAACCTGCTGCTTCAACTAGATCGATCTCAATTGCATAAAAGCTAATAAAAGAAAGGATGCTGGAGTAACTAAGAGCAATTAACAGTGTAACGGTTGCAATTGGAATCGCTTTTGGTTCGATAAAGGTAGAAAGTCCAAAGCCAAGCTTCTTACCTTGATCAAACTCTACCTTTGGAACATGAACAAAGAAGGCAGAAACTAATGTTACTAAGCTGATAATGAAACAAAATAAAAACAGGAATTGGTTAGTATGATTTTGTATTAAAAATAATCCAATAAGGGGACCGATTGCCGTTGCTAACGTTGAGCTCATACTAAAATAGCCAATACCCTCGCCTTTTCTTGAATTTGGAATGATTTGTGCAACAATCGTTCCACAAGCAGTGCTTGCAAATCCTAATGTTATTCCGTGTAAAAATCGATTAATTAATAGAAACGTAAGATTGATCTCGACTAAGTAAAGCAGTGTCGTTAATGAGAAAAAGAAAAGACCGAGAAACAACGTTTTCCTTCTCCCGATCACATCAATTTTTCTCCCTATATAAATCCTTCCAATTAATACACCGATAATAAAAATTCCTGTAACAAGACCAGCCTCACTCGTTGAAGCATTGTATGTATCGACCGCATACAATGCAACAGTGACCATAAGTAAGAAAAAAGTAAACGTAAGAAAAAAGTTAACTGTGGAAACCATGATGAAATCTCTCGTCCATAGTCGCTCTAGCTGCTGCTTCATTTAGTATGGCCTCCTTTATAATGATAGTTGTTTTTCAGGCGTAATTCCTTTTGTGTTTTTAAACAGAAGGATGAAAAGGAACGTAAGAATGATCGACACAGCTCCGAAAAGAACGGACATATATTGAAGTCCAATTGTGTCGAGTAAAAATCCAGTGATAAGTAAGACAACTTGGAAAATGACACGATCTAGCATATTTCTAAATGAAAAGAAACGACCGTGGTATTCCTTCGGTATCTTAGTTTGGAAAATGGTTACTGCTGTTGGGAAGAAACAGCCAATAGCAAAGCCGAAAATAATAAACGCAATCAAGCTCAGTGCTGGTACATCGGCAAAGTATAAGATCATTTGTGACAGACCGATAATAAATGAAAATGAAAAGAGAATTGTATAGGGCGATAGGATAGTGTTGACCTTTTTGACCATAAATGCGCCAAACATAAAGGCAATTCCTTCAGCTGTATAAATCCATCCTTTAATTGCGGTACTGTCTTGAAGCTCACTAATATTGATGACAAGTAAATTAAACCCACCTAAAAACAGTAGAGGAACTAGTGTAAGAATGAGGGTCATTGTTACAACTGGCAAGCTTTTTAGTACAGGAAATACTTCTTTAAATCCACCTGAGTGAGCATTTTTAGAGCTCGTTTGTTCTCCCTCATCGATTTTGAGTAGAAAGGTAAAACCGAATAATATGACATACGCAAGTAACGATAACAAGTATAATTGTGATAATGGTAAAATAACGATCAACATCCCTGCTAATGCTGTTCCAACAATTCTAGAAACCGTTGCTACGTTCATATGAACACCATTCATTTGTAACAAGTCTTTATCAGAAACAACGAGTGGAATGGCTGCTTGTAATGCAGGAAAATAAAAGGCAGCAGATATTTGTAGCATAACTAAGAAGACAATCATCCATACAATTGAGCTTGTTTCAATGGCAACAAGCATGAAGAGAACGCTAATCGCTCTTAAAGCTCCTGAAGCTAACATCACCTTCTTTTTATCAAGCTGATCCGTAATTTTACCAGCTAATGGACCAACGGCAATACCCGCCAACAAACCAGCCGCTAAAATTAACGATTTTACAAAATCAGATGGTACCATTGCTTGCATAAACTCAAGGTTGCCAATGATTCCAATCCATAAACCCATGCCAGCTACGAATTCTCCGGCTAACAATATCCATACATTTCGATTTGTCCACATATTTATATAATCCCTCTCGATGTAAAATATTTCGCCTCTCTAACATACCACCAAAAACAGTATTTGGCATTAAAAATATTCTATAAATACAATAGGGTTTTAGATGAAAATAGAAGTTCACAATAGTTTCGAAATATTTAATATAATCATTGTTTTCTTGCCTATTTTTTATCGGATAATAGGATGGGGTGATTGTATGAAACTGAGACTTTTTGGGAAATTAAGTATCTTAGTAGTAGGAATTATGATTTTTTTAGTCGGCATTACCGGTATGATTTTATATGAAGAAGTAACCAGTGGTATGAAGGCAGTGGCAACTGAAAAGGCGAAAGGAGATATGCGACTAGGCTACGATTATATTAATGAAGCGT
This sequence comes from Niallia sp. CD-39, assembly GCF_059874745.1. Classification (NCBI taxonomy): domain Bacteria; kingdom Bacillati; phylum Bacillota; class Bacilli; order Caryophanales; family Bacillaceae; genus Niallia; species Niallia sp. CD-39. Next base: position 262,593 of record NZ_JCBCPS010000004.1, on the reverse strand, counting down.
TTCCCGGAGAATGGGAAATTCGTGGAGGGCAATTATATAAAGGAGATTATGTGATAAATGATGATACTAAGATTGTTGACCACATTGGTGAGCAAACGGGGAGTACTTATACGTTCTTCCAACTGAATGAGAGAATCTCAACAAATGTGATGATTGATGGAGAACGAGCGATAGGCACTGAAATGTCGAAAGAAGTTGCTAGTGTTGTTCTTGAAAAGGGTGAACAATACTTTGGAGAAGCAAATGTTGCTGGCTATCAATATCAAACAGCTTATATGCCTCTTAAAGATGGAAATGGAGAAATTGTAGGGGTTTTTTATGCTGGGGCCTCACAATCGATGATCCAAACAGTGTTAACAGGATTTGTTACAAAGTTTTTTATCACATTTCCGCTATTATTATTGGTGGCATTATTCTTAGTCTTCATTTTTATTAAAAGATTAAACCGTAGGCTAAAACCTTTGTTAACAGCGATGGAAGCTGCTGGAGAAGGAGATTTTTCTATGAAAGTCACTGATCATGGCAGTGATGAAATTAAGGATATAAGCAGAGGTTTTAATCAAATGAGTAAAGATATGCGTGATATCCTGCAAGAAGTTATGTTTACTTCAGAGCAAACCGCTGCTTCTTCAGAACAATTAACAGCAAGTGCTGAGCAAACTACGAAAGCTACAGAGCAAATAAATGAGAGCATACAGCAAATTGCCTCCGATTCAGAAGACATGGTTACACATATGAAAGAAAGTGTATTATCAATAGAAGAAATCCAATCTCGGATGACTGGAATTGAAAAATACTCAAAAACAATCTTACTTGCTAGTGAAGAAACTGAAAAGCAAGCAAATCTTGGAGCAAAGCTTGTTACTGGTACGGTGAAACAGATACAAGAGATCGATTCAACGGTCACAATTAGCGAATCACATATAGAAGCATTAGCTGGTCATTCAGAACGAATTGGACAAATAACAGAGACCATGTCAGCTATTGCTGAACAAACAAATTTGCTTGCATTAAACGCAACAATAGAAGCTGCTAGGGCAGGGGAGAATGGCAAAGGATTTGCTGTTGTAGCGAGTGAAGTCAAAAAACTGGCGGAGCAATCACATCGCTCATCCACACAGATTGGTGAATTAATTACAGAAATAAGTGGGGCGATGTTACAAACAAAAGATTCCTTTAACGAGGTTCGGACTGAGGTAGCAGAGGGATTGACAATTGTAACGAAGACAGAGAAAAGTTTTAATGAAATCAATGAAAAGAAGGACGTTTTAAAGAAAGAAGTACAAAGTATGTCTAAAGAAATTGTGAATGTAAGTAAGAATACGAAGAATGTTATTGATAAAATTTATTCATTGGAGGAACTTTCAAATAAGTCCTCTTCATATTCGCAAAGTATAGCTGCATCAGCAGAAGAACAACATGCTTCTATGGAAGAAATCTTAGCATCTTCAGAAGCATTGTCAAAGATAGCAGAAGATAATCAACAGAGAATTAATCGCTTTACTCTATAAAGTTCTAAAAAACTTACGAGGCACAACCGTCGTAAGTTTTTTAGTTGAAAAGGGAATGATAGGTGATCTTTTCTTACAATATGAGGATATATTTTGTTATGAAATAGAGAATGATTATGTCCTTGATGGTCTACGAACTTAATCATTGCTGATTCAACAAACTCAAAGTCTAGAAAAAGTCAGGAGGTATTGGTATTACTGTCTTCATTTATAGCCTTACAACCCATTGGTAATTGGCATCTTCAATGTCACATGATGTTCCATTATTGTTGAGCACCAATATGATTACACCTTGGGCTTTTTGTATTTTAAAAAAGGTATGAAAAAATAATAATATAAAAAAAAATTATTTTATATATATGAATAAAATGATGATTTTTCTATTAAGTATGAATAGTAAACAAAGAGACGAACTATGAAGAAAGTCATTTTTAGAATTCCTATAAATAAGGAATTTGTATTATAACAGATTACGATAATTTGGATAAAAAAGGGTTAAGGGAGATTAGTAGCTAAAATTAAAATTCTTTTATATGTAAACAATTTTTAGATTCTCCTTAACATATGATTTAATCCTATTTTGTTTATCGGAATAAGTATATTACCCTTAAAGGCTGTATTAATAGGTTTGTGTAATTGTTTCCTTTTATAAAAATGATGAAAATAAAAGTTTCTAAACGGAAACGAGATGGATTTATTTCTATACATTTCGTAAGACAAAATAGATTTATTATTTAGAAAATTTGAAACATTGTGTTGACTAGCAAATGTGAAGTCGATAAAATACAACATATAATGTTATATGAAATGACATCAGGAACCTCATATTTATTATTTCTGTATATTTTAGGAAATGGAGCTAAGTCTGTTTTAATACAGATTTCGCATATAAACATAGGGGGGAAATTATGAAAAAAATATCAACTCGCTTTTTTGCATTCTTTCTAGTTTTGCTTTTAGTATTAGCTGGCTGTAGTGATGAGGGTGCTAGTGGAGATGGTGGAAATGGAGACAACGGAGGCAACTCAGGCGGTGGTAATTCAGGATCGGGTGGATCAGTTCTAGATAAGATTATTGCTGAAGGTACTCTTGTTGCTGGAGTAAATGACCAGCTTCCTGGTTTTGGTTACATTGATTCTGATGGTGCGAATAAAGGATTTGATGTTGACTTTGCTAGAGCATTGGCTGCAGGTGTACTTGGAGATGCTGATGCCATTGAATTCCGCCCATTATCTGCACAAGAGCGTTTTACTGCCGTACAAACTGGTGAAGTAGACGTATTGGTTCGTAATACAACTTGGACGACAAACCGTGATTCTGAGGTTGGGATGAACTTTGGTCCAACAATTTTCTATGACGGACAAGGAATCATGGTTCGTGCCGATAGTGGCATTACCAACTTGGAAGACTTAGAGGGAACTAGAATTGGTGTTGATACAGGAACAACAACTGAATTAAACTTAGCAGACCAAATGAGAGCTCGTGGCATTAACTATGAAGCTGTAGTATTTGATAGCCAGGATGCTGTTGTTGCTGCATATGAGTCTGGAAGTATTGATGCTTGGACAACGGATAAATCAGGTCTAATTGCTCGTCAAACGGTTATGGCAAATCCAGAAGATCACCAAATCTTAGCTGAGAACTTATCGAAAGAGCCACTTGGGCCATCTGTAAAAGGTGGAGATGATCGCTGGTTCGATGCAATGACATGGATTGTTTTAGCTACAATTCAAGCAGAAGAGTTTGGCATTGATTCTAGCAATGTAGATGATTTCTTAAATGAAGAAAACCCAGAAATCAAACGTTTGTTAGGAACAGAGGGGAATCTAGGTGAGCAATTAGGTTTACCAAATGATTTTGCTTACCAAGTAATCAAGCAAGTTGGGAACTATGGAGAAATCTTTGAACGTAACTTAGGACAAGAAACAATTTTCAAATTAGAGCGCGGTTTAAACGCACAGTATACAGATGGTGGGATTCTTTATTCACCTCCATTCCGTTAAGGTAGTGAAAGACCTGCTTAATGAGTACACTCGGCAAGCAGGTCTTCTTTTTCTCTTAAACTCTAATAACCCTAACTATAATCGAGGTGATTTTGCTTGAAAAGTACGAAACAGACTGATGTCACACCCATTTGGAGGAATAAAAAAGTTGTCCCTATTCTGTTGCAAATTGCATTTGCAATTGTAGTCATAACGAGCATTTATATTCTATTCACAAATGCGATCTCCGGGCTAAGACAAATGGGTATGTCATTAGGATTTGGGTTTTTATCGAATACAGCAGGTTTTTCTATTTCAGAAGCAATGATTGATTATGCTCCAACTGATACGTATGCGAAAGCGTTTTTAGTTGGAATTCTAAGTACGTTAAGAGTTGCCTTTTTCGGAATTATCCTTACGACAATTCTTGGTTTAATTGTCGGTCTATCTGGCTTGTCAAAAAACTGGTTGCTTAGCCGCCTGGCAATTGGATATATTGAAGTATTCCGAAATACCCCGCTTTTAGTGCAAATTTTCATTTGGTTCTATGCGGTATTCTTGGTGATGCCACAAATTCAAGATGCAGTTAAGATTGGGCCGATATTAATATCTAATCGTGGGACGGCGGTTCCTTGGATAGAAATCAATAGCGGTTCATTGATCTGGTTAATTGCGCTCGTAATAGGGATCATTGCCGCAATTATTGTTTATAAGAAGCAATTAAATAAGGGGCTAGAGTCAGGCAAAAAGACGTTTCCAAGTCTTTGGGCACTTGGAGCAATCGCGGTTGTATCATTAGTAGCCTATCTCATTACATTTACACCTCCGGTAAATGTATCGATCCCGACTATTGAAGGACGTGGCTTCTCAGGTGGATATACGTTATCGGCAGGCTTTTCTGCGCTGTTAATTGCCTTGGTCGTCTATACGTCAACGTTCATAGCAGAAATAGTCCGTGCCGGTATTCAAGGTGTTCATAAAGGTCAGAAGGAAGCAGCGATGGCGTTAGGGCTAAAGAGTTCTACATCAATGCGCTTAGTTATTTTCCCGCAGGCGATTCGAATTATCATTCCTCCATTAACAAGCCAGTATTTAAACTTAACGAAAAACTCAAGTTTAGCTGCTGCAATTGGCTATCAAGAAGTAGTCAGTGTTGGGGGAACGATTATGAACCAAACAGGACGAGCATTAGAAGCCATTCTTGTTATGATTCTCGTTTATCTAACTTTAAATTTAATTACATCATTATTGATGAATATCTTTAATAAAAAGACACAGTTGGTAGAAAGGTAGGTGGTCTAAATGAGCAATACAAATTTAGAACCGAATCAAGATTCTATTGTGATCGGGCCACCGAAAAATACAATTGGTGTCGGTGGATGGCTAAGAAAAAATTTATTTAGCAGTCTGTGGAATACAATTTTAACGTTAGTATCGGTTATTGTATTAAGTTATGTATTGTATCATCTGATTAACTTTATTTTTACAGGGAACTGGAATGTTATTACAGAGAATTTCCGTTTATTTATGGTCGGACAATTTCCAGTCGCAGAATTATGGAGAGTTTGGGTAAGTTTAGCGATCATGGCTGTGTTGCTCGGGCTTTCAGCAGGTTTATGGAAAGGAACAATTCGCCATATTGCGATCTTTATGCTCGTTGTGTTTGCAGTGCCACTTTTATTCCCGTTTATTGCAAACTCGTCAAAAATGATTTTAGCAGGCAATATCGCTGGAATTATTCTCATGTATTTCGTTGGTAAACAGGTCCCTAAAGTGAAAATTCCAGTCATTGTGATGTGGATTTTATTAGTACCCTTCGCGATCTTTTTATTTACTGGTCTTGGTGGCATTATAGATCCAATCAGGTCCAATATATGGGGTGGATTTTTATTAACGATTCTTCTAGCTGCTGTATCAATCATTTGTTCCTTTCCAATTGGTGTGTTATTAGCATTAGGTAGAAGAAGTAGTTTACCGATTGTAAAATGGTTCTGTATTCTCTATATCGAGTTAATACGTGCTGTACCGTTAATTACGGTTCTCTTTATTGGGCAGCTGTTATTGCCGTTATTCTTAGGTGGAAGCATCAGTATTGAAAATGTGTATCGGGCAATGATTGGATTAACAATGTTTAGTGCAGCTTACTTAGCAGAAAATATTCGTGGGGGCTTACAGGCAATTCCGCGTGGTCAATTTGAAGCAGCTCAAGCTCTTGGCTTGAAATCAAGGTATATGATGGGCTTTGTTATTTTACCACAAGCATTAAGAACGGTTATTCCAGCTTGTGTTGGTCAATTTATATCGCTCTTTAAAGATACATCATTAGTAGCCATTATCGGTTTAACAGATATTGTTGGCATGGCAAGAAAGATAATTGCCAATCCAGCTTATTTAGGAAACAACATGGAAGTATTTCTGTTCGTTGCCTTTGTTTTCTTTATCTTTGCATCATTAATGTCCTATGTGAGTAGAAGGTTAGAGAAAACATTAGGAGTAGGGAAACATTAATTGATCAGGAGGGATCCACTGAATGAGTGAGAGCATTTTTGCTGTAGAAAAATTAACAACACCAATAGAAGAAAGAGAAGATATCATCACAGTAAGAGGATTGAATAAGTGGTTTGATAAATTGCATGTTTTGAAGAATGTTGACTTAACTGTAAAACAAGGGGAAGTAATTGTAGTACTTGGTCCTTCAGGTTCAGGAAAATCAACTTTTATCCGTACCTTGAATGCGCTAGAGGAGTTTCAGCAAGGGGAAATTACGATCGATGGCATTGAGTTAACAAATGATTTACGTAACATCGAAGAGATACGTAAAGAGACGGGAATGGTATTTCAATCATTTAACCTGTTTCCACATATGACCATTTTGAAGAATATCTCCTTGGCACCTATGTGGGTGAGGAAATGGAAAAAGGCAAAAGCAGAGAAAATTGCGAAGGAATTGTTAGATAGGGTAGGCATTCCTGAACAAGCGGATAAATACCCTGGTCAGCTCTCAGGTGGCCAACAGCAGAGGGTTGCCATCGCCAGAGCACTTGCGATGCAACCAAAGATTATGCTCTTTGATGAACCAACATCAGCTCTTGACCCAGAAATGGTAAAAGAGGTACTAGATGTTATGAAAACACTTGCTCAGTCAGGGATGACGATGCTTGTCGTTACTCACGAAATGGGCTTTGCTAGACAAGTAGCAGACCGAATTGTCCTCTTTGATCATGGTGAAATTATCGAGCAAGGAACACCAGAGGAATTATTCGATAATCCACAGCATGAAAGAACAAAATTATTCCTATCGCAAATTTTATAATGATTAAAAATCCACCTTCAGCTGTAGTTGAAGGTGGATTTTATTAGTGAAAATAGGATTACTGCTAGATAAAAGTTGATTCTTGCTAGATAAAGTCTGGTTTTTGCTAGATAAAAGTTGATTCTTGCTAGATAAAGTCTGGTTTTTGCTAGAAAAGCTGATTATGCTAGATAAAAGTTGATTCTTGCTAGATAAAAGTTGATTCTTGCTAGATAAAGTCTGGTTTTTGCTAGATAAAAGTTGATTCTTGCTAGATAAAAGTTACATTGTGCAATATAACATCTTTTTTATGCCAGATAGAAATGCATTTTCGCAAGATAAACTGGAATCTTGCTCGTTTTTGCCGAAACTTATCTCAGCTTCACTGATCTCCAAATAAAGAATCCGATCGTTCCCAAAGTTAAGATGAAGATTGTTGGCAATAACCAAATGCCAAGCATGCTTTCATAGCCGAGTGGCACGAGGATGCTGTTGATGAGTATAAAAGAGAATAATAGCGCCATTTGGTTCTTAAGTATGTTTAATAATAATACAGAGTTTTTATATTGTCGTTCAGCGTTTTCCTCAGTTAAGTTCATATAATTATGTGTATGTGGAAACTTTTCAAAGATCGCCATCCCAATCCACATAAAAATTCCTATTATTGGGAGGATTAATAATTCGCCCTTTCCACCCCATCGATCTACTTCTCCTGCTGCATTATAATGTGCAGGTATTTCACTTGGAAGTGACGACCAAGAAACGAATAGATAGACTAGGCTTCCGATCAGGGCAATGAGTCCGACGATATCAGCAATTATTTCAATTGGCCCTTTTTTTAGTTTTAAAATGGGATTGTTTTTCATTTTGTTCACCTCCATGGCGGTAAAAAAACTTTTTTAATTATATTACATACGACTATTTTAAGAAAAAGTTTCAGTAAGTCCACATTTCATGTTTTTTAAGCCATATGTTATATGGTGGTTGTCTGAGTGTGTTTTGGATAAATACTTAGATCATTTAGGGAAAAGAAAAAGTTTATGGAAGGGGAATAAGGGTGACATTGTATGGCAAATGAAGCAATTGTGCAGTCTTTGAAAACTTTAGGAATGGAGCTTATTCGAAAGCTCTATAAAAAATGGTTGAGGGGCAAATCCATTAAGATTACGATACGAAGTAGATGATAGTCTAATGATGATCAATTGAGAACGGAATTTAATGGAGTCTCTAATCTTGGCAATTGAATAAGGCGAGTGTTTGCTGTAAGGGAGAAAACAAGTAAGCAAAAATAGCCTATTATAATAGAACCATAGATTTTATATCTGAAAATTTGGTATATTTAAGAAGACAATTAAATAGGGAACTCAAAGGATGGGTCGGCACATCCCCGAATTGAAAGGGGGTGATGCTGATTGACAATTGCTGAATCATTGATGCTTATGGTGAGTTTTGGTGCGTTGATTGTTGCGATTATGTCTGAGAAAAACAGTAAAAAATAAAACCCACCTTTGAGTTAACGGCTCGTAACAGGTGGGTTTTATTGCTTGATTGCGTGCTGATCCCCGTTGTAGGGACCTATTATTGTCAGACCGTTGGTGTTACAGCACCAATGGTCTTTTGTATTTTATGCAATATTTTGATTTTATTATACCAACTCATTCAGAAAAAATAAAGCATAAGGGAATGCTTTGCCTATCTAATTAAGAATAGCACGGTATTGTTTCACCGAGCCATTCCAGATTATGAAGTCAATTCAATTTTAACAAATTTTCTTTTTCCGACTTGAATGATCATCTCGTTTTCTAAGTGAATGATCGAGTGGATGTCTTCAATTTTTTCTCCGTTCATTTTTATGCCGCCGTTCTGAATCATGCGACGAATTTCACTTTTTGAGCTTAATAGACCTAGCTCAAGTATCAGATCAATAATGGGTTGATCGATGTTCTTTGACCAAGCGACAGTTGGGATGTCTTCTGGTATTTCCCGTTTTTGAAAGACTGTGATGAAATGATGCTCGCTCAACTGTGCAGCTTCCTCACTATGGTACATACGGACAATCGTTTTCCCTAGGAGCATTTTAGCATCCCGTGGATGGATTTCTCCCGACTCAATTTGTGACACAATTTCTTCTAAGCGAGCGGGGGCAAAATCAGTAATCAGTTTGAAGTATTTAGTCATGAGCTCATCTGGAATGCTCATCGCCTTGCCAAACATTTCATTCGGTATTTCATCGATGCCGATGTAATTTTTCTTTGACTTTGACATTTTTTCTACGCCATCTAAGCCTTCTAAAAGCGGCATGAGGATCGCTACCTGCTTTTCCTTGCCGAACTTTTCTTGGAAATGTCTACCCATTAAGATGTTAAAATGTTGATCGGTTCCACCTAGTTCTACATCACTTTCAAGTTCTACAGAGTCAAACCCTTGCATGAGTGGGTAAAAGAATTCATGCAATGATATTGGTTTGCCTAATGCCAATCTTTCCTCAAAATCATCTCGTTCCATCAGTCGCGCCACCGTGATTTTTCCAGCGAGATTGATAACGTCCTCGAGGTTTAATTTTGATAACCAAGTGGAATTGTAATGCAGTTCTACTTTACCCATATCAAGTGCTTTTCCAAATTGTTCAAAGTAAGTTTTCGCATTGAACTTAACTTCCTCATCGGTTAATTGCTTTCTTGCGACTGACTTTCCAGTAGGATCGCCAATTTTTCCTGTGAAGTCTCCAATAATAAGCTGGATAATATGTCCGTTTTCTTGAAACTGACGTAGCTTTTGCAGGACAACGGTGTGGCCTAAATGGACATCAGGTGCAGACGGATCTAATCCTAGCTTTATTTTTAATGGTTGCTTCGTTACGATTGATTTTGCGATTTTTTCTTCTAATTCTTCTTTTGGAATGATATCTTGAGTCCCTTGTTCGTATAAGTGAATTTGCCTTTGTAACTCCTCCATTTGTCCTTCGTTTAATTGTTGCTTAAAGTTCATCATCAATTCCTCCTTTTTTAAATACAAAAAAACCACATCCCTATAAAAAGGGACGTGGCTGCACGCGGTACCACCCTTTTTGGAGATAAAAGCATCTCCCACTTCATCTTGATAACGGTATAATCCGTTCCTTGCTACTTATGTTCACAAGGAATGCTCGGGAAGGTAATTCGCACATGCACTTTGTACTGGTTTGCACCTACCACCAGTTCTCTGAAACAGGGAATGCATGGCTACTGTATTCCGTCATAGCGTTATTATTAAAATGTGTTTGCGTTCATCATTTTTCGAAGCGAGTGTGCCATTTGCTGTTGTTCTTCTTTTGATAAGCATGAGGCAAGTTGAGCTTCACCAATATGGAAGGAAGGATAGAGCTCTATCATAACCTCCTTGCCTTTTTCAGTTATATGAACATACGTAATTCTCTTATCATTGTCGTCGATGCTTCTATAGCATAGCTCTTTTGATTCTAATGTATTCGTTACATTACTTACTGTTGCTTTTGTAATTCCAGATGTTTGAGCAAGTGCTTTTGTTTCCATTGCACCATGAATCCATAAATCATAGAGAATTGAGAAGGCAGTCCATGACAATTTATATTGAGAAAGGACGTCTCGCTCCATTTTTGTTCTGAGCCCTTGAGCAATTCGATAGATTTTTGTCATGATTAGAACCGCATCCATATCCAATTGTTCAATCGGTAATTGGTTTAATCGTTTAATCATATTTTGTTCTTCTTCCAATAGTTTTCCTTGATCGTCGAATTTGTGAATGAGATTCACCTCCTGATTATCGTTAGCTATGAAACGATTATAAATGATCGTTTAGGTAAATGCAATAAAATAAAATGTTAAAATAATCAGAAATTATTGTAAAATGGATAATAGGAGGTGTGTCATGACTCTTATGTTATCGGTTGTGGCGATTATTGGAGGTTTGCTGTTTTGGATCATTTTAGCAAATACAATTGGACGAACGAAATACAATTACTTTAAATATCTCATCTTCGCTGTTTATGCCATCTTTAATGTAGTCAATACTTATAAGTTCTCATCAGGTTTAGCAATCGCTGCTTCTATTAGTTATCTTGTAATCCCCGTAATAGTTACTATGATCTTGTCAAAAAAGAAGGAAAAACTTAATACAGAATGATTCGTTTTTTTCTTTTTCTTAGGACTTTATTTCATATCTTTCACCTTAAATTGGATCATCTACTTTGCATAGTAATTCGCTATGATTAATGAATGCCCTTGTTTGGTTAAACTTATATTGATAAATATTTATTTCACAAAAGGAGGAGAAAGAATGGTTACACAAATGTTCCCGTATTTTGTCTTTAATGGTGAAGGGAAGGCTGCAATTGAGTATTATAAGAATGCTCTTGGTGCAAACATTTTAGATGTAAAAACTTTCGGAGAAGTTGGTGCACACCCAGGACAAGAGTTAACGGAGGAGATGAAAAGTCGGATATTAAATGCTCATTTACAAATAGATTCTTTTGATTTGATGATTTCAGATACCTTTCCCGGACAAGAACATCATATAGGTACGAATATTACATTGGCACTTGTATATGAAGAGCAAACAGAAACAAAAGAAGTGTTTGCAAGACTATCAGAGAATGGGACTGTTTTAATGGAATTACAAGAAACATTTTGGAGTCCGTTATACGGTCAATGTATAGATCGATTTGGTATCATGTGGCAAGTTTCAACAGCTGGAGACCATTAAGTTAGGAAGGAGTAGAATACTATTTTCTACTCCTTTTGTAAATACTAATGCGTTCTTTAAGTTGTATGCTCCTACACGATTGTACCTAAGGCATGATAAAAGGAACGCTTATGACAATGATTCCTGCCATGATTAATATTGTTCCAAGGATGGTTAAAGCAGATTTTTCACTTTCTGTAATTTTAGTTCGAATAATAAAATTGACCACTGATTCTGCTTTTCCTCTCAAAACGAGAAAACCAGTAGTTGAGATCGCTAGACCAATAATGACTGCTGCAATCGTACCAATCATAATAAGTAGTTCCCCCTGTGTCCTTCTTCTAGTCTCTTTCATCTTAAACAGGATTAACCCTTTTGTATAGGGGCAAGCATTCAAAACAAACGAAGTCTTGAAAACGTTTGTCAGATTATGTTCTGAATCAGGTGGAAAACGATATAGAACTAAGGGGCTTTCTGTGTTAAACAACTACGCATATGTGCATTTGTTAACACTCTAATAAGTATCTTACTTTCTCAACTTGTTTAAAGCTGGAAGAACGTAAAACGCAATGGCAAATGATGCGACTGAGTAGATTATTATAAATTTTATTGAAATATGAACATATTCGTATAGTTGACTTAAAATGACTAATAAAAAGATTAAGAGTAGTTGACTATATGACAAAGTTAATAGAGCTATGGATGAGTTTCTCTTGTCTTCATCTGAACGATCTTTTCTACTTTTTTTCTTTGTATTATTCAACCACCCAATTCCACTAATTCCAATCATAACTCCGGCAATTAAACCCCAGTAAAGCGTTTTTGTAAGGATCGTAATTAGTCCAATTGCAACTAGAGCAACGGTGAAAATAATCATTTTGCTGTATTTCATCGAATAGCCACCTTTATTGTGTTTGATGCAGGGAATCACTTTCTTTGAATAGAATTATTTTACCATAAGATATGTACAAGAAATTTGACGCTTCATCGTCATTTTCGAGATCGATGTCTTGTCTTTTTAAATAATATGGTATGAACTGTTTATTGAGACTGACGCAATTTTAGCGTCACTGATTATCTCTAAGGGAGGGAGAATGAATAGTGATTGAAGTGACGCAAGTGAATGAAACGACAATCATAACTGGAACGGTGGGTCCACCAAGTGGACAATTAAAGGTGAATTGTTTTGTTACAGATGGATTAATGATTGATACGAGTGCAGGTATTTTATTAGATAAGCTCATCCCACTTTTTATGAATGCTGACTTTGACCAAGTTGTGCTCACCCATTATCATGAGGATCATACTGGTTGTGCAAAGTGGATTGGAGAGAATAGAAAGGTGCCAATTTACATTCACCCAATGTCAATTGATGTTTGTGCTAAAAATGGAGAGTACCCGGAATACCGGAAAGTCTTCTGGGGAGAAAGAGAGGCTTTTCGAGCGGAAGCTTTGCCTCAAGAGATTCAATCAAGAAATGGCAAGTGGGAATCAATCTATACACCAGGCCATTCAAAAGATCATGTGGCTTTTTTGAATCATAATGAAGGAGTGCTATACTCTGGGGATCTTTTCGTAACACCAAAGGTGAAAGTGATAATAGCAGAAGAATTTATCCCTACGACAATGGCTTCATTAGAAAAAGTGCTTACCTATGACTTTGAAGCCGTTTATTGCTCTCATGCTGGCTATTTAAAAAATGGAAAAGAAATGCTCAAGAAAAAGCTCTATTATTTAAGAGAAGTAGAGAACAAAGTGTATAAATTGCATAAGGATGGAATGAACTGCGATGAGATAACTTACACACTTTTTCCTACAAAATACCCGATTATTGAGCGTTCGTTCGGGGAGTGGGATGCGAAGCATATTGTTCGTTCGTTATTAGCATTATGAAGCAAATTTTAGCTGTAGGTGCCGGTGGAGCATTTGGAGCAAATTTACGATATTTATTAGGAGAATGGGCAAGCATACATACACCCTTTCCTTATGTTACACTTCTAATTAACTTAAGTGGCTGTCTATTTCTAGGTTGGTTTTTATCTATGGCCACAATTCGGTGGCAAAATGGAAAGCTCCTTATCCTTTTTATAGGAACAGGTTTTACTGGAGCTTTTACTACGTTCTCTGCCTTTTCGGTCGAAACTCATTCCCTATGGATGAGTGGTCATTTCTTTTTAGCGATTGTTTATGTAAGCTCATCTATTATAGGTGGAATATGCCTGGCTTTTATAGGTGCAACCTTAGGTAGAAAAACATTAGGCAATTGAAAGACAGAGGTGGAATAATGGTAGTTGTTGGATTAGGTGGCTTTTTCGGGGCAGTACTGCGTTATTTAGTAGGGAAATGGCTTGCCCCTGTTGGCTCCTCATTTCCCTTTGCTACCTTAATTGTAAATTGCACTGGATCCTTTCTATTAGGTACTCTGTATAATTTTTATTTAGCTGGAGTCGTTACTAATTATGTTTGGATGTTAGTGGGGACAGGGTTTCTAGGTGCATTCACGACTTTCTCCACATTTGGGTATGAAGTTGTCCATTCTGTAGAGAAAAAAGACCTTTTGGTACGCTATTATATGTGTAGTCTCAGCTTGGATTGGATGGCAGTGCGCTAATGCAATCATTTAATGAAAAATTCAATGTCCTCTACATTTTGAAGTAGCCGTTTTTGCTTTGTTCCATCAGCGCCTGCAAGCCATACCTCATTTTGTTTATCGACAATTGATTTCTTACGAATCCATGAGATTTTGCTTCCATTCTCTATACTGACAGGCTCATAATCACCATACCCTTGTGGTGGTGTAATGAGCTTTTTTTGTTCCTCTGTGACAAGATGAATAATGTACAAAGATGGAAGAGGGTGCTTGCTAAAATTATTTAACCACTCTTGTTCTTCCATTCTTGATGAGAGTATAGACTGATCATCGATCCAATCAAAATCCAAATCAATGAATCGATCTGGTGTCAACGTTTGAGATACTGGCATTTCTGTGACTGTAAGCTTTTTATTTTTGAATCCAGTCACAAGCCTTCCTCCACCATTAATAAAAGCAATGGAATCATTAGATGGCGCCCATTTTGGCTTCCCTACCTCATGAATAATGTCACCGAGTATTGTAAACTTATTCCCGTTCCTTTTCATAACAGCAAGGAGGTTATCATCCATTGCCATGGATGCAGTTGGTGAAATAATAAATGAAACCCATTTACCAGAGGGTGAAAAAGAAAAATCTTCTATAAATGGTGCAATCAAATGCTTTCCATTAAACTCCACCTCGTTCGGAAGAGCTAAGATAAGCTTTGCATCACTAATAGTCGTTTGGTACGTCCGCATCTTATTAAATAGTGTTGCACCAGTCCAGCCATCAGGCTGTAAATGTCCAGATGAAGAAAGAATCCACCCTCTTCCGGTAGGGAACCACTCATAATCGTAAACGCCAAGAGACACATTTTTAAAGCCAGCAAGGTCGGTCATGTTTAACAGCCCATCTTGCAAATAGGCAATAACATGCTCATTTGGCGCCCATTTTGCATTTGCTCCATTAGAAAAAATCTGTTTGTGTTTCTTGCTTTGAAGATTATAAACCCAGCCTTCATCTTCACTGTAGTAAAACAATAACAAACCATCATCTGACCATTGTGGAGATGTTATCTTTTGCCCAGTTGTGATTCTTACTTTATCAGCACCTATAAGTGTCCATAAATCACCATCTTGAATATAGGCAGCTTTTAAAAGTGGGGTTGCCTCAGTAAATGTTGGTACAAAAAATAAGCACATCAACATCATCAATAAACTTCTTTTCATCGCGTATTCCTCCTCGCTATTAACTTGTCCAAGAAGAAAAATTCTATAAATTGGTAGACGAAATGAAATTTATTGTATATATTGTATATATTGTAGTTGTTGTGTATGTGAAAGGGTGAAATGTATGAATATTTTGCTGTCTCATTCAAGCAAAACGCCTCTTTTTATTCAAATTAAAGATCAAGTTAAGGAACAAATCAGAGATGGAGTTTTAACTGGTGGTGATGCGCTTCCATCAATGAGGGCTCTTGCAAAAGAATTGAGTGTAAGTGTGATTACGACAAAGCGTGTATATGAAGAGCTTGAGGCTGAAGGTTATTTATATTCAACAGTAGGTAGAGGTACTTTTGTCGCAAAACCTGATGAGTCTTCGATGCATGAGAGAAGAGTAATGGAAGCGACTGAAGTATTAAGGCAAGGAGTTAAGATGTGTTTAGATGCAAGGAAACCTAAAGAAGAGATATTGGAATTAGTTAATAAGTTGCTAAAGGAGGAGAAGCGATGAATGCTATTGAGTTTCAAAATGTCTCACGCTCTCTAGGAGAGACAACGATTACACTGGATTTCACTATTCCAAAAGGCTATATTACTGGCTTTGTTGGACCAAACGGTGCAGGGAAGAGCTCTACAATTCGGATGATGATGGATCTTATTCATCTTGATCAAGGGTTGATTGTAATACTCGGTAAAGACCATAAAAATGCAGATGTACGTCAAGAAATTGGATTTGTGTATGAGGATTTATACGCATATAAAGAGTGGAGATTAAAAGATCTACGAAAGATTTACTCGAAATGTTATAAGAATTGGGATGATGATCTATATGAAACCTATTTACAAAAATTTAAGCTGAACGAGAAAGAGAAATTTAAAGTTTTTTCAAGAGGAATGCGGATGAAAGCATCACTTCTTCTAGCGTTATCATATCGACCTAAAATTATTGTGATGGATGAACCTACTTCTGGACTAGACCCTGTCTTTAGAAAGGACCTTCTGTTTTTACTGCAAGATTTGATGATCAATGAGGAGCAAACAATCTTCTTCTCAACTCATATCACTTCTGACCTCGATCAAATTGCCGATTATTTGGTTTTCATAAATGAAGGAGAAATTCATCTGTATGATGATATTGAGTCAATGAAGCAACAATATTATATTGTGTCTGGAAAGAAAGAAGCATTTGATCAAGATGTAACAAGCACTTTTATCGGTATGAAAGAAGGAGAATTTCATATGGAAGGATTGTATAGGGGCGACCCAAAAATGTTTGAAGAGTTCCCTAATGATTTCGTCGTACAATCTGCAACAATTGAGCAAATTCTCTACTTTTATACGAAAGGAGCATCAGAATGATTAGCTTATTATATAAAGAATGGTTGCTTGTGCGTGGAACATTCCTATCATTGAGTCTATTACTACCAATCAGTTTACTCACGAATCTATCGCCGTTGTATATAAGTTTCGTAGGTATGTTTACGCTCGCCTTTACACAGTTTTACAATGAAGAAAAGTCGAGTGCGCAAGTTTTGTTTATGAGTATGCCATTTTTTAGAAAAAATCATGTTGTAGCTCGATTCATAGTGCTTCTGCTCTCTCTGCCTATTTTGCTTATTTGGACAAAGGTTATGCTTCTTTTGATTGAACGGTTGTTACCGAACTATTTGAACTTTGCTGGTTGGTCAACGACAATGATCGTTTTTTATTTCTTAATTGGAGTTACAATTATTGCGCTGATCATGCCTATCTATTATTACTTCCAAAATGTTTTACGCTCACTATTAACTTTTGGCATAATAATTATTATCCTCGTAATCGCCTTTGTTCATTATCCTAATGAATTTGTTGCAGCACTGGGTTCTATTGCCTATTTAATCTCTTTATCACCAATATTTTTATCCTTGCTCTATGTAATCCTATTTTTAGTCTCGTCCCTAGTTATATCAACGCGATTATTAAGACGAAAAGATTTAGTTGCGTAAAAATGTAAGTTCAAAAAATTCATGTGTGACATTTTCACGGTTCATTCGTTTATGTAATGAGAGAGGGGAAGTTATGAAGAGGGATCTAGTAGGCGAGCTATATGAACGTCATTACAAGGAACTTTATTTATACGCTTTCTCTTTAAGTAAAAGTCATTATGTTGCGGAGGAATTGGTGAGCGACACATTTTATAAAGCAATGTTAGCAATCGATTCTGTAAAAGGGACGATCAAGTATTGGTTGTTTACGATTTGTAAGCATAATTGGCTTGATCGAATGCGTAAGGAAAGAAAGATAGACAATCGCGAGTTAGAATCCATCCCATTCGTTTCTAACGAACAAGTGCTAACAACTATATTAGTAGATGAAAAAAACAAAGCATTGTATCAATCGATACTTTCATTGCCAGCTTCCTATCGAGAAGTAATCATGATGCATTATTATTTTGACTTTTCCTTAAAGGAGATAAGTGAAGCCATGCATCTTAATCATGGAGCGGCGAGGACGCTCCTATATCGAGCTCGTATCAAATTGAGAAAAATTGTAGAAGGTGGAACGTATGAATTTTGAACAATTGCTCGAAAAATATCGGAATGGAACGGCTTCAGAAGAAGAATTGGAGCTTGTTGAAGCAGAAATAAAGAAAGCAGAATTGATTCAAGATTACTTAATGGAGGAGCTTGATCAACATTTATTGAAAAAGGAAATAAATACTGAGACAAAAGAGACTATTGAACATAGTAAAACATTGCGCAAATCTATAAAGAGAAAGGTGCAAAAAATTGTTGCATTAACAGTGGGGATTTCAGTATCAATTGTCACCTTGCTCTTCCTAGTTATTAGCCCAATAATGAATGAATATTTTTACAAACCAGATGAGGAATTCCCGGTATTATATTCCATTCATAGTGAGCTCCATAATCCAAATGTGGATTTGCTATTTTATTTAGATTTTTATAGAAGTTTACACTTCGGGACTTATGAAATCAAAGTTCAAAAGACAGAACCGTTTACTAAAGAGGCAAAAATAGAAACATATGAAATTAAGAGGAATGAGTTTAATAAAGTTTTGCATTACCCTACTCATCATCAAGTGCATTATGCAGGGAAAATAACGGGACTAGATAACGATTTTACTTTATACAAAGAGGATATGATTGAAGAACTAAAGGGGTTGCCAGCTTCAACCGAACTTTCAACAGTAATTACTTTTAATAATGAAATTTCTATCGATGAGTTTTTATCAAAATATGTTCATCAAGAAGAGAGCACGTTATCTTATACTTGGGCAGCGGTTAGGCATCTTGGTGATGAACGCCAAGCAAATTCGAGAATTGGATTTAATCCACAAGCACCTAGTATTTATTATAATAATCCCCCATTTGATCAAGACACCTATCCTAATTTAATGGGATACAAAAATGCTCCTGATATGAATTATGAAAGAAGGTTGTTATCCATGCTGAAGTATATGTACGAACATGAGGATTTCGTAGAAGTATTTGGAATTATGGACACGAATCAGTACTTGGATGCAATTCATTATATAGAAGAAAATGGAGCAAATGTTTACGCAGCTTACGTTAACGGCAATATTGAGGATGTGATTTATTTAATAGAAAATGAAAATACAAACAGTGTCAATATTCTAGATGTAATGCCAACTAAATATCTAAAAGGTAACTACCATTAGACTTGTATTTGAAGAGGGAGCGCAGTTGATGAATGCGACTCCCTTTTGATTATTTTTCGGAAACAACAATCGCTTCCCCTAGTGCTGTACCATGCAAGATGGAGAGTCTCTCTGCCATTTCTTGAGGAGGAGTTTTAAATTCTTCTTTGATCCAATAAATGAACAAACCAAGAAGGGCATATGTTTCGTACAAGTTCACTGCTTCGATATCGAAGCCAACATCGCCGTTTAGCTGTAAATCGGCTTTATTAATCGTTGTAATTGTTTCACAGAAGTTGTTCTGCGATCCTGGAATGACCTCACCCATTAAGATAAGAGAAAAGACGAATTTATTTTTGTGTACATATTCAAAAATGGGAATGTTTCTTTCAGGATCTGTAATGGAGAATGTTTTCATTCCTTTATAACTATTACGATAGTAGTTTGCGAGTTCATTTAAGTTGTCTTGAAATATATCTGCTAGTAGCTCAGTACTGTCATTATAGTGTGAATAAAAGGTCACTCGGTTACACTTTGCTGCTTTTGAAACCTCAGTTACCGATATGTCACGGAAATCTTTTTCTTGTATAAGGTTAAATAATGCTTGCTTGAGGCTAGTCCTCGTTCGAATAATACGGCGATCTTCCTTCACTTCCATCAGTCCACCTTGTATACGATCTTATTTGAAAAAAGTATACCATGAATTATAGATGCTTTTTAAATAGATGTTAATTTTGACAACGATCTATTTTTCTGTTAATTTACAATTGTAGTTTATAGTGATAAATTTCTTAGGAGGAATTGGAGATGGCACGTTTGCGAGGGAAAGTGGCGGTTATTACAGGAGCAGCTCAAGGGATGGGTGAATCTCATACTCGTCGCTTTGTAGCTGAAGGGGCAAAGGTTGTTCTGACAGACCTAAATGAAGAAAAAGGGACAGCATTAGCAGCAGAATTAGGGGAAAATGCTATTTTTATAAAGCAAAATGTAACAAGTGCAGATGATTGGTCAAACGTTGTTGTAAAAGCTGAAGAAGCATTTGGGCCAGTATCTATACTTGTGAATAATGCTGGTATTACAATGTCTAAGTCAATCTTAGAAACAACTGAAGAGGAATATCGTCGCATTGTTGATATTAATCAAGTTTCTGTATTCTTAGGAATGAAAGCGATTATTCCTTCAATGCAAAAAGCAGGGAATGGATCGATTATTAATATTTCATCAATCAATGGAATAGTTGGAGGAGCTGTAGGATACACAGACACGAAGTTTGCCGTTCGTGGTATTACAAAAGCGGCAGCAATGGAATGCTCTCGTTATGGTATTCGAGTAAATTCGGTTCATCCTGGAGTGATTGCAACTCCGATGGTCGTTCAAGAAGATACGAAAGCTGCAGTAGAAGAGTTTTCAAAACATATTCCATTAAAGCGTGTTGCCCAACCAGATGAAGTATCTAGTATTGTCCTTTACTTAGCTTCTGACGAATCTAGTTATTCAACTGGATCAGAATTTATCGTTGATGGAGGAATTACTGCAATGTAAATAAAACTTCCCGTTCAATCTTATGAATGGGAAGTTTTATTTTCGAATAGGAAATAACAAATCTCCTATGACTGTGGATATCTTTAATGATACTGACTTTGATTATAGCTTCATGTCTCATTTGTCTATGATTGTGTAGAGCGGACGTTTATTTCTTAGCTTGTTCCTGTAGCCTTTCTAATTCGATCTCGATTTCTGTTAGATCAATCCGAATAAATAGTGGGGAGACAGGTAATAAAGTTTCTGGTAAGTCTGTGATAAGTGCCCAGTCAAAAGCCTCTACTTGTAAGATCTCTTTTACTTTTGCGCTTGAGAAAGGAAGGAATGGTGTAAGTAATTGCGCAAGATTCACTATTGCATAAGTACATTGCAGAAGTGTACTTTCACATTCTGCATTATTTTCTTTTGCTTGAATCCATGGCTTTTGTTCGTCAAAGTATTTATTCATAGAACGAATGAAGGTAAAAATCTGATCTAATGCCGCTTTGAATTTTGTGTTCTCAATCTTTTCGCCAACTTCCTTATAAAGACGATTTAATTGTTGAGCTAGTTCAGGAGACATTGGTCCTGTTGGAATCCTACCTGAAAATGATTTTTCAATAAACTTCAACGTACGGTTAATGAAGTTTCCATATCCTCCTAGTAGTTCTCCATTATGACTCAAAATGAATTCTCTCCATGAAAAATCTGTGTCTCTACTTTCAGGAGCATTGATCGTTAAAAAATAACGGATGGAATCGGCATCGTAACGATCTAGAATGTCTGGTGTCCAAACGGCCCAGTTGTTGCTTGTAGAGATTTTCTTCTTTTCAAGCGTGACATATTCATTTGACACAATATGTGTTGGCAAAGCACGATGTTTTGTTCCTAGCAGAATCGCTGGCAAAATCATAGTGTGGAAGGGGATATTGTCTTTTCCATGCACATAATATGCAATTGTATCTTCCTTCCAAAAGTCATCAGCTGTTGTCTGTTGCGATTCAGCCCATGCTTGACTAGCGGAGTAGTACCCAGCTACGGCTTCAATCCACACATAAATCTTCTTCTCTTCATATCCTTGGATTGGACAAGGAATGCCATTTGGTAAGTCCCTAGTTCCTGCTCGATCGAGTAATCCTTCTCTTAAGTATCTCTCTGTTAGCTGTACCGCATTGTTTCTCCATTTACCTTTATTTTGCTGTACGAGTAATTCAAGCTCTTTCTGAAAGGATGACAGTGAAAAATATAAATGGGAAGTAACACGTACTTCTGGTTCACAGTGACAGATTTTGCACAACTTATCATGTAATTCAAGGGGATCAAGAATCGATGAACAATGATCACACTGGTCCCCGCGAGCTTTTTCTCCACAATGTGGGCATAGCCCTTCTACATAGCGATCAGGAAGGAATTGTTCACATGTGATGCAATAAGCTTGTTCAATCTCTTTTTCATAAATATAACCATTCTCATATAACTGTTTAAATAGATGTTGAACGGTTTTATGATGTGCCTCTGAATCAGTGCGCGTATATAAATCATACGTAAACCCGAGCTGCTTGAAGTTTCTAGTAAATTGATCATGAAAATAATCAGCGATTTCCTTCGTTGTTTTTCCTTCCTCTTTCGCTCTAAGTGCAATCGGTGTCCCGTTGCAATCACTTCCTGAAACATATAGAACATTTTCTCCTTTTTGTCGGAAGTATCGAGCAAGAATATCCCCTGGTAATAAGCTTGAGATATGCCCTAAATGTAAAGATCCATTAGCATATGGCCATGCGCCACCGATAAATATAGTCATTATTACTGCCTCCTAAAAGAAATAAAGTAAAATAAAAAACCCCGTCCTTAAAAAATTAAGGACGAGGTTTGAATCCCGTGGTACCACCTATATTCACCAAATAAATTGGCCTTAGTTCAAGTACGGCAAATCATAATTGTTTGCGATACTGTGACCTTGTTAACGGAAGTCAAGTCCCGATGCCACCTACTAATAACGAAGTTACGTTCAGCACACTGCTCAAAGGCCATTTTCAAATGAGTTTCCTTTTGCCCCTTTTCAGCTACTAGGGCTCTCTTGTAAAAAGTCCATTCATTTTACTTCTCTTATCATTGCATTTATTAGATGAAATTGATACTGATTATAACGAATATATACGATTAAATCAATAAGATTAAAATTAGTTTACGAAACAAATAAAATATTGTAAAAAATAGTAACTTCGTATAAAATTACCTTAACTTAAATAAATATGAATCTATTAAGGAGGCAAAGCAGTTGAAGAGTACAGGTATTGTCCGAAAAGTGGATGAGCTGGGGAGAATTGTAATACCGATGGAATTAAGGAAAACGCTTAATATTAGAATTAAAGATCCAATTGAAATCTTTGTAGAAGAGGAAAAAATCATTCTACGAAAATATGAAAGTAGACAAGCTTGCATGATTACCGGGGAGATTTTAGAAGACAATGTTATATTGGCAGACGGAAAGATCATTCTTAGTAAAGAAGCATTGCAAGAAGTCATAAAAGAAATCAGTGATTACCTCCCAGTAAAAGCTTAATCAATCTGTACAATCGCTTATATGCCATATAGAAATAGAAAAAACACTTGGGCTTCCAAGTGTTTTTTTTATTAAAATTCCTTTACAATACTAGCATGATTTACTAATTTTTTTTACATAAAATAAACTTTCAGAACATTCTTGATATGTTACAATAGGTAAAAAGACTAGTGTGGTGAGAGTGCATGAAAAAAAGGAAAAGTGTCATATGGACTACAACTATTATGGGTTTGATAGTAGTTGCGTGTATTTGTTTATCATACTTGTTTGAGCCAGCCGTTGTTCAAGGCGTTTCAATGGAACCCACCTTTTCTGAAAATCAGCATGTCCTCATATACAAGACAGATGAAGTAAAGCGATTTGATTTGATCGTTTTTAAAGCACATAATGAAAAGGATATTTTTATTAAAAGAATCATTGGTGTCCCTGGAGATACGGTTGAAATGCGAAATGATGTCTTATTTATAAACGGCATTGAGTACAAAGAGCCGTATGTGAACAGGGAAACGTTCATGATGAGAACGACAGGGAACTTTTCACTCCATTCCATTACAGGGTTAGAAGTAGTTCCTGAGAGACAATATTTTGTCCTAGGTGATAACCGAATGAAAAGCAATGATAGTCGTAATTTTGGGTTTATTCATGAACAGCAGATTATCGGAGAAGTCATCTTTAAACTATTTCCTTTTCAATAAACAAAAGTATTTTCTCACTTGCTGAAACGGACATTTATTTCTACGATTTCAGACTGTGAGCCTATCCGAATCGGTGGACCCCAAAATCCGTATCCGGAAGAAACGATCGCATGTAAGTCTCCGAATTTTGCATAACCCCAATCCAAATCAAATACTTTCTGGGTAATGAGATGATTGGGTGCCATTTGTCCCCTATGTGTATGACCACTTAACAATAAATCCACACCAATCTCCTTTGCAAATGTGATTTCACTAGGTTGATGATCCATCATAATTATTGGCTTAGAATCGTCTAATCCCTCTAATAGCTTACTCATTCTCAATCGCTTTCGATCAGCTTTATCCTTTCTCCCAATAAGATAAAAATGATCTCCTAACATCATGGATTCATCTTGAAGAATATGAATCCCAATTCGATCCATCTCCTCTACGAAGGCTGGAATTGCTCCACCGTAGTATTCATGATTTCCAAGTACTCCATAAATCCCTAGTGGTGCTGACAGTTGCTTTAGTTCATCTCCCATCTTTTTAGCCATGAATGGTTTAGGATCATCATCAATTAGATCGCCTGGAAATAAAATAAGGTCAGGCTGTAATTGATTAATCTCTTTCACAAGTCGTTTCGCATGCGCTAACCCGGACAAGGTACCGAAGTGCATATCAGACGCCATGACAATCTTTACTCGTTCTATGTTTTTCACGTGTTTGTTAATTGTGAGCTCGTACGAAATGATTTTAGGCGAATAGGCATTATATGTACCAATTAAAACAATTAGAAGTAAGATTATAACCAAAATCCATCCGACCCATATAATCACTGATTCCTGTGGTATCGTTGTAAAACGATTTAAGAGAACAACGATATTACTTAGTGGCAAGAAAATGAGTAAGTACTGTAATAATGCAAATGAATAAGCTCCGACTACTCTAAAGAAGGATAACTTCCAATGGAATCGTCCAATCAAATATGAATAGAAGAACAAATAACAGAATGAAAAAACAATCCATTTAATGTCTAGAGAGAACATTGCCTGGAGCCAGGTATGAATATTCCATCCAATGTAGAAGACGATTAATGTATATATTGTAATAAGAGAAGTGAAGAAGAATTTATTTTTCATTGGTTACCTCTATTTGGTTTGTAGAAAAACTAAGTCTCATATATAATTTGCCCGGTCTTACTCGTATCATATCCATTAAACTGAATGATTTGATCTTTAAATGTGTGTGATTGTACTGTTTCTTTTAGCCACTTTACAAGTTGTTTGTTTTCATTTGTTTTTAAAACGACAAGTTCATAGTCTTCTTGAATGAGTGGCACAAAATCAACATTCGCAATTCTGGCAACATTTTCACTTCCAATCCCCACATTGGCTTGGCCACTACTGATTGCAGATGCAACTGAGATGTGACTTGTATATTGACTAGTGTAGCCTTGAATATTTTGAGAGGAGATTTTATTTTTCCTTAATTGTTCATCAATCAGTACTCTGGTTCCAGAACCCTTCTCACGATTAGCCAATATCACTTCTTTTTTAGCTAAATCTCTCCAACTCCTCATTCCTAAAGGATTTCCTTTTTGAACGTAATAACCAGCTGTTCTTCTTAATAAATGAATCAGAAGAAATGGCTCATTTACAAAGAGTCTTTTAACATATGGAAGGTTATATTGATCAGTGTCTGCATCATATAAGTGGACACTTACAATGGTGCATTCTCTGTTATACAAAGAAACCAAGCTATTGAGACTACCTGAGTACATTCTAAGCGGCGTGTCTTTCAGATGTTTTTCAAGATGTGTACTTAAAAGATCTAATATTTGATCTTGTCCACTTATAACAACTTGATTACTCATTGAAGGGAGTGTCTCTTTTGAAACCTTGATGGAATCGTGCTTCTCTTGAGCAGACATTCTATTTTTTGATTTATATTGTTCAACATGTTCATGCTCAATTCGCATTTGACGTCCAACTCGAAAGGCTGTAATATCTCCTTTTTTTATTAGATCGTAAATGGTAAGCTTTGAAACCTTTAATATTTTTGAAAGTTCCTCGATTGTATAGGAAGTGTCTGTTCCCATGAAAATCACTCCAACTTCATGTCGTTACTTGCATTTTATCCTAGTTCGAATCAAGAATAAACAAATCTTTCATTAAGAGCAGAGAGATTTTTAATTAACTGTGAGAAAAATCATATTCAGTTATAATTAGTTATAATAAGATATAATTAGTTATAACTAATTATACTAACGAGGTGTATTATGGATAAGAAATATGGAAAGACATGGATCATCATTTTTATTTTGATCATTTTTACTATTGGATGTTCCAGTTCAACCGGAAATCAAACAACAAAAGATCAAGATGTTGAATTGATGGTTTCTGCAGCTGCTAGTTTAAAGGAAGCAATAGAAGAAGTTGCAACTCAATACATAAATGAAAATGAACATGTACAGGTAAGCTTTAACTTTGGTGCTTCAGGTTCATTACAGCAGCAGATTTCCCAGGGTGCTCCGGTAGATTTGTTTTTTTCTGCAGCAGAGGATAAATTTCAACTATTGGTAGATGAGGGCATGATTGCAAAAGAAGATGGCGTTCAATTATTAAGAAATGAAATTGTCTTGATCGCACAAGAGGGAGAAGAAATGATTCAGTCTTTTGAAGATCTAACAAAAAATGAGATTGATCAAATCTCGATTGGTACACCAGAATCAGTACCTGCTGGCAAATATGCTAAAGAGTCTTTAGAAAACATGGACCTATGGGAGGAAATAGAGGAAAAGATTGTGTATGCCAAAGATGTACGTCAAGTATTATCCTATGTAGAAACAATGAATGTTAAGGCTGGTATTGTGTACAAAACAGATGCTGTTGGTTCAAATAAAGTATCAATCATTGCCTCAACGGAAGTTGGATCACATGAACCTATTGTATACCCGGTTGGGGTTTTAAAAGAAAGCAAAAGCTATGAAGAAGCAAAGCATTTCTATGAATACCTTCAAACAGATGTAGCGAAGAATATCTTTGCAAAGTACGGGTTTATTACGGAATGATTGAACAGTTTTTATCCCCTATTTGGTTGTCCTTAAAAATTGCTTCTCTAAGCGGCGTAATTGTGGTAATCATTGGGACAATCGCAGGGAGGGTGTTTGCAAGGAGAACGTTTAAAGGCAAAGTGTTTGTAGAGACACTCCTGCTTTTACCAATGGTTTTACCTCCAACTGTCGTAGGTTTCATCCTCATTGTCATCTTCGGAAAAAATAGTGTTTTTGGGAGAGCAATAGAGTGGTTATTTGGTCAGCCAATTATTTTTACCTGGTGGGCAGCTGTGATTGCAGCAATTGTCGTTGCATTTCCACTAATGTATCAGTCGGCAAAATCAGGGTTTCAGTCGATAGATCGAGACATAGAATACGCGGCGATGGTGGATGGGGCGAGTGAATTGAAGGTTTTTTTCTATATTTCGATTCCGCTTGCTTCAAAGGCACTAATATCTGGTGCTATATTGAGCTTTGCCCGGGCTCTCGGTGAGTTCGGGGCAACACTTATGTTTGCAGGGAATATCCCAGGTGTCACCCAAACAATCCCGACCGCGATATATTTAGCAATCGACTCAGGTAATTTAACAATGGCATGGCTATGGGTTGCATCGATGATTGTAATATCATTCGGAATGCTTATCTTTATTCAATTAAGGCTGAAATGATAAAAGACTGACGGGGGAAGTGTCTCAGACTGTAGCATAGGAATTGTTAAACCTGAAATCGATTTTCAGGGTCTTCCACTAAGGTTGTATGCTTAGTCTGATAATTTTCTTCAAGACATACTGAGTGTGTCTATATTACTCAATATGCTCCACGAAAAAATGTAGCCAAAGTCGTTTTTCGACTTTGGCTACATTTGCTTGTCTTATTTCTTTAGTAATAAGTACATAAAGTATGGAGCTCCAATTAAAGCAACCATAATTCCTGCTGGAATGCCATCAGGATCGACTATGTTTTTTCCAATTAGGTCTGCAATCATCAATAAGAATCCACCGATTAAGATGGCGATAGGTAAGAACAATTGATTTCTAGGGCCAATGAGTGCCTTGGCTATGTGAGGCGCCATTAGTCCAATAAAGGCGATTCCTCCAGTTACAGATACTGCCGAAGCTGCTAGTGCAACTGCTGCCATTAAGAGCAGTAGTCTTTCTTTTTCTATGGAAACGCCAAGTCCAATGGAAACGGAATCACTAAACCCTAAAAGGTTTATTCGCTGTGCTTTCATTAATGTGAAAGGAATTAAAATCAATAACCAAGGGATAAGAGCCATAGAGAATACCCAATCAGTACCCCAAATATTCCCTGCTAACCAACGGGCAATGAAATCTACCTTTTCCCGTTCTGCCGAAGAGATAAGGAAAATCATTAGCCCTGATAATGCCATTGAAAAACCAATTCCCGTTAATACTAGCTTAGTAGGGTTGACTCCTAAAGATTTTCGATACGATAGTAAATAGATGCTAATCGCTGTTAATCCTGCTCCTATTAAAGCGACAAAAGGCATCAAATAAACAAAACTTCCTTGACTGATTGGGAAGAATAGGAAGTAAATTGCAATGGCAACACCAGCACCACTATTAATCCCGATAATACCAGGGTCTGCTAAATCATTTTTTAAAATACCTTGTAAGATTGCACCTGAGAGTGCCAATGCCATTCCGGCGAGTAAGGTGATGACCATTCGGGGTAAACGGATTGAAAAAAGGATGAACTCTTCTTTAAATGTTCCATTTCCCATTAAAATCGGTATGATGCGATCCATTCCGATTGAAGAATAGCCAACGCTTATGCCGATGATAAAAGTAATAATTATGCCGATGATTAATAAAGTAAGAATGATCTTTTGCTTTCTTAAAATGGAAGGATGGATCATTAGATATGACCTCCTTTACGATGTACAATCCAGATGAAAAATGGCAATCCAATGATGGATAAGATTGCAGCAACTGGTGTTTCAAATGGTGCATTGATTGTTCGTGCTCCAGTATCTGCTATTAGCATGACAATCGCCCCAATGATCATTGAGAACGGGATAATGTTTTGATAATCTGTTCCAACAATTTTCCTTACAATATGTGGAACCATCAATCCAATAAAAGCAAGATTACCAACTAATGCAACAGATGCACCAGTGAGTATGACAACGATTACAAATAGAATTGCTTTCGTGCGAGTTGTATTTTGCCCTAGGCCAACAGCAACTTCTTCACTAAGGCTTAAGATTGTTAATTGCTTAGAATATAGAATTGCAATAATCATCCCAATGACAATAACAGGCAAAAGTAACTGTAACTGTGACCAGGAAGTCCCCATCAGTCCACCTGATGTCCACATGGATACTTCTTTTGAAATCTTAAAGTAAATTCCGATACCTTCCGCAATGGCTGTGAAAAAAGTAGTTACACAGGCACCTGCTAGCACGAGGCGAAATGGGGAAAAGCCCCCTTTTTTCATCGAACTTAATCCGAATACCATGATTGCTCCTACAGCAGCTCCAATAAAGCAAGCGATCATGATTGAATATGTGCCAGTCGCCATAGAAAAAGCCATTGTAATGGCGAGCGCTGCATTTGCTCCTGAGGTTAAACCAATCAATCCAGGGTCAGCAAGTGGATTTCGTGTCATCCCTTGCATAATTGCCCCCGACACACTAAGAGCCGCTCCGACAAGAATAGCAGCAATTTCTCGAGGAAGACGAATTTCTTGAATCATTAAGGCTGTGGAATTGGTCGCAACATCACCGATGAGTGCACTCCATACATCTGATAAGGTTGTATCTGCTGCCCCTAATGTGATGGATGCTGCAAAAGCAAGAAGTAAACTAGTGAAACTAAGTAGATAGAGTATTTTTATTGATTTCATGGTCCACGTCATCTCTCTTAAGACATTTATTAGTTAGGATAAGTTTTAGAAAAATAAGCAATAGGCAGCATATCCCTTGTTCTTTAGAGAGGGGAGGGAATGCTGCCTGGGAAAATATATATTCATAAGTAGGGGGGCTACTTAGTGAATGACATTATTGATTTAAAAAGTGATCAATAAAGAATTCTAATTGATTATCTAATGATATTGGGTCATTAAAATAGAATTCCTTTGCATTTGCTTCAAAAACTTGATTGTTTTTGACTGCAGGGATGTTTTTATATGTTTCTGTTTCTTGATAAGAGTTATCTTGGTCTGAATCTTTACTTATGATTAAATAATCGCCAGCAAACTCTGGAAGTACTTCAGCAGAAAGAGTATAGTAACCTGCTTCAAGCGCCATTTCTTTTACTTTCTCAGGCATAGCTAGTTTCATTTCTTGATATAAAATTTCTGTGCCACGACCCCAGTTATCGCCGAAAACATATATTTGTTTGTCGAAATTTTCAATAACTGAAACGGTTGCA
Source organism: Niallia sp. CD-39 (assembly GCF_059874745.1). Taxonomy (NCBI): domain Bacteria; kingdom Bacillati; phylum Bacillota; class Bacilli; order Caryophanales; family Bacillaceae; genus Niallia; species Niallia sp. CD-39. Next base: position 232,446 of record NZ_JCBCPS010000004.1, on the reverse strand, counting down.
TCTTCACCAATTTTTGCTTTAATGTCTTCACCAGCTTCGTGAGCACGGTGCTTAAAATCGTCTATCCATGCTTGTGCTTCTTCTTCTTTATTTAGAAGCTTACCAATCTCTAGATGTTGTGTTAAGTAATCAAGTTGTCCATAAGTGAATGTAACAGTTGGTGCGATTTCTTGCAACTTATCCACGTTCTTAATTGTGGATAGTCCGATAATTAAGTCTGGATCAAGCTCAATAATTTTCTCTAGGTTTTCGTCAGTTACTTCTTCGACACCTTCTAAGTAAGAGTCGTATTTTGGATTCGTTTTTGACCATGAATCAACACCGACAAGGTCAACATCCAAAGCCATTACATTCCCTGCATACGTGGAAAGAACAATGACTCTTTCAGGATTAGCTGGAACTTCGACAGGGCCATTTTCAGATTCATAAGTAATTGTATCACTATCTTGTTCTTTACCTGAATTTTTATCTCCTTCTGATGAGGAATCTCCGTTTCCGCAAGCACTAAGAATGAACAAGAGCAAGCTCACGAGGAATATCGAGATTTTTTTCATGATTTACTTCTTCCTTTACTAGTTGATAGGATAAGCACATTGGTTTATTTGTAAGTGGGTCACGTCCAATGACTGCATCAATATTGAATACTTTCTTTAGTACATGATTTGTCATTACTTTCTCACATGAACCAGCTTGAATGACTTCGCCTTGTTTAAGCGCAATCAAGTAATCTCCAAACCTAGCAGCTTGGTTAAGATCATGAAGCACCATAACAATTGTTCTTCCTTGTTCACGATTTAACGTTTGTAGAAGCTCAAGTACTTCTAATTGATGCGCCATGTCTAAATAGGTTGTTGGCTCATCAAGAAAAATGATTTCCGTTTCTTGGGCAAGTGCCATTGCGATCCAAACACGCTGTCTTTGCCCACCAGAGAGGGCGTCCACTGTTCTGTATTTGAAGTCTATAATGCCTGTCACTTCCATTGCCCAATCAATCGCCTCATAGTCTTTTTTTGTAAGTCTGCCGATTCCTGATTGATGTGGAAATCTTCCATATGATACTAACTCCCCAACAGTTAAGCCACTTTGACTTTCAGGTGATTGAGGGAGAATCGCCATTTTCTTAGCTAATTCCTTTGTTTTCTCTTTGGCAATCTCTTGTCCATCTAATAAGATCTTCCCTGATTTATGTGGAAGTAGGCGCGTCATTGCTTTAAGTAAGGTTGATTTGCCACAACCGTTCGCACCAACAATGACAGTTACTTCATTGTCAGGTATGGATAAAGAGAGGTTCTTGATAATAGTTTGTTCTCCATATCCAATATGTAAATCGGTTGTCTGTAGGCGAACCATTTCCATCCCTCCAAGAAAAAATAAAATAGTAGTTGATTAACAATCTCATTATAGATTACAATCATAATATAATCTTATTGAGAATGATTGTCAACATCAATTATGTGAAAATTGAATGGAGAGATGAAATTGAATAAAGATTTATTCGATGTCACGATTATTGGCGGCGGACCTGCTGGATTGTATTCAGCTTTTTATAGTGGACTTAGAGAGATGAAAACAAAAATTATTGAGTTCCAACCGATTCTTGGTGGAAAGATTCATGTATATCCTGAAAAGATGATTTGGGATGTTGGGGGAATGTTACCAATCCCAGGTGCTAAATTAATTGAACAACTTGTAGAGCAAGCGCTAACGTTTCGTCCTGAAGTGGTATTAAATGAGAAAGTCACTTCAATTGATCGAGATGAGGATGGACATTTTGAGTTACATACAGGTTCAGGCCAAGTGCATTATTCAAAAACAGTCATTGTAGCAGTCGGCAGTGGTGTATTGTCTCCACAGCGTTTAGATGTAGAAGGTGCAGAGAGGTTCGAAATGGCAAATCTTCATTATACTGTCCGCGCACTTCAAGCATTTAAGGATAAAACGGTATTGATTTCAGGTGGTGGAAATTCGGCGATTGATTGGGCAAACGAATTAAGTCCAATCGCAAAGAAAGTCATTGTCTCCTACCGTGGAACAGCATTAAAAGGACATGAAGCCCAAGTACAACAGCTCATTAATAGTGGTTGTGAGGTACATTTGCAAACACAGGTTCATAAGTTGATTGCAAATGAATCGAGAGAAAAGATTGACACAGTTGAACTCATCCATGTGGAAACAGGATTGAAGCAGCAATTAAAGATAGATGATATTCTTGTTAATCATGGTTTCGAACGAGACTCTCAATTAATAGAAAATAGTCCGTTGAAAATAGAGCAACTTGATAATTTCTATATTAAAGGAAGCACATGTAGCGAATCTTCTATTCCAGGCTTATTTGCTGCAGGTGATATTCTTAAATACGATGGGAAGGTTCATTTAATTGCAGGGGCCTTTCAAGACGCGGCAAACGCTGTTAATAAAGCAAAAACGTTTGTAGAGCCAAATGCAGACCAAACAGCAATGGTGTCGTCCCATAATGAACGATTTAAAGAAAGAAATCGTGAACTGGTAAAAGAATTAGTTAAATAATACTTGAAGCGACTAATTTATCCTAAGAGGATAAACGTCGCTTCTTTTTTTGCTGAAGAATTACGATGATTGCTACTATAGAAAGTATTGATAAAATGAGCTTCCCTTGCCAATTCCAGACAAGTATTTGATAAACTGCATATGCTTCAATTAGAAGAGCTGGAACTTTTCCAACGGTACTCGCAATCGAAAATGGAACAACACCCATTTTGCTTGCTGCACTCATGAACGTCACAAGACTGGAAGGAATAAAGGGGAAGATCCTTAATGCGATAACGAGTGAGAATGCATACAGCCCGTTTGCCTGTTCGAATTTATTTAAGAGGGTAGTAGGCTTCTTTCTTTTGGATTTATAAGCGTAGATCCCTTTACGATAAATCAAAAAACTAACAATCGCTCCAATGGCTTCACCAATGATTGATAGAATTAGCCCTGTCTGAAAGCCGAATACAGCTAAGTTTGCAGCTGTAATAAAAAAACTAGGCAAAACGCCGAGTATACTTATGATTATATTGATCAGAATACTGATCAGAATAGCCATTTCCCTGTAATCTTCTAAAAGCTTTATTAATTCAAGTTCCATTGATTTCACCAAGTTTAAATTTGTTATGTAGTATTCTATCATGCAAAGGTGAAAAGAGAAAATCAAATTAAAAGAAGCTTCTCAGACCGTTGACAAACGCTCGCATACGTCGTTGCTTGTCTCGATCGTCCCCTTCGGGTCTTCGTTAGGACTGCCCGCCTCGTCTGACAAGCGTTTTCAAGACAGTCTGAAGGTTTCCTTGTTATAAAGATTAATGATTAAAAGCCAATCCTGTTGGATTGGCTCAGACCGTTGACAAACGCTCGCATACGTCGTTGCTTGTCTCGATCGTCCCCTTCGGGTCTTCGTTAGGACTGCCCGCCTCGTCTGACAAGCGTTTTCAAGACAGTCTGAAGGTTTCCTTGTTATTAAAGATTAATGATTAAAAGCCAATCCTGTTGGATTGGCTTCTAGTATTCGTTCTTATGATGCATTTACATTTATAGTGGCAGTGTCTTTCCCTTTGCTGAATTGTTTGCGTAAGAATGGTAATACATAGCGGTCTAAACCATATTTACCTGCATTGTATCCAGCAGCTGCGATGAATACACCCATGATAATGTCAGTTGGGTTGTGAGATACTGTTCCTGCTAGCATGAAAGAGAAGTTCATGACCATTCCGAAGAATACAGCAGCAGTTGTTAAGCATCCTAAGATTAGTCCAAGCCCTACTAAGAATTCGCCCCAAGGAATCAAGATGTTGAAAAGTCCAATATTAGGAATTGCGAAGCTTTCTAAGAAACCAACATACCATCCATATACTGGACCACCACCAGGACCAGTGACTGGGTTTGCAGCAGCGTTTGCTAAGAAGCCTGATGCATCAAATCCACCTGTGATTTTCCCCCAACCAGCAGTTAACCACATATAACCAAGATAAACACGAAGGACAGTTAAGATTCCAGCTACAATATTATTTTCACGTAAAAGCTTGTTAAACATAGAGCATCTTCCTTTCAATTTTTAAGGTGTATGATGATTACACTTAAAATTTACCATGAAAAGAAGGGGGATTCACTATGAATGTGAAGTAATTCACAATTATGTAATAAAACTATGGCGATAATTTGAACTAAGAATATTTTAAGTATCAAATGCATGTAGAACCCTTGTGAAACCAAGGGTTCAACTTGTTAATAAATTATGGCAGTAAAGTGATTTTGATTACATAAAGGTGGCATGAACGGGCTAGATTCGATACCCCGAGAGAAAGTGTAAAAAGGTTTGCTGTTTACGGTGATTGTATTTAATAATAGAATACGTATTCGCTGTTTTCCTTTTAATTCGAGAATAAGGTACCTCTAAAAGCCAGCCTTCTAATAATTCTTTTCTAACAGTTGAGACTGGCAAGTAAGAGATTCCTAAGCCTTCAATAATAAACCGTTTTGTAATATGAATTTGGGATACAGCCATCATCTTCGTTGACGGATAGATGATTTTCACTTCTCTCTTCAAGTCTTCCCAATATAGAGGATGGTGATCTGTAATCAAATGGTATTTTTGCAGCACCTGTTCTTCTTCTAGTGGAGGAGCTGATTCTGAGTCAAAACCGTCATGTGGGGCCACGAGGACGATTTCATCCTCAAATAGTATATTGCTTTGTAAATCATCATGGTTTGCCGGCAAACAGGACAGCCCGATATCGATCTGATCTTGTAATACTTGGATTTCAATCGCTGCAGAATCCATCACCTTAACAGAAACTTCAACATTTGGATTTTCATTCATGTATTTTTTCAATACATAAGGCAATATCGTATCTGCAATAACAGGAGAAATGGCGATTGACAGTTGTTCTGTATATCCTTGTACATAGGATTGTAATTCACGTTTCCCTTGTTCGTATGTTTGCAGTAGCTTTTCTGCATGACGAATATAAAGCCATCCTTCTTCCGTTAATTTAATTCTTCGACCATCTCTTTTAAATAAGGAAACTCCTAATTCTTTTTCAAGATGATGAATATGAACAGTTACTGTTGGCTGAGATATAAAAAGCATTTCTGCTGTTTTTCGAAAATTTCCTGTTCTTGCTGCAGTTAAGAATGTCTGAATCCAATCAAATTCCATAAGAGTGTCCTTTCTGTTTGATTAATCATTTTAATCAATCTTATTAAAAATAATTAATTTTCTTAATTTTAAATCAAGTATATACTATTGAAAACATGTAAGGGGGAGAAAAAATGGTGCAACCAGGTTTAAAAGGGGTTATTGCTACGGAAACGATGATAAGTCATATAGATGGAGAGAAAGGGGAGTTATCTTATCGAGGCTATGACATTAAGCATTTGACTGAATCGTATTCATTCGAAGAGGTGTCGTATTTAATGCTTTATAAGAAGAAGCCTACAACGAAAGAGTTGGAAGAATTCAAAACAAGACTCATTCACGCTCGCAAATTACCAAGCTATATAGATGAGCTTATTTATTCGTTGCCAAAAACGATCGGTATAATGGAAGTGTTAAGAACTGTTCTATCTGGGTTGGGGGATGAGACATTTAAATGGAAGCCGACAGTTGACCAAGCTATTCGTATGGTTGCCGTCACACCTGTGATCATTGCGAAACGATTTAGATATTTTCAAGGGCTAGAACCAATTGAACCGATGGAAACATTTGATACTGTAAAGAATTATTTGCTGATGCTAAAAGGAGAGGCACCGTCACAGGCTCATGTTCAAGCGTTGGAAACATATATGATTCTAACCATTGAGCATGGTATGAACGCTTCAACTTTCTCAGCAAGAGTTACAGCTTCAACAGAATCAGATCTTGCGTCCGCAATTACTTCTGCACTTGGAACGATGAAGGGTCCATTGCATGGCGGCGCTCCTTCTGAGGTAATCGAGCTATTAAACGAAGTAAACAGAGCAGGAAATATAGAAGCTGCGTTAAGGAGAAAGCTCGATCGTGGAGAAAAGTTGATGGGGTTTGGGCACCGAGTGTATAAGACAATTGATCCGCGTTCAGTTGCTTTAAAGGAAAAACTCCTTTCCTTCACAGGGGAAGATAAGTGGTTAGATTTGGCGATTCAGGTGGAAAAAGTAGGAATTGAGCTATTAGCAGAATATAAGCCTGGCAGAGAGCTGTATACGAATGTTGAGTTTTATGCAGCGGCTATTATGAAAGCGGTGAAGATGGAAGAGTCGCTTTTTACACCGACCTTCTCAGCTAGTAGAATGGTCGGTTGGTGTTCTCACGTTTTAGAGCAATCAGAAGCGAATGTTATTTATCGCCCACAAGCGGAATATATCGGACAGTTTCATCAAGTAAAAAGCTGAAGGGATCCCCTTCAGCTTTTGTTATATCCCAACAAGGATTAATACGATTGGAATCGTAATTAAGCTAAGAATTGTTGTAATAAAGGTAGTGAATGAAACAAAATCAGGCTCTGTGCCAAATTGTACGGCAAGGATTGTTGTATTTGCAGCTGCAGGCATCGCGGCTTGTAAAATTAATACACTCTTCAACAAATCATTAACTGGGAAAAACGATAAAATAAGTACTGCAAGAGCAGGTGAAACAATCATTCGAATGATTGAAACATAGGAAACCTTCGGCCATGAAACCTTTTTACGTACGATGACAGCAAGCTGCATTCCAAGAATTAGCATGACGAGTGGGATTGAAGCATCCGCAATTAAGCTGATTGCACTTAAAAAATTGTCAGGAATTGAAAGTGACAGTAATTGTAATGCTACCCCTAATAAAGCACCATGTAGAACCGGCATTCTGACCATTCTTCTTAACGATTGTGAGATCGTTGCTTCTTCTTTTCCTCCTAGGGATGCAAAAAACAAACCAACTGTGTTCATTAGGAAAGATTGAAATACCATCATGATGACGGCATAATCGAAGCCTAATGCCCCAAATGCAAATAAAACAACGGGAGCACCGTAATTTCCACTATTCATAAATACGCCACCAAGCATCATGGCGGACATTTGCTGTTTTGTAGACTTAGTAAAATAACTTAATGCACCAACGATAAGAGCAAGGAAAATCATTAGCAATATACAAAAAAGAATAATATATAAATAGTCCATTGTGATTTCATTCGTATAAAATGTACGAAAAGCTAAAAATGGAGACATGACGTATAAAGCCAATTTTGAAAGTGACGGAATGTCAAATTGAAATACTTTTTGTCCGATGTAACCTGTTAAAAAAATCATTAAAACAGGAGTCATAATCATTAATAATTCCACAACAAATTTCCTCCAGTATGAACAATTAAGATAAACTCTATTATACTCTTATTTTTTGTGAAGAAAATATCTTCCTTACAAGTAAGTGGGGATTTAAAATTCTCGAATATTTTCAATCAGGATCGTTTGCGTTATAATATGGGAGAAAAATAAAGACTAGATTGAACGTGAAAGAGAGTGAAAGTATGGGCCGAAAATGGAACAATATTAAGGAGAAAAAGGCTTCTAAAGATGCAAATACAAGTCGTGTGTATTCAAAATTTGCATTGGAAATATATGTAGTGGCAAAACAAGGTGAACCAGATCCGGAATCTAACCAAGCATTAAAGTTTGTATTAGAAAGAGCGAAAACGTATAATGTCCCCCGTAATATTATTGATCGTGCAATTGAAAAAGCAAAAGGAAACTCAGATGATAATTATGATGAGCTTCGTTATGAAGGATTTGGTCCAAATGGTTCAATGATCATTGTTGATGCATTAACAAATAACGTGAATAGAACGGCTTCAAATGTACGTGCTGCATTCGGAAAGAATGGTGGAAACATGGGTGTGAGTGGATCGGTATCGTATATGTTTGATGCGACTGCAGTATTTGGTCTAGAAGGTAAAAGTGCAGATGAAGTTCTAGAGCTATTAATGGAAGCCGACATTGATGTACGTGATGTTTTAGAAGAAGATGAAACAGTAATTGTTTACGCAGAGCCAGACCAATTCCATGCAGTGCAGGAAGCATTAAAGGGAGCAGGTGTAACGGATTTTACTGTTGCAGAACAAACGATGCTGCCACAAAATGATGTTATATTAGATGCTGAAGCAAAGGCTCAATTTGAAAAACTAATCGATACGTTAGAGGATTTAGAAGACGTACAACGAATTTATCATAACGTAGATTTAGGAGAATAAATGGTGCACGGATCGCAGAAGCGGTCCGTTTTTTAAATGAAGGAGATGATCGATTCGTGAATAAAATCTTAGTAATGGGTTCATCAGCAGGTGCTGGAAAATCAACCTTTGCTCGCAAGTTGAGCGATAAGCTCTCGATTCCGGTTCATCATCTAGATACATACTATTGGAAGCCCGGCTGGGTGGAAGCAGACAACGTTGATTTTTTGGATGCTCAAAAAAAACTTGTACAGAAAGATCAATGGATTATTGAAGGGAATTATCTAGGTAGTAGCACAAACCGTTTACAAGAAGCAGACACGCTTATTTTTATTCAAACCTCCTTAAGTGTCTGCCTTTATCGGGTACTGAGGCGACGGATTAAGTATCATAATCAAACGAGACCAGATTTAACAGAAGGATGCCCTGAAAAGATTGATTGGCCATTTCTTTCCTTTATCATTAAAACGTATCGACCTCGAATTGAGCAGATGAATCAGATTTACAACTCCTTTAAGAAGAATGGTAAAGCTGTGATCATCTTAAAAAATAACAAAGAAATTAATTCGTTCTTCCATCGAATAGAAAAAAATGGATAGAAACGATTAGTGGAGGGAACGCTTAGTGAAGAGGTGAAGATTATGCTTAAAAAAGCACTGATTCTTTTCTCGTTGTTCTCAATTATGATGGCTGTAAATACTGAAGCTGCGACGGAAAAGAAAGTACAAGTTTTTGATGCAGAAAAACGCAAAGTTACAATGGAATTAAAAATGCGAAAAGATATACAAGCAGAAACAGAGGCAATCCTAAAAGGAATTAATGGGGTATTTAAAAATATGAACCCACTGCCTCGAACTGGACATATGGTCAAGATCCCCCTTGGGCCAAGTGTACTCGTGCAAAATGAATGGTTTCATGCATTAATTGACGAAGCAATCATTATTTATCCAGAAGAAGGATCACCATATATTCTGATCTTTGATGACGAAAACCGTGCTAACTTTTTAACAACAAGCCATAATGGAAAATCATTGTACCGAAAAGTTTTTATCGACTAAAAACCTTCATTTGAGAGTGGAGGTTTTTTTATTTCAAGGTTTGGATAATGATGTTGAGTTTGGATGGGAAGTCATCAAGTTAGTTTGGTTAGAATAATAGTAAGTTGTTTTTTGTGAGTTCGAAAATTCGTTATAATTTTCTTAATAGTAAAAATCAATGGAACTTTATAGAGTAGATGATGCTCTTATTTATAGAAAAGCAGTAAGGAAAGGAGGGGCGTAATTGATCACATTAGCAGATGCTAGGCTCCTAAAAAAAATAAAAAAGAATGATTTACACGCAGTCTTGGATTGGTTTGATGACCGAAAAGAGAAGTTTTATAACATTGGTTGGTCTTACTTAAAAAGTCATCACGATGTAGAGGATGTCTTTCAAAACACGATTTTAAAAGTAAATGAAAAAATTGGGCAACTAAAGGAAGACCGTTACTTTGAATCATGGGTGACAAGCATTTATATAAATGAATGCCGCTCTGTTTATCGAAAGAGGAACAAAACAGATGTACAAGAGCAAGAGGAAGCCGTCAAATCGAATGAACTAGATACGAAGATTACGATTTCTACTAGTCTAGCAAAACTCGATGAGAAGCATCGCGAACTTATTATTCTAAAATACATACATGGTTTTTCTCAAGAAGAAATTGCAGAGATTGTCCATTTGCCCATTGGTACAGTGAAATCACGGCTATATCGTGGGTTGCTTCTGCTAAGAAAAATCATGGAGGAGGGTGACGATGAATGAAGTGTGAAGAGATTCAAGAACAGTTGATTGATGAGATTGAAGGAAATCTGAATGGTGAACAACGAGATAAATTGAAGGAGCATCTAAGCAAATGTAATCAGTGCTCTGAGGATTATAGTATGTTAAAGCACATCATTGGTGAATTGAATGTCCCAGAAGGGCAACAAGAGATCCCACCGCATTTTTTCACCAGTGTAAGAAACAAAGTAGAGAATGCTTCTATTAAACAAAAGAAAAAAAGAAGATGGGGCTTTGTTGCGAGCTTAGGGCTGGCTGCTTCCTTAACAGCATTTACTGGAACAGCAATCGCTACAAACGGCTTCTCAACCTTTACTGAGTGGTGGCAAGGGTTCAGTGCAAAAGAAAATGAACATTTGGAACAACTCACATCCGCCGGACTTGCTGAACCGGTAAAGCTAGAAGCGATTAGCAATGACATAAAAATCACTATCACAGACGTAGTAGCAGACAATATTCAAACGACACTTTATTATGAGGTAGAGGACTTAAAAAGAGAGAACTTATACAATTTAGGATTTGAAAACAACAAATTTAAACAAGGAGAAGTTGAGCTATTACACAGAGCTGGTTACTCTTATTACTCAGAAGATGATTATATATTCCGAGGCAAACAAACTTTTGATTCTCTCGTTTTTAAGAATGGATTTATATCAGCCTCTATTTCAGAGCTTTTAAGAATGAAGGAAAATTCAATTGGATATTATCATCCAGAAGACCCAGAATACACAGTGATTAATGGTGAGTGGAATTTTGAAATCCCTGCGAAAAAGCATGATGCAAAACGATATGATCTTGATATTGTTGCCAATGTTGAAGGATTAGAGCTGGAGTTTTATCGCTTAATCGTATCTCCAACTACTACAAAACTCCATTATCGAGTGAGTGGGGATGGATTCAACAGAAGCGAATTTTTTATCGATTCACTTGAAGTGAATGGAGAAAAGGTTCATAATGAAGAGTATTTTAATTATGCCCAATATAATTCTAGTTTCGATCGAGTAGCGACCTTTGATTCTATTTATGTCAAGGATGTCCAAAACGTAAAAATCAATATAGCATCTCTATCTACATTTGTTGAAAAACCTATGGAGTTTATAATCACCCCTGATGTTGAAAACCAAACATTCGAGTATTTAGGGAATGAAATCTCCATCGAAAGTATCAATATTGGTGATCCTACGACATTTACCGTTCATGAATCATTTACAGGTGAACGTAATTATACAATATTGTATTATGACGTAAGAGATGAACTTTATGAAAAAGGTGTATTCCACGGATTTGAGAATACATTTAGTGAAGGGAAACTAGTGGATAACGAAGGAAATGCATTTGATTATGATTCTAATTATTTTCTAACGAAAGAGTTAGAAAATCCTCACTACTATCCAACCTCTAAAGGGTACGAGAGAAAATCGTATAAAGGAAATCCATTTGTCCCTAGTAAACTAGTGATAGAAGGATATTCTAAAACGGACTTTATCAATCAAAGCATTTCAATTACGATACCATGATTATAAAAGGCAGGCCATTATGGTCTGCTTTTGTAATACCTTTATGCTAATTGATTCGGCTTACGATAGATAGCGGGACCAAGGATCGGAACTAACCTCTAGGTAATCTTGAAAGTATAGGTATTGACTTGACCACAGTTCCAGCTGTGGTCATGCCTTATCGTTGAATTGAATGAAAAAGACCCGCATCCTTAAAGATGCGGGTCTGGATAGTTATTAATTCCACCACCATTGTTGAGATCCATAAGAATACTCAACTCTGCTGTCTAAATGGACAAAGCCGCTTTCATTATACATTCCGCTGAAACCAGATGTTTTTGCATAATTTTTCGCTGTATTCGTAGATACTCCTGAGATATTAATATCTGCTGCTATACCGTACATATGCTGACTATTTGAGGCTCCACCAACATTGCTGTTATGGGATACGCTGCGGAACCCTGAATTAATCGTAATCGGTTTATTGCCAGCTTTTACACGGACAGCTTCCAGTTTATACATAAGGCGGCGGACATTCTCCCTCACCGTCGCTTCTGAAACCTTTCCATTTTTAAAACCGCTTCCGTCTTTTGAATGAAATTCACTGTAGCTGAAATGCTTTGTGCCATTTGAGCTTTCTAAATCGTTCAGCTTCGCTTGGGTTGCCGGGCCTACAATTCCATCTACAACCAATCCATAAGCACGTTGAAATCTTTTTACTGCAGCTGATGTTGCCGGACCAAATTGACCGTCGACTGCAACAAATGTTTGGCTAGAAGAATCGGCTGCCCAGCCTGCAACTCTTATTTGTAACTCCCGTACATCTGCTCCACTCATTCCTTCACTTAAAGTACGGTTCCATGAATACGCCTGTGCATCTGTTTCAGTAACGACTAAAAATGCCAATGATAATAAAAATGCAAAACTTAATGTGCCTAACGTCCTCTTCATCATCTTAACCATCACTATCAATCTCCTTTAACAAGATTTTATATAGGTGGTTTCTATCAAAGGATGCAGTAGCTATCTATCATTTAGATTAAAGGAAATAAGCGAATCGTGAATGAGGAGTTTTTCCTTTTATAAATTGTCACTTTTGCCTTAATCATTCGACATATCTTTACTAGATCAGGCTATTTTTAGTGTATTTTTACTCATACTTTGTAGGGAAATTTATCAATATTTGTAGTAGAGATTGATTTAGAAGAAAATACTATTTTACTAGAGAAGTGATTTGAACTCCTTCTTATCTACGCTTTTAAGATTTTTATTTTCGTTAACGTAGGAGGCAGTTGAATAGGCTTTTCCTATATAATAGGAGATATCATTCGAAATGGTAGGTAGGACTGGATGAATAGACAATTAGAGGAAATGCAAGCTGTGATTGATTATATCGAGGATCATTTAAAGGAACGGTTAACTTCAGAGCAATTGGCTCAATTAGCAGGGTACTCTCCTTTCCATTTTAATCGACTGTTTCAAGCGTATACAGGTTTGTCTTTAATGAATTATGTGCAAAAAAGACGGCTACAGTATGCTCTTTATCAAATGGCAAGAGGGAGTAAAATTATTGATGTGGCACTTGAGTATGGCTTTGATACGCATGCTGGGTTTACAAAAGCGTTTAAAAAAACATTTGGGAGCTCTCCAGCAATGTATCGTCAGCATTGTCCTGCTTCATTGCCAACGAAGATTAACTTGCTCGTTTTGGAGGAGAAGCAAACTGGTGGAGTGGTCATGCAGCCTAAAATTGTGGAGGTCGAACCATTCAAAGTGATTGGAAGAACGTATGATAACCAAATTGAAGACGTTCAGTTTACCCGGGATGCTCCTGCTCATTGGCAAAATCAAGGATTGATAGACGGTTCAATCGAAAGAGAATTATATGAGAAGGTGAAGCCATCTATTCATGGGGAATATTGCTTGAACCTTCGTCGAGAACTACAAACCTTTACCTATTTATTTGCTGTTCGTTTTGAGGAATCGTATAACAATACTGAGTTTACGGTTTTAGAAATAAAGGGAGGGGAATATGCGATCTTTCAGACCCCAAGTGTAAATGTAGCAAGATTTTCACAAGCAATCAAAGGTACTTGGCGTTTTATTGTCGAGGATTGGCTCCCGCAATCTGCTTATGAACTAGATGAGTCTCGTGTTGATTATGAGTATTACGATGAACATTGCCATTACTGGGAATTTGATAAAATTTTTATGGAGATATACTTGCCAATACAACGAAAAAGCCTCAATCCTTTGTAAATGACCGGAAAATAGTAATTACTCATAAGTTTTTCATTTAAAAATACACCACTATTCTTCTAGTGGTGTATTCTAGTTTTTGTTAAATTATAGAATAGAGTTTGCTGTAATGATACTGCAACAAGTTTAGCAGTTAATTTATTTACATGAGTTCAAGTGAAAGAGTTACCTCAACTATTTCAT
>NZ_JCBCPS010000004.1:0-217820 GCF_059874745.1 Niallia sp. CD-39 | reverse complement strand
TAAAAGAATCTAGGAGACAAACTTGTCAGCTTTTTTCATATTTTTCATTCCTTTTATGGAGTTGATCCAATTGTATCAAACATGTATGTGTAAACGAAAGATACGTGTTTGACAACTTATTAATAACAAAAGCTCTGTTTAACTTTAAGGTTGTTATTATATAAAAAAACGAACTTCCAAGTATATGGAAGTTCTATTTCGTTCTTTACCTTTTTCAATATAGAAACTAAATTCAAACAAAATATAATGCTCAATATAAGCATAAAAATATATGCTACATACAAACTTGCAACAATCATATTTATCTCTCCCTTGGTTTGATAATCTATACTCATACTGCCACGTTAGTTTGAAGTCGAGTAATGCAATAACTCTAGATTACGCATTTCGTTTAGCAGACTTAAACATCCAAAATAAAATTATAAGTGCGAGAACTAATGAAAAGACAATAGCCAACATACTATCTTCACCAAATAATAAAACTAATACAACGTCAAACGTTGGAACACCTAATGCTTTAATCAATGGCAATATAAAAAGAGTCACTGATACTACTGCAAAAAAATGTTAACCAGTAGCTTTTTTCTTTTTACTCATAGAATCCCCCTTTATTTGTAACTTCTTCTCACAACCCTTCTGCTCATTACTCAACAGGTGAAATCACTACTCCTGCTGGCTCAGTGCCTGGGTAATTAAACAAGAGCTCCCTTTAATTGAATGGTAACTTGTTTATTTTTTTTCAGTTTGAGATAATTTTAATTGTTAAAACCTACCGTCTTTGAATCTAATTTTTCACTAAGTAATTTTTCTAATCCTAATTTATCATCATTTGATAGATGATCTGTGTAAATTGGTTCTTCTTTTCCATTATTTAATATAAATATGATAGCTTCATTTAGCTTAACTACACGTTCTACTTTATCAAAGAGAATTAGTTTTCTCGGAAAGAGACTACCTCTATGTATTGACAAGGAATTGTCATTAATAATTAATTAGAATTTCTGAGGTAGTTTGAAATAATAAATTGACTAATATATCATCCCACCCAGTATAATCACTGTTACAATAATATAGAAGTTTGTAAGCCTCCCCATTTTAGAAGTGTAAAAGGCATAGATACCACAGAAAATGATTATTAGCACATATAAAATTAATAGTATACCATTCCAAACCCATTTCTTTTTCGGACCAAATTTATAACTCAAAACCAAACACCCCTTCCACTTATTTCCATTAGTTTTAATGTAACAGAACAAACATAATTATACAATTATAGAATAAAAAAGTATGGTCCTTTATAGCACTAACCTGCCACGTTTATTACATAAGAAAAGCTGCCTGAATTGGCAGCTGTCTTGAATATAAGCACTAGGTTGTTAAAGTAGTACATTCTAATAATACTACCCCTAAGAACCACTATATATATAATTATTCAGTTGTTAATAGGTGATTATATACTTCATAGGCAATTTCCTCTCCAATCGTTCCTCCTATTCCTAACAGGAGTTTAACTATACTCCACATTGAATGTTTTTGCGTAGTAGCAATAATAATCCCCATTTTATTTTCTTTTTTCATTCCAATATAGGTGTTAAATCCGATTGTACCACCGGTGTGCCAATGAATGTTTTCTTGTGTTTGTTTATCTTTAGAAATCATCCATCCTAATCCCATTTGTGTATTATTATCAACTCTAATTTTACTTTGTATTTCATGTGTTTGGTTCAAAACTTGTTGTAAAGGACTATCTGTTAATCCTAAATTTCCTTCTAAGAAAGTCAACATATCATTTAGTGTGCTTTTCAATCCACCAGCTCCCGGTAGTGCAGGAATAGAGAATGGAGGTATTTCTTTGTTTTTGTTATATGAATTGATTACTTTTTGCTGGTTACTATCACTTATATTAATAAAAGTGTTATGCAATCCTAAAGGTTTACAAATTCTCGCATTTATTGCTTCTTCATAATCAGTACCAAGAACACCAGCTAGTAAATTTCCTAAATGCCCTACACCAACATTTGAATATTTCCATTTGTTTTTATACTTTTTTAACTGAAAGTTTGATAAAAAATCGTCTAAATCCTTTGGTTGGTAGGAAGCAAAGGGATTCATTCTATCTTGTACTTTAATATTTGAAGCATCTCTCGGCAAATTCGATTGATGGGTAATTAAATCTCGTAAAGTCATTTCTTTGATATTATTTGAGAATGCTTGGACATAACTTGGCTGATATTTTAATACGGAGTCATCTAATTGAACTATATTATCCCTTATCATTGTCTGTAATAATATAGCAGTAAAAACTTTAGAAATAGAACCACTTTCGAAAATTCTGTCTTCAACGGGTGTATTTAATTTTTCGTCTATGCTACTGAATATAACTTTCTCCCGTTTTGATTCACAATACCAAGTAGGGTACACGAATCGTTACTTCTGTTGTTCTTAGACACTAAAATATTCTTAATTCCTGTCTCCATATTTTTCTCCTTTCAAAATAACCTCTCCCTTAGTCTAAGAACATTCTTTCCGAAGTTGCTAAATAATTTGTCTCCGTAATCTACTCATTCCAAATACTTGCGAAACAGTTATCTTGTCTCGGCACCCTGTTACTCAAATTCGTTGCTAATACTACTTTTCTTCACAGAGCAACCAAGCTTCCGAAATTTTCTATCTTTAATCATTCTTTTCCCTTTTTCAAATTATAAGAAATAGGTTATCTGCATTAATGATGCTAAGAGAGCTTGTATCTCCGTTTGCTCCCACGGTCATCACATAATTAAATGATGCACCTATTGCAAAACAACCTTTCCAATTGGTCACAATCAATATCTACCTTTAATAGAGCCTAAACAAAAGAGGCTTAAGAACAGGATTCAAATAGTTCAATTCTCTCCAAATGAACACGGGTTAGTTCGCACTCCAGTTCATCTCTTTGTACTTTGATATCCTTTAGAGTGGATTTAACAAGGTCATACATTTCTTCTGTCTGTGACAGTGCATCATTAATTCTTCCATGAACCATCCAATCGACAATGATGCCGTCAAAGAAGTAATCGGCAATCGTCAGCATATTGCCGATATCATAATCGTGATGAAAATGCTTTTTAAGATCTAACAACTCTTCTCGAAATTGGCGGAGTGTGTGTTGGGCATTATGGATGAGAGATTGAGCACTATTGTAGCGACTATGTTTAACAAAAGTAGAAATCGTGCCGCCGCCAAACATATCGAAGGTTGACCAATTTTGTGCAGAGCTTAGTTCGTCTAGTGCCTCATCTAACTGATGTTTTGCTTTCTGACCGACTTCAATTGCTTCATTGTATTCTTTTAAACTGGCAAATAAATCTGCTTCTCTTTCTGAAAGTGCGTATAATTGCTCGTTCCAAAAGGAATCACTATCACGGATTAACCGTTCTTTTTCTTTTAGAATCGCCTCATATTCTACGTCAGCATTCGCAACACTAGTAAGCTCTGCTTCAAACTCTCGTATCTCTTTTTCCATATCAGAAATGGTTTCAATCGCTTCCTTATACTTTAGTTTTGTAGCTTCGATCTTCCGTTCTTCTTCATCAATCTTCTCAAGCTTTTTGCCAATCAGAGAATAAAAAACATTGGCTAAGGTAAAAGATTCAAAACGGCTTACATCTTCCTGTTTCTGTTCTAACGAATGTTTATACATATCGCGTTTTTGCATTTCTAGCTGCAAATCAGCCTTTAGGCGTTCCAAATGGTCCTCATACTTCTCTTTTCTTCTCAAATCATCCTTCACAATAATTAACCGCTCATTCAACTCCGTGAACATTTGCGTTCCCCCTAAAATAGCTCTTTCTTTTTATATACGGTAAATGTAGGGGGAGGTTTCATATTTGCAGGAAATCTCGGACCCATTGATCTGCGAAAAACGAAAGAAAACCAATTGTGATGGCATAGACGATGACGGCGATTGAAACCCAGAAAAACGTTTTTTCACGGTCAATCCCTAAAGGAACCATCCCTGCTGCTGTTAGTTGACTACTGAGCATAAAGGAGCCAATGAATGCAAGACCAACTGAGCCGTATCTATGAAAATACTTTACTATTCTTTTGTTTGTTTTTTTGGCTACACGTTCTTTTTTCAAGCGAGAAAAAAATGCGAGAATTTTTTCGCCTAAGAAAATGAAGAGAAGAATCGATAGCACATTACCAGCGATTGCAAAGACAGTAGTGGCAATGGGATTTAATTTAAATACGATGATTCCAACTGGTATGGAAATGAAAGCTTCAACAAATGGAATCATTGCGAGAAAGAATACGCTGATGTATTCAAATGTTACACTCATATAACCCTCCTATTTAATAAAGCTATCCTTCTTTTTTAACTTGTAATCCAATTAATGAGGCAAAGCCAATTGCTTGTTCAGTTGATACAATACATCCTTTTAAGCTTTCAATCTGTACGTGGATTTTCTCGAATGTACAAGTAGTTAGGTCAACGCCAGCTAGACTTGTTTGCGAAAAATCAGCATCATGCAAATCACAATGTGAGAATTGTGTCTTTTGAAGTTTGCATTCATAGAAGTTTGCGCTTTTTAATGTAGTTTGTTGAAAAGCAACCTCTTTTAATCTAGCCATTGGAAAGTTTATAAGGTTTGTATGACAATTCCTAAATGAAACATTCCCTAGTGTGGCTTCAGTGAAGTTCGTTCCAACAAGCTTGCACTCTTTAAACGTTGCTCGATGAATCATCGCTTCTGATAAATTTGTATTAGAGAAGTCACAATGTTCAAAGATGACATCAGTAAAGTCTGCCCCTTGTAAAGAGGCACCGACGAAGTCTACCTGCTTAAAATGGACTTTAGAAAATACGACTCGATTCATTTCTCCATAACTGGCATTAGTATCGCGAATTGTACAAGAGGTGAGGAATGGATCATCGTCATCTATAGAAGCAAAGAGGTCAACCTCAGGCAAGTCTCCGGTGATTCTAGGTTTTACTACCATCAATTATCAACTCATTTCATTCGTTCTTTTGTTGTTTGATTATTTTACCATAGATGAAGAGGACAGGTACTAAAACAATTCCACAGACTAATAGTGCAGTACGGACAGTGAAGATGGTTGCGATCCCACCAATCATCGGTCCCCCAGAAATTTGCCCGATGGAATCGACTTGTCCTTTTACAGAAAAGAAAGTGGCTCTTGTTGATGGATTGCTAATCAATGAGTTTAACCATATATCCTCTAGGGGATACATGACTTTACGTGCCATTTGTACAATACAAAAGAAGAGCAATAGGATGATGAAATGGCTCGATAATGCAAATAAAATTAATGAACAAATGAGGATGAGACTTGTGAAAAGTAATACACGATAGATTGTTGATAACTGTTTATGCAATTGTTGATTTTGGATGATGCTCATGGCGATAAAGCCAATTAGTACAATAATAAAGTTTAATGCACCTGTCACAAGTACGAGCATTTGATTACTGACTTCGGTTAAAAAGGTTAAATCCATTATATGAGAGAGCCATAGGCGATCGAACCCTTCACTGTATAATCCAAAGAATAAAGCAATAAAAAGCAAAAGGCGGATGAGTCGGCTTGCTCGAGCGTATACAACAACTTGTTTTAATTGGTCTTTCATCATCGTCGTACTCGACTTACTCTTTTTCAGTGGGATAAAGCGCTCTTCCTTCATCGTAATGAATAGGAATAACGCAAGCCCAATCATGCATAATCCACCGATGATGATCGGCATCTGAATGAAAGTGAATCCGAGCAAAATGCTAAATGGAATGGCCGTTAATTGTGCAATAGACTCCACTCTTGCCCCAGTTAAAAAAGCATGACCTGCCTTTGTTTCTCCGATTTCGTCGGCAATCCAAGCTTGTAACGATCCACTTGTAAATGTATAGCCGATGCCCCATAAAATTTGAGAGGCAATGACCATTTCTAAAAGCGGAAAAAGCCCCTCAAGTAAAAAGGCAATTCCAACTAATACATACCCAATAATTAAAGCAAGCTTGCGACTTTTTAAGTCTGATACCATCCCGGTAGGAATCTCAAACAAAAACACAGTTAACTCTAATATTGTGCCAACAACCACTAATTGAAGCGGTAATAAGCCAACAACCTGTACATGATAAAGCAATGTAACAGTAAAGATGGTTGTAAAAAAGAATGATGATAAAAAGGTAGTGACAAGATAAACCGTATATGGATCTTTCTGTCTTAATGCGTTCATTGTTTCTCCTCCTTATAGCTATGCTACAAAAAAGAAAAGTAGGTTTCTTTTCCAAAATTGCGATATTTTTAGTACCAAGTATTAAAAGTAGATATAAATTCTATCTCGTTTCCATTATAATAATGGAAAAGGGGGAGAATAGAATGTATCCGTTTATTTGCAATATTTTAAGGATGATCATTCGAATACTTCGTTTGTTAAAGGTAGAGGGAAAGGAAAATATTCCTCGAAACCGTGGATTTGTTGTCACTTGTACACATATAGGCTGGGTGGATGTGATTATGCTTGCCATTGCTCTATATCCTACTGAAATTCATTTTATGGCGAAAAAAGAGCTTTTCAATCGGAAATGGAAAGAATGGTTTTTAAAATCAATTCATGCGTTTCCTGTAAACCGTGAGAATCCTGGCCCGAGTACGTTGAAAATTCCAATAAAATTAATTCGTTCGAATCAATGTGTTGGTATTTTTCCAAGTGGGACAAGAAGTACAGAGGACTTGCCTCTAAAGCGGGGGGCAGTCACAATTGCATTAAAGGCAGATGCCCCACTTGTTCCAGTTATTTATAGCGGACCAAAAACATTTAAAGACTTACTAAAAGGGGAAAAGGCTAAAGTAATTGTTAAAGAAGAAATCATCATGTCCTCGATTTCTGGAGATAGCACAGAGGATCGAATCATTAATGGAGTTCGTGTCCTTCAGGAAAGGATGAATGGCTAGAATGGGCTAATTTACACAGAAAGATCAATTTGATGTTTGACAACAAATAATTCGTATGGTATATTTATCTCGAAATAAAGATATTTTAATTCGAAATAAATTTCGATGGAGGGATTATTTATGAATGGTTTAAAAGGAATCCACCATGTTACAGCAATTACGAGCAGCGCAGAAAAGAATTATGAATTTTTTACGTATACATTAGGAATGCGATTGGTAAAGAAGACAGTTAACCAAGATGATATCAAAACCTATCATTTATTCTTTGCAGATGACAAAGGAAACGCAGGAACGGATATGACGTTCTTTGATTTTCCTGGCATTCCAAAAGGATCTCACGGCACGAATGAAATTTCTAAAACATCTTTTCGTGTTCCATCAGATGAGGCGCTTGAATATTGGGTAAAACGTTTTGACCGCTTGGAGGTTAAGCATTCTGGGATTCAAGAGCAGTTCGGTAAAGAGACATTATCATTTGTTGATTTTGATGATCAATACTATCAACTAATTTCTGATGAAAACAACGTAGGTGTAGAATCAGGGATACCTTGGCAGAATGGTCCAATTCCATTAGAGTATGCAATCACTGGTTTAGGTCCAATTTTTGTACGGGTAGCGAACATCGATTATTTCTCAGAAATGATGGAAAATGTGCTTCAATTTAAAAAGATTGATCATGAGGGCTCATTTCATTTGTTCGAAGTAGGTGAAGGTGGAAATGGGGCAGCTCTTATTGCAGAACATAACATAACTCTTCCTCAGGCAAGACAAGGGTTTGGTACAGTTCATCATGTGGCTTTCAGTGTTGAAGATAGAAAGGCAATTGATTATTGGGATGAGCGAATCCGCGAATTTGGGTTCCAAACATCTGGTCATGTTGATCGCTTCTTCTTTGAATCTTTATATGCAAGGCTTGCACCGCAAATTTTATTCGAATTTGCAACAGTCGGTCCAGGATTTATGGGGGACGAACCATATGAAACACTTGGGGAAAAGCTATCACTTCCTCCTTTCTTAGAAGGAAAGAGAGAGCAAATCGAAGAGAAGGTACGTCCAATTGATACAGTAAGAAGCACAAAGAAAATTGAAAAAGAATATGAATAAAACAGTTGGCTCGAGTGAAACCTCGAGCCTTTTTACATTTTGATATGCGAGAAACTGGCAAAAAAACATTCTCAATTTGGCCATTGTAGTTTACTATTAAATACAAAGGGTAATAGTTGAGTTCATTCATGTATTTCTGTAATCTAGTAGAAAGTCTTATAATATGTTTCTTTTGTTGAAAAGGAAGGGAATTTATGTCGGAAGATAATTTGGATATAGTACACGATGAAGATAATATAACGAGAATTCACTTAAACGGGAAAGAATACATACTTATTGGAACAGCTCATATTTCCAAGCATAGCGCAGAGCAAGTAAAGGAAGTTATTGAAAGAGAGCAACCTGATTCAGTTTGTGTGGAATTAGATGCACAGCGATATCAATCGATTGTTGATGGCAACAAGTGGAAGGACATGGACATATTTAAGGTCATTAAAGAAAAGAAAGCGACACTTCTTTTAATGAACTTAGCAATTTCATCTTTTCAAAATCGAATGGCCAAGCAATTTGATATTAAAGCTGGGCAAGAAATGATTCAAGGGATTGAATCTGCAAAAGATGTTGATGCGAAGCTAGTATTAGCTGATCGAAACATTCAAATCACGTTTTCAAGAATATGGCGAGGCTTAGGATTTAAAGGGAAAATGCTGCTTCTATCGCAAGTCATTGCTGGTATCTTTAGCGATGAAGAAATTACGGAAGAAGAGCTAGAAAAGATGAAGAAGCAAGACACAATCGATGCAATCTTGGCTGATTTCACTGAAAATTTCCCACAATTAAAAAGGCCGCTTATTGATGAGCGTGATCAATATTTATCACAGAAAATTAAAGAAGCTCCTGGTGAAAAGATCGTTGCTGTTTTAGGGGCTGCCCATGTTCCAGGTATTAAAAATGAAATCCATAATGACCATGACTTGAAGAAATTAACGGAGCTACCTCCTAAATCAAAAGCACCAAAAATCATCGGATGGAGCATCCCATTTGTTATCTTGGCGTTAATTATAGCTACATTCCTTTCAAATCCAGAAACAGGTATGCAACAAACGATTAGCTGGATCCTTTGGAATGGGAGTTTAGCTGCACTTGGAACGATTTTAGCATTTGGACACCCAGTAGCGATTATAGTTGCTTTTATCGCTGCACCATTTACAACCTTGGTACCATTTTTAGCGGCAGGGTGGTTAGCGGGGATTGCACAAGCTTATTTCCGCAGGCCGAGTGTACGCGATTTTGAACGCTTATCAGAGGATGTATTTACATTTAAAGGATTTTGGAGAAACAAAGTGACGAGGATATTATTAGTGGTTGTACTGGCGAATATCGGAAGTTCAATAGGTACATTTGTTGGTGGTGCCGATGTCCTTCGTTTATTTATCCAAAATTTCTAATGTGAAGTGAAGAAGGGAAGAGCAACAAAGTGAAAAAAAAGATTCCAGCGATGATTGCTGTTATGATATTCGTTTTTTCAATTGCCTTGTGGATGCTAGGTCGTGATTTTGCCGAAATCGAAGAGTGGATTCGAGTACTGATTTCGATTGGAGCAGCCATTTTATCAGGTACAATATTAATGACATTCTTTTTTTTAGATCAACATAAACAGGAATCAAACTAAACCAGTAGGAGAAATCTTACTGGTTTTTCAGTTTTTCTTTTAAGAAGCACATACTACTACAGTCTCTACCATGCGAAATCAGCTTAGAGGGTGTATCCAAAAAATATGTGATTTTTCCTATTGACCTTCACGCAACGTCAATGTGTATCGTTTAGAATAAGAGGAGCAAAATGGATGAAGGGAGGTTGGAAGAAGTGGAATATACGATTCAGAAGCTCGCGCAATTAGCACAGGTTAGCACACGAACATTGCGATATTATGATGAAATAGATTTGTTAAAGCCAGCAAGAATTAATTCCTCGGGTTATCGGATTTATGGACAGAACGAAGTGGACATTCTTCAGCAAATTCTATTCTATCGCGAGCTTGGAGTTGGATTAGATGAGATCAAGCAAATCATCCAATCGCCTGCTTTTGATGAAGTTGAAGCGTTGCAAAACCATAAACGTGCGCTCCTTGAAAAAAGAAAGCAGTTAGAAGAATTGATACGAAATGTAGATTCGACTATTGCCAGTAAAAAAGGAGAGATGAACATGTCAGATAAGGAAAAGTTTAAAGGTTTTAAACAAAGATTAGTTGATGAGAATGAGAAACAGTTTGGAAGTGAGATTCGTGAAAAGTATGGGGAGAAGACGATTGAAGCTTCGAACCAGAAAGTACTAAACATGACAGAAGAGGAATACAGGGAAGTGCAACAATTGGAGCAGGAAATGATTGCTGCGTTAACAGAAGCAATCAAAACAAATCCAGCGAGTGCACAGGCTCAAAAAGCAGTAGAGCTTCATAAAAAGTGGCTTATGTTTTATTGGAAAGACTATTCGAAGGAAGCGCATGCGGGACTCGCTGACATGTATGTAGCTGATGAACGATTCAAGGCTTACTATGATCAGCATCAAGAAGGATTCGCTCAATTTTTAAGAGATGCTATTCATATGTACGCCTTTGGAAAATAAGATGACGATGAGTAAAGCTGTTGAGACAATGTCTCAACAGCTTATTTTTTTACAGAATATATTACTTTTAAAAGCTTGTACAAATTAATTGTCATATTAAAATTGCTTACTTCATAGAAATGACCTATAGAAACAAGGTAAGGGGAGTTTGGAAAAAGTAAGCGTTTTCATGGGAGGTGGGAATTTGTCCATTTTAGAGATTCAAGATATAACACTCAAATTTGGGGGCGTCGTTGCATTAGATCACGTTAGTTATGAAGTGAAAAAAGGGGAGATTTTTTCATTAATTGGGCCAAACGGTGCGGGAAAGACGAGCATGCTTAATTGCATAAGTGGGCTCTATCGGCCGATTGCAGGGTCAATCTTATTTAACGGAGAGGATATTACACATTTAAAACCGCATAAACGTGCAGGATTAGGGATTGCACGTGCTTTTCAAAACATAGAGCTTTTTCCACATTTGTCTGTTTTGGACAACCTTATGCTTGGGCGACATGTCAGGATGAAAGCAGGAGTATTATCAGGCGGCTTTTTCTGGGGAAAAGCGCAAAGGGAAGAAATCGAGCATCGAAAAAAAGTGGAGGACGTTATAGACTTTTTGGAAATTGAGCATATTCGCCATACACCGGTTGGTTCTCTTTCATACGGGTTACAAAAGCGTGTTGAAACTGGACGAGCATTAGCGTTAGAGCCTGAAATTCTCTTATTAGATGAACCAATGGCGGGAATGAATTCTGAAGAAAAAGAGGATATGGCACGATACATTTTGGATATTCATGCAGAAATGAGCACAACGATTATTTTGATCGAGCACGATATGAGTGTAGTTATGGATTTATCTGACCATATTGCAGTACTCGATTTTGGAAAACTAATTGGGTACGGAACACCTGATGAAATTCAAAATAATCCAAGGGTGATTGAAGCATACCTCGGCGATGAAAGTTTAATTCCGTAATGGGGGTGAAAAAATGACAACATTTCCAATCCTTTTGGAGGAACGGGCGAAAAAGAGCCCAAAAAAAATTGCTCTAAGGCGAAAGCAATTTGGAATATGGAATGAATATTCAAATGAGCGTTTATTTCAACTCGTAAAGAATTTTAGTCTTGGGCTCTCCACGCTAGGGTTTAGAAGAGGAGATAAGATTGCAATTGTTGGTGATAATCGACCGGAATGGGTCATAAGTGAATTAGCAGCTCAAAGCTTAGGTGGTGTGACTGTTGGTGTGTATCAAGAGTCGCTTGCGCATGAAATGAAATATATTCTGAAGGACTCTGAGGTCAGCATTATTGTAGCAGAGGATCAAGAGCAAGTAGATAAAATTTTTGAAGTCATAGCAGATGTGCCTCACATTCTGGCTGTCATTTATTATGACCCTAGAGGAATGAGGAACTATCATTCTCACACGCTATTTTACTTTGAAGAAATGATTAGAAGAGGCAAAGAATACAATCACAAAAATCCTCATTTCTTTGAAGAAGAGCTCTATAAGGGCAGCGGTGATGATTTAGCGATTCTCTCTTATACTTCTGGAACGACGGGCAAACCGAAAGGAACGATGCTAACCTTTAACAACTTGCTGAACATGGCTAAAAATCTTTCCGATCTTGATCCACTTACTGACCATGATGAATATGTATCCTTTTTACCCCTTGCTTGGATTGGCGAGCAAATGATGACTTTTGCAATGGGGCTCTACAATGGCATCACTGTCAATTTTCCAGAAGAGCCAACGACCGTGCTCGAAGACTTAAGAGAAATCGGTCCGCATGTTCTGTTTTCTCCACCGCGTATCTATGAAGATATGCTTTCGCGCTTTCAAGTGAAAATACAAGATAGTTCGTGGGTGAAAAGAAAAGTATATGAATGGTGTAAGCCTGTTGGGAAGAAGGTCGCACAAGCCCATTTTGAAAATAAAGAGCTAACCTTTTCTACAAAGCTGAAATTCAAGGTTGCTGACTACTTTATGTTTAGTGCGATTAGAGATCACCTCGGGTTATTGAGAATGAAGCGTGCTTATACAGGCGGAGCTCCTCTTGGTCCTGATGTTTTTGAGTTCTTCCATAGTATAGGTGTCAATGTTAAGAGTATTTATGGTCAAACAGAAGTAGCTGGCATCGCTATTGTTCATAGAGATGGAGATATCAAACTTGATAGTGTCGGTGTCCCAATTCCGGGGACAGAAGTGAAAATTTCTGATGATGGAGAAATTCTCATTAAAAGTGAGAGTGTGTGCTCAGGTTATTACAACAATCAAGAAAGCACAAACGAGACAATTCAAGAGGGGTGGCTGAAAACAGGAGATGCTGGATCGATAGACGATAGTGGACATGTGTATGTCATTGATCGCTTAAAGGACGTCATCCGCTTGGATTCTGGTGAAATGTTCTCCCCACAATTTATTGAGAATAAATTAAAATTCAGCTCCTATATACAGGAAGCTGTAGCCATAGGAAAAGAAAGACCATATGTCGTCGCAATGATCAACATTGATATGAAAAATGTTGGTAGATGGGCAGAGAAAAACCAGATTAGTTATACAACCTATACAGACCTCTCCTCTAAGACAGAAGTGCTGAAGCTAATTGAGGACCAAGTTGGACAAATGAACGAATCATTGCCAGAAAAAGCACGAATCAAAAAATTTGTTCTTTTATATAAGGAACTTGATGCAGATGATGAAGAGTTGACCAGAACGAAGAAAGTCAGACGACAATTTGTTGCCAAAAAATATGAAGATTTGATCAATGGCTTGTACTCCGATGAAAAGGAAATCAAGGTAATCGGTACAATCAAATATCGTGATGGTGCTCAGCAAACAATTGAAACAAAGCTGCAAGTAATCGAAATGAAGAAGGGAGAGGGGGCAGCTTAATGATCTTTTTCTTGCAAATGCTTGTGACTGGAATTGTCATTGGGAGTGTATATGCATTAGTCGCATTAGGGTTTGTATTAATTTATAAATCTAGTGACGCGATTAACTTCGCACAAGGAGAATTTTTATTGATTGGAACGTATGTCTGTTTAACGCTTGTCAGTTTTTACAATATTCCATTCCTAGCAGCCCTTCTCCTTTCCCTATTATTCAGTGCTGTACTTGGTTTTGTTGTCGAACGGATTGTTCTTCGTCCGTTTATCGGAGAACCCGTTATCTCGATGATTATGGCAACGATTGGGCTATCAAGTGTGTTAGCTGGAATTGTTCATATAATTTGGGGGCATGAAACGAGGGTTTTCCCTTCTATCTTTCCTAGCTCACCGATAAAAATTGGTGAAATCGCCATTGCACCAGTCTATTTATGGTCACTTGTTATTGTTGTGTTCATGCTTATTATTTTTACGCTGTTCTTTAAATATTCGAAAATTGGAATTGCAATGCGAGCAACAGCTGACGATCAACAAGCTGCCCTTTCTATGGGAATTAGTGTAAAAATGATCTTTGCTGTTGCTTGGGCAATCGCAGCAATTGTTTCAGCGGTTGGTGGTGTTTTATTAGGAAACATCAACGGTGTTAATTCTTCCTTGTCCGCCATTGGGTTAAAGGTTTTGCCAGTTGCAATTTTAGGCGGATTGGATAGTATTCCCGGGGCAATTGTCGGTGGTTTAATTATCGGGATATTAGAGAGTTTTACTGGTGGTTATTTAGATCCATTAGTTGGTGGAGGTTTAAAAGAAGTCATGCCATTTATCATCCTCGTATTCATCCTTATGTTTAAGCCATATGGATTATTTGGCAAAAAAGAGATAGAGAGGGTGTAGACTATGAGAAATCCGTTTGTAATGGATTGCGGGGAATACCATGTCAATTATAAGCAAGACATGGCGATATGGAAGATTCCTAGAATTCGTTTGCGCATCATGATCATCATAGCATTCTTTGCGATTTTTCCTTTCTTAACCTCTGATTACATTATTAGTTTAGCCACATTATGTGGAATTGCAGCTATTGGGGCAATCGGGCTGAACATTCTAACTGGATATACGGGACAAATTTCGATCGGTGTCGGTGCTTTTCTCGGTGTAGGTGGGTACACTTCAGCCATACTTACGGCAACACTTGGATTGAGCTTTTGGATTGCTTTACCTGTTGCAGGGATCATCACTGCAGTTGTTGGTGGACTTTTCGGACTCCCATCCTTAAGGCTGAAAGGGCTTTACTTAGCGATAGCAACACTTGCAGCACAGGTAATCATTATCTTTGTCATTTCTAGATGGGATTCATTAACTGGGGGAACAGCTGGAATGGTTTTATCAAGGCCAGAGGTCGGTGGCTTTGTGTTTGCAAGTGAAAGAAGTTATTACTATCTCATGTTTATTATCTTAGTTTTGACAACTATTTTTGCTTTGAATTTATTCCGTTCTCGTGTAGGAAGAGCTTTCATTGCAGTACGAGATCGTGATGTTGCAGCAGAGGTTATGGGCATCGATTTATTTAAATACAAAGTACTTGCGTTTATCGTCAGCTCCTTCTTCATTGGCATTGCAGGTGCGCTCCTTGGGCACTATACAATGGTTGTTAGCCCAGAGCTTTACAGCATGTCGGTATCGATTGAATACCTTGCGATTATTCTGGTTGGTGGGCTTGGGAGTGTTTTTGGTTCTATTTATGGAGCAGTGTTCATTACACTATTGCCCGTCTTTCTTCGATCAATCATTGATTTACTAAGCGGCGTGTTTCCAGACTTGTCAGCTGTTTTACTTGGACTTAGGGAAGTTGCTTTTGGTTTGGTCATTATTCTGTTTTTAATCTATGAACCTCAAGGGTTGGCGAAGATCTGGAAGAACATTAAAGACTATTTTAAGCTGTGGCCATTTTCATATTAATAAATGAGGGGGATTTATATGGGGAAGATTGTAAAAACGTTCTTGATGGTAAGCTTGCTTATAGGGACTTTGGTAGCTTGTTCAGGTGGAGGCTCTACTAGTGACACGATTAAGTTTGGTGGGCTATATGATTTAACAGGTGGGACTGGAGATGTCGGAACGCCTTATGCAGAAGGATTAAAGGCATATTTTGATTCTATTAAAGATGATGAAATCAATGGTCATAAAGTCGAATTAATCGGTGATGATTATGCGTATAAAATTCCAGAGGCACAAAAGCTTTATCAGAAATTGAAATCAAAAGATAAAGTGTCTGCCATATTAGGATGGGGAACTGGTGATACGGAAGCTTTAAGAACCCAAGTGGCGGCAGATAAGCTCCCATTTATCTCGGCTTCTTATTCTGAAAATCTAAAGAATATGGATGAAAGTCCATACAATTTCTTATCAGCAGCTACCTATTCTGATCAGGCGAGAACAGTCTTAACGTGGATCAAGGAAAATCATCAAGGCGAGAGTCCAACAGTAGCGTTGCTTTATAATGACACAGCATTTGGGAAGTCTCCAATTGAGGATATAAAAGAGTTTGCTAAAGAAGTTGGGATTGAAGTAGTAGATGAACAAGTTGTTGAATTAAGTGCATTAGATTCAACATCTCAACTATTAAATATGGAAAAGAAAAACCCTGACTATGCGATCATCAATCAAACGTGGGGAGCTACGTCTACGATATTAAAGGATGCGGAGAAGCTTGGTATTGACACACAGTTTATCGGATTAAACTGGGCAGCAGGGGAAGGCTTAATTCCAATCGCTGGTGATGCAGCAGAAGGATTTATTGGTGTAATTACGCATGCATTTCCTTATGAAGATTTACCAGGCATGGAGGAAATTAAAACGTATTTAGAAGGAAAAGGCGAAAATCTAGAGGAAAAGAACCAGAAATTCATTCAAGGTTGGGTTTCCGCGAAAATTATGATTGAGGGAATGAAGTTAGCAGATGATCCCACGACTGGTGAAGGAATTAGACAAGGATTAGAGAAAATTCAAAACCTTGAGTTTGGTGGTTTGGCTGCCCCAGTATCCTTTTCAGTCGATAATCACGCTGGTACAAATCAAATTCGACTAGCTAAAGTTGAAAACGGGAAATTTGAAGTGTTTACAGATTATATCGGCCATTAATGAGAAGAGGGGTGATTTTTCACCCCTTAATCGATTTGTGATCAAGAAAGGAGAAGTCTCTTGCTAACTTTAAATAATGTTGAGGTTATGTACGACAAGGTTATTCTTGTTCTGAAGGGAATGTCTCTCGTTGTGCCAAAAGGGAAAATCGTTGCTTTATTAGGAAGTAATGGCGCTGGGAAAACGACAACGTTAAAAGCCATTTCTGGTTTATTAAAAAGTGAAAATGGAGAAGTGACAGATGGTTATATTGAGCTTTATGGAGAGCGTATTGATGCTAAGGATGCCGAAGCAATTGTAAAAAGAGGCATTTTTCAATGCATGGAAGGTAGAAGGGTGTTCAAGCACTTAACGGTAGAGGAAAATTTAATTGCAGGTGCACATACGAGAAAGGATCGGAAACATCTAAAGGATGAATTACAAAAGGTGTATCATTTCTTTCCGAAGTTAGAAGAGTTAAAAGGCAATCAAGCGGGGTATTTGTCAGGCGGAGAGCAGCAGATGCTTGCAATTGGAAGAGGCATCATGGCGAAGCCAAAAGTACTATTGCTTGATGAACCTTCACTTGGACTTGCTCCATTGCTAGTAAAAGAAATCTTCTCGATCATTAAACGAATCAATGAGGAAGAAGGTACAACAATTTTAGTAGTGGAGCAAAATGCGAATATTGCTCTTTCAATTGCAGACTACGGCTATATTATGGAAAACGGTAGGATTGTGATGGATGGTACGGTAGAGCGCCTGCTTTCTAATCAAGATGTAAGGGAGTTTTACTTAGGGATGGGCGATAAGGGGAGAAAAAGTTACAAAGATATTAAATCGTATAAACGAAGAAAGCGGTGGTTGTAGTGGACAAGGTAAAAGAAATCATTCGGTATGCTTACAACCATTCTCCAAGCTTTTACAAACGGATGAATGAGGCAAAGCTTATCCCAGAATATATAAAAACGATTTCAGATGTTAATCGGATTCCTGTTTTACAAAAGGATCATTTGCCAGATATGCAAAAGAATGAACCGCCATTTGGACGAATGCTTACTCATTCAGTAAGTGAGCTTGGGCGAATCTTCATGTCTCCAGGACCCATTTATGACCCGGAACCAAAGGTGGACGATTATTGGCGTTTTTCAGAAGCGCTTCGAGCAGCAGGATTTACGGCTGATGATCTCGTGCAAAATACGTTTTCTTATCATTTATCGCCAGCGGGATTTATGTTTGATAGTGCTCTAAGAGAAATCGGTGCTTCAATTATTCCAGCCGGGACAGGAAATCGTGAATTGCAGGTGCAGCTAATCAAGGATCTTGCTGTAACAGGATATGTTGGTACACCTAGCTTTTTTCAACTACTTCTTGAAACAATAGATTCTAAAGACTATCGCATTGGTAAGGATATTCATCTCAAAAGAGCGTTCTTTACGGCAGAACCAACTTCAAAAGAGTTAAGAAAACGCTGTGAAGAAGAGGGCATATCTACTTTTGAGGGATATGGAACGGCGGATTGTGGCTGTATTGCCTATGAAGACAAAGTAGGACAAGGATTAAAAGTAACAAATTCAGCTTTTATTCAAATCTGTCACCCACTCACAGGCGAACCGGTGGAAAATGAACCCGGGGAGATTGTTGTGACGACATTTGATCATCATTATCCACTTATTCGTTTTGGAACAGGTGATTTATCACAATGGGTAGATGGAGAAGTTGGATCACGCATTGTCGGAATAATAGGACGGGTGAGTGATGGTGTAAAGGTAAAAGGAATGTTTGTGAGAGAGAAACAATTGAGAGAAGCGATTGAATCACAAGGGTATTCCAACTTCCGGGCAGTTGTTACACATGAAGGCAATCAAGATGTGCTTAATGTTTTTGTGGAAACAGATGGCGATTTACCAGCAAACTTTATTCGAAATATTCAAGATGTGATTCGGGTAAGGCCAAATGTTTTTGCAGTTCATTCTTTGGCGAAGGCAGATGAGAAATGCTTAGTTGATGAAAGAAAGAGCTAGAAAATCCACATAAATGAACAATTACATCCATACAATGGTGTATAGCTTGGTATGTAGGAGAGTGGGTTGATCAGATGATTACACTGGAAATGATGAAGCGGTATATGGAGCTTACAAAACAAAAGAAAGCATTAGATTCTGAGATGAATGAGATGAAAAGTACATTTAATTTATACTTCGACCATATGGTCGGAAAGAATGAAAAAGGGGAAGTTCGAATTAAGGATTATAAATTACAACGGCAAGTGAGAAAATCTGAAAAATACCGAATTGAGGATACCGTGAAGAAATTAGATCATTTGCATTTCTCAGAGCTCACATTAAGAGTACCAGACGAAGATAAAATCAAATCTGCAATTGAATTAGATTTAATAAAAGAAGAGGACCTTTCTGATTGTATAGAAACTAAGTGGTCGAATGCTATTTATGTAAAAGAAGTGGACTAAGCTAAAATCATGTAGGGGTTGAAGATGTTCCCTACATGATTTTTTATTAAGATTGTATCCACACTTCTCTTAGATTTTCGCAGTAACAAATCAAGGGTGTGGTTTATTCAAGGAAGGTGGTTCTTCATACCACCCATTTTCAATCATGATTTTTAAACCATCTCTAGAAAAGGCATATACATCTTTTGCAATTAAACCATAACTAACGAGTAAATCGTTTCTTAGACTAAAACCAATGCCAAAGCTGTTTGCTCCCATGCTAAAATTACATAGTAAATATGTACAATACATCATTAACTTATCGGAAAATGGCGCAACATTTGAAGTCGTTACGGTCCCTTTAGTAGCCGACGAAGGTTGAATATCATTTTCATGAAGCAATTTAGTCATGTCAGTAATGATTTTTTTTGATAACTCTTTTCCGTGAGTCATGTATTTGACGACATCTGGATTATTGGCAGTTTGTTCGAAACCAGTCATTAGTTCAAGCCCTGCAACATTCGTTTCAATTGAATGGGAGAGATAAGCATACTCAATTGTAGACAATGGTCGTTTTTTGCTTTTGAATAGTGAGTTGCCTTTTAAATAACTTTCATCTGTTATAAAGCCTACTGATTTGGGCATTTCAATGGAAACAGGTGGAGCAAGCGCTCCATGTGTAACAAGGTAACTTGTAAATTCTTTATAGAAATGTTGAGTGATTCTAGAAAGTTCTTCGTAAAATGTAATAATATCCTCACGGTAGGCCATTGTTAAATGCAATGTATACATCCCCATGCTGATCTCTTTAAGAATTCGTGAAAACATAATGTTAAAGTTGCGATCAAATAATTTTGGTGCCTGCAAGTTCACATCAGCTTCCGTAAACCCAACCGGAATGACTGAACCTTCTTCTGAGAAGATTTTTCTAATCTTATCTACTTGAGGCAGCATCTTCTTATGTAATCCACTTAAGAGCTTTTTTTGAACGATATCATCTGTCGAATGAATAAAAAATTCCAGTACACGAATGATCAGTGTCTTTTTCTGATAAGTCATCCATAACGCGCCAACTTCAGTTGAATTTAGCTTCGGCTTCTTCATTAGGTGATCCTCCAGTATGTCTCTTAGTTTCCTTTAGTATTAATCAATTTAAGCGGACAATGCATTTTTTTTGAAAAAATATACGTCTCTACTAAAGAAAAGAGAATCCAAAAGAGTTGGATTCTCTAGTTTCTCATACGTCCCAATTTGATCCATCGGTTTTATTGGGGTCTTCACTCTACTAAGTGTATAGTTTGGCAGGCGTTTTGAAGACTGTCTGATGGTTTTTTCAGTTTTAAAAAAAGTAGACAAAAGTCAGTATACGACTTTGTCTACTTTTTTAATGCTTTATTTAGCTCGTAAGCGGCTAATACGATCGTCTAAATCTGGGTGTGTTGAAAAGATGCTCGATTTCTTTTTGTTGTTGATCTTTAATGTAGAAATGGCTGTATCTTCCTCATCTCTCATACGGCTTGTGTATGATTTTAAGCTTTCTAAAGCATGGACCATCTTATCTTTTCCTGCAAGGTCTGCTCCACCACGGTCAGCATGGAACTCACGATGACGAGAATAAGCAAATACGACAAGACTTCCTAAAATAGAGAAGACAATCTGGAATACGATTACAGCAATAAAATGAACAATTGGTGCCATTTCTTCTTTTACGAATCGTGACGCAATCCAGGCAGCAATTCGTGATAAGAAGACAACAAATGTGTTAACAACACCTTGTAGCAATGTCATTGTTACCATATCTCCGTTGGCAACGTGGGCAACCTCGTGTGCAATAACTCCTTCAACCGCGTCATCATCCATTTCAGTTAGAAGACCAGTTGAAACAGCAACTAATGAACGCTTCTTAGAAGGTCCAGTTGCGAATGCGTTCACTTCAGGAGAATTATAAATCCCAACTTCTGGCATATGAGTAAGGCCAGCAGCTCTTGATAAACGGTGTACTTTTTCAACAATAGCTCGCTCGTGTGGAGATAATGAACCATTCGGATCGAGCACTTGAACGTTCATCATTTTTTTTGCCATCCAGCGAGACATCGCTAGAGAGATAAATGAACCAGAAAAACCAATAATGGCACTGAAAATCAATAATTGACCAAAGTTGATGTAGCCATTCGAATCGAGGTAGTTACCAGCACCAGTAACCATAAAGATAATACTAATTGTTAATAAAACGAGAACATTCGTTAGTAGAAAGTAAAATATACGCTTTCCCATTTCCTCACCCTTCACTTTTTTCTGGTCATACGACCTTTTCTTTTACATTATTATAAGTTGTATGAGGGCAATTATCAAATGATACCTTCATTCAATATAGTACTTGACCACTCGAACATCAATACCGTTCATTTTTGCTTGCTTTATTATATGTAGGAAAGGTGAAAGTAAATATAGAACCGACTTCAATTTCACTTTCAACGTGAATAGTACCCTTCATCATTCTTGCGATACTAAATACAACCATCATGCCCAAGCCAGTTCCTTTCGCACCTTTTGTTGAATAATAGGGTTCTCCTAACTTCTTGATTTGATCTTGTGACATTCCAACACCAGTATCCCGTACTATAATCGTGACATGCGATTTACTATATTCAGTTGTTATGTAAAGATGACCTCCACGTGGCATTGATTCAATCGAATTTTTTAATACGTTTAAAAAACATTGATGAAATTTTTGTCTTTCCCCTTCAATAGAGCCGATAATAGAAAAATCTGTATGTATCTTTACTGAATTTTGATTTGCAGTTGGCTGTAAAATGTTGATCACCTTATTTAGCTCTGTTTTAACTTGTATTTCTTCTACGTAATTCATTGAAGGTTTTGAGAATGTAAGATAATTCTGTATAACCCTTTCAGCAGACTCCAACTCATCATTCACGATGTTTAAATACTCTGTTCTTTTTTTGCTTGAAATGGTCGCGTCCTTTAGCAAGTGTACAAACCCCATGGCTGCAGTTAAAGGATTCCGTATTTCATGAGAAATGGCTGCACCCATTTGCTCAACAGCCTCTAGCTTTTCTGTCATAATCATTGAATGTTGTATTTTTTCATTTTTTAATGCGTATTCAATGATATAAGCAGCCATATAAACGCCCAATGTAGGGATGACTATATAACCAAACCATAGGTCAATGTGATTAAGTACTGATGTATCTAGAATTACACAATATGTGACGGATAGGAAATTACATATTAATACGAGGCTGACAATGAATAATATTCTTTTTCGAGAACTCATGGACCAAAAGTACGGATACAATTTATAGAAAATGATTCCTAGTATAATAAAGGCAGCGGATTGAAAATAAAAGCCAAAGTCAACTCCATAAAATGCTCGAATGACGATAATAGCGATGGCTATCATCGGTCCAATGCCTACATAGAGTCCCCCTAAAATAACAGGAACAATTCTTAAATCGATTTGGACATTTTCGATCGGTCTATAGGAGAATTGAAAGCAAATGACCAACATGATGACAATCCAAATAAAAGAAGTTAGTTTTGAATAGGAGAACCTATTGTTTTCTTGGGACCACACTAATGAAAAGAATAGGACAATGATAAGTAAGGATAGATTAAAAATTAAATGACTTGTGATCTCCAATTTGTTCACCCTCACAAATGTTGATACCAAAATTTTATCTCTTTTGAAAAAATTAGACAATATGAACAATTGATATATTTGTAAATAAGGAGAAAAAAATAAATGGGATGTCACATCTTTAATTTCTTAACGACTAATAGATAATTGAGCTCAACGAGGTGGGGGAATGGATAAGGAAGCAATAATCATGCAGTGGTATGAAGAATATTTTAATGATGTATATCGATTTATTATTTATATGATTGGAGATTACCAAGTTTGTGAGGATCTGATTCATGATACTTTTTTAAAAGCATATTCAAACCTTCATACATTTAAATATGACTCTAGTCCGAAAACATGGCTGATAAGTATAGCGAGGTTTGTTGTAATTGATGAAATAAGAAGGCGGAGGAAAAAGAAAATCTTCTCTTTTTTTGGAGGAGAAGAGGAATCGCTGCAAGCAAAAGAAGATGTTGAAAAAATACTAGAAACAAAAAATGCTATACAAGATATGGTTAGAAATGTTAGGAAACTTAAAGCAAACGAGCGAACAGTGTTAGTGCTTCGTAAGGTTGAAGAATACTCTACAAAGGAAACAGCTGAGATTTTAGGGTGGACTGAAACTAAAGTGAGAAAGGTTTTATCTAGAGCAATGAAAGCGATGAGAGAAATGAGACGTGCAGAGGAGGTCGAAGTGAATGGACCATAATTTGAATAATGATCATTTGCGAAAAGTGAAAGACAATGTAAGGTCAAGACTTAAAGCTTCTATAGAAAATGATTTCGTACCGTATCAGAAGAAGAAAAATAATCGTTGGAAAGAAACTGCACTCGTTTTTATTACAATCATTATGTCAATCGGGCTTCTTACACTGCTATTAACGTTACGAACTACTGATTATACTTCGGGTTCAGATGGGAGTGAAGAGTTCCACATACGTGCAGACTCTTTTCAATGGCAGCTAAAAGATGTATTTTTTCGTGATGATATGGAAGGTGGGATAGAAGTCGTTCGAGATGGAAAAGTAATAGGATCAATAAGACTTCTCACTGAACAAGAAAAAGAAGAGGAATCTGACAAAGACTATATGTTAGAGAAGGAAGAAATAAACGGTTTTCCATATCCAATGGAAATGAATATTGAGCATGTTAAAATGATGGACGTCGTACAAAGGTATCATTTCGTTATTCCATTGCAAGATAAGTTCCTTTGGTTTACATTTGACTATCCTAAATTAGAACACGCGGAAGTCTTTCATGGAATGTACACATTGATGATAGAGAATCAAAAAGCAAATAAGCTTAAAGAACCATTATATGTTTCACACGGATATGATTCATTTCCATATCCGGTTGATCTAATTCCTATTGAAGTAACATTTGATTATGAGAAATATGAATGGGTAGGTGGCACTAAAGCAGCTTTTTCGAAGTATATTCATAAGCTTGAAGGAATGTCAGAGTGGAAACGAGTTGAGGGAGAAAATACATTTATAAGTGGAGGAATGGAGATTGATATTAAATATGAAGCAGGATATTTAATATTTAGTAAATTCAACCATAACTAAGAAGGTTATATTGGACGATACAAATAACTAAAAAGCTGTTAGCTCTTAATTGAGCTATAGCTTTTTTTGTTGTAATAGAAAAATTTAATACTAAAAATTCAGAAAAATATTGCATTCTAAAAAGTTAGAACATATAATAATTTTAGAATGATAAAGATGATTAGAAAGAAGGTTATTCTAATGGAATTTCAAAAAAAAGAAATGAAAATCAATTTAGAGCAACAAAAGTTGTTAGCAAGTCCACTGCGTTCGAGAATTATCTATTTATTAATTGAGCAGGAGATGACAGCGAAACAGGTGGCCGATGCATTAGGTAAAACGGCAGGAAGCATTCATTACCACATTCAGCAATTGTACCAAGCGGATATTTTAGAAATTACAAAGACAAATGAGGTTCGTGGGATTATTGAAAAGTACTATCGATCAAAAGCAACTCATTTTATTAATGAACGAGATCCAGGAACAATTCAAGTTGAAAGTCAATCTGGTACAGCAATTTCTTTATCCAAAGAAGAGAAGAAAGAGTTTGAAAAGGAATGGGAAGCTCTCATCATTAAATATGTGAAAAAATCGATTGATAGTAGTGGAGAACGAAAAAATTATTCTGTCTTCTTAAAAATGACTGAACTTGAGGAGGAATAAAAAATGAAATCTCAAATCAAAAAGAATATGATCTTGTTTGTTTTTGGTAAGTTTACAGCAGTTCTAGGATCATCCATTTATGGGTTTGCAATCGGTTTATACATTTTAACCTTAACAGGGTCTAGCTTAAACTTTGCGATTACTTTACTGTTAAGTGCCTTGCCAAGAGTATTATTAGGTCCAATTGCTGGAGCTATTTGCGACCGCATTGATCGGAAAAAAGTCATCATCTTTTCTGACTTCGCCTGTGCGGTCTGGCTAGCAATTGTCTTAATCGTTTTTAACAACTTCTTCGCAGAGATTTGGGTCTTATACACTGCAACAGCCGTTCTCAGTACCCTCAACACATTTTACTCCGCTGGTGTTACTTCATCGATTTATAACATGGTAGGGCCAAATCATATTCAACAAGCAATGTCTTTAAACCAAGCAGCTGTCTCTACTTCAACAATCTTAGGGCCAGTACTTGGTGGTGTATTCTTCGGATTTTTTGCAGAGCAGATTACATTTTTTATGATCATCAATATTATTGCTTTCACCCTTTCCGGTATTGCAAGCGTGTTTATCCAGTACAATCTATTTGCAGTGAAAAAGGATGGCAAAGAAAAGATACGCATTATATCGGATTTAAAAGAGGGGTTTGCGTATGTAAGAAAAGAAAAGTTTATCTTCAATCTGATTTTCATCGCCATTATGATTAATTTTTGGTTTGCAGTATTTCCTGTCGCGATGCCATATCTAGTACTGACTGTGAAGGAAATGGGCAGCATCCAATTAGGAATTATTGAAGGAGCCTTTTCCGTAGGAATGTTGGTTGTCGCGGTGTACTTATCTACTAGGCCAGAAATGAAGAATAAAGCAAAAGCGATTATGTCAGGATTGATCATTATTTCTGTAGCGCTTATGCTGATCGGGCTGCCAAGTGTATCAGCATTTATGGGTGCATCGAACACATTGGTTTTCGTCTACTTAATATTTGCTGTACTGCTCTTATCTTCTTCAATCATGCTGATTAATACACCAGTAATGGTCATCATGCAGAAGAAAGTACCAGATGAAGTGAAGGGAAGAGTCATGTCATTGCTTGAAACAGGGGCAAGTGCGATGACACCTCTGGGATTTATTCTCTTCGGTGCCTTATTAGAAGTAGTACCTGTTTGGGCACTAACACTCATTTGCGGTGCTGGGGTATTTGCACTTGTTGCAAGAGAGTTAATAAGAAAAACCTTTATCCAAGCGATTCGCGAAGAGGATGTAGCAAATCAGCAACAAAAAGAAGTAGCGCGTGCGTAGTGATTTTTAAAAGAATCCTAGAGAAGTTTTGAACTGCACCCCAATTGTTAGACACCAACTAACAATTGGAGGTGCAGTTTTTATATGGCTAAATTTACTGCAGAAGACAAAGTACAAGCAATTAGTCGTTACTTAAATGGAAATGAGAGTTCATATGAAATGGCCAAATCTATAGGAACTAATCATAAAGCAATTCTTAAATGGGTTAAACAATACGAATACAATGGTGTTGATGCATTTATAAAGCGATATACAAATTACACACAACAGTTAAACTAGACGTACTAAATTATATGATTGAACACGGTACGTCCTTTGTTGAAACAGCTGCTATCTTTAATATAGCGGCACCGTCCACAATTCTTGTTTGGAAAAGGCAATTTGAAACACAAGGATTTGATGCCCTTCAATCCAAAAAGAAAGGGCGCCCTATCCATGAATAAAGAGTCTATGAAACAAACAAATCAATTACCAGCCAAAGGATCTGTCGAAGCTCTGGAAGCACGTATTAAGCAGATAGAAATGGAAAATGCGTATTTAAAAAAGTTGAATGCCTTAGTTCAAAACAAGGAAAAATCACCAAACAAGACAAAGCGCAAGTAGTCTATGAATTAAGGCATGAGTTTCCGGTGATTGAATTAGTGAAGCTAGCGGGGATCCATAGAAGTACATACTATTATTATATAAAAAAATGGATAAGCCCGATCCAGATTCCGATCTGAAAATCGAAATAAAAGCTATATTTGACGAACATGAAGGTCGTTATGGATACCGTCGAATTCGTGATGAATTAGAAAATCATGGTAAAAAAGTAAATCATAAAAAAGTACAAAGAATCATGAAGGAATTAGGTTTAAAATACCTTGTACGCATAAAAAAGTATAAATCATATAAAGGGGCAGTAGGTAAAATTGCGCCCAATATTTTAGACCATCAATTTAAAGCGGATCATCCGAATGAGAAATGGGTAAGGGATATTACAGAGTTTTAATTATTTGGAGAGAAGCTTTATTTTTCACCTGTATTAGATTTATTCAATGGGGAGATTATCACATACACGATTGGCTCTAGACCGACGTACTCTCTCGTATCAAAGATGCTTGAACAAGCACTAGAAAGGTTGCCAGAAGACCACCAGCTACTTATGCACTCAGATCAAGGTTGGCACTATCAAATGAAGAAATATCGTCAGGCTTTACAAAAAAGAGGAATCACCCAGAGTATGTCCCGTAAGGGAAACTGTTATGATAATTCCGTTATGGAGAATTTCTTTGGTATCATGAAATCAGAGTTTCTCTATTTTAAAGAATTTGAAAGTGTAGAACATTTTAAACGTGAACTAGAAAAATATATCCAGTACTTTAACAACAAACGAATTAAAGCAAAATTAAAAGGTATGAGCCCGATACATTATCGGACTCATACCCAATCCGCTGCCTAATAAGATAAACGTGTCTAACTTTTAGGGGACACTTCATTTCTAGGATTCTTTTATTGCCTTTTGTAAGCTTTCATACCAAGCTTCCGTTATTAGCGGGTCCTTGTCGTTAATGAAAATTGACTGGTTATTTAACTCAATGAGGATAATTGGTGAGACACCGTTTTGAATAAAGAGTAGACTATTTTCATGGCCAACGACTCTGAATTTTCCTTTAGACAATGTTGGTAGGCCAACTCCATTCGTTCTCATTGTTACTTCAGGCATAGCATCGAGCAATTGGATGTTCTCGATTTGCTCGGTTTCCCATTCATCGCCATACATGCCCGTAATCTCAAATTTTTTATCAGAGATCATCAATTCATATCCTTGGTAGCTGAAAAAAGAAATCGTGGCGATGCCACCCACAATGATGACGAAGAGACTTATATTGATGGCGTAGGACTTCTTTCTTTTCTGAGGCAACTCATATTTTGTAAGATAGATCAGCCCTCCAATAAGAAAGAGGATCATGAAGCCAAACTGAACCTCCATTGAGTATGAAAAGGAGGTAAAGGATAAGGGAAGCAATAGAAGCATTCCAACGCCAGTATAAATTAGCAGCGCAGCTGTTTTTTGTGGATAGCCTTTATCAATCAAAAGTTGCTGCTCTTCCTCTGGACGAGTGTTGAATCCAGAAATTAATGAATATTGTTTTTTATACTTAATTACCCAACCAAATAAAATGAGAAGAAAGGCAATAACTACTTGTGTAATAGTAAGGACAATTAAACCAGACATGATTGACCCCCTTTTTCATCTATTATAAACGAATGAGGAAAAGGGAGAAACCACTCGCTTCGATTAAGCTTTAACAGCTGGATCTACCTGACTTTGTTCATATACTTTTAAATTCGTATAAACGGTTTCAATGGTTGGACAGATAATGCCATATTGATTTGCTAACTGAAGCAAATATCCGAAAAAGTGTTCAGCTTCAATCTGTTGTTTTTTCTCCATATCTCTTTGAAGCGAAGTTTTCATTTCACTGTTAACAGCGAAAAGTGTGTCTAATTGTTTCATCTTCATCTTTTCTGTTAAAGGTGGAAACGCTTGTTGCATAACCGTAAATATCTCATTGCTCATTTTTGTTATAAATGCATTTCCTAATTCGCTGTCACGAATCGGGCCAATTGGTGTCCTGAACAGTGAGGTAACGCCTGCCATCGTAGCGATGAAAAAGTATTTTAACCACATATCTTTCTCAATGTTAGAGGAGAGCTTGAATAAAGAACTATGCCACTTCTCTTGTATGTTTTGTGCCATGACTTCTTGTGATTTTGTTGTTGGACCAAATATGAAACGATGTGCTTCACTTGTTTGGACAATATGTCCGTTTTGATCGAGCGTGCTTTCAATAAAGCAAAGGCCACCAAAAATTTGCTCACTTGAAAAATGATTTTTCATTTCCTCTATATGGGCAATTCCATTTAACATTGGAATGATCACCGTTTGCTCATGAACAAACGGTTTAATTGTGCTTAGAGCGTCGGTTAACTGGTATGCTTTAACAGAAATTAAAATCACATCAAAGGGGCTTGCTTCTTCTCCTGATGTAAGAAGCTTTGGGTTACAATGAAAATCTCCATGGATACTTTTAATTGTAAGTCCATCTTTTCGTAATTGCTCCTTACGTCGTTGTCGAACTAGGAAGGTAACGTCTTGTCCGGCTTCGATTAATCTTCCTCCAAAGTAACCTCCAACTGCTCCTGCTCCTAGAACCAATGTTTTCATTTTAAATGAACCTCCTTTAAATGGAATGGAAGTGCATATCACTATGCACTTCCAAAATATTATGCCGTTTTTTGATAATCAGAAACATCAATCTCAAGTGGGAGATTGTTCTTTCTTGCCCGATTTCCAGCTATAAAGAATATCACGATCAGAACAATTGAAAGAACTGCTGAACCAATCCATGCGATGTTCATCGGGAGGTTGAATCCGATTTGCGCGTTTAAGATGTATGCTATGACTAGGACAAGCATAAAGGAGCCTGGTATTAACGCAATATAGTAGTTTTTCTTAGCAATGTATAAATACATTGCTCCAACGAATAAAGCGATTACAGCAGTGGCTTGATTAGCCCAGCTAAAGTATCTCCAAAGAATGTCAAAATCGATTTGAGTTAATACAACAGATACTGCAAACAATGGTATTGCAATTAAGAAACGCTTAGAAATCTTCCTTTGAGCAATGTTAAAATAATCAGCAATGATCATACGAGCACTTCTAAATGCTGTATCACCAGAAGTAATAGGCAAGACAACTACACCGAGAACAGCGAGTGTTCCACCAATTGCCCCTAGTAATGTAACAGAAACTTCTCTTACAACTGCACCTGGTCCACCTGCAGCTAACATCTCTCCTAGGCCGCCATATCCATTGAATAAGCTCATTGCAGCAGCAGCCCATATCATGGCGATAACACCTTCTGTAATCATCATTCCATAGAAGAT
Organism: Niallia sp. CD-39; assembly: GCF_059874745.1. Lineage (NCBI taxonomy): Bacteria > Bacillati > Bacillota > Bacilli > Caryophanales > Bacillaceae > Niallia > Niallia sp. CD-39. The sequence goes on along the minus strand of NZ_JCBCPS010000004.1, from coordinate 187,692 downwards.
TTTACGACCTTGGTTTTCATTTTGAGTTGTACGTGAAATAATCGGTGTTTGTGTTGCATGGAATCCAGATAGGGCACCACAAGTAATTGTAAAGAATAACAATGGGAAAATTGCATTTCCACTAGGGTGGAAGTTCTGGAAATTAGCCAGAGTCAATTCTGGTATAGGAGCTCCAGTAACAATCAAGGCGATTCCAACACCTAATGCACTAATCAAAAGTAATGCTCCGAAGTATGGATACAATCTCCCGATGATTTTATCAACTGGTAGCATTGTTGCTAAAATATAATAAATAAAGATCGCAGCAATGATTAACCCTAAAGCAACTTTTCCATCCATTAATAAATGAAGCAAGCTTGCAGGTGTGCTAACAAAAACTGTACCAACTAACAGCAATAGAAGAACAGCGAATGCATTGACGACATGCTTCATTATTTTCCCTAAAAATTTACTAGCAAGCTCAGGAAGGTGGGCTCCTTTATTACGAATCGAGATCATTCCTGTTAAGTAATCGTGAACGGCCCCAGCAAAGATACAGCCAACGACAATCCAAATGAAAGCAACTGGTCCGTAGAGCGCACCCATAATTGGTCCAAATACTGGTCCAGTTCCAGCAATATTTAATAATTGAATTAATGAGTTCTTTTTTGTGTTCATTGGAATGTAATCTACACCATCTGCATGAGTATATGCAGGTGTAGGACGGTTTGGTTTTACACCAAAGATTCTCTCAACAAACTTGCCATACGTAAAGTAGGCAACTATGAGTATTACAACCGAAGCTAAAAATGTAATCATAGTTTCTCCCCCTTGTTCATCTTTGTATACGTTTTCATTATAGTAAACGTAGTTATTTATGAGTGAGAAACTCAACTGAGATGTCTGAATAATCACTCAAGATGCACAAATTGAAGCCTGAAAGACAATTGTTCCATTATTAAATTTCTAGTTTATTTCTTAACTGTTTTATATAGTTTCTACTAACGGAAAGTTTTTCCTTTCTTCCATCTAACTCTAATTGATATGCCCCATTAAACCATGGTGTTAGACGAGTAATATAGTTTAAGTTAACTAAATAGCTTTTGTGTATTCTGAAAAAAGTAAACGGAGTGAGCCTGTTTTCCAAGTCTTTTAAAGAGTTTTTAATATCATAATCAACTTTCTTCGTTACAATTTTAGTTAAAGTCTCTTCTTTGCATACATATAAAATATCATCCGGATCTACGTAAAGAATCTCACTGTTTACTTCTATTGCAAGTTTACCCTTTGTATTTCCTGTATGCCCTATTGAATTAGAGAATTGCCTCTTCAATCGAAGAATCGTTTCTGCTAATTGGTCTTCATCAAATGGTTTTAATAAATAATCAAAAGCTTCATGCCGAAACGCTTCAACGGCAAATTCAGGAAATGCTGTTGAGAAGATGATTTTAGGAGGCTTTTTCAAATCATTTACAAGCTTTGCAACTTCCAGTCCATTTAAATGATGCATGTCAATGTCTAAGAATATCGCATCAGGCTGTAATTGCATGCATTTCATCAATGCTTCCTCACCGTGTTCTGCTTCACCAATAACGTGAATATAACGGTCATATTTGGAAATGAGATGCTTTAATTCATCTCTACTATATGGTTCATCATCAGCTAGTAAAACCTTGATTCGTGTCATATTTACACCGCCTTTTGAATGAAGAATGAAACTGTTGTTCCTTCTTTTTTATTTGAGTGGATTTGAAGAGAGGCTTCTTCTCCAAAGGTTAATGAAAGTCTTCTATTGACATTGTAAATCGCTACACCAGAACCGATTAAAGAATCAATTTTCTCTTTACCTAACCGTTTCATTATTGGAGCTGGAATGCCATCTCCATTGTCATGAATACTTAATCGTATCTTCCCGCCTTTCTCCTTTATGGATAAATAGATTTTACATGCTCCATTTTTATTTCTTAGTCCGTGCTTCAATGCGTTTTCAATAATTGGCTGCAAAGTAAGCGGTGGAATTTTTTCATGTAAAACAGTCGTGTCAATATCATATTGAATCGATAAACGATTATAGAATCTAGCTTCTTCAATTTGCAAATAAGCTTGAATATGTCTCAATTCTTGTTCGATCGTAGTTAAATAAGATGTTGTTGATGTCAAATTTAACCTAAGAAATTGTGAAAGTGAACCTAACAACTTTCTAGCTTTATCAGGATTAATACGAATCATTGAGATAATTGTATTTAAACTATTAAACAAGAAGTGAGGACTGATTTGAGCCTGAAGTGCATTAATCTCAGCTTCTTTTGCTAGTTGATGAGCGCGATCTGCCTCCGCAATTTCAAGTTGACTGCTTAACAACATGCTCAACCCTGTTACGAGTTCTATTTCAAGGTGGTTGATTTCTTTCTCCGATTCGTAATAAACCTTCAGTGTACCAATCGTACCATCTCTGTTTTTTAAAGGACCAATGATTGCTGTTTTTAGTGGGCAATTCAACTGTTTACAGCCTATTTCTTTCTCATTTGCGACTGTAAGTTTGCCTATCGATAAAACATCATGTGTAACTTGTGTTTGTATCATATGTTTTGTTTTATGATGATCGTCACCTATTCCAACATGTGCTAGTATTTCATTCTTATTTGTAATTGCAACTGCTTTTGCATTCAACTCTTTAAATAAGATGTTGCATACTGCGGTTGCTGATTTCTCTGTAAGACCAATTTTAAAAAATGGCAGTGTTTGATCAGCAATTCTAAATGATCTAGAGGCTTGTGAGGCTCCTACTTTCTCTTCTTCGTTAATCACACTTTTAATTATAAGCAGAAACAAAGCACATCCAATTCCGTTTGCGACTATCATTGGCATGCCTATAACTTCTACAAGAGCAATTGATTTTTCAAATGGTTTTGCAAAGGAAAGTATAATCATCATTTGGATCGTTTCAGCTAGAGCACCTAAAAGGAAAGCGGTCGAAAGATTAACTGCTTTTTTCTTTTTGTTATAAAAATAACCAGCAATGGCACCAGCCAATATGGATGCGAATCCACAGGCAAAACCGGTGAATCCTCCGAGAGTGAAACGATGAATGCCTGCTATTAGTCCAGCACCGATTCCTACCTTATATCCACCAAGGATTCCAGCTAAAACGACACCAATAACACGGGAATTTGCAATTGCTTCATCTGAACTTAACTCGATCGCCCACCGATTAAACTGTTGTGTTTCTGTATTTAGGGCCATCCCAGAATAGGTACCAATAATTCCGAAAAACCCAAAGAAAATAATCGCAGTTAGTTGTTGGTTCTTATTCAATTCACCTTTATAGATCATTGCACGAAAAAACCTGAAACGAGTAAGAATAAATGCAATTGTGACAATAATGCCTAGTCGTTCAATCATTGTAAGTAGAAGTTCCGGCATATCGCCACCTCCTTTGCTTCAAATCAATACAAAATGTTAAGTAAACTAAATACAAGCTTTAACATAATTATAATGATTCGTATTTGAATGAAAAGAGGAAATTCTAAATGCTTATTAGATTTATATAAAATTTACATGTTATTCCATAAATGAGAAGTTACATAAAGATTTATATGTTAAATAGATAATTGAAAGAGTCATTTTTTGGAGTTAGAATATACTTAGTGTAATGAGTTGTGGACTTGGAAGGATAATTTTTTGATTGTACTTATATAGTAGGAATTAGTAAGGGTATACGTAGTTGTTCTAATTCAACTATTGTGTATATACTTTAGTAGATGAAAAGTGTTCGGCTTTGCATATTAGATCAAATGTTATAGATAAGGAATGATTAGATGATTATTAAGAATGAAGAAGATTTGAAACATTTACAAGAAATAGGGAAAATTGTTGCGCTCATTCGTGATGAGATGATTTCTAAAACAAAACCGGGCATTACGACAAAAGAACTTGATGAAATAGCTGGAGAGCTATTTGAAAAGCACGGTGCCATTTCGGGACCAAAAGGTGAGTATGATTTTCCAGGCTACACATGTATTAGCGTCAATGAAGAAGTGGCACACGGGATTCCAGGGAATCGTGTCATCCATGATGGTGATCTTGTTAACATCGATGTTTCAGGTTCAAAGAATGGGTATTTTGCAGATACCGGAAGGTCATTTGTTGTTGGCGGTCAAAATGCTGCGTTAAATAAACTTTGCGATACTGCGCAAAAGGCATTTGATGAAGGACTGAAAAAGTTAAAAGCAGGTTCAAAGCTTAGCGCAGTTGGCAAAGTGGTACAGCACACTGCAAAAAATAATGGATATACGGTCATTAAAAACCTCACTGGTCATGGAGTTGGGAAATCATTGCATGAGAGTCCGGACCATATATTGAATTACTTTGATCCATGGGACCATCAATTATTAAAAGATGGTATGGTTGTTGCATTTGAGCCATTTATCTCAACAGGTGATGACCAAGTTATTGAGCTCAGCGATGGTTGGACATATGTTACACCGAAAAAAAGCTTCGTAGCTCAGTGTGAACATACAGTGGTCATTACAAAGGATCAACCGATCATATTAACTCTTTAATAAAAACCTTTGCCCCTGATTAGATAAAATTCTTGTCAGGGGCTTTTGATTTTTCAAATAACTGATTATTAGGTAAAATTAAATGAATTATAGAATTGGGAGAGTGAATGAGATGAGAGCGCTGGTACACGAAAGTACACTAGGAATTAAGGGTTTAGCTTATAAAAAGTTTGAAAAACCGATTCCAAAGGAAGGCGAGGTTCGTGTTAAGTTAGTAACAGCAGGTTTAAATCATAGAGATCTATTTGTTTTACATAGACATAAAGAGTCAGACCCACCACTTATTATAGGATCAGATGGTGCGGGAATCATTGATGCGCTCGGTAGTGGAGTGCACTTGCTTGCTGAAGGGGATGCAGTTGTTATCAATCCTGGTCTCGGTTGGAAAGAGAATAGTGATGCTCCACCAGAAGGGTTTGAAATTGTTGGGTTGCCATACCACGGAACATTTGCAGAATATATAGTCCTACCGGCAGAAAATGTTGAGAAAAAGCCTGAGCATTTATCGTGGGAAGAAGCTGGAGTACTATCATTGGCTGCATTAACGGCTTATCGTGCCCTCTTTACTAGAGGTAAGGTGAAGCTAGGCATGAATGTATTCATCCCCGGCATTGGTGGTGGTGTAGCAACGTTCTTGCTGCAATTTGCCATAGCTGCTGGAGCTAATGTATACGTGTCTTCACGATCTGAGAAGAAGAGAGAAGAGGCACTTGCTTTAGGCGCTATACAAGCTTTAGACAGTGAAGCTGATTGGGGGAGTGAACTGAATAAAAAAATAGACTTAGTGATTGAATCTGTTGGTGCAGCAACTTTTCAGAAATCATTAAATGTATTGAGGAAGGGAGGCACAATTGTTACTTTTGGTTCTTCAACAGGCGATGAATTCACATTTAATTTACGTGAATTCTTTTACGGGCAATTTAATTTATTGGGCTCAACAATGGGAAGCGCAGAAGAGTATGCTGAAATGCTCCACTTTGTTGAGGAGAAAAAGATTCGCCCAATTGTAGATGAAATTTATCCTTTAGAAGATTATCAACTTGCTTTTGAGAAGCTCGAAAAAGCTGAACAGCTTGGGAAGATCGGTTTTTATGTAGGAACAGAATAAAGACCATGATGAGCTTCAACGTGGTCTTTATTCTGTTGATAGATTGTAGTTGCTTGGCACAGAAATCGTTCTGATAAGCGTTTTTTAGATATTCTGATTGAATACACAAGAAAAACATGTAGGCATAATCGTAAATCGACTTTGTCTACATGTTTTTTAAAATCTACGGTATTATTTTGATGATGAGAGTGTTTCATCTGAAAATTTAGGATGTCTCAATACAGCAACTAACAAAATGATACCACTAGTGATTAATAAAAGACTTGTAATAATAAATACAGATGAAAATCCTAAGTAAGCAGATAACAAGCCACCCATCACTGGCCCGATGACATTTCCTAAAAATCTTAGACTTGTGCTATATCCAAGTACTTCCCCCTGCATTGCAAGTGGTGCTTCTTGGCGAATATAGGCAACCCTTACAGGGATAATACCACCAATAGCTACTCCTAATGCAAATCGAATGATGACAAGTTGCCATAGATCGGTAACAAAAGCACCTGGTAAATAGAAGATTCCAGCCATAAACAACAAGATAATCAATACTTTTACATATCCATGGTCATCGCCTAATTTTCCCCATTGTCTTGCCATAATTAAATTCCCAACCCCCGCTGCGGAAAAGGCAACACCTGCAAAGAATGCAAGGTTTTCAGGACCATTTAGTTCACTTACATATAAGGAAAGAATCGGTTGAATACTGAAATGAGCAATTTGTACAAGTGTGGATATGAAGAGAATGGTTAATAAAATGGGATGTCTAACAATATGAAGGATGACTTCTTTACTAGAATACTTTGTTTTTATCCCCTTTGGATAATTGATGACAATCTCCTTCGTGAAGAAAACAAGAATGGCAGATAGTAAGATTGCGAGTGATATCCATTTGAATGTATTGGCAAATCCAAAGGCATCCGCTAATATCCCTCCTAATAATGGACCGAATAAGGAACCAGTAATGCTTCCAGTTTGCAGAGTACCTAATACACGCCCGGCAATTTCTTTAGGTGTTTGCGTTGAAATAAAGGCTTGAGATACACCGATAAAACCAGTGAAAACCCCCATAACAAGACGTAAGAAGAACAGTTGCCACACATCAGTGATAAAACCCATAAGGAAAATAGAAATCGCCATCCCGATTCCAGAGATTATGAGGATTTTTTTTCTTCCATATAGATCACCTATTCGTCCCCATATCGGTGAGAAAAGAAAGGCGGTTACGAATGTAATTGCAAACGTCCAACCAGACCATTTTTGTACATAGGCAGTTGAAAAATCACCAAATGTTTCAATGTACAAAGAGATAAAAGGTAAAACCATCGTCATACTTGCTGCTATAAAAAAATTCGAAAACCACATAATGTAGAGATTCTTTCTTGATTGCAAACTCAATATACGTACACTTCTTTCTATACACGAAATTTCGTTTTCCTAAATATATAGTACCTTAAATCTGAATAAATAGGAAGATTTTATCTCTAAAACGATATAAATGGTTAAAAATAACATCTTGTTCATTTTTAGTGTTCAGTATATAATTCTTAATATTAAAACAATTCTAAAAAAAGAGGTGTCGTATGGAAGAATTCTTTGGAGAGGTTGTCGCAAAGATAAACAATGTTTTATGGAGTGATCCTGGTATCTTTATCATTTTAGCTATAGGGGTATTCTTTACAATAATTACGAGGGGGCTACAGTTCCGTCATTTAGGAGATATGTGGAATTTAATGTTTAAAGGTAAGTCTTCAAATGCAGGAATTAGTCCATTTCAAGCATTAACAATTGCTTTATCAGGACGAATTGGTGCAGGGAATATTGTAGGCACAGCTACTGCTATTTTATGGGGGGGACCTGGCGCTGTTTTCTGGATGTGGGTAATGGCATTATTAGGCGCAGCCACTTCCTTTATAGAATCAACATTAGCTCAAATCTATAAAGAAAAAAAAGATGGGGTATACCGCGGGGGACCTGCCTTTTATATTGAGAAAGGACTTGGAAGTAAACCATTTGCGATTATTTTTGCGATTGCTGCTCTTATTGCTTTGGCCATTTTAATGCCTGGTGTACAAGCCAATTCTATTGCTTCAAGTGTCAATATGGCTTTTAGTATTGACCCATGGATAACAGCAGTAATAATCTCCATTATTTTAGCCGTAATTATCTTTGGAGGAATAAGAAGGATTGCTCAAGTTGCACAATTCGTTGTTCCATTTATGGCAATTGCTTATATCGCTGTTGCACTATTAATTGTAATTATAAATTTTACTGAGATTCCAGCAGTCTTTACTTTAATCTTTTCAAGTGCTTTTGGTGCTGAATCAGTTTTTGGTGGAATGCTCGGTAGCGCAATTGCATGGGGCGTAAAAAGAGGTGTCTATTCAAATGAAGCTGGTCAGGGGACTGGACCCCATGCTGCTGCTGCTGCTGAAGTATCACATCCTGTTAAGCAAGGGTTAGTTCAAGCATTTTCTATTTATATTGATACATTATTTATCTGTACAGCTACTGCATTAATCATCATTTTCACTGGTTCATTTAATACATACCTGGAGGACGGAACAGCTGTTGTAGAGAACTTGCCTGAGGTCGCTGGTGAGGCAGCTCAATTTAGTCAATCTGCGGTAGAATCTGTATTACCTGGATTTGGCGCAGGTTTTGTAGCGATTTCATTATTGTTTTTCTGTTTTACAACGATCATGGCGTACTATTATATGTCTGAGACTAATATCACATATCTATTTACCGGTTCGGTACGAAAAGCAGCTATGTTTATTTTAAAGTTTGTAATTATCGCTGCTACAATCTTTGGATGTCTTCGTACTGCAGACTTAGCTTGGGCATTTGGAGATGTTGGATTAGGAATTATGCTTTGGTTAAACTTAATAGCCACATTATTGCTTTCGAAAAAGGCAATTATTGCATTAAAGGACTATGAGGCACAGAAGAAGAAAGGGCTTGATCCAACTTTTAATTCGACAGAAGTGGGCATCGAGAATGCAGAGTTTTGGAAGGATGGATACAAAGAGAAAAAATCTGAAGGGAAAGTGTCCTAAAGAATGAAGAAGTGACATCATGTTGGTGTAACTCTCATGCTGTTGCTAAACGCTCGCAAACGACGTTGCTTGTCTTAATCGTCCTTCATGAACCACATGTTCTATTCGGGTCTTCATTTAACTACACGTTTAGTCAGAAAAGCGCTTGCAAGAACTTCTTCTAATATTAAAAGAATCTAAAAAAATAGTAGACAAAGTCAGAGATCAGCTTTGTCTACTATCTGAGAGTGGCATCATGTTGATGTCACTCTTTTACTTTGCTACAATTATCAAGCAATAGAAACAATTAAAGGTGGAATAAGAATGACCATTACAATAAATGAATGTAAGCCCTTTTTACAAGAGGCTTGGAATAAAGCTGGCTATCAGCAATTTACAGATGTTCAAAAGCGAGTGCTTCCTTTACTTCTTGAAGGAAAGGACGTAGTAGCAGAATCACCAACGGGTACAGGAAAAACATTGGCTTATGTACTACCTTTGCTGCAAGCAATTGATGAGCAGGAAATAGGTGTCCAAGCTGTTATTGTTGCACCATCACAAGAGTTGGTCATGCAGATTTTATCTGTGATTCAAACATGGTCAACATCTGCTTCTATCAGAACAGCTTCTTTAATTGGCGGTGCGAATGTGAAGAGACAACTAGAAAAGTTGAAAAAGCAACCACATATCGTAGTTGGAACGCCAGGCCGATTAGTGGAATTAATCAAACAGAAAAAATTGAAAATGCATAAAGTTAAAACAGTGGTACTTGATGAATGTGATCAATTATTTATACCAGAGCATAACCAAACAATTAAGCACATTGTAAAGTCAACCTTAAAAGAAAGACAGCTTGTACTAATTTCAGCAACAATTTCGAAAGAAACATTAACACAAGCAGAGGAACTTTTAACTTCTCCAGAAAAAATTATTGTGGAAAAAGATGAAACCATCCAAGCAGGTGATGTGGATCATATTTACTTTTTAGCTGAAAAAAGAGAAAGAATTGATATTCTAGCGAAGATTGCTCGATTTGAAAGCAGCAAAACACTTGTTTTTGTTCGTGATATTGGGAATTTATCGGTTCTTTCTGAAAAACTGTCCTTTAAAGGCATTGAACACAGTGTCCTTCATAGTGATTTAAACAAGGATGGCAGAAAAAAAGCGTTAAGAACTTTTCGTAAAGGTGAAGTAAATGTGTTATTAGCAACAGATATTGCAACAAGAGGGTTGGATATACAAGGGATCACTCATGTTGTTCATTATGATTTGGCAAAGGATATTGAACAATATACTCACCGATCTGGAAGAACTGGTCGTTTTGGAGCAAGTGGGACTGTGCTTTCAATTGTAACTGATCGAGAATTACGTGAACTTAAAAAGTACCTGACTTCTCTAAAGATCGAAGGAAAGTTAAAGAGAATTAAAGCTGGAGAAATAATTGATCCAGTTCAAGGTTAGTATATGATTCAATAAAGTAAAACGCCTAAAACATGTAGACAAAGTTGATATCAGCTATGTCTGCATGTTTTTTTTCGGAATAATCAAAGGTTATCATGTGTTTTCCATACATAGAAATCAACGCTCTACTTAAATAACTTAAATTATATTAAAATATTGATTGTTTTAAAAACCATATTTTACAACTTGTTAAATAGGTAAAAAGTCATTTATATTTAATTTTATTGCTAGATACATAGATGATTGGCACTAAATATTCACTTTTTTCACCTATTTCATTTCTAATATTTAGTATAGTAAAAAGTATTACAAGAGAAAAAGTTACGGGGGAAGAGATACAATGTTTTATAAGAAGAAAAGGCGATTAAGCTGGACGGCTAAGGCCTTGAATGATAAGGAGATTATGATCGCAAGAGACCTGCGCGCAATGGATAAACTCATCATGCTTAAATTAACTGAAAAGGATTTACAACATGTAAAGGTCGTCCAACCTATTATTGAAAAGGAAATTGATCACTTAACAGAAGAGTTTTATGGAGTGATTCTAAAAGTAAAAGAATTACAGCAAATCATCGAGAAATATAGTTCAGTAGAGCGATTAAGAAAGACATTGAAGGTGCATATCATTGAACTTTTTAATGGTGTGATCGATCAAGATTTTATTGAAAAACGTTATCGTATTGCCCATATTCACTATCAAATCGGCTTAAAACATTCATGGTATATGGCAGCTTTTCAAAATCTACAAAATGCTATTTTATCGATTTTATATAATGAAGCTGGGGAAATGGAAGAGTTAAAAGAAGTAATGGCTTCAGTAAATAAATTGTTAAGCCTTGAACAACAAATTGTATTAGAAGCATATGAAGCTGAGAATGTACAAGTGATATATAACACATACTTAGAGGGTAAGAATGATTTGAAAAACAAGATTCTCGAAGTAAGTGAAGATCTCGTCGCCTTGGCTGAAGAAACTAATGCATCTGTTGAAAACCTTGTTGCGCAAAGTTCAGATGTCAATAAAGTTATTCACATAAATGTTGAGGAATCTCTGCATATCCAAGCCCAAGGGAAAAATGGACAAACACAATTCAAAGACTTATTAATGCGCATCTCTCATATAGAAGAGGAGATGGAAAAGATGACAGCCATTGTGGCCCAATTAAATCAGTCCTCACAAGATATAACCTCTGTCATTTCCTTTGTCCAAAACATAGCTGATCAAACAAATCTACTTGCATTAAATTCTTCCATTGAAGCAGCAAGAGCCGGGGAGCATGGAAAAGGCTTTGCTGTCGTATCCCAAGAGGTTAAAAAGTTAGCAGAGCAAACGAAAACATCGATAGGTGAAATCGAAGGGTTAATCGAAAACTCGAACAAACTAACGCATTCTGTGAGTGAATCACTTAAAAATGTGGAAGCATCAGTACAATCAGGGCGTTCATCCTCTGAGCAGATGAATGAGCTATTTGCTGGGATTACGTTATCGATTGTTAATAATGGTGAAAGCCTAGAGGAAGTAAAGCAACAAGTAACAGATTTAATCTACTCAATTAATGAAATTGGTACAGCATCAACAACCGTTGCAACTTCAGCTGAACGGTTAAATGATGTTGCCGCTCAAGCATAATATATTTAAAACAGCAAAAGGTCAAAACGATCGTCTCCGTTTTGACCTTTCCACTATAAAAGCTCCAATGGGGTGTTCGCAGGTCCTTCAACAACTTCACCTTTATACGTAAAGCGAGAACCATGGCAAGGACAATCCCATGTTTTTTCAGCGTCATTCCACTTAGTTTCACACCCTAGGTGTGTGCAAGTATGATCTACTAAATATGTTTTTCCTTCTAAATCCTTGTAAGCACCGACTTGCTTTCCTTTATGATGGATAACAGCGCCTTCACCTTCATTTAAAGTTTCAATTGTTCGTGATGGATGTTGCAATTTTCCTTTTACAAGTTGCGCAGCTACGTCTGCGTTATAGGAAATGAACTTTTTTATGCTTGGGTCTGCAATGAATCTTGATGGTGAAAATACTTCAGCATATCTAGATGCTTTCTCACAAATTGCATCCTTCAAGATATTTGCGGCAACAGTTCCATTCGTCATGCCCCACTTTCGATAACCTGTAGCAATAAATATGTTTTGAAGATTTGCTGTAATTGGTCCGATGTATGGAATTTTATCTAAAGTAACTAAATCTTGGGCAGACCATCTTGAATGGAGTTTTTTTATGCCGAAATGTTCTTTTGCATAGTTTTCAAGAGCTTCATAATGAAGATGTGTTCGAATATCCTTTCCAGTCTTATGTCCTTCACCGCCGATTAATAGAATATCTTCTCCGTTACTAAGCTTTGCTCCTCGCAAGGATCGAGTTGGGGAATCATCTTCATAGAACATACCTCCATTGAAAGGCTTTTCTGGTGTAACGGCAATGATATAGGACCTATCTGCTAACAATCTAGAGAAATATAACCCTTTTAAATCAACAAAGGGATAATGAGAAGCGGAAATAACGAAATTACCAGTCACCTTATGTCCAGAATTTAGATGAACGGTCGGTTGCTTTCCTTCGTCAACTTGGACAGCGGTAGATTGTTCATAAATCTGTCCACCTAATTTAGTAAATGCGTGAATGAGTTCGGTTAGGTAAAGAACTGGATCAAACTGTGCTTGGTCAGTCATTGTTAGAGATGCGCTTATGTCAGTTTGAAGAGGTACAGTATCCGCTATCTGGAAGGGGATTTTTAGCTGTTCGTAAGCTTGTTGTTCTTTTTCAATCTTGCTAATTGATTCATCCATAGTTGTAAAAAGTGTAGCGTTTTGTGCACTAAATTGACATTCTATTTGTAGATCCTGAACGATTTGATTGATTGTGTGTATGGCGTCCTTTTGAGCATGATAATAAAGCCATGTGTGATCGTAGCCTACATGATGTAACAGCTCATCATAAATGAGCCCATGTTGGGCTGTGATTTTTGCAGTAGAATAGCCAGTTGTTCCGCTTAATACTTGATCTGCTTCTAATATGACGACTTTAAACCCTTCTTTTGCTAATAAATAGCCACTAGTAATTCCGGTAATTCCGCCGCCGACAATGACTACATCCGTTACTAAATCCTCATTTAATAATGAGAATGAAGGTGGCTGGGCTTGTAACCAGAGAGAGTGTTTAGATGCGTTGAATCCTTGATTTTCTATAGTCAATTGCTTTTCCTCCTCGTTAAACAATCTTATCTGTATATGTTATTTCCATATTTAACCGAGTTTATTCTTGCTAAAAGAAGAGGCGAAGACTTTTCCTCATTGACGTAAAAAAGTGTCATTTGCTATAATCCTACTAACTTATATCTCGTTTAACGAGTAGGTAAAGACGATCTTCGTTAGAGAGGAACTGTAAAAATGAACCTAGAGACAAAGGTATTACATAGTGAAGCAAAAAAGAAGTCAATAGTAAAAAGCAAGAATACGCCAGTTTATCAAACTTCAGCATTCTACTTTCAAGATTTAGACGAATTAGAAGGGTTCTATCAAGGCAATAATCAGTATTTGTATTCAAGAGTTGGAAACCCGAATACAGATGAACTTGCCGATTTAGTTGCACGGCTAGAAAATGCTCCTGCTGGTGTTGCAACATCATCAGGCCTATCAGCAATTCTTGTAGGGATTTTATCAGTTGTAAAGACTGGAGAGCATGTCATTGCTTCGAAGGATATATATGGAGGAACTTATCATTTATTTGAGCATGAGCTATCGCAGTTAGGAATTAACGTTTCATTTGTATCTTTTGAGGATCAAAATGCGATTGTGGAGGCGCTAAGGGACAATACAAAGCTGCTATATTCAGAATCAATTACAAATCCATTGCTTCGAGTAGAGGACATTGATTTAATGGTTGCACTTGGTCAAAAATATGAACTGAAAACGATGATTGACAATACGTTTGCTACGCCAGTGTTCTGCCAGCCATATGATAAAGGCATCGATTTGGTTGTGCATAGTGCAACGAAATACATTGGAGGTCATAGTGATGTGACATCAGGTGTGCTTGTTGGCAAAAGTGATTTAGTGGCAAAGGCAAGGGAGAAGGTTGTCAATTTAGGAGCAAATTTAAGCCCGTTTGAATCTTGGTTAACTGTACGTGGAGGTAAAACAATTGCACTTCGAATGAAAACTCAAGCTGAAAATGCATATCATGTAGCGAAGCTATTTCAGCAGAACGCAGCAATAAAGAAAGTTTATTACCCTTTCCAGCAAAATAGACCGTTCGGAGCAATGCTAACGATTGAATTGTCAAATGAGATTGATGTAGGGGAGTTTTTCAAGTCTTTGGAATGGATTAAGATTGTCCCCACATTAGCAGGAGTGGAAACATCCGTTTCACATCCAGCTAGAACTTCACATCGAGCATTAACAGAAGAGGCACGATCAGAATTGCAAATCAATGACTCTGTTGTAAGGATTTCAATTGGAATTGAAGATGCTGAAGATATTTACGCAGTTTTTGAAAAGGCTATAGGCAATGCAAAAAGAGGCTGACCACTGGTCAGCCTCTTAGATTGTAGACAAAGTCGATTTCTGACTTTGTCTACATTTTTTTTAGGACTTATTAATAATAGATGAATCTCACAGACTGTCTTGAAAACGCTTGTCAGACTAGGCGTGCAGTCAAGTGAAGACCCGAATAGAACATTTGGTTCATGAGGGGACGAACGAGACAAACAACGACGTATGCATGCGTTTGTCAACAGTCTGAGAGCTGACCATAGGTCAGCCTCTTAGATTATAACAAGCATTTTCTAAACGTTGTCGATCGTTCAACTTAGGTAGACGAATCATTATTTCCTTGATGTTCTTCTTGTTGGGGGAGTGGATCAATTTCAATCGAATCCTTTGCTGGAAGTGCAATTCTTAAAACATATACGAAAATTAGGCCGGCTAATAATAAAGTACCAATAAACCCTATTGTGATTATCCAAAGCGATGCCATGAAAACTCCTCCTTTAAAAATAGTAAGTACCCTTCTTTCATCGTATGAAGAGAACGCTCAAAGTTTGTCTATTATCGAAATTTAAAGGAAGTTTTTTAATCATGACGAAATAGTAAAATAACAAAAATACTTGATGAAGATAGAAAGGGATGACAGGAATGGATTGGAAGACTGTAGACTTATGTGATGAGTTTAGTGAGCAACTTCAAGTAAATGAGTTGGAATGGAATTCTTATGGAGCATTAGGAAAATTTCATGGACAGATACATACAGTTAAAGTTTTAGAAGACAATGTCCTTGTGTTGAAATTATTAGAAGAAATCCCTGAGCATACTGTACTAGTTGTCGATGGGGAAGGGTCTAGAAGATGTGCGTTATTAGGGGATCGACTCGCAAAGATTGCAGAAACAAGAAGGTTAGCTGGAATCATCATCAACGGTTGTGTTCGTGATTCAGCAGAGCTTGCATCAGTCAATATTGGAATTTTCGCACAAGGTACAAACCCTTTAAAAAGTAAAAAAGAGGGCAATGGCGAGATAGGTGCTACTCTGCAGTTCGGTGGAGTTACTTGGGAACAAGGTGATTACATCTATGCAGATGAAGATGGAATCATAATTAGTAAAACAAAAATACACTCAAAATAAAGAAGAAAAAGGTTCAGGTCTAAATGTCCTGAACCTTACAGACTGTTGACAAACGCTCGCATACGTCGTTGTTTGCCTCACTCGTCCCCTCATGAACCGTGTGTTCTATTCGGGTCTTCATTCGACCGCACGTCTAGTCTGACAAGCGTTTTCAAGACATTCTGAGGGTTTCTCTTATTATCAAAAAGTACTACGAAAAAAATGTAGACAAAGTCTAAATCGACTTTGTCTACAATCTCAAAGGTTCAGGTCTAAATGTCCTGAAGCTTATATACTGATCAAAATCGCTATTCGTCGTTGATTTTCTCTTGTGAACAAGCTGTTCTATTTGGGGTTGCACTAAAATGTACTGCTTCGTGTAAAAAGAGTAAGTCAATTTCAGTTTTAATTCTTTAAGCTTAATGAGTATGAACTTCTTCATACTGCTCTTTCGAGGCTCTTGGAACTGCTTTTGGTTCATAGTCTACTTCCTCAGAGGAGAAGACACGAATGACTAATTGACCTGGGAGCACATGGGAGCGGATGAGAATTGGATGGCCGTAATGATTGAAAAATGTAAAATCAGGACCATACCAACTAACCGTAGCATCTCTTCCTGGTGGAACATAGGGTACTTGCTTGCTATGAGAATAACGCTCCAGAATTTTTACTCCTGCACGATCCACCGCATTATACAATGTTGATGAAACTTGACAGATCCCTCCACCGATATCTACAGAAAGTTCACCTCGGACGATAACCGGTGCTTTTAAGTACCCTTTTTCTTTTGTCCGCTTTCCAACAGTTTGATTAAAGGAAAATGTTTCTCCAGGAAAAACTACGGTATTATTAACTGCATCAGAGGCAAGGGTTATATTTTTCGTACGAGATTGGTTTCTATGATTGAAGTAAGTAATATAATAGCCAATTTGTTTTTCTTTTATTTGGTAAATCAATTGTTCATCAACTCTTGGGTGAGTAGTGAGCATCGGTAATTCTGTTTGTAAAGGAGATTTAGAAAATAAGTATTCCAAAAATAGACGGGAAAAGGCCTCTTTATGGAGCTTCTTTCCTGTCTTTTCTTTTATAATCTTCCCGTATCGATCAATGTAAGCGTTTTGTGGTTGCTCTGTTGTCATTTCTTCCATTGTGCTTAGTAATTCGTTGTATTTCAGTTGATTTAAATAGGGGGACCCTAAAGGTTCAATGAAATATTCATCACGGTGTACCTCTTTAAGCACTTTAGTATTATACATAAGCGTCAAGTTCTCACTCTCATTAGAAGTAGGGGAACTCAATAATAAAAGCGCTATTAAATATCGCATCATTCCTTCTATCACCTCAACCTTAGTATGAGCGGACAAGACTATTTTCATTACTGTATTAAGCATTCATTTAGTGCACTACATATTGGGAAGGATGGATTCGTACATCTTAGGTCTTAGAAGAAAATCAAGCTTGAGCTCGTTATGAGAAGAAAGAGAAAAAGGTAAGATGATATCAAGAAAGGAGGAAGGTACGATATGAATAAATTTTGGTTGATTTTAGCGGGTGGTTTAGCTGCTCTCATTTTACTAGCGAATATTGGACCACTTATTGGTTTAGCAATTAGCATAGCGATTTTATATTTGGTGTTTAAGCAATTTATGAAATCGACTTCCACAGGAGAAAAGGTTGCTTGGGGAATCCTAGGAGCAATTGTTCTAATGATGTCCATTGCAAACTTACCAGCGATTATCGGTATCGTTGCTGCATACGTATTATATTTAGTCTATAAAAAGTGGAATGACAAAGAATCTGTGATTATCGAGAAAAAAGAGAGCGACCCTTTTAAAAATTTTGAAAAACAATGGTCAGAATTAAATAAATAAATTATTCAAGGAGGACGTATGACAATGACAAATGTATTTACACGGATGAAGAACACAATTGTAGCAGACTTGAATGAGGTTTTAGATCGCAAGGAAAAGAAGAATCCAATTGCTATGTTAAATCAATATTTGCGTGAGTGTGAGAATGAGGTTGAAAAGGTAAAGAAATTGTTAGAAAGACAACATCAGCTTGTTGAGGAATTTTCGAAGGAGCTTGCAAATGCTAGTGATATGTCATCGAAGAGAAAGAGACAGGCAGATATTGCAAAAGAAGCAGGGGAAGAGGAACTGTATCGATTTGCATTAATGGAATACACGCAATATGAGGATCGTGCTACACGAATCAGCGGTTTAAAAGAAGAAGCCTATACACAGTTAAAGCAGTTAGAAAGAAAGCATGAAGAAATGAAACATAAACTGAAGGATATGTACATCAAACGTATGGAATTAATGGGGAAAGAAAATGTCTCACGAGCACAATTTGAGATGGAAAAAGTACTAAATGAAAAGGATACTTCTTACTCAAACAATCGTTTCGCAGAGGTTGAGTCGTATATCAACCATATTGAACACGAAGTAGAAACAGCATATATGCGCAATACGATTGATTTTAAGATTGCACAATTAGAAAAAGAGATGAAAAAAAACGAACCTAACGGCTAACGGTGGAAAAATATGATATTCTATAGAGGTTCCGGTAATTTAGCCGGAGCCCAATTTTACGAATAAACGACCAATGACTGTATGAAGAGAAAGGAGGGCTATTCGATATGGAACAAGTTAAAAAAGACTATTTAAGCTGGATGATCATCATTGGGATTCTTGTTCTATTTTTAGAATTTACATTTTTTAATCGAGGGCTAATTTTTTCTCTTTTAGTACAGGGTGGTATGATCTATTTTGGTCGAAAAAAATATGATCGCACATATGGAAAAGTGTTGTTTTGGGCAGGGATTGCTTTTATCATTATAAGCATTTTAAGTATGCTAACATTCCGCTTTCTCTTGTTGGCGATGGTCGTCCATTTTTTAATTCAATTTGCACAAACGAAGAAAAGCCCCAAAATTATTAAGCCTGAAATTATTGAGCCAGTTGAAAAGCCGAAAGAAGAAACGATCTGTAGAACACCTTTATTAAAAAACCTATTTTTTGGTGAACAAAGAACAAAAGAAGCCGTTTATGAATGGGATGATATCAACATTCAATCGGGCTTTGGAGATTCGAATATTGATTTTAGCTACACAGTATTACCTAAAGGTGAAACGATTGTTTATATTAGGCACTTAATCGGGAATATTCAAATTCATGTTCCTTACGATATTGAAGTGAAATTGAACCATTCGTCTTGGGCTGGTTCTGTAGATTTCTTAGAGCAAAACTATAGTAAAGTAATCAATCAAAATGTAATTACCCAAACGGAACAATATGACGATGCAACTCAAAAGGTTAAGATCATCTCTTCAGTAGTAGCTGGAAATATTGAGGTGAAACGAGTATGAGTATGGTCGCTCGTCAAGTGCTATGGGGCATGCTTTTGTCTTTAATTGTTTTTTTAATCCTATTTGCTTCTTTCTTTACCCTGTATCCTACAAGTTTACGGGATTTATGGGATACAGAAATTCTTGATATTCCATTCATTCTGTTTGGTCCTACAGTAAGTATGGCAATTGGCATTCTATTTGGAATCATTGCAGGATATAGTTGGAAAAAACAAACTAGTCAATTAGATAATCTTCTTCGAGAAATGGAGGAAGGTCGTTATATCGAACTACAGAATGAACATGCTATCCCTGAAATACAATCAAGTATCGAGCGTATAGGACGAATTCAACATAAAATTACTGAACAAGCAAAGCTTTCGCAAAAGCTTGCAACTGAGAAGGCTGAAGATACAGAGTCAAGAATCCAGAAAATTGTCTCAGAAGAACGAAATCGCCTAGCAAGGGAACTGCATGACTCTGTGAGTCAACAGCTTTTCGCTGCATCGATGATGATGTCTGCAATTACTGAAACGAAAGAAGAAAATCATGAAATGCAGCAGTTGCGCTTGGTGGAATCGATGATCCATCAATCACAATTGGAAATGAGAGCTTTGCTTTTACATCTTCGCCCAGTGGCACTAAAAGGGAAGTCGTTAAAAGAAGGTATCGATGAGTTATTAGTTGAATTAATGCAAAAAGTATCAATGGATATTAAATGGAAGGTAGAAGAATTCACGTTAGATAAAGGAATAGAGGATCACCTCTTTAGAATTCTTCAAGAATCTGTTTCAAATACATTAAGACATTCAAAGGCAAATACACTGGATGTGCTCCTCATCCAGCGCGATGATTATGCGATTTTAAGAGTCGTTGATGATGGTGTCGGATTTGATATAGAAAATGCCAAAGCCGGCTCTTATGGAATGCAAAACATGTATGAAAGAGCGATTGAAATTGGTGGCAACCTTAAGGTGGTCAGTTTAAAAAATAAAGGGACTCGTTTAGAAGTGAAGGTCCCTGTTCGAAGTGAATGAAAGCAAATGAGGTGATTTGATGATTAAGGTATTGTTTGTAGATGATCATGAAATGGTGAGAATTGGTGTATCTTCTTATCTAACTGCTCAGCCCGATATTGAAGTGATAGGTGAAGCAGACAATGGCAAAGTAGGTGTGGAAAAAGCCCTGCAGCTCCGTCCTGATATCATTTTGATGGATCTTGTAATGGATGAAATGGATGGGATTGAAGCTACTCAAAAGATCATTGAACAATGGCCGGAAGCAAAAATCATCATTGTCACTAGCTTTCTAGATGATGAAAAGGTATATCCTGCATTAGAGGCAGGTGCTACAAGTTATATGCTGAAAACATCCAAAGCAAGTGAAATTGCTGAAGCTGTTCGCCAAACTTTTAAAGGGCAGTCTGTTTTAGAGCCTGAAGTCACTGGAAAAATGATGGTGAAGATGCGTCAGAAGAAAGAACTGCTTCCACATGAAGAATTGACAGGGAGAGAAATGGAAATTTTATTGCTAATGACTGAAGGAAAGAGCAATCAAGAAATCGCGGACCAGTTATTTATTGCATTAAAAACTGTTAAAACACATGTAAGCAATATCTTAAGCAAGCTACAAGTACAGGATCGGACCCAGGCTGTTATATATGCATTTAAGCATCATTTGGCGAAATAGATAACGAGTTTCACTGCTGATCCTTTTCAAAAATAAATTTTAATAGATATTCTTATGACTTGTCTCATACCTTTATAAAAGAGCAAAGAGAGCAAAGCTTTTATAAAGGATGAGGAGCGACAGGATGAAAACATTTTTAAAAGGTACGCTTTTATTAGCGATTGCAGCTTTTTTAGGTGAATGTATTGAATTTATCGTCAATATTTTACTAGCAAGAGAATTAGGAGAACATGGTTTAGGATTATACATGTCGATCCTTCCAACGATCTTTTTAATTGTGTTATTAGCAAGCTTTGAATTACCTGTTTCGATTTCTAAGTTTATTGCTGAGCATAATCGGCAGCATCACCAGGGAATGTTGAATTACGTATTAAAGTGGACAGCAATTTTCACGATGATCATGCTGCCGCTAGTCATCGTCATCGTACCTTTTATTTCTGCTTTTGATGCATATCATCCATTACTAAGATGGGTCATCCTAGCATTTATTCCACTGGTCTCATTCACATCGATTGCACGTGGCTTCTTCATGGGCAGCCAACAGATGGGTAAGATCGCTACTGCTAATTTTCTACGTAAATTTGTTCAGCTCATTTTATTAGCAAGTCTCTATTCATTCTTTCAATTTCAAATAGAAATGGCTGTATTTATTGCCTTTTGTACGTTAATTGGGAGTGAAGCAATTGTTTTTTTCTATTTGTTTTATTCCTTTATGATGCAGTATCAGCAAATGAAACGAGGCGACAATCAAGCGCTCGCTAAACCGTATGTTCGGAATCAACTTCTGTCGGTTTCGCTTCCAACTACAGGGCTGAGAGTTTTTCATGCATTGTCACATGCGATACAGCCCTTTTTAATCCAAGCGGCATTGATTTATGCTGGGGTATCAACAGAGGTAGCGACAGAGCATTTTGGTATGGTTGCGGGTATTGCAATGGCGATTGGTTTCTTCCCTGCCTTTATTGCTCATTCTTTTATGATCATGCTTATTCCTACAGTATCCAAGGCATATGCAGAGGAGAAATACGCTCGGTTGATTGAGCTGTTGCAAAAAGTATTTTTGATTACATTCATATATGGAACCCCAGCCATTCTCTTCTTTTATATATTTGCGGAAAAATTGACAACATCATTTTTTCATTCACAGGATGCCTCGATTTATTTGCAAATGTTATGGCCATTCTTTTTGCTTCATTTGTTCATTATTCCAATGCAAGCGTTTCTTATTGGGCTTGGTTTAATGAAGGACGCATTCTATCATTCAATTTGGTCAACGATCGTATCATTTACTGCGATGTTTGTTTTTGGATCGATGGAGTCGTTGCAGATGGGTGGAATCATGATTGGAATGAATGTAGGTGCAGTTTTGCTTATGATGATGCATTATTTAACAATTTGTAAAAAGATTGGGGTTAGCTTAACACTTTCAAGGTCAAATAGAGTTCATTATTAAATTTAAGAAAGTAATGTAGGGGTGAGGATCCCCGTTTACGTTTATATAGTAGGTAGTTTTTGAGAGGAGAAATACAATCAAATGGAAACAATGATAAACAATAAAGTTGATGGATCATTGTTTGAAAATGCTATAATGGAACATGGCAACAATCTTTTCAGATATATTCTTTCACTTGTTAAACAGAAGGAAGTGGCAGAAGATATTTATCAGGAAACACTTCTGTCAGCATTTCTTGCTTTTCCAAAAGTGGACTTCGATAAAGTAAAGAGCTGGCTATATACGATTGCGGTAAATAAGTGTCGTGATTTTTGGAGGAAAGAGAAATGTCGGAGAAGGTATTGGGAGGAAAATTCACATTTATATATGGAAGATTACTCTACAATCAATCCAGAAGAGGAGACGCTACAAAGATATGAGGAAGATGAAATGCTGGTCTCATTAGAAGAGCTTCCTGAAATTTATCGTGAACCACTATATCAGTTTTATTTTAATGATCAAAGTCTAGTTCAAATCAGTAAGCGTGAACAGCTTCCGTTGTCTACAGTGAAAACAAGAATTCGTAGAGGAAAAGATCGTTTAAGGCCGAAAATTGAACAAAAGTTGGAGAAACTAAGTTCATAAACCTAAAACTTACAAACATTGGAGCATTAATCACATGAATTGGAAGAATATCTTAAAGGGAACAGCGATGGGGACGGTTGAGACTGTACCTGGCGTGAGTAGTAGTACAATTGCGATGCTTCTTGGAATTTATGAGAAGCTCATTGAATCCAT
Source organism: Niallia sp. CD-39 (assembly GCF_059874745.1). Classification (NCBI taxonomy): domain Bacteria; kingdom Bacillati; phylum Bacillota; class Bacilli; order Caryophanales; family Bacillaceae; genus Niallia; species Niallia sp. CD-39. The sequence goes on along the minus strand of NZ_JCBCPS010000004.1, from coordinate 164,669 downwards.
CAGCGCACTAACAACTAAAAATTGGAAAAAAGGCATTCTGTTTCTTATTCCAGTTGTCATTGGAATCGGAATAGGCTTCCTTCTTTCAATAAGAATAGTTGATTACTTTTTGACCGTTTATACGCAACAAACACATTTCTTTTTTATGGGATTAATCATCGGAATGATTCCTTTCATATGGAAAGAAGGGTTAGCGGGATTATCCACTAAAACGTATCAACCAAGACATATAATTATCATGACATTCTCGTTTATACTCGTGGCAAGCTTAAACTTTCTCCCTTCAAATGAAGGGATTATGACAAACTTAACGATGTTCGATTATGGATTTTTGTTCATTTCAGGGTGGATTGCAAGCACTGCACTAGTATTGCCAGGCATAAGTGGGGCAATGATTTTAATGATATTGGGTGCATACCAAACGGCTACGAATGCCATTATTACGCTTAATATTCCAGTCGTTCTAGTTATAGGGTTTGGTGTATTATTTGGGATTTTATTTACAGGTAAGCTTGTCCGTTATATGCTGCATGCTCATCATGAAACAACGTATTCAATTATGATTGGTCTCATATCGGGATCGTTAATTGTGTTGTATCCTGGATTCCCAATGAACTTTATGAACATCACTGTTTGTTTACTTTTACTATTTGTTGGGGTGTTATTATCTACCTTTGTGAGTAAAAGATGATAAGTGTTACAAGATCTAACTTGCATGTAAAGTCGAAGAACCTGACTTTGCTTGCAAGTTTTTTTATGCAATAGTATAACTCAATGATTACTCTTCAAGGCGAATGCTTTTAAGAGGTTCGGAATCTCTAATGGCATATAGCTTACACTCTAATTCGTTCACTTATACACCGTGCAAAAAATGTAAAAAGCGTGAGCATAAAATGCTCACGCTCTATCAAGTTATTTTCCTTTTTGTTGTTCATTTTCATTGAAGTACTGGATTGAATAAAGAGAACCTTCACTAACCATTGTGTTGTCACCTATATCAGTTGGTTCAGGATTAGAAATTGAGTTTTTTTCTTTTCGGTTGAAAAAGGATTGATTTAATTTGTTTTTACATTTTAATGTGAGCGCTTGTAGCCTACTTCTGTTTTCCTTTTTTAATAATAGGATGCTTGTGATACCAGCACCTGCGAGAATAGCACCTTTTACGGGACGGGTATTCATTTGTAACGCCTCCTAAATTTGTTTGCTTAATGTATTCCCCATTGATAAATTCTTAAACATTTTCAACCTTGGATACAATATATATAATAAGACCGAAGACAATAGCGAAGGAGGGAATAACGATGACAGAGAAAAAACGATGTAAAGATTCGTTTGTTGTAAAGACGAGCATTGTTCAACCGCCTGATACAAATAGTTACGGCACTTTATTTGGTGGGAAATTAATGGCTTATATCGATGATATTGCTGGCATCGCAGCTATGAGACATGCGAGAAAACAAGTGGTAACTGCGTCAACAGACTCAGTTGATTTTTTATTTCCAATTCAACAAGGGAATTCTGTTTGTCTAGAAGCATTTGTTACATATACAGGACGATCCTCAATGGAGATCTTTGTAAAAGTGGTAGCGGAAAATTTAATTACTGGGGAGAGAAATGTGTGCGCAATCTCCTTTTTAACGATGGTAGCAATTGATGAGAATGGGAGACCAACAGAGGTCCCAGAGGTTATCCCCGAATCTGAAGAGGAAAAGAGCCTATTCGAAACTGCTAAATCACGAGCAGAAGTTCGAAAAGTAAGAAGAAAAGATAGTGCACTAAGAGCTCAAAAGTATGGAGCGAATATTCCGTGGGTGTAATATTTATATGAGTGCATTTTCTTATTAATTGTGAAAGCTGGCTCACAAATCACTAATGTTGCAGGAATTTGTCGAAAAAGGTTGAATCATATATATAAGCGAAATAGAGTATTGGTTTCGCAGGTAAGATAGAGGAGGAACAATATGTCTGTATTAAATGAATTAAATGTATTAGTTGAAAAAATGAATGCAAACCCTGAGCATATTCAAGGTGAAAAAGATCGAGTATTTCAAGTTGAATTAAAGGAAAGTGGCAATTGGCAGCTGATTCTAAAGGATGGAAAAGTTTCAGTTGAAGAAGGAGTTGCTTCAGACCCAGCAGTGACATTAAAACTGAGCGATGAAAACTTCTCTAAACTTCTAAAAGACGACCTCAACACAACGATGGCATTTATGACTGGCGGATTAAAAGTAGAAGGCAGTATTGGCTTAGCCTTAAAGCTTCAAGAAATTGTAAAGAAATATCAATAATTTAAAGATAGCTCAGGACTATTGTAGTTTGTGAATGTAGACAAAGTCGATTTCCGACTTTGTCTACATGTTTTTTAGGAGTTTTTGTGGCCGCTCAAATTCTCATAAAAACAAAACCATATGATCTTCGTTATAGTAGGTATCCTGAATTTTTAACGCGTGTTTTTCATGACCATAAACGTTAAATCCGAAAGAAGTATAAAGCATTTTGGCTTGACTGTTTTCAGACATAACTGTTAATAAAAGTTGTTCTACACCTTCCATCATTTCTGCCGTTTCAATCGCTTGCTGTAGTAATTTTTTTGCAATACCTAATCCACGCATATCTTTTGTAATATACATTGCGACAATGAGCGCTTTATGTCTCATCTTTTGCTTTGTCTCTTGAACAACCGTGACGCTTCCAATGAGTTGTTCTTTATGAAGCACACCAATCGTTTGGCTCTGCTTAGAAGATAGCCGTTGTTCAAATTGTGTAATGCTAAGTTGATTTTCCTCTTCATAGCTAGAGGCAAATACCTCAGGGTGTTCTTTTAATGCCTCTAACCGTAGTTCTCTATATGCTGCTGCATCTTGTGAGAGCAGTCTGCGATACGAAATATTCTCTTTCAAGATTTTAAGCCTCCAAGATCGTTTTACGTTATTTTACCTAAAAAAAATGAAACTTCAAAGCTTATATCGGTCTCTAGGAGGACAAAAACTCCAACTATATGAGTTGGCTCAGATGTAGATTGTAGATTATACTTGTTATTAGTAAATTATAAATTTTCAAAAAAGGAAGGTGTAAAAATGTTAGCTCCTGCACTGATAGAAGAAATAATAAATACTGCCCTAGAAACAGGTGGTGACTTCGCAGAAGTTTTTGTCGAGGATCGATACGCTAATACGATGACCTTGCAGCAAAATAAAGTCGACAGTATCTTGTCGGGGAGAGATTTTGGAATTGGGATTCGTGTTTTTCATGGATTTAAAAGTACATATGCTTATACGACAAACCACACGAAGGAAGGTTTACTAAAAGCCGCAAAAAACGCTGCATTAGGAATTTCTGGTGATGCAACCATCATGCCAGCTACACTGCAGAAAAAGGTGATTACTCCTAACCATCTGATTGCTTTAAATCCATTAGATATTGAGAAACAGCGCAAAGTAGATGTAATGAAAAAAGCCTATCAAATCGCTAAAAGCTATCATTCTAGTATTCAACAAGTATTAGTACGATATTTGGATGAGGTTCAACATGTATTAATTGCAAATTCCGAAGGGACCTTTGTTGAAGATGAGCGTGTCCGCAGCAGAATGGTCATTCAATCAATTGCATCAGATGGAAAAAAATATGAACCAGGCTATTATGGGCCAGGAGCGTATCAAGGCTTTGAGTTTATGGAGAACCTTGATCTCGAACATTACGCAAATGAAGCGTCACGTATTGCCGTTACAATGCTAGATGCAGACCTATGTCCAAGCGGTAAATTCCCAGTGGTCATTGACAACGAGTTTGGTGGCGTCATTTTTCATGAAGCGTGTGGACACGGATTAGAGGCAACAGCAGTTGCAAAAGGGAAATCAGTATTTGCAGATAGAATAGGAGAACAAGTTGCCTCAGAGCTTGTAACTTACATTGATGATGCCACGTTAAAGAATGAATGGGGTTCAATCAATATTGATGATGAAGGTGAGAAAGGTAGAAGGAATGTTTTAATTGAAAAAGGGGTTTTAAAAGGTTACTTGATTGATAAATTAAACAGTAGAAGAATGGGGATGGAAGCGACTGGGTCAGGTAGACGTCAATCTTATCGTTTTGCTCCGACATCAAGAATGACAAATACTTTTATCGCGAATGGACAATCCTCTCCAGAAGATATTATTTCCAATACCGAGAGTGGAATTTATGCTAAATACATGGGGGGAGGACAAGTAAACCCTGCAACTGGAGATTATAATTTTGCTGTCCTTGAAGCTTATAAAATTGAAAACGGGCAACTTACTAGGCCACTTAAAGGTGCAACATTAGTTGGAAATGGTGCAGAGACTTTAATGAAAGTCGACATGGTAGGCAATAACTTAGCGCACGGAGCTGGAATGTGTGGATCATTAAGTGGAAGTATCCCAGTGAATGTTGGGCAGCCGATGGTAAGAGTGAGTGAAATGACTGTTGGTGGTAGAAAGGAGGAAGCGTAAGATGAACATTGATGCATTTAAAGAAATATTGTTTAAATACGGGGAAGAGCAAGGCTTTTCCGAAATGGAAATCTATTATGAAAGAAATGAGAATGTCACAATAACGATTGATCAAGATGAGATTGACTCTACTACAACATCCGAGGTTGCTGGCATTTCATTTCGTGGGACATACAACGAAAAAGTTGGTTACAGCTTTACGGAAAAAGTCGATGAGGATTCGGTTCGGTTTTTAGTAGAGAATGCAAAAGAAAGTGCGGATTTGAACGAAGAGGAGGAGCAGGAAGCAATTTTTGCTGGGAGCCCTTTTTATGATCAACAAAATTTCTACTCGGAGGAGTTAGCGGATGTAAATAAAGAAGAATACGTGAAGAAGCTTTTAAATATTTCTTCTCTAATCTCTGGCTATGATGAAAGAGTGGCTGGAACAAGTTATTTTATTTTTAAATATGCTGAGTCTGAAAGAATATTAAGTAATTCTAAAGGACTCTCATTAAAGGACGCGGACAATTATGCAGGGTTGTATGTATCTGTCATTGTAAAAGAAAACAATGAGATTAAAACTGGAACATATAAGCATTTCTCACAAGATTTCTTATTATTATCGGATGAGGCAATTGCTAAAGCGGCTGTTGAGGAGGCATTACAGCATTTAGGTGGCAAGGAGATTGAAAGTAGGAACTACCAAGTGCTTTTAAGAAACAATGCAGCTGCAGATTTCCTAAGTGCTTTTGCTGATCTTTTTTCTGCAGAAACGGTTCAAAAAGTAATGCCAACTTTGAAAGAGAAGCTAGGAACAAAAATGGCGTCAGAGAACATCACTATCATCGATCATCCTTATCATAAGGATGGATATGTAAAGCAAACATTTGATGCAGAGGGCGTTGCAACAAAATCAACAGAAGTGATTAAAAATGGAATTCTGAACACCTTCTTACACAATGAAAAAACGGCAAAAATAGATGGAGTTGAATCGACAGGCAATGCATCAAAAAGTTCATATAAAAGTGTAATATCTGTTGCTCCTACAAATCTATACATTCATCCGCAGAATAATAAAGTCGAAGAAATTGTAAGTAAGATCCATGAAGGTGTGCTAATTACAGGGCTATCAGGCTTGCATTCTGGTGTAAATGAAGTGTCTGGAGACTTTTCAGTTGAAGCAACTGGGCTTTACATTGAAAATGGGAAGGTCAAACAGGCAGTTAAACAGATGACGATAGCAGGGAACTTCTACGAGCTTATGCAATCTGTTACCGATGTAGGCGATGATTTGTATTTTTCGCTTCCAGGCATGATAAGCGGTGCAGTAGGTTCACCTTCCTTACACATTCAAAGCCTAGCTGTTACTGTCTAATGCTTATTGTCCAAGAGTGTTTTGTTATGAACATTCTTGGGCTTTTTGCTTGGCAAATATATATGTTGATCTTAACTTGCACGATTGTGATCTCAAATGTAATTTTATAAACTCATACGAGTTGAATGTGATCTCAAATGTGATTTAAATGTGTCACGGAGAATAAAGATGAACAACAATGATAATCGAATGATTAGAATTCTAGCTAGTATGTCATGTATAATGAGGGCACAATGAACTAGAGGTGACATATGACTGTAGCGATTCTTTTGGTTGTCATTATTTTAATTGCTTCCATTGTATTTACGCTGGCACTTGCAGGGAAAAGTGATGACAATTACCGTGGCAAAACGAAGAAAAATACATTAAATTTATCGATCATTTATGCGGTTGTCATATTTCTTTCGATCGCAGCTGTCGTATATTATATTTATTTTCTAGCATAAGTGGGTGAATCGATGAAAACGAAGCAAAATATTAGAGAGGAAGTTTGGGCACGACTAGAGGATGAGAAGCTTGGTGGATTTCCATTTCCCCTTAAAAATCGAATTCCTAATTTCAAAGGGGCAGAAAAAGCTGCTAAGCTTATTACAACATTGCAATGCTACCAAGAAGCTAAAGTGGTAAAAGTAAATCCTGATGCGCCACAGCTTCCAATTCGTGCTCAAGTTATCCGTGATGGAAAAACGCTCCTTATTCCCACACCTCGCCTCAAGGCAGGGTTTTTAATGATCAAGCCTGAATGGGTTGAAAAAGGCAAGGAAAGAAGAGCCGTAAGTATCTCTCATATGAAGGAGTATGGCAAGGAAGTATCACTTCTTGAAATCCCACAAATTGATGTATTCTTTGCTGGTTCAGTTGCTCTCCACCGGGATGGAAGAAGAGTTGGTAAAGGGGAAGGTTATGCAGATCGTGAATATGCGATTTTAAGAGAGCTTGGACATCCAGAGATGCCTGTAATCGGAACAATTCATAGTAGACAGCTTGTAGAAGAAGAGGTTCCGCGTGATCGTTTTGATTTAACTGTAGATTGGATTGCAACAGAATCGAATCTGTTTAAAACAAATTCACCATATAATAAGCCAGAAGGCATTGCATGGGAGCTTGTGACTGAGAAGGAAATGGAAGAAATGCCGGTCATTAAAGAGATTTGGAAAATTAAAAGAATGAAAAAATAAGGAGGCTGTTTGAAACATTGCCATACCGTCAACGATACTATGTAATGAATCGAATTGTATCTTGGAATTGTCAAACGACAACAGAAGAAGAAAAACTATTAATCATTGATGAAGAGAAGATTATTTCTGAATGTAATGTATTTCGAATCGAAGACGTCTGGGATGTCTCCTGTAAAACAATGAAGATGGGTTCTGGATGTACCCTCTATTTACACACAAATAAAGGGGTTTTTCCTTATCAATTAAAGGAATATCCAGAGACATTCATCAATGAATATGAACTAATAAAAAACAAACAAATCTAGGGAGCCTAACGCTGTTTCAGCTTGTTGAAAAAGCTAGCACATTTGTTATTAGGGACTTTAGTCCCCAAAAAACAACGATATTCAATGCCGCACGACCTCAAGACATTTACATGTAGACAAAGTCTGATAACTGACTTTGTCTACATTCACTAGCTTTATTTGTTTTCTTTTTGAAGTAAATCGCGAATTTCCTTAAGTAGTTCTTCCTTTTGGTCAACTTTAGGCTCTTCTTTTTTAGGCTCCTCTTTCTTACGGAACTGATTATTAATGATGCGAATAAAAAGGAAAATCGAAAAGGCGATAATAAAAAAGTCTAAGATGTTTTGCAAGAAAACCCCATACTGTAATTGTACCTCACCAATCGTTACCGTCTGAGACGTTAAATCGATCCCTCCGAGCAGAATTCCAATTAGCGGCATAATGATGTCATCTACGAGTGATGAAACGATCTTACCAAATGCTGCTCCAATGATTACTCCAACTGCTAGATCTAATACATTCCCTTTTAGTGCAAATTCTTTAAATTCCTTAATCAATGCGATCGCCACCTCTTATCTGGAAAATTATCGTTATTATACTAGAGTCTTTAAGAAATTGCGAATGTTGCAGAGTGATATCCAAATGATGGGTTTGTGAAATTGTAATGTATTTGTTACACTTAGACTTGGAAATTTTATTAATATTTATTTTAAAAATTTCATAAACGACCCATACTTATTTAGTAAATTATTTTGGGAGAATGCGTACGTTTATGGATATTCTAGATTAATAGAGAAGCAAGTGAATTTAGTATGAATTCGATTCAACTAAGGAGATACTAATGAAATATTTATATATAATTACTGCATTCCTATTTTTAAGCGGATGTACGTATGAAACAACAGCCTCTATTTTTTCTGAGGTGTACAGTGAAAAAGAAAAACAGAACGATGATATGATCCTAGATATTGGAATTGAAATAGCGCAATTAAAGAATGAGGCTATTTATCAGTTTGAGGTAGAAGAAGAAGAGGAAGATTTTTATGTATTTGTATACTCTGATCGTACTGTAAAGGAGCAATCGTCCTTTTCAGGGACCTATGATTTTTATATCGCAAAGCAAGAAGATGAGATTGCCTTTAAACAGAACGTCTTAAGTGGAGCTGTGACAACTTTCTCAAGTGGACAAGAGCAAATTTATCCGATTCTTCTTAATGGTAAAATCTTCTTTGTTGTAACGCAAAACGATAATAGCGATCATTATAAAAAGCGATTGTATACAATTAAGGACGGGAAAATCGTACAAGTTCAAGGAGAGCAGGGAAGGTTTTTCACGACAATTGCTAAAATGAAGCTAAAAAGTATTCATAATCGCTTTTTGCAATCAGCACAAGTCGATCAAGGGACTAACGAAGTAATGTATTCGACGTGGAAGTTTAATGAAGGCGAATTCAAGATGGAGTTAGTCGATCAGACAATCGTTCCAAATACAGAAGAGAATGAAATCAGGTATGAGCATTGGATTGAAAATGAATCCTTTTATTTCCCATACAAAAATTTAGAGCTAGATGATGATTTTTTACAAAGGGCTAAGCAAGGAATCTCACTAGGAAGCACTTATCCGATTGGTACAAATATTGCAGAAGTAAAGAAGGGCACTACCCATTATATTGAAGAAAGCCTTGATCTTGTTTCTCCTTATTTGATGTATCCAGAAATGACTTATATTTATCATGAAGTGACAGAAAACATTACAAATATTTTAATTCCCGGAACACGGTTTAAAACGACTGTAACAGACCTGAAAAACTCTGAAACTACACCTGATAAGGTGGAAGAAAACTTATTTGATGGACTAACTTTATCCTATGTTTCAGGAAACTATATTGTTGAAGCGATTGGAAACGAGGCTGGAGACATTATAGCGGTTCTATTAAAAGGACGAGAGTAGAAAAGATATTAAAAAGAATCGAGCATCATTGCTCGATTCTTTTTTTGACCTCTGCCAAATGTGCGTATATGCTGTTGTTAATTAAAATGCCCAGTCGCCTTTACGGAAGATAGGTTCTATTGTGCCATCCTCTTTAATGCCGTCAATGTCCATTTCACCTGATCCAATCATGAAGTCAACATGGGTAATACTTTCGTTTAATCCATGCTCAGCAAGCTCTTCGCTAGACATTTTCTTTCCACCTTCTAAGCAGAATGCGTAAGCACTACCGATTGCAAGGTGATTCGAAGCATTCTCATCAAACAATGTGTTGTAGAAGAGAATATTTGATTGTGAAATTGGTGATTGATGTGGCACAAGTGCAACCTCACCTAAGTAATGAGAGCCTTCATCCATCTCTACTAATTTCTTTAAGATTTCTTCGCCTTCTGCAGCTTTCACATCAACAATACGGCCATTTTCAAATGTGATTGTAAAATTGTCGATAATGTTCCCACCGTAGCTAAGTGGCTTTGTGCTTGATACCGTACCATTTACACCATCTTTATGTGGGACTGTGAATACTTCCTCAGTCGGCATATTTGCCATAAAAGCATCACCATTCTCGTTAATGCTTCCTGCGCCACACCATAAATGCTTATTAGGTAGTTCAATTGTTAAATCAGTTCCCGGTGCTCTGTAGTGTAGTTTTTTGTATTTCTTGTCGTTTAAGTAATCGACTTTGTTATGAAGAGTGTTATCATGTTGTTTCCACTCTTCCACAGGGTTATCTGTTGTTGTTCTTGTAGCTTTAAAGATTGCATCCCATAATAATGATACACGCTCTTCTTCAGCTGCATCAGCAAATACCATGTCTGCCCAAGCTTGAGAAGGTACAGCAACGACAGTCCAACTCACTTTGTCAGATTGAATTGCTTTTCTAAAAGTTGATAATGCTTGGCCAGCTGCTTTTTGGAATGAGCTAATCTTCTCAGATTTCACACCTTTTAATAGGCCAGGGCTAGAAGAAACAACTGACATGAAAGCTGCGCCTTCTTCAGCTAGTGACTCCATTTCTTTTGCACGCCATTTTGGATAATGCTCGAATGTTTCATCAGGAGCTAAGTCGTACTTTGTTCTAGAAATTATATCGTCGCTCCAGTTAACGATTACATCTTTAGCGCCAGCCTCGAATGCAAGTTTTGCAACAGCTCGAACAAATTCAGCTGCATCTAAAGTAGCAGTGACTACAAGCTTTTGCCCTTCTTGAATATTCACGCCGACTTTAACAGCAAGCTCCGCGTATTTTTGTAAATTCTCTTGAAAATTTGTCATTTATGTAAGTCTCCTTTATCAGAATCTTATCTTTTATTGTAGCGTTTCTATACAAAAAAGGAAACAAAATAAGCATGAAGTTTGAGTTCCTTCATGCTTATCTTTCTACTCTTTTTCTTTCATTGCAGCCTTTAATAAATCGCCGAGGCTATTTCCAAAGCTTTCTTCTGTTTGTGTGTATTTCTGTATTAGTTTTCTTTCTTCTCTTTTGTTTACCTTTTTCTTTTGTTCTTCTGCTTTTTCTACAACATTACAAGGACGGCATTGGAAGTAAGTTCCTGCTTTTCCGTTGTGAATTTCCATCTTTTTGCGACATTGTGGACAGCGCTTATTCGATAGCTTTGGATCCTTTCGTTTTCGATAAGAACAATCAAGACCTGAACAAACAAGGATTTTTCCATCTTTTGTGTTACGTTCCTTTAAGAAGGAGCCACATTCAGGACATTTGGACCCTGTTAAATTATGGGCACGATAGGATTGATTACTTTTCTTAATTTCACTAACAAGGCTTTCTGTTTGTTTACGGATGTTCTGGAGGAATGCTTTTGCATCTGCCTTCCCGTGTGCAATTAATTCTAGTTCTTTTTCCCATTTTGCAGTTAGCTCAGGTGATTTTAATTCAGGATTTACTAGTTCAATCAATTGCTTTCCTTTTTTGGTCGCAATCAACTTCCCGTTTTGTCGATCTATGACTTCTGTTGATAATAAGCGCTCAATGATTTCAGCTCTTGTAGCTGGTGTACCTAATCCGAACTTCTCCATCTGTGATAATAAATCAGCTTCCGTATAGCGAGAAGGTGGTTCTGTTTGCTTTTCCTCTGATTTTATTTCGCCTAAGAGAGTGGATGCACCTTCCTTTAAGCTGGACATGGAAGGAAGTACATCATCATCCTGTCCTGTGATTTGTTTGAAACCAACATCTTTTACAACTTTTTCACTTGCAGTAAAGGACTCACCATTCACTTGCCAAACTGCATGCACGGATTCAAACTTATGAGCAGGATAGAAGAGTGTTAAAAATCTCTTCGCAATCAAATCAAATAGCTTCCGTTCATCGGTATCTAAATCTTGTAGAAAAACGGTTTGTTCGGTTGGAATAATTGCATGGTGATCTGTTACCTTTTGATTATTAAATACTTTCTTAGCATAGATTTTACCTTTTTGTTGCATGATTGGCTTGATCTCATCTTTATATGCATTTGCAATCGCCTCAACACGTTCAATCATTGTCGCTTCCATATCAGATGTTAAGTAACGTGAATCTGTACGAGGATATGTTACAATTTTATGTTGTTCATAGAGCTTCTGTAAGACATTCGATGTCTTTTTAGCGGAAAAGCCAAAACGTTTATTGGCATCACGTTGCAATTCGGTTAAATCATAAGGGAGCGGTTGAGCTTCGACTTTTTCCTTTCGAGAAATTGAAGTTAGCTTCGCTTGTTTTCCAGTTGTTTTTTCAACGAGTGAGGAAGCTTTTTCTCTATTAAATATTCGCTTCTCTCCGTTATGCTCCCACTTTGCATGAAACGTTCCAATCTGCGCAGAAATCGTCCAGTACGGCTGCGGTTTAAACGATTGGATTTTCTGGTCGCGCTCTAATATGATCGACAGTGTAGGTGTTTGGACCCTGCCGGCCGATAATGGATCTTGGTACTTTGTTGTCAATGCTCTTGTCACATTTAATCCAATCAACCAATCAGCTTCAGCACGACAAACAGCAGATGCATAAAGGTTTTCAAACTGCTTCCCAGGCTTTAATTGTTTGAATCCATCACGGATGGCTTTGTCTGTTACAGATGAAATCCATAATCTTTGCACTGGCTTGTTCCAACGTAGTCGCTCAAGAATCCACCTTGCGACTAGTTCCCCTTCGCGGCCTGCATCTGTAGCGATGATGAACTCTTTAATATCCTTTCGTTTGGAAATCTGCTCAATTGCACGGAATTGATGAGAGGTTTGTTTAATTGGTTTAAGTCCCATCTGTTTAGGAATGATTGGTAAATCCTCTAATGTCCAATTTTTATATTTTGTATCGTAGTGCTCTGGCATTTTTAGTTCAATTAAATGACCTAAAGCCCAAGTAACGATGTATTTATCACCTTCTATTGCATGCTTTGATGTCTTTTTTAAACCAAGAACACGTGCAATTTCTCTAGCGACACTTGGTTTTTCTGCTAATACTAATGATTTCATAATAACTCCTTTCAAACTGTAACCTGACTTTAAGTATAACGAAAAACTGGTGGAAATGTAATGGAGCTGCTTTACTGTGATAATGTAATAACTTGTTAAAATTAGGATATATTTTATTGACTTCCTGTCTAGGGAAGATAAAATGAAAGAAAAGGAGAAGCGAGTGATTGCTTATGGACCGTATCAATCATTTTTATATTAGACGATTAAAAAGGATGTGAACCAACTATAGTTGAGTCGCAGCCTTTTTTCTTTATTCTGCTAATGTGATAAGGGGGAAAAGAGTATATGGTGATTTTGAGTGGGGCACATTTAACTTTAGAGGATGTTAAGAAGGTAGTATGGGAGAAGGAAGAAGTAATAATTGATTCTAATAGTGTAATGGCAGTGCAGAAGAGCTATGATGCTGTTCGGAAAATTGTCGCCGATGAGAAAGTAATCTATGGGATTAATACGGGATTTGGCAAGTTTAGTGATGTGCTGATTGATGCTTGTAATGTGAAGGAATTGCAATTGAACTTAATTCGCTCGCATGCCTGTGGTGTAGGGGAGCCATTTAGCGAAGACATATCAAGAACAATGCTTCTCTTGCGTGCAAATGCACTGTTAAAGGGAGTATCTGGAGTGCGTACTGCTTTGATTGAATCATTAATTGGAATGATTAATCATCATATACACCCAGTTATTCCTCAGCAAGGTTCGCTCGGTGCAAGTGGTGATTTAGCACCTCTTTCTCATCTTGCGTTAGCGGTAATCGGAGAAGGGGAGGTTTATTATCAGGGAAAGGTAGTTGAGTCTAGTGTTGCTTTAGCGGATGCTGGCTTACTTCCATTACAGCTGGAGGCTAAGGAGGGGTTAGCTCTCATTAATGGCACTCAAGCGATGACAGCTGTTGGTGCGCTTGCCTATCTAGAGGCAGAGCAACTTGCATTTTTAGCTGAGGTCATTGCTTCGATGACGTTGGAGGGATTAAACGGTGTGATTGATGCGTTTGACGAATCGATTCATCTTGCTAGAGGTTACAAGCAACAAATTGATACAGCATCACGCATTCGTACTTTTTTGTCAGATAGCCAGCTTACAACGAAGCAAGGAGAAATACGTGTTCAAGATGCATATTCGATTCGATGTATTCCACAGGTACATGGAGCATCTTGGCAGGCACTTGATTATGTAAAAGAGAAATTAGAAATTGAAATGAATGCGGCAACGGATAATCCGTTGATCTTTGATGAAGGTAATAAAGTTATTTCGGGTGGGAACTTTCACGGTCAACCTATTGCTTTTGCAATGGATTTTATGAAAATTGCTGTCGCAGAGTTAGCGAATATATCCGAGAGAAGAATCGAACGTCTAGTTAATCCACAGTTAAATGATCTACCTCCATTTTTAAGCGCGGAGCCAGGTTTGCAATCTGGTGCTATGATCTTGCAGTATAGCGCGGCTTCACTAGTATCAGAGAATAAGACGTTGGCTCATCCAGCAAGCGTAGATTCAATCCCTTCATCAGCAAATCAGGAGGATCATGTGAGCATGGGAACAATTGGGGCGAGACATGCTTATCAGATCGTGAAAAACGTGAATCGTGTATTAGCGATAGAATGTATTTGTGCAATGCAGGCTGTTGAATATCGAGGGATAGATAAAATGAGTAGCGTAACACGACGCTTCTATAATGAAGGACGAGAAATTGTGCCATCAATCACTAAAGACAGAGTTTTTTCAATAGATGTTGAAAAATGTGCGGAATGGATAAAAACAGTACATCTTGAATCAATAAAAGCTGTTTAACCCGCTTTTAGAATGTAGACAAAGTCAATTTTCAACTTTGTCTACAGGTTTTCCAATGGCATTTTTCCTACGGGGAAAATGCCTTTTGAGTATCTTAGCTTCTTTAAACTTTGTCAGTTTCTACTCGGTTTTTGAAAGCTTCTTGAACAACTAAAAACTCCTCATCCTCCTGTGCTTCCGTTGCTTTTGGTTTGACACCATTATCTTCAGGAAACTTTCCAGGATGCTGCTTGTTTTTATGATTAAAATGTTCACCTCTTGCCACGAAAACATCCTCCTTTTTAGAATTACTTCCTTTTTAGATTTTCCTAGAGGACAGACAATATGTATTCGAAATGTCTTCAAACTGTGAATACCTTTTCTAAACTAAATATTTCTCAAATGATAAAACCAGGTCTTTTTACTTATTTTATTTAAATAGTAATGTGGTATGAAATAGCTAATAAAAAGTGCATAGAGTACTGATATTATCATGTTTTCCTCATTTGTTTGTTACTTCCCCCTTTTGACTCTTTAGTCAACCTTTCACTACTGTGATTCTGACATAAATAAAGATATCAATCAAATAGCCTAAAACATGGGCTTTATCGGTCGAAATAAGAAATATATAGGCTACCTTAGCCAGTTGGTAGTAGACGTAGAGAAAATATAGGAATAGGTGTGGCGCAGATGGATAAAACAACAATTATAGGTTTAATACTTGGTTTTATAGCTATAGGGGTGGGAATGGTCTTAAAAGGTGTTGGATTAGGTGCATTAGTCAATCCTCCTGCTATATTAATCATTCTTCTGGGTACAGTTGCGGCCGTTGTCATAGCATTCCCAACGAGCGAAGTTAAACGTGTACCAAAGTTGTTTGGAGTTCTTTTCAAGGAAGAAAAACAGTTTGATCATACTGAGCTAATTCGAATGTTTTCTGAATGGGCTCAATTGGCAAGGAAAGAAGGCTTGCTTGCATTAGAATCAAAAACAAATGAGGTTGAAGATCCGTTTTTGAAAAATGGCCTTTCGTTAGCTGTTGATGGACAGAGTGCAGATTATATTCGCGACGTACTGAGCGAAGAAATCGAAGCAATGGAGGAAAGACATCAGGCTGGATCACTAATTTTTTCACAAGCTGGAACTTATGCACCAACTTTAGGTGTTCTTGGTGCAGTAATTGGGTTAATTGCTGCTCTGGCAGATATGAGCAATCAGGATTCTTTAGGTGCTGCGATTAGTGCTGCCTTTGTTGCCACACTGCTAGGAATTTTTACTGGTTATGTATTATGGCATCCGTTTGCTAATAAATTAAAGAGAAAATCAAGTCAAGAAGCGAAACAAAAATACATGATGATTGAAGGTATTTTATCAATTCTTGAAGGAGAAGCACCACGAGTGATCGAGCAAAAGCTTGCTTCTTATCTCCCGGCAGGTGAAAGAAAGGTGTTTCTTGAAGAAAGTAGTGTGAGAACAGATGCCTAAGAGAAGGAAAAGAAAAAAGCATCATGACGAACATATTGATGAATCTTGGCTGCTTCCTTACGCTGATTTATTAACATTATTGGTTGCTTTATTCATTGTTCTTTTTGCAATGAGTTCTGTTGATGCAGGGAAGTTCGAAAAGTTATCACAAGCCTTTAATGCGGCATTTTCGGGTGGCTTCGGGATACTAGATTTCCCAAGTTCAGCTCCTGATGGTGATGCAGAAAAAACAGATGGAAGTGAAACGAGAAATCCTGCTACAATTGATGCGGCTTCTGCTATTAAACGAATCGAAAATCATGAGCTACAAATGATCTTAGATCAAGAGGAATTAAAAGGGATACAAGAGAAGGTGGATTCTTACATAACTGAAAATGACCTTGATGATCAGCTTGAAACATTCCTTACAACCGAAGGGCTGTTAGTATCCATTCGAGATAGCGTATTATTCGCTTCAGGAAGTGCATCTGTTCGCTCAAGCGATCATCAATTGGCAAATGAAATTGCTGAATTGCTTGTGATGGATCCACCAAGAAACATCATCATTAGTGGTCATACAGACAATGTGCCGATCCGAAATGCCCAGTTTGAATCCAATTGGGAACTAAGTGTTATGCGTGCGGTTAACTTTATGAAGTTAGTAATACAGCACGATGGGCTTGAGCATGAATGGTTTAGTGCAAAAGGATTCGGTGAATTCCAACCTGTTGCTACGAACGATACCGAAGAAGGAAGAGAACAAAATAGGCGAGTAGAAATCTTAATCCTTCCTAAACAAGGGAATGAATTATAAATAGAAATCTAAGGTTTTACTTAAATATAAAAACTCTTTTAGAACATGTAGACAAAGTCGATTTTGACTTTGTCTGCATGTTTTTTAGATGAATTTTCCCCACAGCTTTTATAATAATTATTAATTGTTTTCCATCTCATCTGTTTGGGTTTTCTTCGGCTTACACATATGATCTACAACAAACCCAATAACGATCATTGAAACAATCGGAATGGCAAAATTAATAATACTAGCAATGATCAACATTTTCACCCCAAATATCGATGTAATCTTATACATAGTATATTTTAATATTCACAGTTTAGACAATATTTTTCCACATAAAGGATATGGAAGCTTGCTTCTATAATTGAAGCAAGCTCAGACTGTTGACAAACGCTCGCATACGTCGTTGTTTGTCTCACTCGTCCCCTCATGAACCGCGTGTTCTATTCGGGTCTTCATTCGACCGCACGCCTAGTCTGACAAGCGTTTTCAAGACATTCTGGGGGTTTCTCTTATTATCAAAAAGTACTACGGAAAAAATGTAGACAAAGTCGATTTCGACTTTGTCTACAATCTCGAAGCAAGCTTTCATATTAACTAGATTCAACTTGTCTTGTACCGTTCGAATGGCGACCATGTAAGAAATAGTAAAGAACAAAAGCTACGATGATTATCCCTGTTAATAAGAAAAACATCGAGCTGAATCCAGTATAGATCGCAATGATTCCTAACGCATATGAGCCAAACCCGATACCAGAATCGAAAAAAGTGAAATAGGTGGATGTAGCAAGTCCTCGTTTCTTGGGCCCCCCTTTTTGAATAGCAATTGTTTGTAGGGATGGAGACAATGTACCAAACCCTAATCCTATTAATCCAGCAGAGAGAAGAAATGTAAAGGTCGTTGTAGCTTGACTTAAGACAAGCATCCCGATGATGTATAGAGTAAGTGCTGGATAGATGACGGTATTTTCACCATAAAGGTCGAAGAAACGGCCTGTAAATGGGCGAGAAACAATCGTAAAGATGGCATACACAACAAAGAAATAGCTAGCCGCTGTTAGTAAGCCAAGCTCACTTGCATAAACAGAAATGAAAGATAAAATGCCTGCATAGGTGAACGCCAATGTACCGCCTACAATTGCAACTGGGATGGAGTTTTTCTCGAAAAAACTAGCAATAGAAAAGTGTTGATTCTTTTGAACAGATGGATTTGATATTTCTGATACAGGAATGATGATTGATAAAATCATCGCAATAGTGGCAAATACTATAGACACAATAAATAGTGTGTAGAAATTGAAATGCTGCGCAATCATTAATCCTGTAAATGGGCCGATGACCATGGCGATGTTCATGAACAATGCATAGTAGCCAAGCCCTTCTCCTTTTCGTTCATTAGGGATAATTTCTGCAGCAATTGCCCCAGCAGCCGTTGTTGCCATCCCAAAGCTAATGCCGTGCAGAAATCGAAGAACTAAAAGTAAGTTTAGGGATGTTGTCCATAAATACAGAACAGTTGATAGAAAAAAAACAAGAACTGAGCCAATCAATACTCGCTTTCTTCCTAATACATCAAGCCATTTTCCTGTAAATGGGCGACATAATACAGCTGCTAATAGGAAGACACCCGTAATCAATCCGACCTGTGATTCAGTTCCATTTAAATCATTTAACACATAAAGCGGCAGAGCCGTTAACAATATATAAAATACGGTAAAAACAAAAAGACTCGTAAACGAAATCATTATAAAGTTTTTTGTCCAGACAGGTTGCTTCACATTTACTCCTTCTTTCTAGTTGCTCTTATTAATTAATTTTCTCTATATTTTTTAGCATTTTTTCAATGGTATTGAGAGTAATCTTTCGATCTGCTCCATTTATTCCTTCTAAAAGCTTGTTTTCTGTTTGCCTAACGGCATGAATCCAAGTAGGATATTGTTCAATTGCTTTTTGAGTAAGACTGATTTTTTTTTCGCGTTTATCTGAGCCAACTTCACGTTGAATCCAACCGGATTTCTCCATTCGAGAAAGTGTTCGGGTCATTGTAGGTGCTTCAACACCAAAATACGTAGAGATTTCTTTTTGAGTAGAGGAACCGAATTCTTGTAAATAATAGATTATGCTCCATTGTGCAGCGTATAGGCCGTGTGGTACAAGCTGTTCATTTAAGCTTTTGGCAAAATGGCGAGAGAATTGGTTTATTGAATGAAAAAAATGTGATTGTTCCATATAGTAAAAACTCCTTCGGAAAATAATTACCTAGCTAACTATAAATAAAAATTCATTATTTGTCCACAATTTAAATACAAATATGTCGATCTTAACACTTGTTTTATCTGTTAACAAAAGTTTATAATATAGACAAAAGTTTTATGAGGAGGTGTTTTTCATTGAATGAAAAAGAGTTGCTTATCTTAAAGCTAGTAAAAGAAGACCCCTTTGTAAGTCAAAATGAATTAGCTGATAAGACAGGCCTATCGCGTTCGGCAGTAGCAGGATACATTTCTACGTTAACGAAAGAAGGAAAGATCCTAGGAAGAGCTTATGTCTTACCAGAAAACCGCAAAGTGATTTGCATTGGAGGGTCAAATATTGACCGGAAAATGCAGGTTATCGAGGACATTCAGTATGGTACTTCGAATCCTGCAGCTACAACACAATCATGTGGAGGAGTTGCTCGAAATATAGCTGAGAATCTAGGTAGGTTGTCTGTAGATGTTTCTCTACTAACTGTCGTAGGAGATGATCATGAAGGAGAGTGGCTCTTCGAGAGTACAAGCCCTTATGTTGAAATTGCCCCTTCCCAATCTTTACCTGATTATTCTACAGGAACTTATACAGCTGTTCTCGATCAAGATGGCGAAATGGCACTTGCGCTTGCAGACATGTCAATTTATGACCAAGTAGACCTTGAATTTATCGATAAAAGATGGGGCTATATTAGCAATGCAGAAATGGTCGTTTTAGATACGAACTTTCCTGCAGACATTTTGAAGTTTCTAGTGGAGCGCTGTCATGAAGATAAAATCCCGCTTTGTATTACGCCGGTTTCCTCACCAAAGATTAAGAAGTTACCAAGTAATCTTCAAGGGGTAACATGGATGATTTGCAATCAAGATGAAGCAGAGGCATTGTCCCAAAGGAAGATTAATGATGAAGGTGATTTCTTTAAAGCAGCAGAAATGATTATGAATAAGGGTGTGGAGAGAGTCGTAATCTCTAGAGGCGATAAAGGCTTAATCTTTTATACGAATAAAGGTGAAGCTGGTGTGATTCTACCTCCAAAAACGAAGGTTATGGATGTAACAGGAGCTGGAGATTCACTTGTTGCGGGGATTATGTATGGACATCTTAAAGGGTTGAGCACAGAGAATGCATGTAAAATAGGCATTTCGTGTTCTACGATTACGTTAGAGTCACATGAAACGGTAAGTCCGAATTTGAATACGACAAAATTACAAAAGACATTCCAAACAAATTTTAACTAAGGAGACGATAATATGTTAGCATCTTATTTAGAGTATTCAGTAGAGGTAGAAGAAGCTATAAAAATGAACAAACCCGTTGTTGCACTTGAATCAACGATTATTTCACACGGGATGCCATATCCACAAAATGTTGAAACTGCAAAAGAAGTTGAAAACATTATTCGCAAAAATGGAGCTGTACCCGCAACAATTGCTATTTTAAATGGGAAAATTAAAATTGGTTTATCTGACGAAGAGTTAGAGTTCCTTGGAACAAATAAAGAAATCGTCAAAGCGAGCCGACGTGATCTCCCATACTTAATTTCTCAAAAAAAGCACGGTGCTACAACCGTTGCATCTACGATGATTTGTGCAGAGCTTGCAGGCATTGAAGTATTCGTAACAGGTGGAATTGGTGGCGTTCACCGAGGTGCAGAGACAACTATGGATATTTCTGCAGATCTTCAAGAATTAGCACAAACGAAAGTAGCTGTCATCTGTGCGG
Organism: Niallia sp. CD-39; assembly: GCF_059874745.1. Taxonomy (NCBI): domain Bacteria; kingdom Bacillati; phylum Bacillota; class Bacilli; order Caryophanales; family Bacillaceae; genus Niallia; species Niallia sp. CD-39. The sequence goes on along the minus strand of NZ_JCBCPS010000004.1, from coordinate 143,918 downwards.
GAGCAAAATCGATCCTAGATCTTGGTTTAACATTAGAATACCTAGAAACAAATGGTGTACCAGTTGTAGGGTTTGGAACAGACGCACTGCCTGCATTCTTTACACGTACAAGCCCATTTGGCGTTGATTTTCGCATCGATGATGAAGAAAGCACAGCTGACTTAATCCGAACAAAATGGGAACTTGGCTTAAAGGGTGGCGTAGTGATCGCAAACCCAATTCCAGAAGAGCATGCAATGGAAGAAAGCTTCATCACAAACATCATTGAAACAGCTTTAAATGAGGCGAAGGAAAATAATATTTCCGGTAAGAAAGTAACACCATTCCTTCTTGGGAAAGTTAAAGAACTTACAGAAGGCAAAAGCCTTGAAGCTAATATTGAATTAGTGAAAAACAACGCTGAAGTTGGTTCGAAAATTGCAGTAAAGCTTCATAAATAAGATACGTATTAGTAGAGGCACTCAATATGAGTGCCTCTCAGTCGTTGTTTGGCATCTAAGTCCCCTCATGAACCGTCGTCTGTTCAATTCAGTCTTTATTCAACTGCACGCCTAGTCTGACAAGCGTTTTCAAGACAGTCTGATGGTTTATCTAATTTTAAAAATCACCTTGTCTACATTCTCAGAGGCACTCAATATGAGTGCCTCTTTTTTACGAGTTTAAAATTGTACAAAACACTTCATTCTTCAATTAGTGTATCAGGAGACGAACCAAATGGGGAAAACGATGATTAATAGTTTCTAGTAAAAATAACACTATTCATTATAACGAACGCATTAATCGCTATAAAATTCAAAAAATTAGAAAATAAGAGATAATCAAAGATATTTGAAGAAATCTGTTCGTTATAACGTAGAGATGATGAATTTACTAGTTTTGCTTTCCTAGAACATTCGCATATACTGAGAGTATTAATTCTTTATAAAGAACAATTTAGTTCTTTTCATAAACCTGAGCTTAATGGGAGGAATTATGATTCGTAAGAAAAGTACAAGAACACATTGTTCACATACTAGAGCAGTCATAGTCGCAACCAACTTACTTCTAGGCTGCTATTTAGCCTTTGGTATAGTCCCTGCTATGTTTGGAAACACAAACGCATCCTACAATGATGTAAAAATGGTTACAGGAACATTGAAAGCTACGGAATATTTTCATAGTGAATTTACATTGAATGTAGATGTTGACGCTCAATCGGTATCTGTAGAGGTAATGAACAAGGGACAAGCCATGGAACAGGGTGGCGTAGTTGAATTGAGTCAAGTTAGTGATGAGTATCAGCCATTAATGACAGCATTTGAACCGTTGAATCATGGAAACTCTTCTTGGATTCACTTCACTCTAGAGAATTCGGGTATTTATACAGTACTAGTTTATGAAGTTGGAAAAGAAGAGTTAGCAAAGGGAATACAAGTAACGGTTGAAATGGATCATTCTAATAAGGAAATTGAGCTACCTGAAGAAGAAGGTACTACAGAGGAAGACAAAGTAGAACAAGAAGAAACCTTTAGAGAAGATGATGATTCATCTGAAAACACGCAAGGTGAAGGCGTGGACGATTCTACTGAACGCGAGGCAGAATCTACTATAAATGAAGAAGGGAGAGACGAATGAAAAAAGCCTATAAGATGCTAAGTGGGATGATTACATTTGTTTTGTTTATCAATGTTGTTGTGCTTGCCTTCCTTGTCATTTCAACAAAAGCTTCTGGTGGTGAGCCTCAGTTATTTGGCTATCAATTGAAAACCGTTTTATCTGGATCAATGGAGCCAACATTTAAAACTGGTTCAATTATTGGGGTATTACCGGTAGAGAGTGTCTCTGTCATTGAAGTCAATGACATTATTTCTTTCCTTCTACCTGATGGATCATTGGCAACACATAGAGTTATTGATACAGCTGGAAGTGGAGAGAGTAAGATGTTCTATACAAAAGGGGATAACAACGAGCATCCTGATCAGCAACCGGTCATTGCTGATAATGTTGTAGCGAAATTCACAGGATTCACATTGCCATTAGCAGGTTATTTCATTGACTTTGCTAAATCAAGTAAAGGTACATCTTTGCTACTTATCACCCCTGGTGTTTTATTAATGATTTATTCAACAATTACAATTTATCAAGCAATCCAGCAAATTGATCGTAAAATAAAGCAGCCAGAATCAACACTGGTACAAGAATCACAGGAGAACCATTAAACACTTTAGCACAAAGGAATCAATAGATAAAGGGTTGAAGAGGAGGAGCAATAAGTGAGCATTAAGAAGAAACTTGGCTTGGGGATTTCCTCAGGAATACTCGGCATCTCATTATTAGGTGGAGGAACATGGGCAGCCTTTAATGATGTTCAAATTGAACAAGGTACATACCAGTCCGGAGTCTTAAAGTTGGAAACAGGACATGCAGCAGGGGTGCCATTAAATCTATCTAATTTAAAACCTGGTGAATCATTTAGCCATACGATTTCATTGGAGAACATCGGCTCATTAGCTATCGAGAATGTGCGATTCGATTTAGTCGGTGAGGATAATAGAGACGGAGAGTTTTTAAAACAATTTAAAGTGACAATAAAGGATAGTCAAGGAAGCACACTCTATGGTGAGGATGGGTCAACGATTAGTGACTTAATTGCATTGACTGCCGATAAGACTAGGAGAATTGATGTCATTCCTGAAAGTGGATTAAATGGTTCTAGAAGCCATGCTGGTGGGGATTCCATTACCGTTACTTTCAATTTCGAATTCATTAATAACAATACTGAGTATAAAGATGATGGAAGGACATTTGCTCAGAATGTATTTCAAAATGCATCAGCATGGCTAACCTTGTACTTCGAGGCGACTCAATATGAAAGTGGAGAAGTTATTAATACGGATGAAGACGGCCATATCTCAGATAATGAAGCGTCTCGCCATAAAGGTCCAGGTGGTAGTGAAGAACCAGAGCAACAAGTGGATCCAGAACCTGATTTAGAAGTAAGCAACTTCACATTAGTGGGGAAAGTTAATCGAAGTTACGATATTAGTAAGCTAGCTTGGATCATTACAGCAGAAGGTGAATTTGAATTTAATGACAGAACAACAAAAACAGTAAAAGGGTCAAAAGAAGTGAAGCAATTTTTAGCACCAAAAAGCGCAAACATTACTTTTACTGTTCAGAAAGATGGAAAGTCCTTTAGTGAAACTCGTACGGTACAGGTCAATTAATCTACATGTACCAAAAGTTCAAGGTATGGATGAAAATGGAATAAAGAGGTGCCAATATGTACCAAAAACATTGCGTTCGCTGTTTGCGACCATCTTTCAGTAGCAGTGAGGTCGGGGAGTGGCTATGTCCGATCTGTGGAAATGATTTAACGAATTATCCGCTTTTTGATGCAATGACATTAGAACGAATTCAAACGAAATTTAAATTAAGAACAGTAGAAAAAAGCAAGGAAGAAGTTTGTCATAACATGTATAAAAAAGGCGATTGGTTTACGTAAATTTGTCCAAATTTTGACAGACTTTATAAATTTTTTTTAGTAGGATAGGGTTATTACAATTAAAGAACAGAGGACATATTTTGAATTGATTTATGATGGGGGAAGGGATTAAATGGGGAAGGTTGTTGAATTAGACAAAGAATGGATTCAGCTAATTAAAGAAGCTAAAGAACTAGGACTGAACTATGAAGAGGTACGTGCGTTTTTGATAGAGAAAGAGCACAAAGAACTCGTATAAGAAGACGGTGTATTTCTTAAAAGTTCACTTTTGAGAAATACTTTTATTTTTTTAGGAAAAATAAGCAGCGCCTGTCCCTTTACAAGCGCTTAATGATGCTTTCATTTTCCACCTTGGTCGATCTTCCAGCGATTGAATTCGAGATATTCTCGAAATTGATCTTTTGATACACCTGACTCCATGGCTTCTTGAACGATTTTAAGCCATTCTGAATCGAGGTCTTCTTTATTCGGCTGTTCAAGAATCAGTTGATCTACTGGCACATTTAGAACATTAGCAATCTTTTCAATAAATTGAATCGATGGGTTTGTCTGTAAATTGCGTTCAAGAGAGCTTAAATAGGATTTTGCAACCCCTGCTAACTCCGCAAGCTCAGACAAAGACATTTTTTTTTCTTTTCGCAGTTCTTTTACGCGACTCCCGATCATTTAAGCTCACACACCTTAAAAAATTGTTGTTATCATCATTTTACTTGAAAGAGTATGAAAAGTTCCATATGTAGAACGGAAATGTTCATTAAATTTAATCATATTCTATCATATTTGTTCCAATCGACAAATACGATAATATTCACAATTTATTTAATACAAAACGAAAGGTTTTTTCTAATATCAATGACATTTAGTAAAGATATCCTGGGATTATTTCCGTCTATTTGTAGTAACTATAATTCCCAAAATTATTGATTACAAACGAAAATAATAACATAATAGCAACCTCTCTTAATTGAAATTTTTACTGGAGACATCTGTTTTTTATGATCGAAAGAGAAGATGTGGACAGGTTTCATTTTCCAATGATGTGGGAATACACACACTACAGCTATTTCACTTTTATGTATCGGTTAGAATGAAACTCTTTATAGAAAAAACAGCCATCTACAATGGCTGTTTGTAAAATTATTTATTTTTGCGTAATGATCCAAGCTCTTCTGCAATAGCTTGCATTTCATTTGGGCTGAACGAGTTTTTTTTCATTACAAGGGAATAAATATCATGAAGTTCTTCATACATTTCTTCATCGAAATGAGAAGGCTTAATTGCACCTATGTTTAATACCTTCAGTTTTTCTTTGATTTTTTCAATCATATATTCTACGTTTTCAGTAGATTTTTCTGATAAATTCATCCTGACATCCTTTCAAAAAAAGCGATTGTATTTTCATCTTTCCATTGTTATGCGAAAATGTCAATATACAATCAGCTAACACTTGCATGTTTAGGGAAGAATAGCTGAAAATGGTACAGTAGAAAAAATCAATGTATGTATAAAGGAGTCGTGATGAATAATGGGAAAATCATTGTTTTGGAAAGGTGTTTTATATGGAGCAATTGCAGGTGGTGCCTTAAGTATGCTCGATAGATCTACAAGAGAAGCAACAACTGAATGTTGTAAAAAAGCTGCAAGTAAAGTTACGTATTATGTAAAGCACCCTAGTGAAGCAGTACATACTGTTCAAGAATATTCTCAGCGAGTAAAAATAGCCATCGACCAAGTAAGCGAAGATGTTGCTTTCATTCAAAATACAGTTGAGGATTTAAAGGATTCTACTCCACAAGTTGCCCATTTAGTACAAAATACGAAGAAAGCTTTTAATTTTGAGGATCAGGAGAAAAGCGGGGTGAATGAATGGGACGAGCCAGTCGTTCGTTCGTAATAAATTTATGGAAAAAAATCCAAGAAGATGATGTGTTTGCAATAGCAGCTCAATTAGCCTATTTTTTTCTTCTTTCTATTTTTCCATTATTGCTAGTGCTCGTAACGCTCATCCCTTATTTACCAATTACTCAAAATGATATTTGGGCTGTCATTGAGGATTATGCACCTGGTGAAACGATGAATTTAATTCAGACAACCTTAAATGAAATTTCGACAGGCAATACAACGCTCTTATCTTTTGGGATTCTTGCCACCTTATGGTCAGCATCCAACGGGATTAACGCCATTGTAAAATCTTTTAATAAAGCGTATGAAGTAGAAGAAACAAGATCATTTATCTTTATAAGAGGAACAGCTATTTTATTAACGATCGCAATGATCTTCCTGTTTGTATTAGCCTTGATCTTGCCAGTCTTTGGACAGCAAATTGGCTTGGTTTTATTTAATATATTTGGTTTATCTGATGAGTTTTTACAGCTTTGGAATATGGTGAGATGGCTGATTAGTCCAATGGTTATTTTCATCGTACTTTATGCATTATTCCGATTTGCACCTAGTAAGAAGTTAAGCTGGAAGGATGTAATCCCAGGAGCTTTATTTGCAGCAATTGGCTGGATTTTAGCTTCGTTAGCATTTTCCTACTATGTCAGCAACTTTGCTAATTACTCAGCAGCTTACGGTAGCATTGGAGCAATTATAATACTGATGCTTTGGTTCTACATGTCAGGTGTCATCATTATGATTGGTGGGGAACTAAATGCAGTTCTTAAGCTAAGGAAACAAGCAACCTAATTTTACCATGATAATAAACCTTTGAGCGTAGAACAATAAGTTCAAGGGGGATTGATGAATATGTCAAAGAAAGCTAAAAAAGATGGCGGTACTAAACAGAATAGCAAACATAAACCGAAACATAAAACATCCGGTTCTGCAAACGGACAGAACGGATATCATTAAATTAAGAAGACCTGTACAAAAAATGTACAGGTCTTCTTATTGGCATTTATCCATTCGCAAGTTGTTCTTGTTTTTTTCCAAACATCGTAATAACAAAGAATAAGGCGAACATCATAAATGCGATAATATGAAAGAAGCTAAGTTGAGGAAAGTATTGTATAAACATTCCACCTGCATATGGACCAATCAAACTTCCCATACTAAAGGCCACACCACATAGAAGATTACCAGTTGGAAGCAGTTGCCGAGGCATTAAGTCTGTCATATAACTGATACCTAATGAGAAGGTGGACCCGACAGCCATTCCTGCTATAAACAAGCACGTAATTAATCCAACTGTTGTTGACTCTAAAAGGCTAGCTACTCCGAAGGATAGAAAACCGACAAAGAGGATACCCATTAAAATATTCCTTCTACCGAAACGATCAGATAGAATCCCTAGTGGCAATTGAAACACAATCGCACCAATGGCAAATGAGGTCAACATGTATGAAATGTTTTGAACCTCAAGACCGATTCTTAGACCATAAACTGGGAAGCTTCCATTTAAAGAGGCCTCTAAGAACCCGTATCCAAGTGGTGGTAAAAAGGCGATCCACCCATATTTTGTAGCTTTGCCAAAGCGCATAAATGTTTGTCGTAAAGAATGAACCTCGATTCCCATCTCAGGGAAATCATTTTTCAATAAAAAGACAAATACCCATGCAATGAAGCAAAGAATCGATGAAACAATAAATGGCAGTGCTTCGTTAATATTAACAAGTGGTGTCATTAATGGTCCTACTGCAAACCCAATTCCGAAGAACAAGCCGTATAAGGAGATATTCCTTCCTCTACGGTGTTCTGGCGAAGTGGATGTAATCCATGTTTGCGTTGAAAAGTGCAAAGCATGATCACCAATCCCTATTGCTAAACGTAAAAAGAACCAAAACCAAAACGATTTCCATAATGGAAATAGCATAAGTGATACAATGACGAGCAATCCGCCAATAATTATGACGGGTTTGTATCCATACTTTCTTAAAGGGTATTCCATAAATGGTGAAATAAGAAGAATACCAATATATAATCCCATTGCGTTCAAGCCGTTAAGACTTGCAGAAATGCCTTCATTTTCAAAAATAACTGCGATTAGAGGCAAGAGCATTCCTTGACTAAATCCAGATATTGCTACAATGCTTACTAAAATCCAAAACCTCTTTTGTTCCTTTGCCATTGCTGTACCTCATATGTAGTAGAGTTCACTTCCTAAATGATGGTAAAGGAAAGTTTGTAGAATGGCAAGAGTAATTTCATAAATAAATAAAAGCGGCTCAATATTGAGCCACTATAAGTAATCATATGACTATTATGTGAATTAGGATTGCAAATCTACTCGCTTTTAGGCATTGATCACCAACTTTCGTTAGGATGAAAAACCTGACTACTCATGAATTCATTCATTTGCTTGCGAATGGATCGGCCCTCCTTTTTTAAAAGTAAATTTATTATAAAATATAATTATATAATTGTAAATATTCTGATAAAAATACTTCTTTACATTTTGATTACATAAAGAAGAAAAGGTATGTAAAAAATAATAGTATTGAATTATGGATGAGGTGGAAAGGAGCACACATCATGAAAAAAATTGTAGCATTAAGCTTCATCTTAAGTGTCCTTGCATTTAGTACAGTTATTCCATCGGCTTTTTCAGAAAAGAAGGAGTCTGATAAGAAAGTAGAAGAAAAGCAAGGGGTACAAATACCAAACTCGGTATTGAAAATTTCAAAAGAAAATACTTATCCAAACGCTGAACAAGATACACCTAAGCTTCAGCCAAGTGAGCAAACACAAAGCTTACTAGATAGTTCAAAAATCAAAATTGAGAACCCAGATCTTATTCGCATGTTAAATGAAACGACTATTAATAGTACACCTTTTGCAATTGGTTATCGAGCAATTGTGTATCTAGGTCAATGGCCATTAAATTATGAATCAACAGAAACTTCCCCGAATTGGGAGTACCAAAAGGTGAATACTAATTACTTTGATAACCGTGGTGGGACGGCTGCGCATCAAATGCACTATGTTCAAGAGATGCAAAAAGTTGTTAATGGTGGATTAACTGCAAAGATACCGAATGCGGAAGATGTGAAGCAAATGATGCTTGTAAAGGCGACAGAAAAATCAGGGCTTCCATTGGCATTTGAAACTGTCATAGGTGCTGGAACAAAAAAAGACCATATTTATCATATTCCGGCTAGAAGGCTTGGCTATTTGTATGGATACGCACCTGCCATTAATGAAAAAGGGAAAGTTACTTATGGAGAAGTTTATTTAATGCTAAAAGGCAGCAAGAAAATGATTGTAGTGAAAAACGTTACATCACAAGGAATTGGTGCTTGGATTCCGATTCAAGACCATATGTCATATGGTTTTATTGTTTCGGAAAGACCAAGATAAGAGGAGAAAGGGACTACCCATTAGCTGGATAGTCCCTTCTGTATTATTTGAATACAAAATTCGATGTTCGATCAGTGAAGTCTTCATCTTGGTAATAGCTATTCTTTACTAATACATTTGGACCTAAGCAACGAACTGCAGAACAATGGCAGTTTAACGATTTTGCTAACTTTGTGTCCATCCATTGGGTATAGATTGACGGCAGATCATCTCGTGTTACATTTCCTAATGGAGGGGTATCGCCAAAATCAGTGACGATGACATCGCCAGTGAATATATTTACGTTTAGTCGAGAGCGCCCATCAGGATCATTACGGACAGTAACATTTTTAGCTTCGTATAAACGTTTTAGAACATCTAAATCTTCTTTACTTGTACTACAAGCATAGAATGGCAATGTACCAAAAAGCATCCAAGTATCTTCATTACGTATATCCAAAAGATGATGAACAGCAGTGCGCATTTCTGATAAAGATAATGTTTCCATCGTAGAAGCAAAGTCTGAAGGGTACATAGGGTGCACTTCATGACGTTGACACTTCATTTCCGCTGTAATCTGCTTATGAATATTTGCAAGATGAGGAAGCGTACGTTTGTTCAGCATCGTTTCCGCTGATACCATTACACCAGCTTTTACAAGCTCACGACTATTCTCAATCATTCTGTAAAAAAGTGCTTGACGCTGTGGAATGGATGGTTTTCGTTCCATCATCGCAAATCCACCTTCGATGAAATCTTCTTCTGTACCCCAGTTATGTGAGATATGTAATACATCTAGATAAGGAATGATTGCATCATATTTTCCGCGATCAAGAGTTAAATTTGAATTGATTTGAGTGCGTACTCCACGCTCATGAGCGTATTTCAACAGTGGCACTACATAGTTTTCGACAGACTTCTTAGACAGCATCGGTTCTCCACCAGTAATCGATATTGTACGTAAGTGAGGGATTTCCTCTAATCGACTTAGTAGTAATTCGATTGGTAATCCGTCTGGATCCTTAGGCTGCAAAGTATAACCAACAGCGCAATGCTCACAACGCATATTACAGAGCACAGTCGTTGTAAATTCGACATTTGAGAGAAGCATCTTTCCATGCTCATCAACATCCATATAGGCTTCCCACGGATCATACAGTGGGGTAATCGGTTTAAGACTCATAAAAAAACTCCTTCATTAATACTGTAGTCATTATTCTCCTTTCAAGCCTATTTGTCAATGAGCATTCCTATGAAATGTTTATAAATTTTTTAGTAAAATTCCCCGTCCCTAATGGATAAATGATATAAGTTTTCTAAGATGGTAGCGCGTAGTTCAACTAAGTCTTCATATTGATAGAAGAAACTGAGTTTTTTGTATTTCATTTCATCATTTTCTTCAATAGATGAACTTTTTAGAAAGACAAAGTTCGTAAACGTATCTGCGATGTCTTCCATAGGGTTTGTTCCTTGATAAGAGCGGAAAAAGTAATCCTCATATGTAAAGAAGAATTCTTTGTAACCTGTCTCATCTTCCCAGTTGATTGTGTAGTAGTCAGATTCAAGCTCTTTCCAATATTGCTCATAATACGGAATGACGTAGCTATCTTTATGAAAGCATTGGTTATGAAACAAGTATGTAGGGCACACTTGTTCATTTTTGCTCCAGCCGGTTGTTTCATAATTCTCTATTTTTACATACTGATCACTTGTTAAAGTTAAATAGTGGGCAAACTCATGAATAATCGTATTTTTATGCATTTTAAAATAAACGGGACTAACATGAGAAACCAATAAGTAAAAATCGTCAGTCTCACCTTCCTCTCTTCCTATTCCAAAAACATACGTTTCATCAGTATCAGTCCAATAAATGCGGTTGATCATTGGACGTGCTTCTGCAGGGATTAGATTTGAGAAAACATACCAAAAGTCATACAATCTTCTTTCCCCTCGTTCGTAATGGGAAGTGATACCAGCTTCATATTCCATCCATGGGTCTTGATATTGTTCGTAATGTTCAGTTGGAACCATTTCTTCAATCTTGTCATCGTCGTTAAATGTAAAGCTAAAGATATTTTTCCAAGAATTTTGTGTGTCATAAAATGGATAGTAGAATTGCTCTTTTTCAGTACGAATGTCAAGCATTAAATAATAATCATGAAGCACTTGAAAACAATCCCCTCGTTCTACAGCCTCCTGAATTTCTTTGCATAATGCGCCTTCTTCTTCATACTGTGGAATTCGATTCAGTCGATCAGTGTCAGAAAGAACGGCATAATCATCTGGTAAAGTATTCGGAAGAGTGGCAATTGTTACTTCTTCAATTTTCTCATTTAGTAGGGATTCTTTGGAGTTTAATTCTTCGATATCTGGTCTTAAGAATAAAATAGCAGTAGCAATTACGATCATCGTTAGAATTGCCAGCAAGGTTATTTTAGATTTCATGATGATTAGCTCCTTTCTAAATTATTTGAATATTAGTATAATTTTATCCTGAAAGAAATGCATATGGAATAAAATTCTATATTTCTTTTTATATTAAAGGTTACATTAAAAGAAATGAACGTTGCATGAAGTCGTCATTTCATGTAGGATGGTATCGAAACTGAAAGGGGAGTCATCGATTGGGAAATCAGATTCAAGAAAAGGGCAAGCAAGTAGAATTTTTAAAACAACGATTAAATATGTTTATGGATGTTCTTGAAGCTATTGAGCCAGAGCATGCTGAACTTGAAGATATTGATCGTTTAATCGAGATGATTGACGATTTAGAATCAAAATGCCGAGAATTTAATCATCGTGAAGACTAAGAACCGTTTTGGTTTTTTTAGAATGTAGTCAAAGTCCCTTTTAGACTTTGTCTACACATTTTTATGGGAGTTTTTATATACCTCATATTTTCTTGAAAACGCTTGGCAGACTAGGCATGCATTTGAGTGGAATAAATGGTTTATGAGGAACAAGTGAGACAAAATACGACGTATGCATAGAGTCAACAGTATGTAAGAACCGTTCTGGTTCTTTTTTTAATGCCCTTTTCCAAGATTGTAGGGGTGACTAAAAATGTAGTTAGGCGTATAATAGTAGTCGATTATTATGTAAATTTTCATAAAATAGAACGAAGGTTTTGGGGAGCAATTGGAGAGGGGATTTGTTTAGAGATGAATATTGAAAAGTTTCAAGAAAGCATGTATGAATTGATTGTTGAAACGTCTACAAACTTACCAAAAGATGTGCGCCGTGCGATTAAGCTTGCAAAAGAAAATGAAAGCGCAGGCACGCGCTCTGCAATGAGCTTAGCTACTATAACGAATAATATTAAAATGGCGGATGATAATGTTTCACCTATCTGTCAGGATACAGGACTTCCTACATTTAAAATTAAAACACCAATTGGTGCAAATCAATTAGTAATGAAGGAAGCAATTAAAAACGCGATTGCACTGGCAACGAAAAATGGCAAGCTTCGTCCAAACTCGGTTGATTCATTGACTGGAGATAATAGTGGGGATAATTTAGGCGGAGGTACGCCTGTTATTAAGTTTGAGCAATGGGAAAAAGATCACATTGATGCTCGCTTGATTTTAAAAGGTGGCGGCTGTGAAAACAAAAACATTCAGTACAGCTTGCCATGCGAATTAGATGGACTAGGCCGTGCTGGTCGTGACCTTGATGGTATTCGCAAATGTATCATGCACTCAGTTTATCAAGCGCAAGGACAAGGATGTAGTGCAGGATTTATTGGTGTAGGAATCGGTGGAGACCGCTCTGCTGGCTATGATTTAGCAAAGGAGCAGCTGTTCCGTTCCGTAGACGATGTAAATGAAAACGAGGATTTACGTAAATTAGAAGAGTATGTTATGGGAAATGCAAATGAACTTGGTATCGGTACAATGGGCTTCGGTGGAGAAACAACGTTACTTGGATGCAAAGTAGGCGTGATGAACCGTATCCCAGCAAGCTTCTTTGTTTCTGTTGCATACAACTGCTGGGCTTTTCGGCGATTAGGTGTGGCGATTGATTCTGAAACTGGTGCAATCAATGAATGGATGTATCAAGAAGGGGAAAAAATCAATTTTGCTCAAGATGAAGCGGCTGCTACGGAAGAAGAAGGTAGCGTAAACATTGTAAAGCTTCAAGCACCTATTTCTGAAGAGAAAATTCGTTCACTAAAAGTAGGCGACGTCGTTCAAATCGACGGGATGATGTACACAGGGCGTGATGCCATTCACCATTATTTGATGGAGAACGATTCACCAGTTGATTTAAATGGACAAGTCATTTATCATTGCGGACCAGTAATGTTAAAGGATGAAGAAGGCAAATGGCATGTAAAAGCAGCAGGACCAACAACAAGTATTCGTGAGGAGCCTTACCAAGGAGATATCATGAAGAAGTTTGGTATTCGAGCTGTTATTGGAAAAGGCGGAATGGGCCCGAAAACGTTAGCTGCTTTAGAAGAGCATGGTGGTGTATACTTAAACGCAATTGGTGGAGCGGCTCAGTATTATGCAGATTGTATTAAGTCAGTTGAAGGTGTTGACCTCATGAATTTCGGTATTCCAGAAGCGATGTGGCATCTAAAGGTTGAAGGCTTCACAGCTGTTGTAACAATGGATTCACATGGAAACAGCCTGCACAAAGATGTAGACAAGTCCTCTTTAGAAAAACTTGCTCTTTTTAAAGAACGTGTCTTTTGATGAAAACCTGGCCAAAGTGCCAGGTTTTTCTTTTGTATGAGTTGTTGAAAAAGTAGGAAAAGTTGTTGATAACGCATCATAATTGTTGAAAAAGTAGGAAAGTTGTTGATAACGCATCATAGTTGTTGAAAAAGTAGGGAAAGTTGTAGATAACGCATCATCGTTGTTGAAAAAGTAGGAAAGTTGTTGATAACGCATCATAGTTGTTGAAAAAGTAGGAAAGTTTGTTGATATCTCATTATAGTTGTTAAAAAAGTAAGAAAAGTTGTTGATATCGCTAGAGTTGTTGAAAAAAAGCAAGCCCTTTTTCAAAATAATGATTAACTCGTGACTTTGCTAGATATATTCGAAATTCTGCTAGATAAAACGGCGTTCTTGCTAGATAAATCCGAATTCTCGCTAGATAAACCAAGATTCTTGCTAGATAAAACCCATTTTCATCAACAATGCCCCTTCAATCATGTCGCAAATTTTTCCTCGAATGTTTTTATTATGTGCACAAACACTAAAAGAAAAACAAAAGGAGAATAGCGATGAAAAAGCTGTTGTGTATCGTGACAATTTTTCTTACGTTCACATCTGTTCAAGATGTTTCTGCTGAACATGCCAATTCACCGCTTCATTGGGGCTTTATGAAGGGGAAAAATGAAGAGCAAGCACAGGCAGGCAAATCTTTGGACGATTTATTAATAAAGCATGGTGCTTATTATAAAGGAAACGCTGTCGTAAAGGACATCTATCTAACTTTTGATAATGGGTATGAGAATGGCTATACAGCAAAGGTTCTTGATGTATTAAAGAAAGAAAAAGTACCCGGTGCTTTTTTTGTGACTGGTCATTATTTAAACACTGCACCAGATTTAGTAAAACGTATGGTAAAAGAAGGTCATATTGTTGGCAATCATTCATGGCATCACCCTGACATGACACAGATAAGTAATCAACGCTTTAAGGAAGAGTTAGAAAAAGTGAAGGTTGAAACAGAAAAATTAACTGGCGTTCAAACGATGAGCTATTTGCGCCCGCCACGGGGAATATTTAGTGAAAGAACTTTAGCACTTGCAAATGAACAAGGTTATACTCATGTTTTCTGGTCTCTAGCTTATAAAGATTGGAATACCGATCAGCAAAAAGGTTGGAAGTATGCATATGACAACATCATGAAACAAATCCATCCAGGATGTATCTTACTTATTCACACTGTTTCTAAAGACAATGCTGATGCACTCGAAAAAACGATTAAGGATTTAAAGGCTAGAGGCTATACGTTTAAAAGCTTAGATGATTTTATGTGGGATCAAACAATCGACAATCGTATGTTATACTAGAGAAGGGTCCGAAGTATTTCGGACTTTTTCTTTTTACTGTTATGCTATAATCGTGAAAAGCATGTAAAGGATGGGGAAGAATGTGGGCATGATACATATAAAGCCACCTTATAACTTTGACCTCGTGTTAAATCGATTAAGAAACGATCCTCTCAATGTCGTACATATTGAGGAGCGTTGGGTTAAGGTACCACTGACAATAAATGGAGGGCGCTATGTTGCAAAAGTGAAAGCACTAGGGACAACAATGAAGCCCGTGTTTGAAGTGACAGGTGTGGATTCAGAAGGAATCGACATCATCACACATCTATTTCAATGGAATGTTCCACTTGATCCTATAACTGATCATTTTCAACAGTCAAAGCTCTCGGGTATTTTCAAAGATCATTACGGAACTCCTCTTATTCTTGAATTTGATCGCTTTGCGTGCATCATGAAAACAATTATTCACCAGCAATTAAATGTGGCGTTTGCACATACTTTGACAAAGCGATTTGTCGAGAAGTATGGGACAAAGGTAGAGGATGTTTACTTTTATCCAGACGCAGTAACAGTATCCGGATTGACAGTTGAAGAACTACGAGAATTGCAATTTAGTGGTCGAAAGGCTGAATATGTAATCGGTGTTGCAAAAGCAGTAGTAGCTGGAAAGGTGGACTTTTCTACAATCGATCAACTGACCAACGACGAAATTTATGACAGATTGATTTCATTAAAAGGTGTAGGCCCTTGGACTGTCCAAAACTTCCTTTTATTTGGATTAGGTCGACAAGATTTATTCCCAACTGCTGACATTGGTATTCAAAAGGCGATTCAAAAGATATATGGATTAGAAAAGAAACCAACTATAGATGAAATGATGGAATATGCTAAGGGCTGGAGTCCTTACTTAAGCTATGCAACTCTCTATTTGTGGAGGAGCATTGAATAAATTTGGAGTGAAGGTAAATGAGTCAAGAAGTAAAAATTAAATTAAAACAGACTTTTCCATTAACTATTAAACGACTCGGAATCAATGGAGAAGGAGTAGGTTACTTTAAAAGACAAGTGGTCTTTGTACCAGGTGCGTTGCCTGGGGAAGAAGTTGTTGTGGAAGCGACGAATGTACAACCGAAGTTTTCTGAAGCGAGAATTAAAAAAATTAGAAAGAGTTCAGAACATCGTGTGAAGCCACCGTGTCCATTATTCGGCGATTGTGGTGGATGTCAGCTACAACATCTAAGCTATTCTCAACAACTAGTAGAAAAACGTGATATCGTCATTCAATCGATGGAACGTCATACAAAGCTAAAACCAGATCAATTAAATATTAAAGAAACGATTGGAATGGAGGACCCTTGGGCTTATCGCAATAAAAGCCAATTTCAAGTTGGTCTTCGAGAGGGAAGGGTGATCGCAGGCCTTTACGGATTGAATTCTCATCGCTTAATCAATATTGATCATTGTATGGTACAGCATCCAGCAACGAATAAAGCTGTTCAAGAAATTAAATCAATCTTACAAGATTTGAAAGTTCCCATTTATAATGAGAAAACTCGTAAAGGTATTGTTCGTACAATCGTTGTTCGTATTGGAGTAGAAACGGGGGAACTGCAGGTTGTATTGATTACATCTAAAAAGGATCTTCCGAAAAAAGAATTGATTGTTGCAGAGATTAATAAGCGCTTGCCGCAAACAAAATCAATTATGCAAAATATCAATGGGCTAAAAACTTCGCTTATTTTTGGCGAGGATACAATCAATTTACATGGAGAACAGTTTATTCAAGAAATGTTAGGGGATTTAGAATTTGAACTTTCTGCTCGAACATTTTTTCAATTAAATCCAACTCAAACCGTAAAGCTTTATCATGAAGTAAAAAAAGCAGCGGCATTAACAGGTAAGGAAAAAATCGCAGATGCCTATTGTGGTGTAGGTACAATTGGCTTATGGTTAGCAGATGGAGCAGCAGAAGTGCGCGGTATGGACATCATTCCTGAATCAATCGCAGATGCAAAAAAGAACGCAAAACGCCATGGTGTGAAACATGCGAAATACGTAACAGGTAAAGCGGAGGAATGGTTGCCTAAATGGGTCAAAGAAGGCTGGCGACCAGATATCATTGTTGTCGATCCGCCAAGAACTGGCTTAGATCAAAAGCTGCTTGATGCGATACTAAAAGTAAAACCTAAAAAAGTCATTTACGTATCATGCAATCCATCTACACTTGCAAAAGACATCAGCGTTCTAAGTAAAAATTACAACGTAGAGATGATGCAACCAGTTGACATGTTCCCGCAAACGGCACATGTGGAAGTTGTAGTTAAGCTTATCTTAAAAAGTAATTAACCAATCGTTTTACAAATCATATTACTACAACTAGTGACATGGTAAGAGAAGCTTTTCTTTTTTTGGAAAGGCTTTTCTTTTTTTATAAGAACTCTTTTTTTAAATTGCGAGAATCGTTAAGTCTCGTTTTTAAATATTTAAAAGGGTAAACCTATACAATAAAAGTTCTTAATCAAGAACAAAATTTGATATTATTATTTTATTTTTCAGAATTTTCATGTATAATTTGATAGAAATGAAATGAATTTACAGTCATTTCATTATTATTTGGCCTATCCATTCTTTATTAAGAACGAAGTGGTTAGGTAGAAGTAGAATAGCCAAAATACTACCAAAGGAGGGCGCAGCATTTTTATTCGGATTATCTATTCACTGAATTAAAAGGCCAGCAATGGAAAACGCTAAACTGCATACTAACTTGAGAGGATATATACATCTTAGTACTTTTGATAGGTGTGTAGATTCATTAAATCATAGTGAGTAGGGGAGGAAAGTAAATTGAGAAAAAGAAAGTTTACAAGACTTTTTAGTAGTTTTCTAGCTTTTTTAATGGTAGTTTCAATTGTCTTGCCAGTATCAGCAACATCTCAAAGCACAGTACTTAATGAATTAAAACAACAGCAGCAAAGTGAAAAAAATCTGCAGTTAAAAGCCGCAGTTGCTGAGCAGCTTGAGGCTAGAGAAGGTTTAGCGAAGCTTCACAAAGATTTACAAGATGTATCTGGCAATAAAGAAGTGCCAGTAATCATCCACTTATCCGAAAATCCAGTAGCTTTAGAGCAAGGGATTGGTAAATTAACAGGCAAACCTCTTTCAAATGCTAAAATCTCAGAAATTCGCTCGAAGGTGAATAGACAACAAGCAACAGTAGATCGAGAAATGAGAATTAAAGGCATTAGTTTTGAAAAGGGCTTTTCATACAATACCGTACTCAACGGTTTTGCGGCAAAAGTAAAGGCTTCAGATTTGAAGAAGCTCCTTGATATTACAGGCGTGACATTAGTTGAACCAGATGCAATTGTTCATGCGTTAAATGATCAAAAGCCAGTTGATGCCTCTTCAGATTTAGAAAAAATAGTTGATTATGATGCGGCAATGAACACAAGTATCCCTTTCTTAGGAATTGAGCAGATTTGGGAAGAGGGTTACAAAGGTCAAGGAATTAAAGTAGCTGTCCTTGATACTGGAATTGATCCAGATCACCCAGAATTTGAAGGAATCTATAAAGGTGGGAAGAACTTTATTCCACATAGCTCAACGTATGCACGTGAACGTGCTGCTGATGATGCTAGAGAAACATCACCGAAAGACCGTCCAGCGAACCAACCAGAATTTAATGCTAACGGAAGAGCATTTTATACGGATCACGGTACACATGTTGCAGGAACAATTGCAGCAATTGGTGCAAATGAATACGGAGTGAAAGGAATTGCACCGGAAATTGACCTATACGCATACCGTGTACTTGGTGCATATGGAAGCGGTTCTACTTCCGGAATTGTTTCTGCAATTGAGCATGCAGTAAACGAGGAAATGGATGTAATAAACCTTTCACTTGGTGGTGGTTCAAACACTG
The DNA here is from genome assembly GCF_059874745.1 of Niallia sp. CD-39. Classification (NCBI taxonomy): domain Bacteria; kingdom Bacillati; phylum Bacillota; class Bacilli; order Caryophanales; family Bacillaceae; genus Niallia; species Niallia sp. CD-39. The sequence goes on along the minus strand of NZ_JCBCPS010000004.1, from coordinate 125,225 downwards.
AGACAGATGCAGGCTCATATGCGATTAACAATGCAACGATGGCAGGTGTCATTTCTGTACTTGCTACAGGGAACTCAGGACCGAATCGAGGTACAATGGGAACACCGGCTACAGCTCGCCTTGGAATTGCAGTTGGAAATACGACAAATCCTGAAATTATTCACAGCGGTGAAGTAACGGTTCGTGTTGGTGAAGACTACCATTATTCGAATGTATTAAAGTTTATGGGTACAACATTTGGACAAGATTTAGACAATCAATTAGCCGGCGAATTTGAAATTATTGCCGTTCCGGGTGTTGGAAACTTAGCCGACTATAATGGAATTAATGTTGAAGGAAAGGTAGCTCTTATCGCTCGTGGAGAAATTGCGTTCGTTGATAAAATTGCCAATGCAAAGGCAAATGGTGCAGTTGCAGCGATCATTCATAACTTCTCAGGTGGTTCGAATGCCCCTGGGGTATCTGATGTATTTTTAAGTGATTCATTCTCTTTTATCCCTACAATTGATATGTCCGTAACAGATGGAACGGCTATTCGTAATGCACTAAGAACTGGAACTGGTACAGTTACATTCCAAAGCTTTACTTCAACTACAACTGAAGGTGATGAGGTTAATAGTTCAAGTTCGCGCGGGCCTTCAACTCCAAACTTTGACATTAAACCAGATGTAACAGCACCAGGAACGAATATTATGTCTTCAATTCCTGCATATAAATGGGATTTCCCAGATGCTAGTTTTGAAGAATCATATGATCGTGCTACTGGAACATCAATGGCAACACCACATATCGCAGGAATTGCTGCACTTGTCAAACAAGCAAATCCAGAATGGGATGCATTTGATGTAAAAGTCGCGCTTTCTAATACGGCAAAAATTCTTGATACAACTAAGTATGATGTGTTTTCACAAGGTGCTGGACGTGTAGATGCATATGCAGCAGTATTTCCAAACGTACTTGCATATGCCCTCGATGAAGCCGTACTTGATGAAAGCGGTGAGGTTGTACCGAACTTGAAAGGTACCGTTACTTTTGGTCCGCAAAAGCTCGATCAAAATATATCTGTCTCTAAGCAAATCCTGGTCAAGGATTTGAAAGGAGCAGGTGGCAATTTCAATGTGAGTGTAAATGCTACAAAGACATTTGCAGATGCACAACTAACCGTAGACAAGTCTTCCTTTACATTAGCACCAAATGGTGAAGAACTCGTAACAGTAACTTTAACAGCATCAAGAAACACTGGGACAAAAGCTGGCGATGAATTTTTAGGCTATATCAATATAAACGGTGGTCAGAATCATGTTTCCTTGCCATTTGCAGCAGACTTCAGTAATGTAGTTGGAACACAAATTAGAGATATGAGGATTACTGAAACAGATCTATCGTTTAATGGTGACGGTGTGAAGGATGAAGCGATGCTTTACTTTACATTAACAGGGAATGTCTTAACAAATTACCTTGAAATTTGGGATATTGAAAATCCAGATGGTGGAGAGTATGGAGATGGCTATATCGGTTATTTACATGCAGGAGCTTCTCTTGGTGCAGGATCCTATCAATTAAGAATTGCTGGTCAGTATACACCATGGGGAGGTAGCGGCCTTGCCCAAATTCCTGATGGACTATACACGATTGACTATACTGCACAGACAACCACTGGCGTGATCGGTGATTATGTTGGTCCTATTGTTGTTAAATCAACTAGTCCTGCAATTGCAGGTGATGTTACAGCAGGTAAACTGACAGGTCAGGTAACAGATAAATATATTGATTATAATGATGTCCTAGCGGGCTATGGACTAGATTATGAACTAAACTCAAAGCTTAGCGCATCTTATGTGATCACTAGCAATGGAAACGCGGGTAGTCCAGTACCATTCACATTAGATCAAGATGGCTCATTTGAGATTGATTTGACACAAGAGGCAGATTCAGTGAAAGTTATCGTAAATGATGCTGCTGGAAACAAAGGTGAGACTGTATTTGAAGTGGAAAGAGAAGTAGAAGTTAGTTTATCTGTAGACCAATCAGAATTAACAATTGAAGAAGGTCAATCTGCAACTGTAGTAGTCACGCAAACAACGAAGAATGGTGATCAAATTATTGAAGAGGATGTAACGGAAGATGCAACATATACAGTAGCTGATGAAGCAATTGCATCTGCGCAAGCTGGTGTAATCACAGCTAAATCTGTAGGTGAGACGACTGTTACGATTTCTTACGGTGATCATTCTGTAACAGTAGCGGTGAATGTAGTAGAAGGAGAAGATCAGGATAAAGTTGTTAGCTTAAAGGCTGATAATGAGCAACTCCTTATTAGAGAGGGTGCTACTGAGAGTGTGAAAATTTTAGAAGTAACAACAATTGGTGGAAATACAACAGTAGAAGATGTGACGGCTAATGCAACTTATCATGTAGCCAATGAAGAGATTGCATCAGTAACAGAGGGAGTAATCTTAGGGAAGAAAGCCGGAATTACAGTAGTGACTGCTACTTACGGTGAAAACTCTGTACAAATCACGATTGCAATTTCTAAAAATGATGATACTAGACCACCTAGAGGTGTACCTACTCGTTAAATAAACAGGATGAAGAAGAGTTCGCATGAAGTTGCTAACTCTTCTTCATGTTTCAAAATAATAAGCATGTAAGATCTATAATTGTTCTTGATAGAGAATTGTTGTTTTTTTTCTGTTATACATAATTAATAATTTATTTAAAGATACGTAATTTGAAGAAAAATAGAGATATTACTAGTAAACATTCTATTATATCTAGTTTTTATAATATTTTGATACTTCCTAATCTAGTAAATATGAATTATAATTGAATTAATTAGTTCGTTAAAAAGAACGGAATGTGTTGTGAATATGTGGAGGAGGATTCGAAAATTGAAAAAATTAGGTAGAATGATCAGTCATTTTATTACCGCTGTTTTATTTATGATTTTAATTCTCTCGGCAGCTTTAGTGATCTCCTCAAAAGCTGCTGGTGGTGAACCTCAAGTTTTGGGATATAAATTAATGAGTGTTTTGTCAGGTTCAATGGAACCAACGTTTCTTACAGGATCGATGATCATGGTCAAGCCTGTTGATGAGGTGGGCACAAAAAATTTGAAAGTAGGAGATGTGATCACTTTTGTCGACAGCCAACAAAAAATCATTACCCACAGAATTGTCGAAACAAAAATGAGTGGGGAACATGTGATGTACGAAACAAAAGGTGACAACAATAATAGTCCGGACAAGGATCTTGTTTTTTCAGAGAATGTTAGAGCAGTTTACTCAGGCTTTACAGTCCCATACATAGGGTATTTTATCACCTTTGCTCAATCAAAAGAAGGAAGCGCACTACTTCTCATCGTACCTGGTGTACTCCTACTTATATATGGAAGTGTTATGGCTATGCAGGTACTAAGAGAAATTGACCAAAAAACAAAAGATGAAAATGTTAAAGAAAAGATAGTTTAATTTATTTATAGGCATCCTCCAATTCTTCAATGAGGACATACACTGTTATTCAAAAAGGTAGCTAATCTTGTTTGGTCTCCTTGTTATACAAGGATCAAAATAAAATAATTACATACCCAAAAAGGGTAAGGGAGGGAAAAGAAATGAGTCTTAAGAAGAAAGCAGGAATGGGAATTGCGTCAGTAGCTTTAGGGTTGGCGTTAGTAGGTGGAGGAACTTATGCATATTTTAGTGACACAGAAGTAGCAAATGCAACATTTGCAGCAGGAACATTGGATTTGGCTATTAATCCATCCGTTATTTTGGATGTAGCTAATATCAAGCCAGGGGATAGAATGTTTAATGAATTCACATTGGCGAACAATGGTACTTTAGATATTTCTAAAATCGATTTAACGACAGAATACAGCGTAATTGATGTCAAAGGAGATAATACAGAAGATTTTGGTAAGCATATTAAAGTATTATTCCTTGAGAATGTCGATAAGACAGGCGATGGTTGGTTAATTGATGATTACAATGATATTATTGCTGAAACAACTTTATACGATCTTCAGCATATGACTCCTGATGCTGTTGAGAATGTACAGCATTGGATTACATGGTTCTTTGATATGAATGGAGAGGAAAGTGGCTTAAAAGCAGGTACTAGTGATGAAATGTATGTTGCTTTTGAGTTTGTTGATAACGGTGAGGATCAAAATGAATTTCAAGGAGATACTCTTGAACTGAAATGGACATTTACTGCATATCAAACAGATGGTGAAGATTTGTAATAATGATTGATTTATAAAAAAACTGCCTCAAAAGGACATGAAAGTAGCTCCTTTTGAGGCTATTTTTTGTTCACACATACACGCTATCACATGTTCCAGGTTGAGGCTCGTAGAAACAGTGATTTTTGAATTGACCAGTAAAAGGTTGACCATACCATGTTGGAGGGCATGGGGCATATGGATTGAAATACCAAAGAGCATATTTGCTTGGATGTTCTCGCCAATATTTAAGATTCTTTTCTGCTAGTGTCTTTTCAGCAGTTCTTGCACGGTTATAAAATAAGTTTCCTTTTTGGACGGCTTCAAAGGAATAATTTCCTCCTTGAACTTGATAAAGTACTTGTGGAATTGTCCTTACATCATTGAAGTCTAGGCAATCTGCTATAGCTCGATTTACAATGACATTGCCAACAAATAGCATGCCCATTTTACCTTCTCCCTCAGCTTCAGCTCGCATCATCCGCGCCATTAGGTCAACGTCTGAACTTCGATAATTGATCCTTGCCATCATAACCACCTCTTTATCATTGTATGAATGTGAATGGCATTCATGTTTACTATTCCATTTCACAAGAGCTTTAAATGAAATTCGTTTTAGAAATCTTCTGCAAAATTAAGGAAACAAATGATAAAATAAAGAAAATAACTACATAAAGAAGTGGAAAAAGTGGGGAGTTCGTATGATTCTAGAAAAAGTTAAGCCGGTTGCACTGGTGGCCGTGAGAGAAAAAGGAATCGTGCCAATTATCGATTGGTTTGATCTACATAAGAATGTCTTTTATACGCTTGGTCGTGTTTATATTTCAAGTGAGAGCCAATTAGAAGAGGCATTCTATGAAACGATTTTAAAAGTGTATAATGAGTTACCAAGATTTAAACACGATCAACCGTTTCATACATGGGTAACGTCTCTATATTTAAAAAATTGTAAAGAATTAATGGTGAACCATGCGGAACAGCCTATTCATTCGTCTAATCCAATCATAGAAACGATTCATACTTTGCCTCTACAGTTAAAAGAAGCTATTGTTTTTACATATGTAATGGAGTTCTCACGTAAAGAGATTTCAGAACTTCTAAACGTTCCGAACATTGAAGTAAAGGAGCGTATCTTTAAAGGGATAGAGTCCCTTAGAAAAGAATTAAGCGGTGGATCAAATTTTAGTGGCTGCAAAGAATATCATCAGCATTATGTAGATTACCTACATAAGAAGATGAATCGCGCGGACAAAATTGAATTCGAAAAGCATCTTTATCATTGCCGTTCCTGTCAGGAGGATCTAGAAACATTTCAGCAGGTTATGCTTCAGTTAACGCGCCTATCGAAGGAACTAGAAGAACACTCTAATTTGAAAAGTATTTTTGCTTCCATTAGAGATAAGCTTATTACTATCGAAAAACAAAAGCAGCAGAGAAATAAAAAAAGACTTCGAATAGGAGCTGGAATTGCGAGTGTTCTAACACTGTTTATAGGAATTGGACTCGTAACAGGGGTGTTTTCTAATCTCTTTTATACATGGATTGAGGAAGATCCAGAGCTAGCAGCTTATTATAAGCATCAGTTTGCAGAACAATTAAATCTAGTAGCAGAAGATGATGGAGTGAAAGTAACAATAAAAAGTGTCGTAGCCGATGAAACTCAAACGCTAGTATTTTACGAAATTGAAGATATAAGTGGAGACAATCAATATATGTTAAATGGTGATGGGAATGGGATATGGATTGAGAATTCATCAGAATTCATGAATCCTTATTATTATCGACATACATATCCACAATATGAATCAGCTTCTACTAAAGACGAATCAAATATATTTCATGGGAAAATTAGTCTTGAGCCGATAGTAAAGGATCAAACAACTTTAGATCTAAGGATTAATCAAGTAGATAAAATTTCAGGTGGGATAAATAGTGTGGGCACTTTTGTAAATTATAATCAATTAGAGGTAAAGCGTGGAAGTTGGAATTTTGAAATCCCTGTATATAAACATCCAAGAAACGAATTTGTGCTAGATACAGAATTTGAAATGGACAATACTGCAATCCACTTTGAGAAGCTGATCACAACTCCTACAGCAACATTTTTGACTTATACAATTGATACTGGAACTGAAATGAATCGAATGGATACGCTTTTGTTTAGTAAAATGGAAGTGAATAATGAAACATTGAAGGCAGACTGGTATGGTGGAGCTTATTTGGGTAATATCGGTAATAGTCATCAAGCAGCCTTTACTCCCATATTAGGACAGGTATCGAAGAATATAGAAGTGCAGTTAGCGTTTGCAAATTATTTCATTGAGGATACATTTATCATAGACTTAAAGAGTATTGATCAGTATCCAACTGTGTTTGAGTATGCTGACAGTCATTTGACATTAGACAAAGTAATAGATGGGGAATCTTTACATCTCAAACTTAGTAATGATGGTACAACTAATCGTGCTTTTGATTCGCTCGCCATCGATTATAACCGTCTAGATATTGGCTATACTGGATTATCAAGTTCAGAAGAAGGAATATTCATCGATCGAGATGGGAATGAAGATGTGAATTTTGCATATACACCAAATATGGAAGTGATGGATTTTCCGAGATACGTATTTACAGAAATGGACCTGTGGATTGAAGGGGACGGAGAGGTCGAAACTGAACTAGGTGAACTTATTATTAGAGGCTACTCTTCAACAATATTCCTAGATGATGTTATAAAGTTAAAGGTTTTGAACGATTAGCCTTAAGATAGAGAAGCTTGTATAAATTTAATCGTATTCATAATTCTAGGGCAGATAATGATTCACTGCCTTTTTTTGTTGAGTTTAACAAAGACTATAAGTGTAAATAACTGAATTCATTGAAACAATGTTTTAAACCGACGAAGTTGAGCAGGAAAAGTAGGGAAAAAGTCGTTTTATCCTGATACTCTAATGTGAGAAAGGAGTGGTTGGATATGATCAATGGGATGAATGATGCTTTAAACTATATTGAAGAAAATTTAAGTGGTTCAATTGATTTTAAAGAGGTTGCAAGGCGAGCTTATTGTTCTGAGTTTCATTTTAAGAGGCTTTTTACCATTTTAGCGGGAATGCCTATTTCAGATTATATTCGTAGGAGGCGTTTAAGCTTGGCTGCTACGGAACTGTTGAATCCAAGTGCAAAGGTAATTGATGTAGCGCTAAAATTCGGATATCATTCCCCTGATTCTTTTTCAAGAGCTTTTCAAAACTATCATGGTGTTATGCCTTCGCATGTAAGGAAAAGCGATCAGAGTTTGAAATCATATCCGAGATTATCCTTTCAACTCACAATTAAAGGAGGAACAGAGATGAAATATCGCATGATTAAAAAAGGTGAATTCAAAGTGATCGGAGTAAGGTATCATGTAGAAATGGTCGATGAAATTCTTTTTCCCACATATGAAGATATGATCGAGAATATAAGTGAAACAATGATGAAGGATTTAGAATTACTTTCGAACGAAGAGCCTTCTGGTATCATCCATGCTTCAACTAATTATGTGGAGAATAAGGATGGAAAAGCAACGTTTGATCAATATATTGGAGCTATTACAACAAAGGAAGAAATAAAGGGCACTTCTACTCTACAAGTCCCACCTTTAACTTGGGCGATTTTCGAAGTAATAGGGGATTGGGAAAAGGTCGAAGAACAGTGGCAGAGAATTTATACGGAATGGTTGCCATCCTCTTCGTATGAACTTGAAGAAGGTCCAGAAATCTTGGCAAGTGCTAGTCAAATTAGTGAGATATGGATACCGATTAAGATAATAAAGGATTAAATTAGAGTATAGACAAAGTTGAATATCGACTTTGTTTACATGTTTTTTAGATGCTTTTAATCACATCACATCCCCCTCATAATGGATTGAAAACGTTTATCTGACTTGATATGCAGCCTTAGTGAAGCTCTGAGTAAAACTTTTAGATCATGAGAGAACTTCTGCGCGGAACAACGACGTAATGCGAGCATGTGTCAACATTCTGAGCTAAATATTTGTATATTTAATTTTTTTCACAACGTAAATGATAAAATAGAATATATTTCAAATTTTTTAAGAAAGTTTCGCAAAAAGTGGGGATTTTTATATGTTTCAAGAGAGAATTGAGCCGTTTTCACTCATTGCAGTGGGGCAGAATGAGATTAGGCAAATTATCGATTGGTTCGAAGTGCATAAGCAATCATTATATGTAATTGGGCGTGTTTATCTACAAGATGATGAGCAGCTTGAAGAAGTTTTTTATAAGGCGATCCTAAATGTACACAAGGAGCGGAGACTGTATAAGAGTGAGGAATCGTTTATAGTTTGGATAGTAGCCGCTTTTATTAAGACTTGCAAGGAAGTGTTAGCACAAGGTGAGATAAAGAGAAAGATAGAAACTACTGGCCCATCTTTCGGTTTAGAGGCAGCGATGAACAACTTGCCGTTGCTAGAGAAGGAAGTTTTGGTCTTAACCTATGCATTAAAGCTTTCAGATGAGGAAGTTGCACAGATTCTAAATCTTACAGTAGAGAAGGTAAAAGAAGGATTGTTTACTGGGATTCAATCTCTTCGTAATGATGAATCATTTTCTGGTTGTATAGAGTTTCATCCTCTTTATATCGATTTTCTAAATCGTACAATGTTTCGCTCAGAGAAAATAGCGTTTGAAACGCATGTATATCATTGTCTTGCCTGTCAAGCTGATTTGAGTTCTTTTCAGGAGGCTGTCTCATCATTCCTTACACTTACTGATTTAACGAATGATGATAACAGCTCAGTTCGAGTCATGGAAAATGTAAGAGATCGATTAGATGAATTAGAGCGGCACAAGTTACGTAAGAAAAAGAAGCGAATAAAAATCGCTGGAAGCATAACGGCGGGATTCGTTGCCTTACTTACGATTGGTTTTGTAACTGGTTTCTTTCACGATCTTTATTATTCTCTAACTGAGCCGGATGAAGAACTTGTTGTTTATCAAAAGCAAGGAGTAGCAGAGCGACTAAACTTAGTTGCGGAGAGTGAAGGAATAAAAATCACGATTAAGAGTGTTATTGCCGATGACCTGCAAACACTTCTCTTTTATGAAATTGAAGACACAAATGAAGACAACCAATATCACCTTGATGAAGTGAATGTCCGTAATTACTATGATGTCATGTTTGATTATTATCAGCATATTTACAGTCCTCCTAACTATGAATTAGCTGCTAATCAAGAAAATGATAACGTTTTTCACGGACAAATTAGGCTTCTTCCAATAAAAGTAGAAGAAGGTGTGATTGAACTATCGATTACAAAGTTGGAGCAATGGGACAATTATCTTTTGGATAACGGAGAATTGAATCCAAACTTCGAAGTAAACTATAAACTCGGAGAGTGGAATTTTGAAATTCCTGTTATAAAAGAACCTTCTCTAGAATATGCAGTAGATCAGTCCATTCAGATTGAAGGAGTTAGCCTTCAATTTGAACAGCTAATAGCTGCACCGACAGGGACTGTTTTAGCTTATCGAGTAACGGATAACGAAATAAATAAAGGATTAACTTCTGTTTTATTTGACTCCGTAAAGGTGAACGGTTTAACTTATGAAATTGATCGATACAATGATTATTATGGAGACAGGTTTTCATTTGGGGATGCTAATCGCTTTAGTATAATATTTGCGCCATTATTTGATGAAGTGCCAGAACAGGTTGATGCACATTTAACACATGCTCACTTTACAGTTATGGAAGATATGAGCTATATCATTGATGATTCAATGGGTTTTCCACAAACGTTCGAATATGCTGGAAGTGAACAAAAGATTGATAAAATAAAAAGGAATGGGAGCATTGAATACATTTTTAGCAATGAAGATTATCTGAATCGTGGGTACGATTCATTTTATCTCAGTCTATTAAATGAAGATGGTTCGCATCCGAATCACCAAGGGTATTCTATTGAAGATGTAATCGTTGACAGCGATGGAAACATTTTCGAACGAGAACAATTTGATTTTGATCAAAATATGAATAAATATTTTAAGACTATGATGAAATCAATCACACTTTTTCTTGTAGAAGGCGATGATACCTTAAAACAAATTAGCGCTTCAAACTACGAATATTCAATATTCTTAGATGAACTAATAAGATTGGATATAAAACAACAATAGAGAATGTAATAGTACGCTCACATATCTTAAGGTTCTATACAATTGTTTGATAAGCGTTTCCAGACATTTTTAAGGATTTTGGTATAATTAAAAACTGGAAGACAAAGTCATCAACTTTGTCTTCTTTCTTTATTCCGTTGCAGGAATGTTTAATAATTCTGGTACGGTTACGAATTGATAGCCTTGTTGTTGGAGTGCCGGGATAAGTAATTTTAGTGCTTCTACTGTGTTTGTACGGTCTCCACCTTGATTCCAGTCTGTCCCATCATGCATAAGGATTATCGAGCCAGGTTCAGTTGCGTTGATGACTCTAGACGAAATGACAGTAGGTGCTTCCTCCTGCCAATCCATAGAATCGACTGACCAACCAATAATGTCATAGTTCATGTTGATAATTTTTTCAGTTACTTCTTCATTTAAAAATCCATATGGCGGTCGGAATAGTCGTGGCTGAATGCCAATGATATTTTGTATGGCTTGCTCTGTAACCGTAATTTCATTCTCAACTGCTTGCATGTCAGATTGAACAAGGTTTGGGTGCGTATATGTATGATTTCCGATTACATGACCTTCAGTATACATACGTTGTACAACATCAGGGTATGTATTTGCCCTTGAACCTAGTAAAAAGAACGTTGCTCGTATGTTGTAATCACTAAGTACATCTAAAATTTGATTCGAGTAGATTGGATCTGGTCCATCATCAAATGTTAACGCAATTCTTCGCTCATTTGTTGTTCCTTCGTTAAAGAATGAATTAGGGAACATTTGTTGCAATGTATTTAAATCGACAGGCTGCTGTCTCGTATCATGATTTTCTTTCTTCTTCCAAAAATTACTCCATGACCAAGTTATTTCACCTTCTGCATACACTGAAAGTTCTCCGATTTGATGAAAGGAGAACAGTAAAACGAAAAAGCAGGCTATACTAAACAGTAATTTATTCATACATTTCACTCCTTAATTTAATGCATTCCTTTTAGTGTTCTTAAAATCTTCCAGTTTATACGAATGAAAGAGGGAGAAAAGCTTTTATTGAGCATATTTAACTTCCTATATTCGACCATTTTTTTGATTTGTGTTTAGGTCGATTCAACTTAGGGTATAAGCATTGATTAGGTGAGAGATGATTTGGAAAAAGGGGTTTTTACAATGGAAGCAGCAAAACAATGGATGGCACTGCCAGAGGATTTACGAAAACGTATTGTGCAGCATGTTTTTTGTGCAGTATGTGTTGGCGAAGTTAAGATGAAGCAGTATACAATTACGCCTGGGGAATCTGGGGTGGTCTTGGAAGGTTTTTGCAAGGAGTGCAATTCAAAAGTAGCAAGAGTTGTAGATTGATTCATTACATAATGTAAGAGAATATGCTAAATGGGAAGAACGGTAGCCCCTCTGTGTAGGGGTTTTTCCTGTTGTATAAATGAACCTATCAACTCGTAGAGCAGACCACTTCTTATACCGAATTATAGGAATATATTCCAATATAATGAAAGTGGAGTTACAATTAGATGGAATGAATTAATAGAATAGGAGATAAAAATGAATACATTTAATCTAGTACCTATACTAGAAAGCACCATTGGTTGGGCAATCATTCTTTTCTTAGCAAGAGGAATTTATTTAAAAGATGGTGTGAAGATAAAGATATGGAAAGTCTTAATCGTATTATTTATAGGATTATTTTCTTTTTCAATCAATTGGCAAATCGCCGATGGACTTTTTCAATTAGCTATATTACCTCTTGGAGTATGGTTGTTGGCTCTCATTTTGAAACGAAAGAATAGACGTTGGGAGAGGTTTCGAAAGTATGCATGGTTAGGTTTTGTAGGCAATTATATCTTTTTAGTAGTTAAGATACTACTATTCGTAATCTTTTACTTTATTTATCCAACGGATGAAGCTGGAACATTTGTAGCTGATGTAGAAGGTGCATACATAATTAAGCTAATACAAAATGTAGAAGATATTGATTTTGATAAGCAATTACTTATGCAGCAAATAAATGATGCGAAAAAAGAAGAGATTATAAACGATCATTGGCATAGAGAAGCTTTTTCGTATCAAGATTCTGATGAGAGTAGAGAACGCTTTCCATATTTATTAGCGAATACTCAGCCTAAATGGGGAAGCGGAATTAACCAGAACATTTATATAGAGAGAGACGGAAAGGGACTCTTAATCAATACAGAAAAAAGGTCGTATTACTTTAAGGTTGAAGAATCTATATTGAACGAGGTACGGACGATTGAATAAAAAAATGATAGCATACACTGGAATTGTTTTAATGATCATTAGTGCCGTTATTCTTTTCTTGAAAAATCCGGAGCCATCTGAATTTCCTTCTGAGGAAAAACGAATAGAACTCATTTATGAAATATTTCCGGAAGTATCGGTAGATAAAATACTAGATGCTATTTATATAGATGAGCGGAATGTGTTTGTACCTTTTATCTCAGAGTCAGATCATTATGGATTAAGTTATTGGATATGGAAAGATTCGGAATGGAAAGTAGGTGCAATTGATACTTCAGTCTATCCAAAACTGTGGATGGTAGATCCGAAAGATCCTACATCTTATCATTTCGTTTGGAACTTTCACCCGAAAGATAGCATTTCAACATTTGATTTATATATGATTATTGAAAGAAATTATCGTGTAACAGGAAATGATGAATATTATCAGCCTGCCGCGCAACAATTCATACATCAAACCTTGAAGCAAAGCACATATGGTGTAGCAGTTTTGCCGAGCTCCTGGACTGCTATTATGAATAGTGTAGAGAATATTGCTTCTAAGTCTTGGATGGAGCCATTTTCATTTAGTCATAGCATTATATTTTTTGGTGAAAGAATGGACGATGGCAAAGGAAATCGTCCAATTTTAGAAAACTCGATCAATAATCGCTTTTCATCCAATCGAGAAAATCTAAAATTCGATTACATCAGTACAGTTACGGATGATACATTAGATAGAACAAAATAATGGTTGTGCAACAGCCCCTTTGTAAAGGGGTTTTTTAGACTGCCCGACAAACAGAGGCATACGTAGATGGCATCAAAGTCAGCTCATGAACAGTGTGTTCTATTCGGGTCTTCAATTGACTGTACGCCTAGTCTGACGAGCGTTTTCATGGCAGTCTGTGGGTTTCTCGTCCTCTTAAAAACATGTAGAAAAAGTTAGAAATTGACTTTATCTAAAGTCTCAAAGCCCCACAGTCCCAAAGTCCCTTTGTGAAGTAGTTTTTCTGTGCTAAGCATTAGAGATTAATGCTCTTTTTCTTGTAATTGATAGGTAGAATCTTAATCACGGTCAGACTATATCGTAGAATTATTTCTTCATGTTTATGTCGAGCTTCTCGAGGTCGTAGTTTAAGATTCAATCATTAAAATTTTCATAGCATGACAAGAGTTGTTCTTTATTGCTAGCGATGATGTCACACACATGATCATTGCATAAATGGATTTTCTTCATTGTTTTAAGTGAAGAGAAGTGTTTAGAAAAGGGTGAGAGGGTATAGTGATACTAACATACAACTGAATGTGGAGCATTGCAATTTATCCTGAAGGGAGAATAAATCGATGAATATTATAAAAGAAGATAGACGACATGTGATTTATGATGATAATAAAGAAATGATTGCTGAGGTTACATTTGTTCCGACAGAAGAAAATCGTGTCGTGATCGATCACACATATGTTCATGAATCATTGAGAGAGAAGAATATTGCCAGTACGCTTGTAAGATCTGTAGTCGAAGATATGAGAAAGCAAGGGAAAAAAATAGTCCCACTCTGTCCATTCGTCAAAGCAGAATTTGAACGCAATAATGATTATAAAGACATGCTCTAAAGCTTTTTACCGAAGGTAGAAAATGAGGAACTTCTGAATAAAGTACAAACTAATTTGATTGGTGCAAGTGACAAGAACTCCTTAAAAATGCTCTGTATTTTCTGCGTGCGATACATTGTAACAGAGGTATTCCTTGTCCTCCCGGGAAAGCGTGGCAGGTGAGACTGAAGCATCGCGATAGTGACGATACGGCTCATGCCATGCCCGGGGAAAAGCTTCACCTTAGGAGAGATAATCAGTTTCATTCATTTAAACAAAAATGACCGTAGGCAAACAAGTTTTAATTGTTTCTCTACAGCGTAAGCTGTTCATCATTGAACAGCTTTTTATGTGCGATTTACTTGGATAATAGCAATTAATTGTTTGGCCATATAGTCGCTACTATACTTATAATCGCCATGTACCCACTCAATAATTAACCCGTATATTGCATAGGCGTGATAACTAGCTATCAGCTCAGGGTCGATATGGTCTAGTGGGAAATAGCCAGTTAAGTCTTGTAATACAAGCTTTTTCACAATCGAGCAGAATTTTTGTTGAAATCCAATTAATACATTTGTTGAAACAATAAGCGAATAAAAGATTGAAAACTTTTCTACATGATTGAAAATCAAGACAGCTTGGGATGTAAGCTGTTCAATTTTAAATGGCTGTTTATTTATATAAGGTTCACGATATGAGCTAATTAAATCAACAATTACATCATCTATGATTTCTTCGAGAATGTCTTCTTTGTATTGATAATGCTTATAAAATGTGCCCCGATTTAAATCTGCTGCTTCAACGAGCTCTTTAACCGTAATTGCTTTAAACTCCCTTTCCTGCATTAACAAGAGTAAGGATTCTTTTAATGCCCGTTTAGACTTTGAGACTCTACGATCGTTCGTTAGATTTTTAGTCAACATAAATCCCCTCATTTGTATAATTTCTATTTGAAATTCAATGAAGCATTGATGGATGTACGTTATTGAACATCTACCAAAAAAATGTCGATTGAATGCCTGCTTAATAATCCTTATTATACTGTATAGAGAGTAAGATAATAAACATTTGTTCATTAAAAATGTATCTAGGGGGATAAATAGTGGAGATACGCGATAAAGTTATAGTCGTCACTGGTGCAGGTGGAGGTATTGGTCGTGAGCTTGTATTAACCCTTTTAAACAAAGGTGCAAGGGGAGTTGCTGCAGTTGATATCAATCAGGCAGCATTAGAAGCGACTGTACAGGCTGCTGGAGAAAACAAAGATAAAATCTCCATTCACGCAGTTAATTTAACCGATCGTGAAGCTGTTGAAGCACTTCCAGAGGACGTCATTGAATTCCATGGTGCTGTTGATGGAATCATTAATAACGCTGGAATTATTCAACCGTTCGTTAAAGTTAACGAGCTAGATTATGAGAAGATAAAATTAGTGATGGACATTAACTTCTATGGAACGTTATTTATGGTTAAATCATTCTTGCCGCATTTATTGTTAAGACCAATTGGACATATCACGAATATTTCAAGCATGGGTGGATTCTTACCAGTTCCTGGACAGTCGATCTATGGAGCCTCAAAAGCCGCAGTAAAATTATTAACAGAGGGATTACATTCTGAGTTGAAAGATACAAATGTGAAAGTGACCGTTGTTTTTCCTGGTGGAGTTGGCACAGATATTACGAAAAATTCTGGTGCTGAAAGAGGAGCAAAGAAAGAAGCAAGTGCTGAAGATATGAAGAAGCTATTAACACCAAAAGCCGCAGCAGAAATCATTATCGATGGCATGGAAAATGATGAATACCGCGTATTGGCTGGTAAAGATTCAAAGCTACTTGATAAGCTGTATCGTCTAAATCCTAAGAAGGCAGCAAGCATTATTGCCGATAAAATGAAAAACTAAAGAAGGAGGCAGGGGAGATTTTTATCCTGCCTTCTTTTATTACAATGTTAAGAGTAGAAGATTGTTTTAAATTCTTAGACTTTTAAGTAAAATCCGATTCATCTCTTCAATAGACTGTTTGTATTGTTGATCGTTCCATTCGATTATGATACCTAATATGGCATTTGCTTGATACGCTACTTCAAAATCTGTTGTTTCATAAGGGGGATCAATTTTCATCATAGAATCTTGAACAATTGTCTTAATTCTAGAATAGAACATATCATAATATGCAAAAACAGAGGCTTTATTAAATATGAAACGATAAAACTCCTTGTGATTGTGGACATGTGTGAATAAACGAATTAATGTTGGTTCCAAAGCTTCCACTGAATGTAATCGAAAACGTTTTGACTCCTTTAATGACGTTTCTAAATCAAGTAGTAATTCTTCTATAAATGTTTCAAAAAAATCAGCTATGCTTTCATAGTGTAAATAAAACGTTCTCCTTGTAATCTCGGACGTTCGGCACAGTTCTGATATTGAGATTTTCTCCAATGGTTTATCCCCAAGTAAGGTTAATAAGGCATTGTGCAAGCTTTGCTTAGTCCGTATGACTCGCAAGTCTTGTTCATTCATAGGCCGCTCCTCCATCATTGTTTAATGAAATATAATGACATTTTTATTATACAACTGTATAATAAAAATACCTTATTTATTCTGAATATTCAATTTACTAGTTAAACACATACATTATCATAACACGAAAAAATGAATGCTCCCATCATGATGAACGCTTTGTGTATGTGTGCTTTGGTACTGAGATAAATAAGGAGAGATTATACATGATGATGGAGGGGTTATGATGAGTTGGAAAGAAGAATATGATGTGGTCGTTGTCGGGAGCGGTGCAGGTGGTCTAGTGGCCGCAATAACTGCTGCAAATCAAGGTTTAAACACCTTGATTATCGAAAAGGGTGAGAGTTGGGGTGGTTCTTCTGCACTTTCAGGTGGTGGGCTATGGATCCCGAATAATCATATCTCAAAAGAAGCTGGCTTAGAAGATAGTGAAGAAGAAGCACTGACATATATGAGAGATGTTATAGAAGATAAAGGTCCTTCTTCAACAGATGAAAGAAAAGTTGCATATGTCAAAAATGGACATAAAATGGTGAAATACTTATCTGATTTAGGAATGGAATGGGTCGCTGGTATAAAATATCCAGATTATTATCCTGAACGACCAGGAGGAAAGGTTGGCCGTTCCATCGAAGGAGAAATCTTTGATGCGCGTTTATTAGGGGAATTAGAAAAGTCACTTCGTGTTGGAGAAATTGAGGCGCCAATTCCATTATATTCAGGGAAAGTAGCATCATTGCCTAAAGCATTTACAAATGCTAAGGATTTTAACACAGTTGTGGGGATGTTTTTAAACGGCTTTAAATATAAGATGAAAGGTGCTCACGCGATTTCAATCGGAGCTGGCCTAGTTGGACGATTATTGAAGATCGCAGTGGATGAAGGTGCAAAATTGAAGTTATCGACTTCATTAACGGATCTCGTGTTTGAAGAGGAACGTGTTGTAGGCATTGAAGTTGAGAGTAATGGATCAACCTATTCCATTAAAAGCAAGGCTGTCATCCTTGCAATGGGGGGGTTTGAGAGAAATGAAGAATTAAGATTGAAATACCACAATGTCGGTACTTCATGGACAGCAGGAAATCCTGATAACACAGGCGATTTAATGCCAATTGCAGAGAAGTATAGTCTTGATACTGCATTGCTAGATGATGCATGGTGGGGGCCGACAGCAATTGATTGGAATGGGGCAAGAAAGTTCCTAGTGCACGAGCGTTCGATGCCTCACAGTATCATAGTAGATCAAACCGGAGAAAGGTATTTCAATGAGTCTCAATCCTATACAGATGCTGGTCATGCGATATTAGAAAGGCAAGAAAAGAATGGGAAAGCGATTCATTCATGGATGATTATGGAGAGTAGACATCGAAATAAATATTTATTTGGGAGTATGTTGCCAAGAATGACGCCGAAGGAAGCAATTGAAAGCGGTTTCCTAATAAAAGCAGACACACTTATAGAATTAGCAGATAAATGTTGGATACCTCAAAAAGGTTTCATAGAACAGATTGAGAGATTTAACCTTTATGCGGAAAAAGGGGTAGATGTGGATTTTAGACGTGGTGACTCTGTGTATGATAATTATTATGGAGATCCAACTTATAACAATCCAAACCTAGGTAAAATAGAAAAAGGACCTTTCTACGCTTGTAAGATTTATCCTGGTGACTTAGGAACAAAGGGTGGCATTGTGGCAAATGAATACGGTCAAGCACTTCAAAATGGAAAACCAGTAATAGGCTTATACGCGACAGGCAATTGTTCAGCATCAGTCATGGGGCGAGTATATCCAGGACCAGGATCAACATTAGGCCCAACAACGGTCTTTGGCTATATCGCAGCAAATCATGTAATGGAAAATATTGAAGACATTACTAAACCTCAAACGCTTGACCTCGTATAATAAGAAACATTTCAATCATGTGGATGCGCATCGTTCGGAAGTTGGGAAGTAAACACGTACCTAGATGAAGACCACTCCTTCTAGAGGCATTGTTGATCTCTATGAAGGAGTGGTTTATTTGACGAGGTAAGAAAGTATAACTTTTTAAAGTTAGAGAATTGTCTAGTCTCCAGGCGCCATCGGCTCGAGGTCACAAGCCAAAGCCCGCAAGATACAGGATTTCCTTCGGTCTTTGTCTTGTGCTTGAGGCTCATACGACGTGAGTCAGACGTGAGTTGCCACATGGATGTGGCGCTCTTAGTCGGTGTTCCTTTAAAAGGCGGGCGCCCTAATGTATTGATTCAAAGAATGATAAGTAGAATAATTGAACAAGATTCTTCAAAATCTCTTTGACGATTTTACTTTATACAATAATTCAGTTCTATTACCCGTGCCAAGTTTTCTATATAAATTTTGTAAATGCTTTTTTACAGTATTTTCACTAACATATAGTTCTTTAGCAATTTCTCGATTTTTTAGTCCTTTTTCAAGGTAATGGAGTAGTTCACACTCGCGTTTTGTTAAGTTGGTTTGTGTTCGATCATTATTTTTAATGAATATAAGTTGTTTTATGAAACCGCTTTCAATTTGTTTTACAAGAATGTTAAGTTTTATACTATCCTTTGGTGAAAATCTCTCTTCTTTTAAAGAACGTAATAGTCCAATTACACCAACTATCTCTTCGTTAAATTTTAAATAGATTGCCATCTCGTCACCAACATTATATTTTTTCATAAAGGAGAGGTAGTAGGTGGATAGAATAAATTGTGAAAAAGGGACGACGTCATTTATTCTTTGAACCTGCTTACTCAATAGTAGATTACGTGGATGAAGAAAATCATCCTTTTGATAATTTTGAAGGTATTCCTGAAGCGAGTCAGCTTCGATATTATAAGCAATTGGATCTTTAAGAGCGTTATTCTGATCTGCGATCCAAAATAAAGACATATGATATCCTAAAAAGTTTAAAACTTGGAGGACTTCTTTTCGGTAATCTTCTATTCCAATTTTTAATTGTTTTTTTGCTAATTCTTCGATGGCATTAAGTACATCGTTATACTCTACTTTAGATAGTTGCACTTAAATCCCCCTAGAAAAAGATTTTCTACCTATAAGAATATTATCCTTATGGGTAATAGAAAAAACGATATTTAACTTTACAATAGAAGAAAAGAGGAGGAATATCAATGAAAATATCTGAATTTTCTAATTTAGACGGATTGGCACTCGCGGAATTAGTTAAAAAGAAAGAGGTGAAACCAGAGGAACTTGTTCGGCTGTCTATCGATGCAATGAATTCATTGAATCCTGATCTGAATTCTATTGTTCAAATATTAGAAGAAGAGGCATTAAGTGAAATTAATGCAGGGTTACATGACGGACCATTTCAAGGAGTACCTTTCTTAATAAAAGAACTTGTCCTCCACGCTAAGAATGTTCCTTCTAGCATGGGAAGTAGATTGTCAAAAGATGCTGTTTTTCCCATAGATAGTGAATTAATGGCTAGGTTTAGAAAGGCAGGATTTGTAACAGTCGGAACTACAACAACGCCTGAATTTGGTTACAATGCAGCAACAGAAGCACTTTTATATGGACCGACACGAAACCCCTGGAACCTACAGCATAGCCCAGGTGGTTCAAGTGGTGGATCAGCAGCATCTATTGCGGCGGGAATTGTTCCTGTAGCTCATGCTAATGATGGAGGAGGGTCAATAAGAATCCCCGCATCTTGTAGTGGGCTAGTAGGATTAAAGCCAACTAGAGGTAGAATACCAGCAGGACCATTTAATAGCGAGCCGCTAAACGGGATCGCAGTCGAATTTGCTTTGACGAAAACAGTTCGAGACACTGCATTTCTACTTGACGTAGTGAGTGGTCAAGACGTTGGGTGTTACGGATCGCCTGAGTCTCCAAAAGAAGAGTATAATCGATTAATTGAAAAACAGACTAAACCATTAAAAATAGCTTGGACACACGTACCAGCATCGGGAGTACCTGTTGATCATGAATGCATAAAAGCATTGCATGAAACGGTACAGCTTTGTAAGGATCTTGGGCATACAGTGATTGAAGATGCACCAAAATATGATGTTGAGCCGTTCAGTTTGGCTACATTACGAATATGGACAGCAAATATTTACAAAATGATAAATGGAGCGGCGCAATTGACTGGGAGAGTTCCATCCGAAGAAAATGTAGAAGCAGCAATTTGGCAGTGTTACTTATATGGACAACAAATGAAGGCTTCTGAATTGTTAGATGCAATTGAAACAAATGGGTCAGTCTCTAGACAAGTTGGGCATTTCTTTACAGAATATGATGTCCTGTTAACCCCTACTCTCGCGTCATTGCCAGCAAAGATTGGGTTTTTAAATGCAAATAATCCTACAATTGATGCAAAACAGTGGACGGAGCAAATATTTACATATGCTCCATTTACAAATTTATTTAATGCAACTGGTCAACCGTCGATCTCATTGCCATTAAAAATGAGTAAAAGCGGGCTACCGATAGGAATGCAATTTACGGGGAGATTTGCTGATGAAGGGACATTGCTCCAATTAGCAGTACAATTAGAAGGGGCATTGCCGTGGAAAGATCGAAAACCAACTATTCATGCATCAAATCTTATAAAAAAATAGAATAAAGATCAAATTAAAAAGGCAAATACCTGTCAATTAAGACGAGTATTTGCCTTTTTACATTAGATAAAAAAATGCCTAAGAAATCAATTGTCTTTCTTGTTTTTCTCACCAGTAATCCCATAAAAGAACAGCTTTGTTAACTCTTCTGTATATGGGAGCAAAGTAGGAGCGATTTCTGGCTTTTTCATAAACTCACTAAACATTTGTAAATAAAGTAAGATCGATTCATTAGAAAGGGTAGGGTCGATTTGCCCTTGTCTTTTTCCTTCTTCAAACAGCTCCATTAGAAGTGGAAGCCCTTCTTCAATATAAATCTTTTCTACATAACTTTTTCCAGAAGAATAGTCGAGCATAAACTCTTCAAAAAAAGCATTGCTCATTTTTTGAGCATACGAATTTTTATCGAATGTAAGCTGATAGAGTTTTTCCTTGAATGGAATGTCCCGTTTAAGAAGCTCCCTTTGTTCATCCCATATCGAGTTTACATAATATTGAAAAACGGTTTTGGTTAGATTGTCTTTGCTTTCAAAATAATTATAGATTGTTACTTGAGAAACATTAGCTTCCTTCGCAATTTCTGCAATGGACACCTTTTGAGTACCATATGTCATGAATAGCTTTAAGGCTGCTTCAATAATATTAATTTTTTTAAGTTCTTTTCTTCGTTCAAAGCCGTTCATATTGGTTCACCTCATTCTATAGTTTAATGAAAAAAAAGCAGGACCACAATCGGAAAATGGTCTTTTAGACTAGAATATTGACGAAATTTATGTATAATATGAAATATAAGTATAAATAAATTTCATAAATTTAAAGGGAGATGATGAAATGAAGACAGTTGAGATAAAGAACCTTTCAAAAAGATTTGGGAAGAATACAGTCTTAAATGATATGAATTTAGAGCTAGGTCATGGGGAGGTCTTTGGATTTATTGGCCCTAACGGTGCTGGTAAATCAACTACGATTCGCATCTTGCTTGGACTTTTAAAAGCATCATCGGGAGAGACAAGGATTTTTGGCAAAGATGCTTGGAAAGCATCGGTTGATATTCATAAAAAGCTCTCGTATGTGCCCGGTGACGTTCATTTATGGCCAAATTTGACTGGGGGAGAAGTCATTGATCTTTTCCTAAAGCTTAAAGAGGGAGGAAATAATCGCAAGAGAGAAGAACTAATACAACGATTTTCGTTCGATCCGACCAAGAAGTGTCGTACGTATTCAAAAGGAAACCGTCAAAAAGTTGCATTGATCTCTGCCTTTGCTTCAGATGTAGACTTGTTCATTTTAGATGAACCGACTTCTGGACTAGATCCTCTAATGGAACAGGTTTTTCAAGAGTGTGTGCAAGAGGTAAAAGATCAGGGGAAAACAGTGCTTTTGTCGAGTCATATTTTATCTGAAGTAGAAAAGCTATGTGATCGTGTCTCCATCATTCGTCAAGGGGAAATCATCGAAACGGGTTCGCTTAGGGATCTTAGACATTTGACTAGAAATAAACTAACCGTCCAAACGGAAAAACCAATTGTTACTCTTCAAAGTTTAGAAGGTGTTTATGATGTGGAAGAGTTGGATGGTAACTATACCATGCAAGTTGATCAGAAACATTTAGGAGATGTGTTGAAATACATCAGTAATTTTGAAGTGAATCATATTGAGACACAGAGTGCGACGCTAGAAGATTTATTTATGAACTACTATAAATCCCCGGAAATTGGGAGGGGGGAGTAATGTCTGTCTTTCATGGTACGTCCCAATTAAGCAAATTTATATTTAGGCAGCATCGGTTCAAGCTGTTTAGTTGGCTACTAGCACTTATTTTGATTACTGTCTCAGTTGCATATAGTTATCCCGCTATTTATCCGGATGAAGAAGCAATGCTTGCTTTTCTATACACAATGGAAAACCCAGCAATGAAGGCAATGCTTGGAGGTGGGTACGAAGTTTCACCAGAAACGTCCTTTGGAATTGGGCCAATATTTGCTCATGATATGTTGCTATTTTCTGCGATTGCAGTAGCTATTATGAACATTCTCTTCATCGTTCAGTTTACGAAAAAAGACGAAGAGCTAGGAAGAACGGAGTTAATCGGTTCATTGCCAGTAGGGAGAGGAGCATATATTGCAGCAGGTGTAATTGTAATGCTGATCTCTAATCTCATTCTGATTATTGGAATTAGTTTTGGTCTAGCAGCAGTAGGAATAGAGGGAATGGAATTTATGTCTTCCTTCTTATATGCACTATTACTAGGGGGAACAGGCATGGCCTTTGGTGCCTTAACACTTCTTGGGTCACAGCTCTTTCAAACATCGCGTGGAGCATTGGGGTTTTCATTTTTTTGTTTAATTGGAAGCTACCTGATTCGAGCAATTGGGGCTGTCAGTGTTGAAGTACTTTCCTATTTTTCACCATTAGGATGGACAGTAGCATCTTCCGTTTTTATGGATAATCACTGGTGGCCAGTTCTATTTTTTATTCTTTTCATTATATGTATTGGCTGTATTGCTTTTACCATTCATTTGAGGAGAGATTTAGGTGCAGGAATATTTTCAGAGAGAGAAGGCAAAGCCAGTGCATCACCTTTTTTGAAAACACAAATAGGTTTTAGTTACAATCAACAAAAAACACAAATCTTGTCGTGGGGAATCGCATTGTTTTTACTTAGTGTGACATTCGGTTCAATTTTAGGAGAATTGGATTCTTATCTTAGTGAGCTAGAGGTCATGCAAGCATTTATACAAGAAGACAGTGGAGTTGTAGAGGCATTTATCGCACTCATGATTGAGATTATGATTTTAATTGCGGCTATTCCAGTTATAATCATTGCCTTTGGGTTAAAAGGTGAAGAACAAAACAACCGTACTGAACTTATGTTTAGTCGATCTATTTCTCGTTATCGCTTTCTAGGAGGGTACACGATTCTTGCTTTACTTAGTAGCGTATTCTTCTTAATCTGTATTACTGTCGGCATTTGGGCGACAGGAAAGCCAATTATAGAAGAATCGATGTCTTTCCTAAAACTTGTAGAAGCTACATTTGTGTATATGCCAGCCATTGCACTTGTCATTGGGGCAGCAATCCTCATTTTTGGGTTGCAACCAAACTTGAGCATTGTCGTGTGGGGATATCTAGTATTTTGCTTTATCATTCTATATTTAGGTCCAATTTTAGAATTTCCAAATTGGTTTAATATACTATCTATTTTTGCACATATACCACAAGTTCCAATCGATGAAATATCTTATTCTATGTTAGGCTTCATTGTTTTCCTTGCTGCTGTATTAATGATTTCTGGTTTTCTTTTGTTTCGAAAAAGGGATCTATTAGGGTAATTGTTTTAGAGACTAGTAGTTTAAAAGCACCTAAGCCTTTTTAAAAAGATAAGGAAGACAAGAATTTTTACATCTAAGAAATTGAAGATTTACATTACTTTTCATTGTCTAGCTTAAGGGACTATCGGTTCTTTGATCTAGCAAAAGCCCGCGAGATACAATAGATCTTGCGGGCTTTTGCTATAGCTTTTAGACTCACAGGTTGTGAAATGCAACGATGTGAGTTGTTGGCACGTCGATATGCAGGTACTTACGTTTTTCTTATCTCTATACTATGCTGACTTGATTTTGAAATGGTATGATAAATTTGTATGATATAGGATGGGAAAGGTGATTCGTAATGAAATGGACGATAGAGGAAGCACTTAGCTTTGATAAAACGGATGAGCTAGCAAGGTATCGACAAGAGTTTTATCTTCACGAAGAGCAAATTTATTTGGATGGTAATTCGTTAGGCTTGTTATCTAAACGTGCAGAAGAATCGTTACTCAAGGTGCTTGATTCATGGAAGCAATTTGGGATTGATGGTTGGACTAATGGTGAGCATCCATGGTTTTATTTGGCGGAATCCCTAAGTGAACAGATGGCACCTCTTGTTGGTGCAAAAAATGAGGAAATTATTGTGACAGGGTCAACAACTGTGAACTTGCATCAACTTGTTGCATCTTTTTACCATCCGCAAGGTAATAAAGTTAAAATCATTGCGGACGAGTTGAATTTTCCAAGTGATATATATGCACTACAAAGCCAGATGCAATTAAAAGGAATTGATCCAGCTGAACATCTCATTCGTGTGAAAAGCAAGGATGGTCACACGTTGAAGGAAGAGGATTTAATTGCGGAGATGGCAGAGGATGTCGCTTTGATCGTTCTGCCGAGCGTGCTCTATAGAAGCGGTCAAATATTAAATATGAAAACCTTAACGGCTGAAGCACATAAACTAGGAATCTTAATAGGGTTTGATTTATGCCATTCCGTAGGGGCTATTCCACATAGATTAAGTGAGTGGGATGTTGATTTTGCGTTTTGGTGCAATTATAAGCATGTAAATGGTGGGCCAGGTAGTACTGGAGGGCTTTTTGTTAATAGCCGACACTTTGGCAATATTCCAGGAATTACAGGTTGGTTCAGTTCTGATAAGCAGAAACAATTCGACATGGAGCATACATTGACACCAGCGAATCATGCAGGTGCATATCAAATAGGGACTCCGAATATATTAAGCATGGCCCCATTAATTGGAGCGCTTTCTTTATTTGAAGAAATAGGGATTGAGAAGATTCGTCAAAAATCTTTAAAGTTAACAAACTACTTGATGGAACTAATCGAGCATGAGCTGAGTGCGCATGGCTTTACAATTCGTAATCCTAGGGAAGAGGAGAAGCGTGGTGGCCATGTTTATCTAGAACATAAAGAAGCGGCAAGAATTTGCCAAGCACTAAAAGCAGAAAATGTCATTCCTGATTATAGAACGCCAAATGGAATTAGGTTGGCACCGGTAGCTTTATATAACTCGTATGAGGATGTATGGCAAGCTGTGCAAAGAATGAAGAAAATTATGGAAAATGAGTTGTATAAGAAATACGAAAACAAACGAGGAGTGGTCGCTTAAGATGGGCAATGGAAAATGGATCGATATTTCACAGCCTTTAACAAATGAGATTGCCCATTGGCCAGGAGATACGCCGTTTCATTATGTAACTGCGTTTTCTAAAGCACAAACTGGATCTGTAAATATAGGAAAAATAACAACAAGCCTTCATACAGGTACACATGTCGATGCTCCATTTCACTTTGATGATGATGGGAAGAGGATTCTAGATTTAGAGATTGATCGGTTTATTGGGACTGCTTTGGTGATCGATGTTACAAACGAGGCTGTTATTACAAAAGAAGTACTTAGCTCTTTACACTTAGCAAAAACCGAAAGGCTATTAATAAAAACAAGTACAAATAGAGACGTAAACAAGTTTCCACAAGCTATTCCAATTTTAACAGTGGAAGCAGTTACCTATTTGCATGAATTAGGCGTTACATTAATCGGCGTCGATGTGCCTTCAGTGGATGCACTTGATAGCAAGGACTTACCGATTCATCATGCCTTATTTAAGTCTAATATCTGTATATTAGAAAACATTGTCCTTGATGGAGTGGAGGAAGGCGAGTATGAATTGATTGCCCTTCCGCTGCCAATAAAAGAGGGAGACGGAAGTCCGGTGCGTGCAGTCATCCGTAAATTAGAAGGGGGAGATCATGATGAATGACAACAAAGATATGAGAAATGCAACAACAGATGAGAAAAACATCCATACGGATTTTGTAAACAACATGACCTATGGGGAATATTTGCAATTGGATCATATCCTTTCAGCACAAAAGAGGCTCTCAGGCCATCATGATGAAATGCTTTTTATCATCATTCATCAAGTAAGTGAGCTGTGGATGAAACTGATCTTACATGAATTACGTGCTGCGATTGACTGTATTAATCGAGATGATTTATCTTCTGCCCAAAAACGTTTAGCGAGGGTTTCAAAAACACAATCACAAATCATACAAGCCTGGGATGTACTAGCAACGATGACTCCTTCAGAGTATATTGAATTCCGTGATTCATTGGGTCAAGCTTCTGGATTTCAATCGTATCAATATCGAATGATTGAATTTGCTTTAGGCTATAAGACGGCTCATGTGTTGAAAATTTATGAAAAAGATGAAGCACTTCATCAAGAGCTGGAAAAAGCATATAAAGAGCCAGGTCTATACGATGTGGCTATTGCAGCCCTTCAAAGAGCAGGTATTGAAATAGATCAAGCTGTCTTAAACCGAGATGTGACAAAAACATATATAAGCAGTGAGTCTGTTAAAGCTGCTTGGCTAGAAGTTTATCGTAATACCGATCAATATTGGGAGCTTTATGAACTTGCAGAAAAGTTGATTGATATTGAGGATTGGTTACAGCAGTGGCGATTCCGTCATATGAAAACAGTTGAAAGGATTATTGGGATGAAATCGGGCACAGGTGGGTCTTCAGGTGTGCACTATTTAAAGAAAGTGTTAGACCAACAATTCTTCCCAGAACTTTGGACCATTCGTACAGAGCTATAAAATCGAGTAAGGGTGAACTTTCAAGTTCACCCTTACGTACTTAATTTTCCGTTGATTTTTCTAGAAATGAATCAATTGAAAATGCGGCAACACCAATTGCAGCTGAATATGTTTTTAATTCCGAGAAGGTTACTTCTAATTCAGGATGGAAAAATGACATGGTTTGGGTTTGTATACTTTCAGCTATTTGTTTTTCGATCAAGGATTTTGCTTGTACCATTCGATTTCCGATAATCACCTGTTGAGGATTGAAAATTTTAATTAAATTTGTAATCCCTATACCAATATAAGAAGCATTTTTTTGAAAAAGATCTATTGCGTGTTTATTCCCTTGCTCAGCAAGTGAAATTAATTCTTCCAAGGAGGCAGTAGGTAGTCCCAGCTGTTTGCTTTCCTTTAGTAACGCCATTTCAGAAGCATATGCCTCCCAGCAGCCCTTATTGCCACATTGGCAATCTTTTCCGAATGCATCGATGGTCATATGGCCACTTTCACCAGCATACCCTTTGATTCCTCGATGTAAGAGGTTATTGATAATAATGCCAGAACCAATTCCGATCCCTAGGCTTACGTATAAGATCGAATCATGATTTCTACCGGCTCCAAATCTTTTTTCACCTAAAGCCCCCGCGTTTGACTCGTTTTCAATGAAAATATCATAATCGAATTTAGCCTCAAGTGAGGATTTTAAATCAACGTTTGTCCACTTCAAATTGGGTGCGGTTAAGACTATCCCCTCAGAACTGACAACCCCAGGTACTCCAACACCAATACCTACAATACCATTCTTGCTTTGTGGTGTATCGTGGATTAAGGCATGAATCATCTGAACAACACGGTGAAAAACTTGATCATACTCAGTGTTGTCTATGAATTCTTTCTTCTCAAGAACGACTTCCCCATACAGGTCAGTTACAATCCCTAGTAAGTAGTTGACACCGATATCAATGCCAATAGCGAAGCCTGCCTTTTCATTAAATAGGAGCATGACGGGCCTTCTGCCCCCGCTAGATTCCCCTGGGCCTAATTCCAATAGAAGTTCATCTTCCACTAAATCGTTTACGAGAGAAGATACCGTAGCTTTATTTAATCCTAGTCTCTGAGCAATGTCAGCTCTAGAAATAGGAGAATACTGATAAATTTCGTTTAAGACCATTTCTTTGTTTTTCATTTTTACGACTTGGTGATTCCAAGTAGTTGACTTACTCATAAACTCCCTCTTTCCTGACCTAGTATTTAGAATAATTATACAATAAAACTTAGTTTATTATCTAGACAAACTAAGTTTATGATGATAAACTCTTTTTTGAAGGAATAATTTGAAAATTCAAAAGGGGGTAATTCATTTGAAGAAATGTAAGGGCTTTCTTAAAGTAGTTTTGATTGGTTTATTTGTTCTTATTCTAGCTGCTTGCGGGCAAGATTCAAGCGATGGGGCAAGTTCAGAAGGAAGTGAAGAAAAATTAAGAATTGGTTTGTCTGTATCAGATTTAACACTTGAGCGTTGGCAGCATGATCGAGATTTTTTTGTTGCTAAAGCAGAAGAGTTAGGTGCAGAGGTAATTGTTCAGTCTGCTAATGGAGACGAAGCAAGCCAAGTATCACAAATTCAAAATATGTTGTCTCAAAACATTGATGTGCTTGTCATTATTGCAATTAACTCTGATGCACTATCAACAGTTGTTGATCAAGCAAAATCAGAAGGAGTACCTGTACTTGCATATGACCGATTAATTAATGGATCAGATGTTGATGCGTATGTATCTTTTGATAATGTCCGTGTAGGGGAGATGCAGGCGGAATTTTTAGTCGAGCAAGTTCCTTCCGGGAAGTACTTCTTAATGGGAGGATCTCCAACAGATAATAATGCAAAGATGTTTAGGGAAGGACAAATGAATATCATCCAGCCATTAATTGATAGCGGTTCCATAGAAATCGTTGGAGATCAGTGGGCAAGAAACTGGGATGCAAATGAAGCATTAAAAATTATGGAGAATGCATTGACTGCAACGAGAAATGAAATTGATGCTGTAGTCGCATCAAACGATAATACAGCTGGAGGAGCAATTCAAGCTTTGGAAGCACAAGGGTTAGCTGGTAAGGTTGTGATTTCTGGACAGGATGCGGATTTAGCCGGAGTACAGAGAATTGCTGAAGGGTTACAAACAATGACGGTTTATAAGCCAATTCAAGCCATTGCTGAAAAAAGCGCAGAGGTAGCAGTTGCATTAGGAAAAGAAGAATCGATTGGTACAGAGGATACTGTGAATAACGGAAAAGTTGACGTCCCGTTTATCAAGCTTGATCCTATTAAAGTTGGCAAGGACAATTTATTAGATACAGTTATTGCCGACGGGTTCCATTCTTATGACGATGTATATCGAAATGTGCCTGAAGGTGAAAGACCGTCTAAGCCATAAAATATGATTGACAGGCAGGAAGCACTTGCTTCCTGCTGTTTAGAAAAAACGAGTGAGAAGTGTCTTATGCTTGTCGGGTCTAAACAGTCGTCTTGCACTTTTCGAATTGTCTAGTTTCAGACGACTAGCCCCTCGAGGTCATAAGCCAAAGCCCTACAGAAATCAGGATTTCCTACGGTCTTCGTCTTATGCTTGTCGGGTCTAAACAGTCGTCTTGCACTTTTCGAATTGTCTAGTTTCAGACGACTAGCCCCTCGAGGTCATAAGCCAAAGCCCTACAGAAATCAGGATTTCCTACGGTCTTCGTCTTATGCTTGTCGGGTCTAAACAGTCGTCTTGCACTTTTCGAATTGTCTAGTTTCAGACGACTAGCCCCTCGAGGTCATAAGCCAAAGCCCTACAGAAATCAGGATTTCCTACGGTCTTCGTCTTATGCTTGTCGGGTCTAAACAGTCGTCTTGCACTTTTCTAATAAGGTGGTGGGTATGTGAATGAGTGAGTATGCATTGCAAATGTCAGGTATTACAAAGAAGTTTCCAGGTGTTTTAGCTTTGGATCAGGTGACTTTTTCTGTGAAGAAGGGAGAGATTCATGCTCTTTGTGGAGAAAATGGTGCTGGTAAGTCAACGTTGATGAAAATTTTAAGTGGTGTTTACCCAGCTGGAACATTTGAAGGTGAAATTTATATTGACGGGAAATCCGCTCAATTCAAAACAATCAAAGAGTCTCAGGATGCAGGTGTTGGCATTATTTATCAAGAGCTTGCCTTAGTAGAAGAGATGAGTATCGCTGAAAATCTGTTTTTAGGTCATGATCTCATGCGTGCGAAGGTGATTAATTGGAATGAAATATATGTTCAAGCACAGAAGATGCTAGAACAAGTTGGTTTACTAATCGATCCACAAATAAAAGTAAAAGAGTTAACGGTCGGAAAGCAACAGTTAATTGAAATTGCAAAAGCGTTGACAAAGAAAACCGACATTTTGATTTTAGATGAGCCAACAGCTGCATTAACTGAGAGTGATGTTGATGTATTAATTGGTTTATTAAACGAATTACGAAGAAGAGGTGTTACATGCATTTATATATCACATAAGCTAGGTGAAGTGATTGAACTAGCGGATACTGTGACCGTTCTACGTGATGGGAAGACAATTAGTACTGATTCAATACATGAGTTGGATGAACAATCAATTATTTCAAAAATGGTAGGAAGAGAGTTAACCGAGCTTTTTCCATATGAGAAACATCCGATTAGCGATGAGAAAATACTCGAGGTTGAAAATTACAATGTTGCGGATGAACGTGGCAACGATGTAATCGGTAATGCATCCTTTTATTTAAGAAAAGGAGAAATACTAGGGGTGTCTGGCTTAATGGGAGCTGGCAGAACTGAATTGTTTGTCAGCTTATTTGGCGGATCAACTGGAAAAAAACAAGGCTCAGTTATGATTGATGGCAAAAAAGTGTCTATTCAATCTCCTTATGAAGCGATTAAGGCAGGACTTGCCTATGTCTCTGAGGATCGCAAGCGATATGGCCTTGTATTAGGAATGAATATTACGCAGAATTCTACATTAGCTGCATTGAATAAAGTAATGAAATTAAAAGTGATCGATGATGCACTAGAGTTTCAAAAAGCTGATGAATTAGCTAAGAAGATGAAGCTTAAGGCACCGAATTTAGAAGCTCTCGTAGGTAAGCTTAGTGGTGGGAACCAACAAAAGGTCGTTTTAAGCAAATGGCTATTAACGAATCCAAAAATATTAATCTTGGACGAACCAACAAGAGGAATTGATGTTGGTGCAAAGTATGAAATATATAAAATTATGAATGAACTTGTCAAAGAAGGAGTAGGAATCATTCTAATCTCCTCCGAATTGCCTGAAGTAATGGGAATGTCCGATCGAATTCTAGTTATGGCAGAAGGGGAAATTACAGGGGAATTCTTAAGAGAAGAGGCAACACAAGAGAAAATTATGATGTGTGCAACGGGAGGGAAGGTTCATGAATAAGCAGTTTTCGGCCGAAGATGACGAGAAAGCGAAAAATCGAAAACTCACCTTTAAACTGGATTTACAAGCCTACACTTTAATCATTGCCTTAATATTGATTGCAGTGATCTTCACTGTGTTTACGGGAGGAGAATTTATTTCCTCTAGGAACCTATCAAACTTATTTACACAAATGTCTGTTATTGCAGTATTGGCAATTGGAATGACTTTAATCATTGTCGCAGGACATATTGATCTATCTGTTGGATCGCTCGTAGGGTTAACTGGTGGAGTAGCGGCAATATTACAAGTGTGGCACGGATGGAGCACGTTTTCAGTTGTTATTGTGGCCATTGCTGTCGGAATGCTGCTTGGTTTATGGCAAGGCTGGTGGGTTGCTTATCGAGCCGTACCGGCATTTATTGTCACATTAGGTGGGATGCTCATCTTTAGAGGAATATTGATTGGGCTCAGTAACGGGCAAACCGTTGCGCCAATGGATGATCAATTTAAGCAAATTGGGAATAGCTATTTGCCGTATATTCCAGGCTACAGTCTTGCGATCATTAGCATTGTATTATTGATTGGCTGGACGATTTACAACAGGAAAAATAGGAAGAACCTTGGACTTATGCTAGTATCACCAGTGATTGATTATAGTAAAGTTGGTTTATATGCTTTCTTTATCTTGCTATTCACATATATGTTAAATCGTTACATGGGGATTCCAGTACCAATTTTAATCGTAGTTTTTCTTGCAGGAATCTTTATTTTTATCTCGAATAAAACAGCTTTTGGTCGGTCTGTTTATGCTTTAGGTGGCAATCACGAAGCTGCGGCATTATCGGGAATTAATATTAAGAAGAATACGCTATGGGTATTCATCACAATGGGCGGCTTGGCTGGTGTTGCTGGCGTGCTATTAACAAGTAGATTAAACGCAGCAACAGTGAACGCGGGAAATATGTATGAATTAGATGCAATCGCAGCCTGTGTAATCGGCGGTACAAGCCTCGCAGGTGGACGAGGGAAAATCGTTGGTGCACTAATAGGTGCCTTAATTATGGCAAGTATAGACAATGGAATGAGCATGATGAATATTGAAGCTTTTTGGCAATATATCGTAAAGGGATTAATTTTAATTTTTGCAGTTTGGATTGACATAGCTAACAAAAAATAAAACATCTGGGGGATGGAAACGATGGCGTATTTTACAAATATAAATCAAATTCAATATGAAGGTTCACAGTCGACAAACCCATTTTCTTTTAAATATTACAACCCTAATGAAATCATAAACGGAAAAACGATGGAAGAACAATTGCGTTTTGCCATCGCATATTGGCATACGTTTACGATGGATGGAGGAGATCCTTTTGGAAGCTCAACTATGCAGCGCCCATGGGACCGCCTATCTGGTTTGGATTTAGCAAAGGCAAGAGTAGAAGCATCATTCGAATTTTATGAAAAAATCAACGCTCCTTATTTCTGCTTTCATGATGTGGATGTTGCACCAGAAGGAAATACATTAGCAGAAACGTTTAACAACTTAGATGTGATTACTGAGATGATTAAAGATTATATGAAAACGAGTCGTACTAAGCTGTTATGGAATACAGCCAATATGTTTAACCATCAGCGCTTCCAACATGGAGCAGCGACTGCGGCTAACGCTGATGTCTTTGCTCATGCTGCTGCAAAGGTGAAAAAAGGGTTGGAAATTGCGAAGGATTTAGGCGCAGAAAACTATGTATTCTGGGGTGGCAGAGAAGGCTATGAAACGTTATTAAATACAGATATGAAGCTAGAACAAGACAATTTAGCTAGATTCTTTCATATGGCCGTTGCGTATGCAAAAGAAATTGGTTATGACGGACAATTCTTAATCGAGCCGAAGCCGAAGGAGCCAACAAAGCATCAATATGATTTTGATGTAGCAACTAGCATGGCTTTCTTACAAAAATACAACTTACAAGATTCATTCAAGTTCAATATTGAAGCGAATCATGCAACATTAGCAGGTCATACATTTGAACATGAATTAAGAGTTGCAAGAATTAATGGCATGCTTGGATCAGTGGATGCTAACCAAGGTGATCCGTTATTAGGGTGGGACACAGATGAATTCCCAACAGATTTATATTCAACTACTCTAGCAATGTATGAAATTCTAAAGAATGGTGGATTAGGTAAAGGCGGATTAAACTTTGACGCAAAGGTGAGAAGAACATCCTTTGACACCGATGATCTTTTCTATGCTCATATTGCAGGAATGGATGCATTCGCAATTGGATTCAAAGTTGCGCAGAAGCTTATTGATGATGGGGTGTTAGATCAATTCATCGCAGAACGCTATAGCAGCTTTGATACAGGTATAGGAAAAGAAATTGTTGACGGAGTAGCAGACTTTCATTCACTTGAAAAATACGCATTAAATCAATCAACGATTGAAGTGGCTTCTGGTAGAACAGAGCTGTTGAGAGCAAAAATAAATCAATATTTATTAACGACAATCACGAAGTAAAACGTAAAAAGGATATACCAATGTTTTTTTGTGGTATATCCTTTTTCTACAAGAAGAGGTGGATAAGATGGAATATGTAGTTGGAATTGATTTAGGCACAAGCGCTGTTAAGGTTCTATTGATGAGTCAGCAAGGAGAGGTCGTTGGCGAAGTATCAAAAGAGTATCCATTGTATCAAGAAAGGTCAGGGTATAGTGAACAAAATCCACAAGATTGGGTGGAAAAAACGACAGAAGCGTTAAACGAGCTTGTTCGACGGTTTCAGGGAGAAGCCTCACAAATCAAAGGAATAAGTTTTTCAGGTCAAATGCATGGACTTGTTTTACTAGATGAAAATCAAGAAGTCTTGCGTAGAGCGATTCTTTGGAATGATACAAGAACTTCCAAGCAATGTGAAGACATATATTCAAAGGTCGGAAAAGAAAACTTGCTCAGAATTGCGAAAAATCCTGCATTAGAAGGGTTCACTCTGCCAAAAATTTTGTGGGTTAAGGAAAACGAACCTTCCATCTTCGAAAGAGCGGCAACGTTTTTATTGCCAAAGGATTATGTGCGTTTCAAAATTTGTGGTCATGTAGGCATGGATTACTCAGATGCTGCCGGAACGCTGCTACTTGATATGGCTGAAGAGAGATGGAGCACGGAGATTTGTGACCTTGTTGGTGTGAAGAGCACATTATGTCCACCTCTTGTTCAATCACATCAAGATTGTGGAGCGATCAGTGAGAGCTTCTCGTTGGAAACAGGGTTAGCAATTGAAACGAGAGTATTTGCTGGTGGAGCAGACAATGCTTGTGGAGCTATCGGAGCTGGCGTGATCAAGGAAGGCACTTCTTTATGCAGTATTGGTACTTCAGGCGTTGTTCTTTCTTATGAAGAAAGTAAAGACCTAGACTTTGAAGGGAAGGTGCATTACTTTAATCATGGAAAGGAAGCTGCTTATTACACTATGGGTGTCACGTTAGCAGCAGGCTACAGTCTTACGTGGTTCAAGAATACTTTTGCAAACGAACAATCTTTTGATGAGCTTTTAGCAGGATTAGAGGGCGTACCTATTGGGTCAAGAGGATTGCTGTTTGCACCATACCTTGTAGGTGAGCGAACTCCGTATGCGGACGCAACAATCCGTGGTAGCTTCATTGGAATGGATTCTTCCCACACTATACAAGAATTTGTTCGGGCGACAATTGAAGGAATTACGTTTTCTCTAAATGACTCGATCCATATTTTCAGAGAAAACGGGAAGCAAATTGATTCAATCGTCTCCATCGGTGGAGGAGCGAAAAATGAAACATGGTTGCAAATTCAGGCAGATGTATTTAATGCGAATATCATTCAATTGAATAGTGAGCAAGGGCCTGGTGTAGGAGCAGCGATGATTGCCGCAGTTGGAGTTGGCTGGTTTGAAACGTTTGATGAGTGTGCTGCTGTTTTTGTTTCTGAGAAAAAAGTGTATAAACCAATTGAAGAAAATGTGAAGAAATATGCGCATCTCTTCAACTTGTATCAACAAGTTTATGTACAAACGAAAGACTTGAGTAAAGAGCTGCAAGTATTTCGAGACATGAGTAGATAGAGGGAGGAATAGTGATGAGAAAGTTGAAATGGGGGATTATGAGTACGGCAAATATTGCTCAGACGGAGCTCATTCCTGCAATCAGAAGATCACAAGTCGGAGAGGTTCATGCGATTGCAAGCAGAGGGCCGAAAGTACATGATGTGGCAAAGCTTCATCAAATTCCAACAGCGTATGAAACCTATGAAGAGTTATTAGATGATCAAGAGATTGATGCGGTTTACATTCCACTTCCGAATCATATGCACTATGAGTGGGTAGAGAAGGCAGCTATGAAGGGAAAGCATGTTTTATGTGAAAAGCCGGCTGCAATTACTGCAACAGAAACAGAGAAGATGATTCAAATTTGCGAGAAGCATCAGGTGCATTTTATGGAAGCATTTATGTATCAATTTCACCCACAGCATGACAGAGTGCGTGAAATCATCCAATCTGGTGAAATAGGTGAGGTAAAATTATTTAAATCTAGTCATTCTTTTCTTTTTACCGACCGTGCTGGCGATATTCGAATGAACAAAGAGATGGGGGGAGGAGCGATTTATGATGTTGGCTGCTATTCCATACATGCATTAAGAACAGTATTGCAAAAAGAACCAACGTCAGTTCTTGCTCACTCGATAAATGATGAGGCATCAGGAGTTGATACATCTTCTATTATTCATTTAGAAATGCCAGATGGTATAGAAGCCATCATTGATTGCAGTTTTGATAGAATCGATCGAAATGAGTACGAGATAGTCGGTACAAAAGGTGTGATAAAAGTTCCATATGCTTTCCGCCCAGACCGGAATGGTGGGGTTGGCGAAGTTATTCTACAAACGAATAGAACGACTAGAAATGAAAAGCTGTTAGGGGATATTTATAGATTAGAAGTCGACCACTTCGCTAAAATGGTTATTCAGCATGAGCGCCCTATTTATCCAGGATCCTCTGCAACGCTTAATATGAAAGTCATCGAAGCTTGCTACGAGTCTACTGAAACATCGCAGCGTGTCTTGTTAAGTTAGGCGTGTGAAAAGATGAAAGTGCAAAAGAAGGAATTTGGTTGGCTATACAATGAACTAGTTTATCAATACAAAATTGAAAATGAAAATGGGGTAAGTTTTTCTTGTTTGAGCTATGGTTGTATTATTACGGAAATCATCACCCCGGATCGATCTGGTCATTTAGAAAACATTGTACTAGGCTTTGATTCATTAGAAGAGTACTTCTATAATAATTCGTTTGTAGGAGCAACAATAGGTAGACATGCCGGGAGGATTCGTAATGGTGTAATCAAGCTTGAAGGAAAGACGCACCAATTGGATCAAAATGAAGGTAGGCATCATCTCCATGGTGGCAAGAAAGGGTTTCATAATGCAGTATGGAGAGGAAGTGTCATAGAA
The DNA here is from genome assembly GCF_059874745.1 of Niallia sp. CD-39. NCBI lineage: Bacteria > Bacillati > Bacillota > Bacilli > Caryophanales > Bacillaceae > Niallia > Niallia sp. CD-39. Next base: position 87,546 of record NZ_JCBCPS010000004.1, on the reverse strand, counting down.
AAGGAGAAGGAAGCATCTGTTCAATTTACACGATTAAGTATAGATGGTGAACAAGGATTCCCAGGAAATTTGATCATGCAAGTGACATTCACTTTAAATGAACAAAATAAATTGGCAATTGAATATAGTGCGAGCACTGATCAGCCTACATTGTTAAATGTGACGAACCATAGTTATTTCAATTTGTCAGGGAATGCAAAAGAGTCCATTTTAAATCATTCACTTACAATTCCAAGTGAAACATTCCTCGTTTTAGACGAAGAGTATTTGCCAACTGGTGAAGAAAGATCTGTCGATGGAACAGTATTTGATTTTAGAAGTGGTCGAAAGATAAATGAGGGCGTTTTTTCTAGTGATGAACAGAACCTTCTCGTTCATAATGGCTATGATCATCCTCTTGTATTGTGCCAAGAAAAGTCCGTCATCCTATTAGAAGATGATAAAAGTGGTAGAAGGATGCGAGTGACAACGAGCGATCCTTGTGTCATTGTATACAGCGGCAATAAGCTAGCCGGTGAATACAAGTTTAAAGAGAAGAAAGCTGAAAACTACTTAGGGGTTTGCTTAGAAACACAAGGATTTCCAGACTCATCAAATCATCCCCATTTTGCTTCGCCAATATTAGAAAAAGAAGACATCTATTCAAAAATAGTCGAGTATCAATTTGAGACATATGGATAATAAATAGCCAAGGTCCTTTATGACTTTGGCTATTTGGTTTTTATGGAAGATTTTCTAACGTTAAAAAGACCTATTCCGTAAGAGAGAATCTATTTCCTTAGCACTGTTTTGATAGTGATAAAGAATCACTTCTACTCAGTCCCATTGTGTTCCAATTTTGTTAATGATACCTTTTGTATGAATATTATGAATTTTTGTACAAATAAAGGGGGACAAGTATGAAAAATCGACGGCTTTCATCGATGTTTTTAATTGTTTTGCTCGTCATATCAACATTTACACCACATTTAGCATCTGCACAAGAAGGATACCCACCACTTGAAATGCCTCCATTAGAAGAACAATTACAACTCGAAAAGGAGCTAGAACGAAGTAATGCATTAAATGAGCACGAAAAAGAGTGGCAATCGAAAGCTAAAGATGGTTTGCCAAGGCTTGACGATGATTTAAATGACAACATAAACAATCATGAAGCAGAAGAAAAGGAACAACCTGGTTTTATAGAGAAATCGGATGAAAGAATTGTAGCTGAGTTAGAAAAGAATCAAAAAGTGGATGTTATCATTCATATGAAAAACGTGACAACAAAAGAAAGGGAACAAGTCATTCAGAACGCTTCGACCATTCAGGATCGATCAGAGCGTATTGAAGCTGTTCAAAATGAATTGAAATCAATTTCAAAACAATCACAGGAAAAAATAGTAGGCGAGCTTCAAATGATGCAGCATCAAGGACAAGTCGAGCGAATTGAATCATTATGGATCATTAATGGTATCGCAACAACCGTCACAAAAGACGCTTACAGTAAATTACAGGAACGTGAAGATATTGAAAAAATTGTAATGGATGAAATATATAATTTACCGGAATATGACTTAAATGAATCTAAACCAAGATTACCTGAGTGGGGACTTGAAAAGATCTATGCTCCAAATGTATGGGGCACCTATGGATTGAATGGAAACGGTATTGTTGTTGGAATTATGGATACTGGGGTAGAGGCAAGTCATGATGCATTAAAGCATAACTATCGCGGAAGAGATGGAAATCATACATACTCTTGGGCAGATTTCTCTTCCAATCGGTACGCTACACCGCGTGATGGAAATGGACATGGAACACACGTAGCAGGTACAGCAGTTGGGGGAGGTTCTGGTGAACCAATAGGAGTAGCTCCAGGTGCAGAATGGATTGCAGCGAAAATATTTAATGATCAAGGGTCTGCTACAACTTCTGGAATTCATCAAGCCTTTCAATGGTTCATGGCACCTGGAGGAGATCCGAGTAAGGCCCCACATGTTGTTAACAATTCGTGGGGAAATTCAAACACGTATAACACTGATTTCTTAGAAGGAGTAGAAGCATGGGCTGCGGCTGGGATTTTTCCTTTGTTTGCAGCTGGGAATGATGGTCCTGGTGCGTCGACAATCGGTTCACCTGGGAGTTTTCCACAGTCGTTTACGATTGGTGCAACGACAAATGCTGATCAAATCGCTAGCTTTTCAAGTAGGGGGCCCGTCATTTGGGATGGTGTCCGTTTGCTTAAGCCGGACGTTTCAGCACCAGGGCAATCTATTTATTCTGCTTGGCCAGGAAATCGTTATCATACGATCAGTGGTACATCAATGGCAACACCACATGTAGCTGGTGCCATTGCACTTTTACTAGAAGCAAATCCTACTTTAACAATTGAAGAGATTAAGGAATTCCTAAAAAGCACGACTAGAGTTGAAGGACATATGGGGGTTCTACCAAATGACTTATATGGTAATGGGATTGTTAACATTTATCAGGCTGTAACGGAGGCCGCATATGCAGGAGAGGTGACAGGAAGAGTCGTCGATAAAGAAGGAAATCCAATCGTCTCCACAATAGAAATAAAAAGAGAGAATATAGAGCTTACCACTAATGAGAACGGAGAATTCTCGTTTAAGGTTCGAGAGGGTACACATGACCTAAGTATTGACTCGTTTGGTTATGAAGAAATGACTGAGAAGATTACAATCATCAAGGGAGACTCTATCGAAATTAATAGGTCACTTGTAAAAGCTCAATCTCATAATCTATCAGGTGTTGTAACCATGGACGGTGAACCGATACCTCATTTACATGTGACGTTACAAGACACCCCGCTGTCTATTTTACGAACAGATCGTAATGGTACCTTTACGATAAAAGGGATACCAGAAGGAAAGTACTCTCTTTCGGTAACCGGATCGGCAATCAATCGCAAGGTTGTAGAGATTATAGTAGACCGTGATCAAGACTTACAGATTGCTGTTGAACAAACGAATCGAAAGTCGCAAGAGGGCTGGCATACTGCTAATAATCAAAAGACTAGAAATGCTCTATCGAATGAGGATATTTCAGTCGTTCATCTTCTACAAAAGAGCCAGATTGACGTTAGAGGGAATATTTTATTTTCCTCACCAGTAGTAGGAGATAATACAATTGTCGTAACAACAGATACAGGAAGAGTCCATGCGTTTGATATACAGAATGGAGAAGAAAAATGGACGTTCTCCACTGGGGCAATGAATCGCTCTACTCCAACGATTGCAGGTGGAGTCGTCTTTGTTGCAGGCGGTAGTGATCAGCGTTTGTATGCATTGGATCTAGATACAGGCAATATTCTTTGGCAAAAGGCATTAAATCAAGCCGTTGTTTATGAGGCACCTTTATATGATAACGGTATTGTATATGTAAGTTCAAATGTTACAAACACAACCGCTATCATTGCTCTTGAAGCAGAGTCAGGAAATGAGTTATGGAGAAAAACAATAGCTGGAGCAACTTACTTTGGTGCAAGCAGTAATGAGGACAGTTTATTCATTGGCAATATGGAAGAACGAACGCTCTATGCTCTTTCAAAGGATGATGGAAGCGAGCAATGGTCGTTTACTGTGCCGCATACTGGACAAGGGTTTGCTTCTTTTCCTGTTATCGTTGATGATATCGTTTATGCATTTACAACAGACTTTTCCCAAACAGGTTATCTTTGGGCAATTCAAGCGAATACTGGGGAGGAAATTTGGCATAAAGGCGGTATAGGAGACACACAAGCTGCTGCCCCTGTCGTTTATGATGATATTCTAGTCACTCCATCGTCTTCAACTTCCGCATTAAAAGGGTTTAACCGCCATACGGGTGAATTGATTTGGGAAAATAAACAGGTGAGTACTTCCGTTAATAATGGTGCTGTTTCTAGCAATGGAGTGTATTTTATTGGAGATAGCACAGCGACCTTAAAAGCAGTTGATCTTTTCACAGGGGAAATCTTACGCCAATGGTCGTTGCCAAGCTCATCATCTAGTGTTCCAGCAATTCTAGCCGGGCAGGTAGTAGTTGCATCGCAATCGGCGATTAGTCTTTTTTCTGCACCGGGTGTGCTGAACGGATTAGTAAAGAGTCAGGTTGATGACATTTTAGAAGGATATGTAAGAATAATAGAAAATGAAGAATCGATTCAAGCGGATGAAATGGGTAAGTTTGCAGTCACTTTACAGCCTGGTAAGTACAATCTGAGGATTGGAAGCTATGGCTATAGTCAAATAGAGAAACCATATCATTTCGTTTCAGGAATTTCAGTTGAGGAGACGTTTGTTTTAGAGCCAGTGGGGATGGGAGAATTTATTGGACAAATCATTGATGCAAGAAGTGGGGAAGCCGTGGAGAATGCTGAAGTAACGGTAGTAGATTCTCCTCTGAAAACCTCAACAAATACAGAAGGACGGTTTGCTTTTACGGACATTCATGCTGGTAAATACGAGGTTGTAATTACTGCCGCGGGATATGTTAGCAATACAACAACGATTCATGTTCGTGAAGGAGAAAAAACGGAATGGATTGCTAAGCTTCAGCCAATTGATGTTGCTGTCCTAAATGATTACGAGGGAACATTGACAAAGGTTTTAGAGCAAAATGGAATACGAGCAGAAGAAAGACAATGGGAAGGTATTCTAGACGTACTTGAAAAATATCAGGTTGTTTATTTGAATGGAGCGTATTTATCTGGTGGATGGAAACCATCTAAGGAAGAAGTACAAGCGTTACTAGATAAGGCTAAAGAGCATGAAGTGAGTCTATTTTTTGCAGATACATGGGGTCCGAACTATGGATCGATAAAAGATTTGGTGTCACATTTCAATAACCCTAGCTCTTATTGGGGAAATAATCGCAACACGAATTTGACCGCACAAGTTGTGAGTGAACATCCAATATTAGAAGGTTTTAATAGAGGAGATCGAATTCCGTTAGTATCAAATGGAGCAGCATCTGCTTTTCAAGGATACTCAGGTAGAATTCTTACGACTGTAACAAGTCAGCATTCTGGTGAGATAGGAAGTGGGTTGGCGTATAAAGCTGTAACGCCTAATAGTGCTCATATTCTTCTCTCAACAGGTACGACTTCATCATGGAACAACCCCACTCAAAACTGGTTACAAGGTCAAATCAATCTTATTAAGAACAGTTTGAATTATTTAATGGATGACTTAACGTTCGGAGAACTAAGTGGAACAGTAACTGATTCAAGTGGTGAAGCTTTAGAGGTGCAAATGTCGATAGTAGAAACTGGAGTTTCCGTTCTTACGAAAGATGGAAAGTTTGGATTTTTTCATGATGAAGGATTATACACAGCTGAATTCAGAAAGAATGGGTATGAAACAATCCGTCAAGAAGTGGAATTCGTATATGGAGAGCCAATTTCCTTGGACTTAGTCATGGGTTCAGCAAATGACGGCATGATTTCCGGTAGAGTTACAAATGCACTAACAGGGCAACCAATTGAAGGAGTAAATGTTCAATTATTTACTGCTGAAAGCGAGCTTGTAACTGAAGTTGAGACAACAATGAATGGAGGATACGAGTTTACGAGTTTAGACTCAGCAGCCTATACTTTGATTTTTGACCATAGTGAGTATGTATCCAATCAAACTTCCATTGAGCTTACAGGAGAGTCGCAAATTTATCATCAAGCGCTTCATCCTACACCGAATGTAGCAATAATCGGTGATCGCACGACTGGAAATGACAAACTAAGAGATCTTTTCGGAGCGAGAAATATTCATGCAGAAAATTATCCAACAACAGCAGCATTTTTGGAAGATAGTGAAAGGTACGATGTTGTCTTCTTTAACTCACAATCGAGCCTATCAGAATCCGACTTCATAGACTTTGTAAAAGCAACGGATGAACACGAAGTCAGTGTCATCTACGGAGATTTGTTTTTCAATACAGGTGGTGTACATTATTTAAATCAATACCGTAGCGATCCTGAAACTCGTGAACGCTTAAACACTCGTACAAGTGCAGCTCAATATATTGTAAAAGAGGAACATCCGCTCTTTGCCAACAGGCAGGTTGGTGATGTAATTGAGATTTTATCACCGAATGGAAGTAGAGTTTCGACTTTCGATGGATATAGTGGATTTCCATTAGCAGATGTACAGCACGCCGAATCACCTAAACCACACGGATTAGGAGTTGCATATAAGCCTCGCACGGCAGGTAGCTTAGAGCTGTTAATGAGCGGACACGCAGTTGGTTTAGAGCATTATGGGAGTGACTATACAGAGGACGGGGTTGATTTATTTATTGAGGCGCTCCTTTGGTCTGCTTATGAAGAATTTCCTCTAGTAGAGGGAATTGTTACTGATGAATATGGGCAGCCAATTGAAGCGGATGTAGAGGTGAGAATCAATGATTCAATCGTCTCAACCTTTACGAATAAAGAAGATGGCTCATTTAGTTTAGCGGCGATTGAGGGTGAAGCCACTCTAGCTGTTCGCGCATTTGGATATGCGGAGGTATCAAACCAAATTGAAATCGAAGATGGAATGGAATCGTTCACAATTGAGCTAGCGGAAAAAGACAATGTTGGTGCAATTGAAGGAAGTGTCAATAATAAGCTTTCCATAGACTCTGTTGAAGGAGTTTCTGTTGAATTAAGTGGTTATCCTCGGGAAGTTATGACAAATGCCCAAGGGAACTATCGTCTAGAAGTTATTGAGCCAGGTAATTATGAATTGAAGTTTATGAAAGAAGACTATTTAGTAGAAACGCGGACTGTGACAGTAGAAGCAAACGGAATTGTGAGATTGAATCTTGATATGAGATCATCGCCTACAGTCGGTATTATCGTAGATTCACAAGTAAGCAATTCAACGACTCTAGCAACCTACTTAGAGTCATTGGGCTTTTATACTCGATCGATTTTCTATGATGATTTGGAGGCACTTGCAGAGGTCGATGTCGTATATGCGAATTCAGACTATAATAATAGCTTAATTCCAGATGAAGCAACCTTTAATGCTTTTATTACAGCGTTAGATGAGACGAAAACCTCGGTCATTTGGACAGGGCAGCATGGTGGACGGGGTAGCATTCGTTATATGGTTGATTATAAGAATAATCCAGAAATTGAATATCGAGGTACTGGGGATCGAACGTCTACGATCGAAACAATCGTAGAGCACCCAGTTTTTGAAGGAATCGATGAAACTTTTGAGATCACTCATGCATCCGGATATTATTACGGATTTGCTGGTTACAATGGTACGACACTTGCGATGATGTCAAATTCAGCATTAGACGAAGATATTCCTGTAATTGCCTCGAAAGGAAGAACGACGGATAGTGTTGAATTGTTATTAGGAAATATGACGATAGGTCATAACTTCCATCCAACTCATCAAAACTTTGATGAGAATCGAAAGCAGTTGTTGAGGAATTCGCTTTTATGGGCGATCGATCATGAGGAGAGCTATGCTGGTGAGATTTATGGCCAATTAAAAAATCAAAACGATCATTCAGTTCAAGGTACGGTAACCGTTGTAGAAACTGGTGATATCGTCCGTACGGATGAAAACGGTCGATTCTTTTTAGGGCTGCCAGGTGGGACGTATCAGCTCCAGATTGATGCATTTGGTCATACGAATGTGAATCAAACGATAGAAGTTGTGAATGGTCAAATTGATGACATGATGTTTGTGATGCAATCTGAGCAAATAGGTATTGTAAATGGAGAAATCCGAGCTGACGGAACTGGCGACTTAGTTGCAGGAGCAGTTATTGAAGCGATCGGTACAGGCAATAGAGTGACGACAAATGAGAATGGCGCATTTGAGCTTGTTTTACCAGAAGGAAATTATTCACTACGAATCACAGCAACAGGATACAAGCCAGAAGTAGTGCAAGTTGAAGTGAGCGAAAATGATACGTCCACGGTACAAGTTCATCTACTGCCATCACAAGAAATTGCGTTAGTTGCAACAACCGCCAATCAAAATCGACTCATTCCGTTTTTAGAAGAGAATGGGTTTGAGGTGACTGGATTTGAGCGAAATCAACAAGAGGCGTTGAAAGAAAGGATGAATGAATTTGGTGTAATTCTTTTGAATGATTCCTTTTCAAACAACAATCGAACACAATATGAAGAGTTTCTTGCTGCAGCGGATGAAGCGAAAGTGAGCATAGTATTTACTAGTCAACTCGGTACTGGACCAATCACAGAATTACGCGATTATGTCGGAAATCCAGCAACAGTGTCTACGGGTTATGTCCCAAGAACAATTGCTTATGAAGTGAAGGAGAACCATCCAATATTCAACGGATATGAGCAAGGAGAATCCATTTCTGTCTTAACGAATGGAACGGGCAATCAGCAATACAGTACTTTCGAGCAATATAGCGGTACAACGATTGCTGACTTAGTTCATGATGAAAGAGGAAGAATTGGTTCTGGGTTAGCATTTGATTTCCGCTCAAGTGCCCATGTCCACGTGTTATTAAGTTCCTTTGCTGTTGGAACTTATGGAAGCCCCGAAACTCGTTGGACGGAAGATGGAAAACAAATTTATGTAAACACACTTGATTGGGCATTAACTGCATCTCAAGGAGAAATATACGGGTCGGTAACGAATGAAGCAGGTGAACCGATTCAAGGAGCAATCGTTTCTATTGATGATCTGCAAGTCAGAACGAATGATCAAGGAAGATATGTATTAGGCATAGGAGTCGGTGTGTATAACATTACAGTTGATGCGATAGGATATGAGTCGACAGAACGAGAAATAGAAGTGTCAGATGTCGGTGAAGCTGTTGAAGCAAATTTCGAGTTAACGGCATTAGAGAATATGACCCTATACGGGCAGGTGATTGAACAAGGATCTTCGGCAGGACTACTAGAGGTGGACGTATCGGTTGTGAATCTTGAACACAATTTTGTGAGAACGACTACAACAGATAATGCTGGTTCCTATGAATTGAACGATTTAATCGCCGGTCCATACGAAGTGACTTTTACGAAAGATGGTTATCAACCTATTACGAGGGAAGTCGTAATTGTAGCAGGAGAACATCAGCAATTGAACATTAATATGACAACCTACAATATTGCTGTACTTGGTGACTTTAATGAAGAAATAAGCAATCTCCTTAATGAATCAGAGTTGGCAGCAGAGCAGGTTGATTGGAGTATACTCGATCATATCGACTTGTATGAAGTGATTATTGTAAACGATGGGAAAGGCACAGTAGAAAATATGGAACAATTAATTACTCGGAGTGACGAGCATGAAATCAGCCTAGTGTTTTTAGATACTTGGGGAGCAGAAAGTGGCTCGATACCATTGTTAGGAAAAGCAACAGGGCAAGTAAGTCGTGATCAGCAAAGCTATGGGGAAGGCTCGGTTGAATTAATAATAAACGACTCCTCTCATCCAATTTTCACTGGTTTTGAAGAAGATGCAATTACGATTCTAGCTGAACAAAGCCCGTATGCAACATTCAAAGATTATGATGGAATGGAAGTTGGTTCGTTACAAGTGGATGGTGAAGAAAAAGGAACATCAATCGGCTTTGAATTTAGAAGCGAAAATCATGTTCATCTCCTTCTATCCGCTTTCTCTGTTAATAATATGGTCGGTCCAAGCAGGGGGTGGACGGAAGAAGGAAAAAGAGTCTTTGTTCAATCTGTTGAATGGGCGAAGGAAGCAATTGGTGTATTACCAAACGAACCTGTCTGGAAAGATAAATCATTAAAGATTCTAGAAGGTGAGGTAGAGGTATCAGGCTATACCAGCGCTGATACTGAGGTGAGCATTATTAAAGGAGAAGAAACAATCGGAGAAGCGATCTCTGATGAATACGGAGTCTTCACAGTCACTCTGGAGCTTCCGGTTGGTCGCTATCAGTTACATGCCGAGGCGAAAAACAGCGTAGGGACAACGAGAACTAGATTCCCATTAAGTATAGAAGTATTGCCAAAATCACAGAATCCTGGTGTGCCACCAGTCAACCCAGGAATCCCAATATCATCGTAAGTTGGATTTGACGACATAATTTTAGAGGGAATTTAAAAACCAACAGAAGTTCTTTATAATGCTTGCCAGATTAGGTGTGCAGTCGAATGAAGATTCGAAAATAACACACTGTTCATGAATAACGAACAAAAAACTAAAACATATTTCATTCAATTCAGCCTCTCACTTTAATAGTGGGAGGCTATTTCTCTGTCTTTGAACATGATAAAATGGTAAGAAAATGAAGCTTTGATTGATCAAACGTTTTAAGGTAAAGGGTGCACGCTAATGTTGAAAACAAGAAAAGACGTTGAGGATATGATCTATCATTCGTATCTACAAGCGATAGAACATGTAACAGAAGTGAAGGATGAGAAGGTGAAAAAGCCTGATCTTACTTATGACCTTTTCAAGAAATTGAATCATCCTGATAAAGGACAAAGGACGATTCTTGTTACAGGAAGCAAAGGTAAGGGATCAACTGCACGCTTTTTATCTTCACTCTTAAGCTATCATGGCTTGAAGGTCGGGTTGTTCACCTCCCCACATCTCGTCGATTACAATGAGCGCATCCGTGTGAATGGAAAAGCGATTTCAGATGAAGCATTCATTCGATTAGGCAATGAGATTGAATCAGCTGTCAATGGGATTGAGGAAACGTTAGCAACTCACGAATACCAAGGGCCAATTGGCATTGCATTAGCGATTGCGATGATGCACTTTTCTGAGCAAAAAACAGACTATAATGTAATTGAATGTGGTCGTGGTGGATTGTATGACGACACGAATATTTTGCAAAACGAAATAGCTGTCATTACACCGATTATGGAAGAGCACAAAAAGGAGCTCGGCCCGAGTATTAAAGAAATTATTACACATAAACTTGGCATAATAAAAGACTCAACAAAAGTTGTTGTCCTCGGTTCACAAGGCAATCGACTTCCATACATAAAAGAGAAGCTACGAGAGCATGCTGATATTCGAACATTTGGTGAAGAGTTTAATGTGTGTAATGAAATAATCAGTACAGAAGGATCAACATTTGATTTGGTCATTGGAGCTGATCACTATGATCATGTGCACATTCCACTTCTCGGTTCTTTCCAAGCAGACAATGTTGCAACTGCACTTGCTGCATGTGAGTCAATTATTGGAAAGAAACTCTTGAGAGAAGAGCGCTGGAAGCAGCCATTAGCATCTCTTCGTTGGCCGGGAAGATGTGAATTCATCGAACATTCTCCTCCTATCATTGTCGATGGTGCAATTAATTCCGAAACAGCAGTTCAAACAAAGCATGTTATTGACCGCTTACAGTGCAAAAACATCATTTCAATTGTCGGGGTACCTAAGGATAGGGATTATGAAGGTGTATTGCGTGTGATTGGTTCATTTTCTAAGCAAATCATTGTAACGAAGCCTGATATTAGTCATCTCGCTTTCCCTGATGATGCGAAAGAAAAAGCAGCTGTCTTTCATCACAACATTATTGAAATCGATCAATTACAAGAAGCTTTAAGAACGGCGAAAGCTAGTGAAGTCGATTTAATTTTGATTATCGGAACACAAACACTTGTTGCAAATGCGATGCGATTGCTGAAACGATCTTTAATAGACATTGGTATATAGCAGGGAGAATCTTATGAAATCATATATAAACGAAGCAGCAATAAATCAAGGCTGGTCGATAGACAAAATCAGATTAGAGGGCGAATATTTAACGAAATTTCAAAAAGGCGAACTTTTTTTCTACAATTATGGCATTTCGACAATACCTGTAAATACTCAAAATGAACGAATCGCAACAAATAAAGTACTCACTAGCAGTATTCTAGAAAAGGAAGGAATCTCTATTCTTCCAGCGATCGAAATTGATTTTAGTAATCAGATGCAATGGAAGGATGCATATCATTTCTTATCGATGCATACGAATGGAAAGGTCGTAATCAAACCGATCTATGGAAATAAAAGCAGAGGTGTGCAAGGAATTCATAGCTTTGATCAATTACATAAAACAATCGCTGAATTACCGACAATCGAGCCATATTGTCTAACACCGTATTTTGACCATCACTGTGAGTTAAGAATGGTTGTATTTAACGGACAGGTTCGCTTTCACTACATGAAACCGAATAATCAAGAAAATGTGCTACGACCTTTTGTTTACGAAGAAATGGTTATTCCGAGTGAAAGGATAGAACAGTTAGCTAGAATAGCACAAAAGACGGCAGCGATTCTTGGATTTACTTATCTTGCAGTGGATTTTTTGATCGGCGAACTAGAAGATGTCATAATTGAAGTGAATTTAAATCCTAATCTTTATGCTCTTTGTCGAAAACAACCTAATTATTATTCAGACTGTGTGAAATTGTTTGAAGACATGTTCATGCTAAAAGAGGAAAGAATAAAAGACATCGTTTAAGGATAAGCGAAACATAGAAGTTATCCTAGAGTCCTAAATGGGAATCTAAACTAAAAGGAAGGAGTGGCGATAGATGACAATGGATAGAGAACTTGGTTGGAATTTCGACAATACGTACAAGCAATTACCGAAATCGTTTTATTCGCTACAAAGTCCTCAACCTGTGCAATCACCACGATTGGCTGTATTAAACGAAGCCTTTGCGAAGGAGTTAAACCTAGATACTGACGCGTTACGAGAAAAGGCGACGTCCATTTTTTCTGGAAACGAGATTCCGAGTGGAGCAATTCCTTTAGCGCAAGCGTATGCAGGTCATCAATTTGGGCATTTTACAATGCTTGGAGATGGAAGGGCGAATCTTCTAGGAGAGCATGTTTTAAAAGATGGAACACGATTAGACATTCAATTAAAAGGGGCTGGCCGTACTTCATTTTCTCGTGGAGGAGATGGAAGAGCAGCAGTCGGACCAATGCTACGGGAATATTTAATCAGTGAAGCAATGCATCATCTTGGAATACCGACGACCCGAAGTCTTGCGGTTGTGACAACAGGTGAGGAGGTAATTCGTGAACGACGTTTACCTGGTGCGGTGTTAACAAGAGTAGCAAAGAGTCATATTCGTGTAGGAACTTTTGAGTATGCAAGTCGATTTTGCTCAAAGGATGAATTAAAACAGCTTGCAGACTATACAATCCAAAGACATTACAATCATATCAAGACTGAGAAAAATCCTTATCGCTCCTTACTAATGACCGTTATGAAGAAGCAGGCGTCCCTCATTGCGCAGTGGCAGCTTGTAGGGTTTGTTCATGGTGTTATGAATACAGACAATATGTCTATTTTAGGTGAGACAATTGACTATGGACCGTGTGCTTTTCTTGACCAGTATGACCGTAGCACAGTCTTTAGCTCAATTGATAGCGGAGGTCGTTATGCGTTTGGCAACCAACCGTATATGGCTGTATGGAACCTAGCGCGATTTGCAGAATCTTTGTTGTCCCTTCTTGATGAAGAGGAAGATAAAGCAATTGAGGTAGCTCAAGAGGTTCTCTCCAAGTTCGGTCCATTCTATGAGGAGATTTGGTTAGATGGAATGAGAAAGAAGCTTGGAATGTTAGCCAAAGAAAACGAAGATGAAGGGCTTATAAAGGAGTTTCTTTCTCTCATGGAAGAGGAGAAGGCCGACTTTACTCAGTCATTTGTGAGGTTGATGAATGGGAAGTTAGAAGAAGAGCGCTTTGGTCCTTGGCTAGAAAAATGGAAAGTTCGAATAGAAAAGGAGCATGATGGATTGGATGAAGCAGTTGTTGTCATGAAGAAGGTGAATCCATTTATCATCCCACGAAACCATCTCGTTGAAGAGGCGTTGGTAAAAGCTGAAGATGGAGATTACACATTATTTAATGAATTATTAACTGTTCTACAAAAACCATTTGAGATAAACGGAGTGCAAGAAAAATATACGAAACCACCTGAAGATGACAAACCATTTGTCACTTACTGTGGAACATAAAAATCACTTTTTTATAAATTGCTAACGGAAAAATGAAACTTTTATGGAAGAAAGTCAGTATATAGTAGTAATTAAAAAGCGACTTTCTTTTTTTAGAGGTCAATCTATAAGAGGAGGAATTTCTAAATATGAGTATGATAGCGAGATTTAAAGATATTATGGCTAGTAACATTCACGCATTACTGGATAAGGCGGAAAACCCTGAAAAGATGATTGATCAATATTTAAGAAATTTAAATTCAGATTTAGGCAAAGTAAAGGCAGAAACTGCATCTGTAATGGCTGAAGAGCAGCGTTCAAAGCGCGCACTTTCTGAAGCACATGATGAAATCGAAAAAATGGAGCGTTATGCGATGATGGCTCTTGAGTCAGGCGACGAAAGCGATGCGCGCAAGTTTTTAGAGAGAAAAGGGCAATTAACGGCAAATCTAGAATCTTTACAAAGTGCTTATCAGCTGGCTTCAACGAATGCACAGCAAATGAAACAGATGCATGATAAATTAGTGGAAGATATAAAAGGATTGGAAGCGAGACGTAGCACATTAAAAGCGCAATGGAAAATGGCAAAGACGCAGGAGAGAATCAACAAACTTGGAGCTTCAGCTGATCAAGCTGGCCGTTCAGTCTCAGCGTTTGGGCGTATGGAAGAACGCGTAACGAGAGCATTGGATGAGGCAAATGCCATGGCAGAATTAAACGCTGGCTCAAAGGATGATATCGCTGACTTAACGAAAAAGTATGATTCAAATGGCGGAGGAAGCTCAGCAGTTGATTTAGAGCTTGAAAAGCTTAAAGCAAGAATGAATCAAGGCGAATAAACATCTACTAAAGCTGTAGCCAAGTTGCTGCAGCTTTAGATTCTTTCATTTTGAATTTTCCAGAGGTGATTCTATGATTCTCCATTATAAATGTCAGAGCTGTGGGAGTGATATGAAGTTTGATCCACAGTCAGGTACATTGAGATGTATGAGCTGTCAACGGCAAGAAAAAATCGAAAATTATCCAGAAGAACTCATTACGGCAACTTTTGAAGAAAATGAGGTTGTCGAGTATCATTGTGACAACTGTGGAGCGGATATTATGACCGAAGCAGACACAGCCGCAACGAAATGTAGCTTTTGTGGGGCTGGTGTTGTTTTAGCAGATCGAGTTTCTGGAGAACTTGCTCCGGCAAAAGTAATCCCTTTCACTATTACGAAAGAGCAGGCTGGTGAGGCATTTAAAAAATGGTGCAGAAATGGGCGTCTCACACCAAAGGATTTTATGACATCTGATCGGATTAAGAGCATTACAGGTATTTACGTTCCTTTTTGGTTATATGATTTAAATAGCCGTGCAAAGGTAAATGCTGTAGCAACGAAGGTTCGTACGTATACGATGGGTGATTATATTTATACAGAAACGAAGTATTATGATGCATATCGTGATATTAATTTAGATTATATAAAAATACCAGTAGATGCTTCTGCGAAAATGAATGATGAATTAATGGATAAACTAGAACCTTACCATTATGATGATTTCAAACCTTTTAAAACACCTTATTTAGCCGGCTACTTAGCAGAGAAATACAACTTTACTGAAGGTGAACTACTTCCTCGAGCGAAAGATAAAATAGGTCCTTATATTGATTCATATATAAAATCGACGATCAATGGTTACAATTCGGTAAGGTATACAAGTAAAGATATAAATACGAAGAGCACAAATCACTATTATGTTCTTTTGCCAGTATGGATGGTAAGCTATGATTATAACCAAAAAGAATATATGTTTGCGATGAATGGTCAAACGGGAAAAGTTGTTGGAAAGCCTCCAATTAGTGCTGGAAAATCATTGCTTTGGTTTAGTGGCATTGCTTCGGCTACCTTTTTAGTTATGAAAACATTCTCCTTCTTTTCTGGGGGTGGATTCTGGTGAGAAAATGGATTGTATGTATATTAGTCGCACTTTTCTTACTACCTAGTACATTAGTATTTGGAGAATCTACGCTTATATTAGATCGTGCAGATTTATTAACTGCTGAAGAGGTAGAGCAACTAGATTTGTTGGCAAAGGAAAAAGGGACGATTCATGAAACGGATTTTATGGTTATTACTTTGAATACAACAAATGGAAAAGATATCGTAGAATATGTGCAAGATTTTTATGATAAAGAAGCACCTGGATATAATCAACCACATGGAAATACAGTTATTCTGATTATGGATATGCAAGAAAGAGATCTATATTTAGCTGGATTTAAAAAAGGTGAGGAGCTATTACCGGATACACGATTGGATCGAGTTCGTGATGCCATCACCCCTGATCTCTCAAATGCAGACTATTACGATGCATTCTATACCTTTATAACAATGTCCTCAGAATTGATGGAAACACCACCAAGTGAAAACGATTCAACAAATTATGTGTATGACCGCCCAAGTGCAGCTTCAGAAGTTCCAATATGGACAGAGACTTGGTTTCAAGCGGTTATTTCCATTATTGTTGGAGGTGGTGTTGTAGGAGCGATGCTGTTTACAACAGGTGGAAGAGTAACAGTAAATGGAAGAACCTATATGAATTCAGGGACATCAAGAGTTTTGGATAAGCATGATCGCTACGTTCGAAAAACGGTAACAAAAACGAAAAAGCCGTCTTCGAATAATTCCGGTGGCAGTGGCGGTGGAATTACTGGCGGTGGACACTCACATAGTGGAAGCAGAGGGAAGTTTTAGAGCAATGAAAGGAGTGCATGAGGATGTCTTTTTTTAGAAATCAATTTGCCAATGTTGTAGAATGGGAAGAATTCAGGGAAGATATGATTTTTTACAAATGGCGTAATAATGAAATCAAACGAGGAAGTAAACTTATTATTCGTCCAGGTCAAGATGCAATCTTCTTTAATAACGGCCGTATTGAAGGAATCTTTGAAGACGAAGGGGATTATGATGTTGAATCACAAATCATTCCTTTTCTATCTACATTAAAAGGTTTCCGTTTTGGATTTAATAGTGGAATGCGTGTTGAAGTGTTATTCGTCAATACGAAAGAGTTCACTGTAAAATGGGGAACGAGAAATGCGATTAATATCCCAGCACCTGGCTTTCCAGGTGGAATTCCTATCCGTGCAAATGGAACGTTTAACTTTAAAGTGAATGACTACGTCATGTTAATTGATAAAATCGCAGGTGTACGAAATCAGTATTTAGTAGAGGATGTTCGTTTGCGGATTATTGCGGTATTGGATCAGCTATTAATGAAATGGATCACACGTGAAGGCAAGGACATGTTTAATTTACAATCGAATGCGTTTGACATAGCAAAAGGGATTCGCGAAGATTTAGATATGAACATTATTGATGATGG
Organism: Niallia sp. CD-39; assembly: GCF_059874745.1. Classification (NCBI taxonomy): domain Bacteria; kingdom Bacillati; phylum Bacillota; class Bacilli; order Caryophanales; family Bacillaceae; genus Niallia; species Niallia sp. CD-39. The sequence goes on along the minus strand of NZ_JCBCPS010000004.1, from coordinate 70,283 downwards.
TTTTTCTATTACTGGCTTCAACATTATGAGTTTCAATTATCCGAAAGAAGTACAAGATATGATAACGAAAAATGCTTCTCATGGTATGATTGGAAATGTTGATCGCTTTCAACAAATCTCGATGACTGAAGGCATGGCTTCAGGAAAGATGGGGAGCGGTGGAGCTGCCTCAGATATGGCTGGGATGATGATGGGAATGAATTTTGCGAATCAGATGATGAATCAGCAAAATCAAAGCAACCAACAACAGAACAATCAACAACAAGAAAATGTTCAACCAGTGAAGCAAAATACATCAGAAAATAGCCAACGACCAAACTTCTGTCCAAACTGTGGAACAAAAACAGGAGATGGAAACTTCTGTTCAAATTGTGGTCATAAATTGAATTGATAAAAGGAGCGTAGCAAACTTGCAATCGACGAGTGCTGCGCTTTTTTGTTATACTAAAAACGGTTATATATACAGAATTTTCACTAAATTAATTTATAATTAGAGAAAATGAGGGGGAAAAGTATAGATGATATATACTCGTTTATTAGAAATTTTAAGAGACGAATCAAGGGTCTCAAAAAATCCTTCTATATTAGAACAGCATAGCAAAGGATTAACGTATCACGCAGCTTCAACTCCGGAGGTCGTTGCTTACCCAGTGACAACACAAGAAGTGAGTGAGCTTGTTGCATTTGCGAATGAACAGAATGTAGCAGTTACCCCATTTGGCGCTGGAAGTGGTTTAGAAGGACATATGATTCCCATCAAAGGTGGAATTTCACTAAATTTGATGGAAATGTACAAAATTGTTGAAGTTCGCCCTGAGGATTTTATCGTGAAGGTTCAACCTGGAGTAACGAGAGAAGCACTAAATAAACAATTAAAGCAATATGGTCTCTTTTTCCCTGTGGATCCAGGTGCTAATGCTTCAATAGGCGGAATGGTCGCAACGAATGCGAGTGGTACGAATAGCGTTAAGTACGGAACCATGAAGGATCAAGTGCTTAACCTTGAAGTGGTCCTCGCTGATGGCAAAGTAATTCATACTGGATCGTTGGCCTCGAAGTCATCTGCTGGATATAATCTAACGGCGCTTTTCACAGGTTCCGAAGGGACATTAGGTGTTATTACAGAAATCACACTGAAGCTATTTGGAATACCTGAAACAACTGCGGCAGGTATTGCGACTTTCTCCACAATTAAAGATGCTAGTGCAGCTGCATCGATGATTTTAAGTGCAGGGGTAGAAATAGGGAAGCTTGAACTCGTGGATGAATTTACGATAAAAGCTGTAAATGATTACAACAAAACAGCGTACTTTGAAAAGCCGACTCTATTTCTAGAGATTTCTGGTAGTAAAGAATTGGTAGATAGTGAGTTTGCAATTGTAAAAGAAATAGCTGAAGAGTATGGCTGCGACCTATTTCAGTATGAAAAGGATACATTAGCACGTGCGAAACTTTGGGAAGCAAGACATGGGGTTGCATATGCTATTATGGCTGCGAACCCAGGAAAAGGGATCGTTTCCACGGATGTATGTGTTCCATTATCCGAACTATCTGGCGCAATTGTCTTTGCAAGAACATTAATCGATCAGTATCAATTTAAAGCAGGTGTTTTCGGTCATGTTGGAGATGGAAATTTTCATGCAATCATGGCTATTGATCAGCATGATCAAGCGCAGGTGGAAATGTTAGAGGAGATTAATGCACAAATTGTTCATTATGCATTAGAACGTGGGGGAACATGTACAGGAGAGCATGGTGTCGGGTTAGGAAAGAAAAAATACTTAATACAGGAAAAGCCAGGTGCTGTTGAAGTGATGAAATTAATAAAATCAACGTTAGATCCAAAAGGGATTATGAATCCTGGAAAAATACTATGAATCGTATAAAGGGGAAGTAGAATGCCAGATTGGTCTTATCACGGAATCTTTAAGCCAGTTCTGAAACATTTGCCTCCAACTGTATCAAGAGAATTTATTCATCGTAGCATGAATGCAATCGCTTCGTTGCCCTTCGGTATGGGGGGACGTATTATAAATTTCCTTGGCAGAGAAGAGTGCTCACCAACTCTACTAAAGAGGATAGACTTAATTGATTATCGAAACCCTATTGGACTAAGTGGAAAAGTGGACCCTATGCTAACAGGAGTAAAGGCATTTACGAATTTAGGTTTCGGTTTTTTAGAGATAGGCCCAGTGACGATAGATAAACAAGTCTTGCTACCTCCAAATGTAAATTGGAAGAAGAGAGAAATAGCGTTTCCCAAAAGCCCGCAATCCATTGGAATTGAAGAGACCATAGTGAAATTAAAGAAGCTTAATAAAAAGCAGCCAATACTGGCAAGAATCGTTGGTACGAAAGAGGAATTGGATGTAATAGGTCAGCGGCTTGCCCCGTTTGTAGATGGGTTTATCGTTGAAGATGTCTTATGTTTTTCTAACCCTTCAAATAAACCAACCTATCAATTGGTTGCTTCTCAATATGAGTCAGTTGATAAAAAAGGGTCCGGCATTGTCCTTGATCTAGAGAGTGATGTACAACAGATAACAAACAGAGTTAAGGAGATACGGAGAAGTGGATATGATCGAACGATTATCGTATCGGGAGGAGTTTTTGAACCAAGGGATGCCCTGCAGCTTCTTAATGAGGGAACTGATCTCGTATTACTAGAAGAAGGATATGTTTTTTCTGGACCAGGGTTGACCAAGAGAATTAATGAATCACTTCTGAAACAAGAGGAATTGCCTCATAATGTTCAGAATGGTTGGTTGTCGTACTTTCTTTTTGGAATAATGATTATGTTCGGAGGAGTGCTCGCCCTTATATTTAGTCTTACGTCGGTCATCCTTCCATATGATGAATCGTTCTTAGAAATGAGTCGAGAGCAAATACAATTATTTAATGAGCAAATTCTACTCTTTATGGCACATGATCGAATGACACTTGCTGGTACGATGATTTCCGGGGGAATTGTCTATATGATGCTTGCCTATCATGGAGTAAAGAAGGGGCTTAAATGGGCAAAGCAAGCGATTGACTTAGCGGCTATAATTGGCTTTTTAGGAATCTTTACCTTCATTGGATTTGGGTACTTTGATTGGCTTCATCTGTTGTTTTGGATCATTTTACTTCCGGTTTATGCTCATGGAGTTATAAAAACAAGAAAGATTTCTGGCGTCCCTTCTTCTCAAAACCTTCGAAATGACCGAACGTGGAAAATGGGAATCTTTGGACAGCTTTTCTTAGTGCTATTGGGTTTTGCTTTTGTTCTAGGTGGGTTTGTGATTACATATGTTGGGATCACGAGTGTTTTTGTCACAACAGACTTAGCTTTTTTATGCATTACACCAGCTGCACTAGAGTCCTTTAATGATAACTTAATCCCAGTCATTGCCCATGACAGAGCCGGATTTGGTTCAGCACTTTTAAGTGTAGGCTTACTAGTGTTAACGGTGTCACTATGGGGGTATCAGCAAGGAAACCGTTGGGTATGGTGGACATTCCTGATAGGAGGAATTCCTGCATTTTTCTCAGGTATCTACATTCATTTTGCCATTGGCTATACTTCCTTCATCCATTTACTGCCGGCTTATTTTGCGCTCGCCCTGTATGTTTTAGGGCTTATATGGTCTTATCGATTTCTCTACAAAAAAAAGTGAAAGACTGCCTTCAAGATTCTTAAGGGAATCGTTGAAAGCAGTCTTTTTTACATTAGGTTAAAAAAGTATCGCAAATATTAAAAAAGTACTATATGTTAGCGCTTACATAATAGCGATGAAATCATATAATTTGGTTGTACAATCCATTTTAGAAAGGGGTATTCAAATGAGAAGTCGATTAAAGTCTTTGTCCATTTTACTATTAATGATTTTACTCGTTTCTTTTTTAGCAGCTTGCAGTAGCACTAGTAGTTCGAGTAATCAGGTCAGTGTGGGAATTGTTTTACCAACAAAAGATGAGCCTAGGTGGGTCCAAGATGAGCAAAGGTTTAAAGATGCCTTGGCAGATTCAAAATATACAACAGAAATATTATTTAGCCAGGGATCTTCTGCAAAAGAGAAGGAAAATGTTGAAACGCTTCTTAATAAAAACATCGATGTTCTAATCATTTGCCCGCATGATGGAGATGCTGCTGCAGCGGCAGTTGAGGCTGCAAAAAAAGATGGAGTAAAGGTAATTGCGTATGATCGATTAATCACAAATACAGATGCAGTAGATTACTATGTTACATTTGATAGCTTTGCTGTTGGGGAAGCACAGGGACAGTACTTATTGGATCAATCATCAGGTTCAAATGTACCGCTGTATTTATATGCAGGAGCTGCATCAGATAATAATGCATTTATTTTCTTTGAGGGAGCATGGAGTGTGCTGCAACCGAAAATTGCAGATGGCACATTAAAGATTGCTAACTCGAGTGAAGCAGTTGCACTAAAAGATGTAAACAAACTTTCTCGTGACCAATTAAGCAAAATTCTCGGTCAAGTCACAACGAACTGGGATCCAAATGATGCAAAAAATAAGGCGCAAACACATTTAACTGCTGCAAGTAATGATTTAAAAGGAGAGGTATTGATTCTTGCTCCAAATGATGGAACTGCCCGCTCAATTGCAGATGTATTTGCTGCTGATGGAGATATTGAATCTTACACAGTAACAGGTCAAGACGCAGAAAAAGCTTCTATCCAATATATTATTGATGAGAAACAATCAATGACCGTATTTAAGGATGTGCGTACATTAGTCGAGGATGCAATGGGAATGGCTATTACAATATTAGATGGAAATACGCCAGAAACTACAGGTTCATATAATAATGGCTCAATTGATGTAAAAGCAAAACAAACACCTGTCATCATTGTTGAAAACGAAAATGTGAAGCAGGAATTGATTGACTCAGGTTACTATGAAGCGAGCGAGTTTACTGGATTGTAGAAATGGAGGGGAAAATAGTGATAGTTTCTCTATCACTATTTTTCAATTAAAAAGCAAGAAAGCATTCACTTCTTGAAGATTAGGCCCAATAACCTAATTCCTTCGATTAGAGAATTGTCTAGACTCCAGGAGCCATCGGCTCGGTGTCTTAAGGTTTTTTCGGTCTTCGTCTTATGCTCGGGACTCACGCGATGTGAGCCATGCCACGTACTTAGTGGACTTTTATATAGGCGAGCCTTGCACTTTTCTTAAAAGCACTCCTTAGGAGATGAAAAAATGAGTCACATTCTTTTAGAAATGAAAAACATTACAAAAGATTTTAATGGTTTAGTTGCTTTAAGCAATGTTGATTTTAAAGTGGAACAAGGAGAAATTCATTGTTTAATAGGTGAAAATGGAGCTGGGAAATCTACATTAATGAAAATCTTAAGTGGCGTTTATCCATCTGGAACATATGGAGGAGAAATCATATTTGAAGGTCAGGTACAACACTACCAAAAAATAAATGATAGTGTTCGTGCGGGAATCTCCATCATTTATCAGGAGCTTGCCTTGTTCCCAGATTTGCCTGTGTATGAGAATTTGTTTGTAGGAAATGAGATGTCTAACCAAGGGTTTATCAATTGGAATGAAACGATTATACAAGCCCAAAAGGTGTTAGAAAAGGTCAAATTAAATGTTAATCCTGCAATACTTGTAAAGGAGCTCGGAGTAGGAAAAAGGCAATTGATTGAAATTGCTAAAGCATTAAATAAGGATGTTAAGTTGCTCATTCTAGATGAACCAACCGCTGCTTTAAACGAAAATGATAGTGAAAATTTGCTGAATCTATTAAAAGAATTAAAGAAACAAGGAATGACTTGTATATTGATTTCACATAAGTTGAATGAGGTTATTTCTGTTGCGGACAAAGCAACTATTCTAAGGGATGGAGAAACCGTTTGTACGCTCGATACGAAAAAAGGAAAATTAATTGAACGTGAAATCATCCGGTATATGGTTGGGAGAGAGCTGCATGATATCTATCCTAAAAGATCGTTCGGTGTAAGAGCGTTAAAAGTGATTGAACTCTCAAATTGGAGCGCGAAAGATGTAGTTACAGGAAAAGATGTGTTAAAAAACATAAACCTTCATATAAAGGAAGGTGAAATTGTAGGAATTGCAGGATTAATGGGGTCAGGACGTACAGAATTAGCATTGAGTATATTTGGAAATGCCAAATCGTATAAGCTTGAAGGCGACTTAATCGTTCAAGAGACGTTAACCTTCCTCAAACATCCTAAAGAAGCCATTGAAGCTGGAATAGCTTACGTAACAGAGGACAGAAAAGGAGACGGCTTGTTTTTAGGCATGGATATTAAGAATAATATTACTTCATCAAATATGAGTAAAGTAGCCGAGAAGGGATTTATTCACCATAATGAGGAAATTAAAATTTCTACAGAATATAAACACTCTCTTTCCATTAAGGCAGCTTCTCTAGAACAACTGGTTGGAAATTTGAGTGGGGGGAATCAGCAAAAAGTATCACTTGGGAAATGGTTATTCGTATCACCAAAACTTTTAATATTAGATGAGCCAACAAGAGGAATTGATGTTGGAGCAAAATTTGAAATTTATTCAGTCATGAATAAGCTTATCGAGCAAGGAATGAGCATTTTAATGATCTCATCTGAGCTCAGCGAAATTTTAGGAATGAGCGATCGCATTTATGTTATGGCTAAAGGTGAAATAAAAGGTGAACTAAACAAAGCTAATGCTAGCCAAGAAGCCATTATGCAACTTGCTACACTATAGGAGGTTTGAAAGGTGGAGACGATTAAGGAGGTCCGAAAAGTAGTTTCAGAAAACATTCGAGATTATGGAATGTATATTGCATTATTCGCTATCATCCTGACTTTCACATTCTTAACAGATGGTTTATTTTTGTCATCAAGAAATATTAGTAATCTTTTGGATTCTGCTGGCTATATTGCAGTTCTTGCGGTTGGAATGACCTTGGTGATTGTCATACGTCACATCGACTTATCAGTTGGTTATGCAGCTGGATTTCTTGGTGCTGTCGCAGCAATCTTTCTCACTCAAATGGGGATGTCTGTTTACTTAGTTATTCCAATTATCTTAATACTAGGAATATTGGTCGGAACACTCAATGGATTATTAATAGCACAAATTGGTATTCCGTCTTTTGTTGCGACTTTAGCAGGAATGCTAATATTTAGAGGAGCATTGCTACAAGTCACTGAGAAAACAGGGACGATCATTATCCAAGATCCTGTTTTTAATAAAATCGGAAACGGCTTTATCCCATCCATTGTTGAAGTTAATGGACTTCACTTATTAACTTTATTAGTCGGGTTAATAGGGGTTTTACTTTTTATCAATAATGACATTCGGACAAGAAAGAATAAGCAAAAGTATGGATTTGAAGTTAGTTCAATGCCCATTTTTATTCTTAAAATCTTGTTTATATCTATAGTAATTGGTTATATTACTTGGATTTTAGCCGGCTATAATGGTTTTTCTTGGACTGTGATAATTGTTTTATTCGTTGTTGTGATTTATCACATACTCACAACTAAAACAGTATTAGGTAGACAAATCTATGCAGTTGGTAGTAATCCAGAAGCAGCTCACTTAAGTGGAATTAACGTTAAAAAGATGACTTTAATCGTATTTGGTTCGATGGGGATGCTTTCAGCCTTATCAGGAATACTGTTTACATCTAGACTCCAATCTGCAACAACAACTGCCGGAACACTTTTTGAATTAGATGCTATCGCCGCAGCTTATGTCGGTGGAGTTTCATCAGCAGGTGGTGTTGGAAAGGTAACAGGGGCAATCATAGGGGCTATAGTCATGGCTTCATTAACAAATGGAATGAACCTATTAGGTGTTGGAATCTCTTATCAATATATGATAAGAGGTGGGGTTTTGGCAGGAGCAGTAATTTTTGATGTAATGACAAGAAAAAAACGGGTGTAGGGACCATGTAAAATGGTCTGAGATTGTAGACAAAGTCGATTTCGACTTTGTCTACATTTTTTCCTTAGTACTTTTTGATAATAAGAGAACCCCCAAAAAATGTCTTGAAAACGCTTGTCAGACTAGGCGTGCGGTCGAATGAAGACCTGAATAGAACACACGGTTCATGAGGGGACTTTGATGCCAAACAACGACGTATGCGAGCGTTTGTCAACAGTCTGGGACCATGTAAAATGGTCTCTCTTTTTACTAAGAGGGAAAATCAAAGTTCTTAATGTCTTTTTCTTATGCTTAAGGCTCAGATGATGTGATGCACTTAGTCGGCCTTCAGACAAAATGAGCGCCTTACGTCTTTCTTAATAAAATTAATTGGCATTGTTTCTTCTTTCCATTAAAATAATAATCAGAAAATACAAAATATTATGCAAGGGTTGATGCTTTTGCGAAAAATATTGATTGCTATTGCTTGCTGTTTCATTCTAACATTTGCATTTTTAGCTTATTCATCTGCAGTAATCGTGTTTCAATCAAGTGTAGAAAAACCAAAAACAAAAAAACTAAATGAAAGCGATTACAGAGTGGTGCTGATTACGCAAGAGCTTGATACACCATTTTGGGATGAAGTGGCAAATGGAGCGATTGATCAGGCACTTCAAGAAGACATTCTATTAGAAATATGGGGGAGTTATGGGAACCAGGAAGATGATTTTTTAAAAGATCTTGAAATGGCGATCCACTCTAAAGTTGATGGTATTCTCATACAAGGCTTAAATTCCGATGAATTTAAATCACTTGCAAAGATTAAAGCTTCGTTTTATGGCATCCCAATTATTACAGTTGTTCATGATGTTCCAATGAATGAAAGTCTCAGAAGAACGTATGTAGGGTCAAATCATTATAATGCGGGGCAAATGGTTGCAGAAGAACTTGTTAAAGAAATGGGAGAAGAAGGAAATGTGATTGTCTTATATGACCATGACGAAGCACTGTATCAAAAAGAGAGAATCGACGGGATGTACGAAGTCTTAAACATGTTTGAGAATATAGAGCTAATCTTCGCAGAGACAAATGGAACAAGAGAAGAAATAATCTCCACAACAAGGAGGATCATTAATCAAACACCAGATTATGATGCGATTGTGGCGATAAATGCGCATTTTATCGGCCCGATGGTATATGAAATCGAGATGCGTTCAAAAATTGGTCCAAAACTGATCTATACTTTTGACGAGAATGCTGAATCGATAAAATTATTAAAAGAAGGGAAGATTGATGGTGTAATCAAGCAGTCCCCAAGAAAAATAGGGGAGAAAAGTGTGCAACTATTAATGGAATGGATTAGAGGTGAAACGATTCCATTAGATATAAATGGTTATCACACAGAATTACAATTCATGAAAAAGAAGGACATACAATGAATAGTATACAAAAAAAGATTAACCTTTTTATTACACTAGTTTTACTATGTATGTCAACAATCTGGTTCTCATTAAATTATTATCATAATAAAACACAAAATCAATACAACGATATATTGCAACGCTATTTATTACTAAATGAAGTAACTAGTGCAAGTCAATCTATTATTGGGTATGCAAATCAATTTATCGTTACACCAAATGTAGAGAGTACCGAAACATTAGAGGAGAAAATTAACGATATTCAGTTACTAAGAGAAGAAATCCTACAACTATATCATGAGGAAAATCAGTTTGCACTAACAAATTACTATCACCTAACAGATAGTTTAATTGAAACTGTTGAGCGCATCATTTTATTTTCTAGTCAGAATGATCATGAAACGGTTACGAAGGAATTTTCTGAAGTTACAAGAATATCAAATCATATTTCTGAAGTGAAATTAACATTATTAGATTCAGAGCTTGGGACATATAATCGATTTTATCGTGAGATTATTCAGCAGTCAGAACATTTTATTCGATTGGGCATATGGACAATCCTCTTTATTACTCTAGCATTACTATTGTTTACCTATTATTTCTCATTAAGTATTACTAAACCGATTGAACAATTGACTAAAGCTGCAAATGAACTATCGAAAGGAAAATTTGAAAATCCGATTGAGGTGAAAGCAGGTGGAGAATTTGCTTTTTTGGCAAGGACATTTAATCGAATGCGTATTAATCTTAATCGATTAATTGAGGAAATGAAACAAAAAGCACAATTAGAAAAAGAGCTTCAAGATCAAAAACTACTCATCCAAATGATTCAATTTAGAAGCCTTCAAAGTCAGATTAATCCACATTTTTTATTTAATACATTGAATACAATATCAAAGCAAGCTCTTTTAGAAGGGGCTGAACAAACAAGTGATTTGTTAGTAAATGTTGCGACTTTATTAAGATACAATTTAAAAAGAATTGAGAGATCAGTCTCTCTAAGAGAAGAGGTACATGTATTGAATCAATACATGGCAATTCAAAAGGCTAGGTTTACTGATCGATTAACATTTCATTTGGAAATTGAGGAACAGTGGCTAGAGATCAAAATTCCAGCTTTAACTTTACAACCGATTGTTGAAAATGCCGTCATTCATGCAATTGAACCACGAATAGAGGGGGGAGTTATATTTGTTCGGATCTATGAGAAAGAGTCTTTGCTTTCTATAGAAATCGAAGATGATGGGTATGGAATGCCACAGGAAAAGGTGAAGCAAATATTATCAGAATCTTTAATAGAAACGGAAGGTCATTCTACTGGCATTGGTTTTGATAATGTGATAAAAAGACTCAGATTATTTTATGGCGAAAATGTATTTATTTCCATAAAAAGCGATGAGGGAAGTGGAACAAAAGTTTCTATCCAAATGAAGTTGGAGGGGAGAGTAAATGACTACAGTCCTTCTTGTTGATGACGAACAACTTGAGAGAGAGGGCATGAAGGCAATTATATCTAAGCAATTTCCTCAAATGACAATCATTCAAGCTAGGAACGGCAAGGAAGCGATCCAAATAGCAATGAAAGCAGAAATTGATATTGTATTTATGGATATAAAAATGCCTGGGATCTCGGGACTAGAAGCTATTAAAGAAATAAAGAATTATCGAGATACAATTAAATTTGTTATGGTAACAGCCTATGATACGTTTGATTTTTTAAGAAGTGCAATTAAACTTGGCGTACATGACTACGTCATGAAGCCAAGTAAGGCAAGCGAAATCATTAGTCTTACAGAGGGATTACTAACACAAATTAAATTGGAAACGGAAAGGAATCAATGGAAGATAGATTCAACTCAATCGACATTGAATGTGATAGAAACAGATGTTGTGACTCAGTTATTGTTTGACCATGTCCATGATGTTCATGTTGATCTGTTAATTGAGATGTTACATAATCCTCGATCCACTACGTTTTTTGTCATGAATATGTATATACCAAACGGAACGAAAGATATATATATAAAGATTAAGCGCGTCCTAAATTCTAAAAAGTGTGCATGGCTAGGTGTACTATACAATAACGTTTTGCCAATAATTGTTTTTCGTGATCAGAGTAAATCATTCCGATCACAAGCGATTGGGTTGGCAAATCGGCTCTTATCATTGAATGAGGGTGCGAATTGGATTATAGGAATTGGAAAAGAATATCACAGCTTTGATGATGCGAGAATTTCGTATCAACAGGCATTAGATACATTTATTGATTCGAGCTTACAAACAAAATACCGTTTTTATCAAGAAGGAGAAAATATTGAAGGCTCCGTAATAGAGAAAATGGGTCAATATGTGAATACAAAATTAGAAAATCATTTGCGATTTGCAAAATGGTCATTAATTGAAACTGTAATGACCATTTACTTGAATGGATGTGAGCAAGAAGAAGTAAGTTTAATAACGGTTCAACGAAAATTGATGGAAATGACTTGGGTAATGACAAGAGTATTAAAAGAAATGGGAATTGGATCTGTCGATTTAGGATTGCGACAACAACATTTAGAATACCGCATTTTAGCAAGCGAGTTAAAGGCTATAGTAAGGGAGGTCGAGAACTATTACGAAAAGTGGCGTACTCAATCAGAATTTGATCTATTCCACAAACTCAAGAAGTACATCATCACGCACTCTCATGAGAATATTTCATTGGAAATTTTAAGTGATCAAGTAGATTTAAGCCCGATTTATATAAGTAAGATGTTCAAGGAGAGAATTGGTAAAAATTATATTGAATTTTTGACAGAATGCCGAATGGAAAAAGCAATTAAATTAATAATTGAGTCGAAGAAAAGTATAAAAGAAATCTCCTATGAGGTTGGTTATCATGAACCGAATTATTTTAGTAAAGTGTTCAAGAAAACCTATCGAATGACCCCGAATGATTATAGAAAATTGCAACTAGGCATACACCATACAAAACATACAATTGAGTAGGTGTGGGAAGGATGAAGAAGACACAGATTCTTATTTTTTGTTTAATGCTTCTTATGTGTGTATCTTGTGAGCAACCCGTTGAGAATACATCTTCAAATCATGAGACGGACCGTTCCTTTATTCCGAAAGAAGCAGACGAAATAACAATTGGATTTTCAATGGATACACTAGCTGAAGAGCGCTGGATAAAGGATAGGGATCTCTTTAAAAAAGCTGTTGAGAGTTTAGATGCAAAGATTATCATAAAACAAGCAGGAGGAGATGAAATCTTACAAATCGCACAGGCGGAAGAATTGATCAGTGAAGGTGTCGATTTACTTGTAGTTGTCCCTTATAATGCTGAAGCTGCTGCTTCAATTGTGAAAAGGGCTCATATGGCAGATATAAAAGTGGTTTCCTATGATCGATTAATTCGTAATACAGAAATTGATTTGTATGTATCGTTTGATAATGAAATGGTAGGTGAGCTTCAAGCGAGAGCAATCGTTGAGACTGTTCCAAAAGGAAATTTTGTTTATATTGGTGGGGCAGATACTGATTATAATGCACACTTGTTAAAGAAAGGTACTTATAAAATTTTGGAACCTTTTATTAATAGCGGAGATATTACGATTGTCTATGACCAATGGACAGAAGATTGGATTCCAGAAAATGCATATCGTAATATGAAAGAAGCGTTAAGATCGAATAAAAATGACATCCAAGCTGTCATCGCAGCAAATGATGCAACTGCATATGAAGTCATCCGTGCGTTAGAAGAGGAAGGGTTAGCTGGTAAAGTTCAAGTTGCAGGCCAAGACGCAGATTTAGCTGCAATAAAGCATATTGTTACTGGACAGCAAATGATGACGGTATATAAACCAATAAAAGAGTTAGCAGAAGTTGCTGCGAAAGCAGTTATCCAATTAGCAAGAGAAGATAAAATCGAATCTAATCGAGTAATGAATAATGGAAAGGTTGAAGTCCCGTCTATTTTGCTCAATCCAATTCCAGTAAATAAGGACAATATTGAAGATACCGTCATTTTAGATGGATTTCATACAAAAGAAGAAATTCTCAATTGATAACAAGGAAAGCTTATTAAGCCGATCGTTCAATAAGCTTTCCCTATTAATAATCTCTCGCATACGGCATTATTTTCCTCGTTTGTCTTCTCAGGACTCCTTTTTATATGGAAATGAAATATACAAGAGACTAACTTTTAATCTTCATTCTATAATCAATATAATGTTTTTCTCGCACCAAATGGAATTGTTTCTAAGGAAGTAGAGTGGTCGTTGTTATTCCTAATAAACGAGATGACAACGTTTGTATGTGATTCTAGTGAGGTAATGACAGACTCAAGGTCATCATAATTGTGTACAGGCTTTTCATTTATTGAAGTGATGACATCATCTGGAATTAGTAAGTGTTCTGCAGGAGTATCAGGAATGACTTTTACGACTTTTGTACCATTAGTGGTTGATGTGTGTAGAACTCCAATCCAGCTTTTCCAAAAAGTTGAACGTAGATCAATATTATTTTCTAATACAGATTGATAATTGCGTAAAAACTGTCTGGTTCCAAACATCATATTTTCTTTTTCCATCATTCCAATACTTCCCTTCCACAAGCCCGTATATTCAATGCATACAAGACAGCCTTCGTGTTGTGGTTGGATCGTCCAGATTGTTAAATTTCCTTCTGCATCTTGTAGTACCAATTTTTCATTTACAACCCAATCTTTTATTATTCCTTCATAATGTGCACCCCAGCCATAATCTAATTGAATGGCCCCACCTCTATTTAGATCAATGGAACAACTTTGTGTTTCCCACTTGTTTCTTTCACTTGGAATGACAAGTGCAGACCAGACTTGTTCGGCTGTCGTGCGAATAAAGATTTCTGCTTTTGCGGTTGGATTATTCATTTTTTTCCTCCTTTTCTAAATGTGTTTTTAATGCATGAAGCTTATCTTCTAAGATGGATTCTAATTCTAATTGAAGTAGACGGTAGCTTTTATTAAAGGCATCTTGATTAAGAGAATAAAAGCGGAACTTCCCTTCCTTTCTCTCAGAAATAAGTTGTGCTTCTTTCAAGATCTTAAGATGTTTTAAAACCGCAGGCTGAGACATTTCAAAATGAGTTACAATTACTGATTGTGTTAATGCTTGCTGACTAATGAGCTGGAGAATTTTACGTCTTGTAGGATCTGATATAGCTCGATAAAAGTCATTCATTTCAACACACTCCAATTCATATAACCTTTTGGTTATATTTTAATTATATCGAAAATTTAAAAATAATTCAATATGTATTTTCAAAATAGCTTGTGAACAAACGTACACTTGATTATATTAATGATAATGATTATCAATTATTTGAAATGGGGAAGCGAATTTGAATCAAACGATAAATGAAATAGAGAAGTGGAAAGTTAGATCAACAATCAATAAAGAACCGTACGAAATATCAGTATATATCCCACAGACTTCAAAGCCTAGAGGAGGTTTCCCGGTTATCTATGTTTTAGATGGCGATGCCTTTTTTTTAACAATCAAAGAAATAATTTCATTGCAGTCAAGAAGGCCAGAGAAGACAGGAATCGAGCCTCATATTGTTGTTGGTATTGGGTATGGTGAGAACGGGCCATTTAATCAACGAAGAGTTTATGATTTTACGCCAATTTCAGAGCATGTTAATTTACCAAGTAAGCCAGATGGGAAACCTTGGCCAGAATCTGGAGGAGCGCAGTTGTTTTTACAATTTATTGAAAAAGAGCTGATTCCTCTAATTATGCGGAAGTATTGTGTAAACAGTAATGAACAGACTTTATTTGGGCATTCTCTTGGTGGATTATTTACTCTATTTACGCTATTTAATTCTCCTAAGCTTTTTAAGCGATATTTTGCAAGCAGTCCATCGATTTGGTGGAATGAAAGATGTCTATTGAAAGATGGGGAGGTGTATATTCATCTAATGTCTGAAAGAAAAAATCGTAAGTTGTTTATGTGTGCCGGTAGTGAGGAAAAGGATTATCTTATAAGTGATCTGTTAGGTCTTGGTGAGAGAGTAAAACCGCATTTACAAGTAGATACAAAGATATTTGATGGAGAAAACCATATGTCCATTGTACCTAGTTCTTTTAGCTATGGCATGCGTAAGCTCCGATAAAATTGCAGAAATATGGGCAAATGCCTTAAGCCATTTATCCCTTCTTACATATTTTGTTTGTATAAAGATAAAAGGAGGACATTGGTATGCATAGAAGACCATTTGGAGGACCAGGGTTTGGTTTTGGTAGACCAGGCTTTGGACGCCCGGGATTTGGCTTTGGGTTTGGAGCCCCGTTTCTTGGAGGGCTTGCAGCAGGAGCTTTAGTAGGAGCAGCGCTTACTCCGTATCCTGGATATTACCCATACCCATACCCATACCCATACCCATACCCATATTATCCTGTTTATTAGTTCAGTGGGAGACTGGTGTTTACCGTCTCCTTTTTGTGCTTATACGAGTACCCCAAAGCTTTGTTTCTTTGCGAGATCTGTTTTTTGACAAGAGATTTTATAAGAACATAAAGTACAGGAGGATAGGGCAGATTTATTTCTAAAGGCGATTTGGGTTCTGCTTAACAATGAGAGAAGGTTTTGTTCGTCAGTTAAATCAGCAAATAGAAATTGTACACCGTATTCGTATTCTTCATGTTCGACTTCGTTTCTACGTAAAATATGGCCCACTAGTTCTATGTTCTCATTTAATAAAGTGGTAGAAAAGGATAACAAGAAATGATCAGAAACAGGTAATCTTAATGAAGATTGGAATCGTAGTCCGCCAGCGCTAATATCTTTAATACATACTTTGGATCTTTTTTGGGAATCTAATTCTCTTCCCCCTGCAGAGATGATTCTTAATTCACTACATAATGGGTATTGAAAATACTGTCGGAAATAAGCTCTATTATTTTCAGTCATTTGTTCGTTCATCAAATCCCCCCTTGTCTTATATTAATTGTAAAAATATTTTAACAACATTTCAAGTGAACCTTCTAACGCAATTAAGGAAAAAATATGTATGAACGAAGGAATTAGGATGAAAATATATATAATTGCTAGAATTACTCATTTTGTTATCTTAACAAACATTGAATACTGTGGTTTAAAATAGGTAGGAATGTTAGGATTCGATAATATAGAGAATATTCGCAACACAAGCTTTATTAATAAAATATGCTATAATAACTTGGATTAATATTATACAGATAGGAGTCATCGCCATGTTAAAAGATTTCTTTATTGGCTTATCCCAAAACCAACTTTTAAATAGTGCAGCAAAGAAATATGGTTTAAAAATGGGTGCTCAAAGTGTAGTTGCAGGCACAAACCTAAACGAAGCCATTCAAAGCATCAAGAAGTTAAACGCAAAAGGCATTTCTTGTACAGTTGATAATCTGGGAGAATTTGTATATAAGAAAGAAGAAGCAATAGAAGCAAAAGAGCAAATTTTAGAAGTAATTGAAGCGATTCATACAGAAAAAGTGGACGCTCATATTTCTTTAAAGCCTTCTCAACTAGGTTTAGATATCGATTATACTTTTTGCTATGAGAATTTAAGAGAGATCGTCTCTAAAGCATATACGTATGGCATCTTCATTAATATTGATATGGAAGATTACGACCGTCTTCAGTTATCTTTTGATATGATGGAGGAACTATCAAAAGAATTTGATAATATTGGAACAGTTATCCAAGCTTACTTCTTCAGAGCAGATGACGATATCCGTAAATATAAAGATTATCGACTTCGTATTGTTAAGGGTGCGTATAAAGAATCACCTCAACACGCTTATCAAGATAAAACTGAAATAGATAAACATTACATCGAATTAATTGAATGGCATCTACTCAATGGAAAATTCACTTCTATCGCTACACATGATCATAATGTGATTGATCACGTAAAGCGTTTTGTGAAGGAAAACAATATTCCAAATGAGAAGTTTGAATTCCAAATGCTATATGGCTTTAGAAAAGAAATGCAATTTGAACTTGCAAACGAAGGATACAACTTCTGTACGTATGTTCCTTTTGGAAATGATTGGTACGGATACTTCATGCGCCGTTTAGCAGAAAGACCTCAAAACTTAAACTTAGTAGCAAAACAAGTTTTTAACAAGAAGACAAATACAGTTTTAGGTGTAGCTGCAGGGGCATTCTTACTAGGACGTTTAACGAAGAAAAAAAATAAATAAGTATATTTTTAAAGCGTGGAGAATTGAATCTCCACGCTTTTTTTAAAGGTATTTTTCAATATCTTCAGCAATTTTACTAGGTTCTGTTGTAGGTGCGTAACGCTCAATAACTTCACCGTCACGGTTCACTAAAAACTTTGTGAAATTCCATTTGATGTTCTTTGAGAGTACACCTTTCTTTTCATTTTTTAAATGAGTAAAGAGGGGATGTTCTTCTTCTCCATTTACTTTCACTTTTGCAAACATTGGAAAGGTAACACCATAGTTTATTTGACAGAACTCAGTCGTTTCATCAATGTTTTCAAACTCTTGATTATTGAACTGGTCGCATGGAAAACCTAAAATCTCTAACCCTTTGTCATTGAATTGATCATAAAGCTTCTGTAGCCCTTCAAATTGTGGAGTAAGTCCACATTTACTTGCTGTGTTCACAATTAATAACACTTTTCCTTTGTATGCACTTAGTGATTTCACTTCATTATTAGGCTTTTTTACTTCAAAATCATAAACAGTACCCATATCTAAAACCTCCTACTTAAGCTGTTGAAAAATAAATAAAGATAATTCTATTTTAAAGGAATAGTGAAAAAAAGCCCAGTATGACGCTTATTAATCATAAGAAAAACCGATACATCGTTTGTACCGGTTCTCTGTCTGCTGAGAAAAACACTTACATCTTTTAAATCCCATCATGAACAATCTTTTCTCTTTCTCTCTACGCATGAGCTAAATTGTTGTGTTTTAGAGCGCTTTATATTTCCCGTCTCATTGCTTTTAGAACATCAACATTCGTTGCTTTTTGTGCTGGCCTCCAACCAGAGAACATTGTAACAATTAAACAGATCGTGATACTAATCGCTGCTAGGGAGAATGGTATATATGAAAGCATAAGCCCTTCTGGTCCGCGTTCTTCAAAAACAGCTTCTAAAACAAACGGAAGAGCAAGATTTACGCTAAAGCTGATAATATAGGCAATAACTGTACCAATCAGTGCACCTAATAATCCAATACAGGTACTTTCTAAAAGGAATATCTTTTTAATCGTTTTTGGATTTGCACCAATTGCTTTCATGATACCAATGTCAGGGCTTCTCTCTGTCACAGCCATTGTCATCGTATTATAAATTCCAATTGAAGCAATAATGAGCGCAACTGTACCAATAAAGAGTAAACCAATCTTTAGAATCGTAAAAATGATATTGATTTGTTTCATTTCATCTACAGGGGAATAGACCATGTATTGTTCGTCTTTAAGTTGGTCGGTAATTCCTGAAACATTTTCAATCGTGTTGCTGTAGATTGTTACTTGATCGTATTCTCTAGGTCCATTCGGATCAAAAACTGAATCACCCTCGTAAGGCTCTGGAGAACCTGCAAACGTACCTGTAAACGTTTCTATTTCTTTAAGCACATCTGCAGATATAAATACTCTTTGATCTTGCATCCATTCTCTTGCAGGCGCCTCCGTCATTCCTACTACAACAAGAGGAATTGTTTTTGACGTTTGCTCTCCATTTTCAAGTTTTATGACATCCATTTCAATTGTCTTGCCGATAAAATCATTCTTCGAACCAGTGTACTTAAATTCTTCTTTTAACAGTCCGTTTTCATCGTATGGATCAACGCCTTCAACTGAACTTTTTTCGAGAAAATCAGTAAAATGATAGCCAATTAATACTTCATTGCTTTTCTCGGGTAATCGACCTTCCGCTACTTCCAGACCTGATGATATTTGCGATTCAAAGTCTGTGTAGAGTGTCTCCATTGAACCAGAGTATTCATCGATTCTGAATTCTGGATGTTGATATAAACGAATGCTTCGCGTTACCGAACGGACATTTTCAATGGCTTCAAACTTTGTGATATCTTCATCCGTTAGCCTACCGTTGTTTTCAAAACTTCCATACACTTCAATTTGATTGACAAAACGGTCTTCCATCTGCTCTTGAATAATTGATTTATGAAGGCCAAATCCAACGGATGCTAAGACAATAAGAAATGCACAGGCAATAGATGTTGCTAGAACGGTCATAAATAATCTTGATTTGTTCTTTTTCATGTTTTGTCGTACAAAACGTAATTGATCTCTAAGTTTCATCCTACTAGCTCCTTTGCTAACGTCCCATCTTGAATATGAATCGTTTTATGACCAATATGTGCAACCATATCATCATGTGTAATAATGATAAACGTAATACCCAAGTCTTGATTTAACTCTTTTATAAATGCAAGTAAGTTACTTTCAGTTTCACTATCAAGACTTCCTGTAGGTTCATCGGCTAGAATAATTGGGGGGTTGATTACTAGAGCTCGTGCAATACTCACACGCTGCTGCTGTCCGCCAGATAGTTCGCTTGGATAATGATCTTTATAATCGGTTAACCCGACTCTAGCGATTGTTTCTTCAGTCTTAGTTTTGCGCTCATTCTCTGAATAACCTTTAAGGATGAGGGGCAATTCAATATTTTCGTAGGCTGTCATAGTAGGGATCAACTGAAAGCTTTGAAAGATGAAACCGATATGATCTAATCGAAAATCAGCAAATTGACCTTCATTTAGGTTGGTTACACAAGTTCCATTGATCCATACTTCACCTTCTTTCGGTTTAATAAATCCACTAATAATATTTAATAGTGTTGATTTACCAGACCCGCTTCGCCCTACAATCGTTACTATTTCTCCATTCTTAACATCGAAGGATAGATTCTTTAATACTTGAATGGAGTTCATTTGATTTTTCTTCCCAATATCAAACGAGTGACTTACATTCTTAATTTCGATCATAATATTCCCACCTTTATTTTCTATCTACAGTTAATAGACGACAATAAAAGTGAAAACCCCTTCAATATGTTCGTAAAAAATTCACAGAAACAACAAAAATAATGTTATTTCGATTTTCGAATGATAAATGAATTATGGTACACTTTACGTATTGTGTGAAATTTAAGATCAATGGCGATGAGGTGTCTAAAGTTGAAAACAGTGGTTGTCGTAGGTGGAGGTATCACCGGATTATCAGCATTGTATGAACTTCAAAAACAACTTTCTAATATTAATGAAAAAGTGAAAATCATCTTAATTGAGCAGGCTGAAGTTCTAGGTGGGAAAATCTCTACAAGACATGATATGGGGTTTACGATGGAGCTTGGTGCAGATTCTATAGTGACGAGAAAAGTTGAATCGATGTCTTTTTTACAAGAGTTGGACCTGGAACAAGACTTAGTATACAATGCGTCTGGAAAGTCCTATTTATATGTCGATGAAGAGTTGAAGCAAATTCCGAATGGAACCATTTTTGGAATACCGATGAGTATAGAAGCGTTGGTCAACACAGAGTTAATTTCGGCTGAAGGCAAGGTGGAAGCGTTAAAGGATCTATATGTGAGCGAACATTCATTTACCATTCATGATTCGATTGGAGAATTTTTGGAGTTCTTTTTCGGAAAAGAATTGGTAGAAAAACAGATTGCACCAGTTCTATCAGGTGTTTATTCTGGAGATTTAAAAGAATTAAGCATTGCTGCCACTCTACCACAAGTGTTCCATTACAAGAAAGAGTACGGAAGCATTATAAGAGGATTTATGGAAAACAAACAGAAATATGAGAGTCAGGATAATCGTAAGTTCTTCTCATTTGAAGGTGGTCTTCAAACGTTAATCAGAACGTATGAAGAAAGATTAGACGATGTTGAGATTAGAACAGCAACGAAGGTTGAATTCATCCAAAAATTAAATGAAGACTATACATTAACTTTATCGACTGGTGATACAATCGTCACTAATCAGCTGATTCTAGCGGTACCACATCGGGCACTTGAAAAGATGTTTGCAGAATCAGCAATAAAAGCACAACTGCAAAAATTTCAAGATGGGTCTGCCATTAGTGTTTATCTAGGCTTTGATGTGTCTGATGAAGTCCTTCCGAAAGATGGTACAGGCTTTATTACAAACCAATCAAAAGACGTAAAATGTAATGCATGTACTTGGACGAGTAGGAAATGGAAGCATACTTCTAAGGACGGAAACTTATTGGTGCGATTGTTTTATAAAAATAACTTACCTTCTTTTGAAAGAATTGCGGCATTGGGAGAAGATGAATTTGTTCAAACAGCACTATCTGATATAGAAAAGAGCATAGGTATTAAAGCTGCACCAATCACATATGCAATTACAAATTGGATCGATAGTATGCCACGATATTTTATTGGACATGGAGAAGAAGTTGAACATTTAGAAGTTCTAATGAAATCACATTATCCAGGTGTCCATTTAGCAGGCTGTTCATTTTATGGAGTAGGCATTCCAGACTGTATTCAAAATGGAGCAGACCAAGCGAAGAAAGCGATAGATCAATTATTCA
The DNA here is from genome assembly GCF_059874745.1 of Niallia sp. CD-39. Lineage (NCBI taxonomy): Bacteria > Bacillati > Bacillota > Bacilli > Caryophanales > Bacillaceae > Niallia > Niallia sp. CD-39. The sequence goes on along the minus strand of NZ_JCBCPS010000004.1, from coordinate 48,385 downwards.
ATCATTAAAATCAACAGGGACTTGAATGAAAGTATTCAAATCCCTGTTTTTTTTCATTATCTTTTAAGCGTACTATTGATCAGACATTGAACGAAATAATTGGGTGCTCATACTTCCTTGGACGATATTTTCGAGAAAAAACTCCTCAACCATTTTTAAATACTCCTCATCATCAAACATTTTTTTGTTCTGTAACTCCATTTCTGCAAGCCCATCATAGATGGATAAAAGTGTATAGCAATGGTCATCACCTGAAACAGGTGTAAGAATCTCTACTCGATGATCAAATGAATCATTTCTAAACTTTTTCATTTTCTTTAAATTTGTCATGGCTTCTTTAAAGTTTTCTTGTTTAATTTGGAATGATTGATACACATAAACCGCCACTAATTATGAACCCCCAATACATGCAATTTCTGTTAATAGGGTAAACGAAATGTCTATGTTTTATCCTTAAGTAAATAAAAAGAGTTAACGATTGGTAAAGTAAATTAGCAATCGTTAACCCATACGTATTATTCGAAAAATACGGAAATCAATTGATTCATGGTCATGCCGCTTTCAACTTCAAATGCTCCTGGCTTTAAATCATTTGCCAGCCCTCGATCCTCAACAGCATTAAAGAAATCTCGACTATTCTCGATAATATTCTCTTGAGCAAGCGCTCTACCTACGTCAATGCTCGTCATTCCAGAAGCAATATGGATGACTGTGCGTACATTTGTTGGTTCTTCTTCTTCCTCAACAACTTCTTCTTCTACTTGTTCAGGCTGTTCTTCTACCGGCTCTTCCGGTGTTTCTGATTCAGACGGAGTCTCAACTCCTGTGACCTCATTCCATTCTTCTTCTGTATGAATCACATAGCCAAGTGAAGCTAATTCTGTTTTTAATTCTTCTTCTGTAAGTTGTGTTGACTTATTATCTGCTTTAGCTGATTTCGTACCACTATCTGAAAAGAAGTAAACACCACCAATTAAGCTAGCTGATACAAGCAGTCCAATTGCAAAGCTGCGCATTATATCAGGTCTCATGCGATGTTGCCCCTTTCATCCTTGTTACGTTCATAAGGTGCTAATGCCTGTTCAACTTCAAAGCGATCTTTCTGCACCTTATCAGCGATACTATCATAAGAATATCCACGACGATGCATTTCTAACATTTCACGTAGTATCATACGTCTATGTTGGACCTCTTTTGGAACAGAGTTTTCAAATGCAATGATTTCGGCATCATGTTCTAAATTGCGAATGTGTTGCTGAAGTGTATGTATTTGATCTGTAAGTGAAAAAGACAATTGGTCCATTTGCTTTTCAGTTTGCGTCATAGTTTGTTTTTCTTTAATAAATGATAAAACGAGGAGTACTACGGCTGCACCAAATAAGATGGCAATAATCCACTCCATATTTTATACCTCCCTGTATTTCAAATTCCCTGCAATATTTAATTATACATGCCTTTATAACGAATTTCGATTTCTTTTGTCAAAATCACACAAAAAGTCTTAATCATATGTAAGAAATCTCCGAGAAAAATGTAGAAGTGAGGAATAAGTATGAAGGTGAATATGGGACAAAGGGTATAACAACGAAAGAATTTACTGGAATCAAAGGGTGAAAATACTAAAACCTCCTTGAATGGAGGTTTTAGGTTTTACGTTGTAGACCATTTCTTTTGAAAATGGGCGAGTGTGAGTAGAGGAAAGATATACCTATAGCTATGATAGTGAAAATACAGCGAGCCTGCTAATCCTTGTCCCATTGGGTAATTTGTTGTCCAATTATCATCGAAAAGATGTTTTTTTAAATAAGTGATTCCTTTTAGAATTTCAGGAGTCGGATGGGAAGTCGTTGCAATTAATGCATCCATTGCCCAAGCAGTTTGGGTAATTGTACTTCTCTCTAATGGGCGGTAGCGCTTCTTTAGATCACTCATACATGATTCACCAAACCCTCCATCCTCGTTTTGAATGGAGTGTAGCCATTGGACTCCGGTTGCTATTGAGTGATGTTTTGAGGATACACCAGCAGCTTTTAATCCTGTAATGGCTGCCCAAGTTCCATAGATATAGCAAATTCCCCATCTCCCATACCATGAACCGTTTTTCTTTTGATTTTGGATAAGCCATGATTTACCCAGATTCATTTTTTCCTTCGATTGAGCACTCATGTCAACAGAAGAAAAAAAGTAGTCGATGGTTCTTCCTGTTAAATCAGAGGAGGATGGATCAATGAGGATAAAGTCTCCATGTTCAATTGGAATAAGTTTAAGCAAGGGACTGTCAGTATTTCGTTCAAAAGCAGGCCAACCACCATCGGCATTTTGCATACCTAAAGCCCAGTCTACCCCTTTTCTCCATGATTGAGCATACACGGGATCTTTCATTGCTGATCTTGTAATTGCTCTTAATGAAGCTGCTGTGTCATCAATATCAGGGTTTATTGTATTAATTGTAGAAAATCCCCAACCCCCAGGGTGAACACCAGGTGCATAAGTTGACCAATCTCCATAGCGATTATGCTGTTTAGATAATAAATATTCATTTGCAGCTTTAACCATTTCATCATGATGTGAGACTTTTGCTTCCTGTAACGCATAGCTAATTAATGAAGTGTTCCAAATCGAAGCTGTTGTAAACTGCATATGTGTCTGCCCACGGACAATTGTCTTCATCGCTTTTAATCCAGCAACTGCTTTTGTAATGACAGGGTGATTCTTCTTGTATCCTTGAGACAATAGAGCAAAAATCATTAGGAATGTTGAAGTGAAATAACTATATAATGTGCCATCTTCCTCTGAATGACTAAGCATGTAGTTCATCGCTTTTTCAATCGCGTTTCGATGAAGTTCTTGTGGAAGCCCAAAAAGCAGCTTAACCCCATTTAACAGAAGGGAGTGGAGCTGCTTCCATTCGGATGAACGCGTCCAGCTGAAGAATGGCTCATCTCGAGTTGTATATAAGTGAGATAGACTAGGAAGAGAATCTGACCTAAATTGATACTTCTGATCAGCTAAAAGCAGTAAAGGAACGAAGTGCACGCGACTAAAAAGAGAAAGCTTATGAAGAGTAAATGGGAATGATGGCGGGAGAAGAATCATTTCAATGGGCATGGGAAAAAAGGATGGCCACTTGTATTGACCAGTTATGGTTAACATGATTTTCGTTAGAAGAGTTGCGTTTTCAATGCCACCATTCTTTAAGATAAAATCTTTTGCTTTAAGAAGACAATCATGATCTTCAGGTAATCCAGAGCAGAGTAGGCCATAATAACCTTCAATTGTTAGAGATAGATTTCCTTCCGCTTCATCATTAAAGAGTTTCCACGCACCATTATCCTCTTGGGTGGATAATATTCTTCTTTGGAGTTCATCAATGAGCGAATCATTTTCCATCTTTAATGCCTTTAACAAAACAATCATGTATGCATCTGTTGTTATGCTTGTTTCAAAAGGATAATTCCACGAACCATCACTTGATTGGTCATTCCTAATAATTTCAATAAGACGAGCAATTGCTTCCTTAGTATGCATCATCCACCTCCGAGTAGAGCATCGATACATACATATTCAGGTGGGGAGGGGAGAATGCATAATTCAATGAACTCATATAAGAATCAAATGCTCATTCATTGTGTATCTCTAGAGTTTCTACTCTTAATAGAACAAATCAAAAAGCTAGGCGTTACTGCCCATTGGGATAAAGGGAAACTAGGAAAGCCCCCAGAGACATAGAGTGAAGAGAGGCATGTAACTATAGGCTCGTAAAGAAATTATTTCTTCTTAATAGGCTTCTTCTTTAAAATCTGTAGGTCTATATACAATTGACATCGAGTTTGAAAGTCATCGAAATCGATCTTAGTAATCATAGATATTTGTTTTAGCCGATACTTTAATGTATTACTGTGGATAAATAATGCCTCTGCTGTTTTTTTTAATCGACAGTTATGCTCTAAATAGACTTCTAAAGTATGCAGTAGGCGAGTTTGATCGATGAGATCTTTTTGTTTCAGGATGTGTAAATCTTTGTTTTGATAACCTTTTTCTTTTTGAACAATAGCAATTGACTCTAAATAACGAAAAAGCTTTAAATCATCGTAATACTGAGGTACTAAATCCGGGCTACCAAAGAATTGACCTATATGTATGACCTCAACAGCCTCTTTATAGCACATTTTTATTGATTCTATCGAATGATGCTCCAGTGAAATCCCGACATAAAAATCCAATCGTTTAAACTGCATTCGGACTGAATTAACAAGTATCTTTGCCTGATCAACGATGTTTCCTGAAGTTAAATGACTTCCTAATAGTAGGGCGATTCCATCCCTAGTTGTAATTAGATTTGTTACATATGGCAGAGTATTGCTTAACAAGGAAACGGAATCAATTAGTTTATCATATAGTTGTTCTTTGCCAGCGGCTGGGGTAAAAAGAATTAACACGTATCGATCTGGGATAGCCATTTCTAATGTTTTTGCCTCGGCTAGTATTCTTTCTAATATCAAATCCTCTGATTCTGATTGTAAGAGTGTAGAGAGAAATTGCTTTCTTCTTTCATTCTTATTATGCAAGGCGATTTTTTGTTCATTCAATAATCTTCCAATGTGGTATGAAACCTGCATAACAAAAGAGATTTCAACAGGATTCATTATTGGTTCTGAATGATGGATCCATATATAACCAAAGTATTGGCCTTTATGCTCTATGCGAACTACAAAACGATCTTTTAACCCAATTTCATTCATTGCTGGAATGATGATAGGAGAGTCCATATTATTTAGTTGTTCAACAATACCTTCTAACATGAACCTTTCCATAATTGAGATTGGCCATTTTTTTGTAAGGATTGTTTGTTGATTTGCATAATCAAATTGATTAACAAGAGAGGAACTATAGGCAAGTAATGAAAATTGTTCATCTTCTAATACAACAGGTTTTTTTAAATATTCACTAGTTTCGGAAATAATTTTATTGATATCTTTTTCATTTAATATTTTTTCAAGTAGTTGATTCATAAAGGGCTCCTACATCAGAATTTATTCATAGTTGAATATAACATGATAAGATGTCATGTCAATTTCAAGGGGGATAAAAAGATAAATTCACATAGAAAAAGCATCTGATTGATCCTCAATCAGATGCTTTCAAATTTAGTCTTGTTTATAAGCTTCTTCATAGGCTTCAAATTGCTTCTCTACCCTTTTTGAAGGCTCATTAGTTAATGAACTAACTATAATAATTGCTAATAAGCTTGCGAAGAAACCAGGAATCATTTCGTATAAAACTTCAGATAATCCAACTTGCGGCAATGACCATATGATTACGGTTGCTGCACCGACAATAATACCAGCTAAAGCACCTGAAGATGTCATACGTTTCCAGTATAAGCTTAGTAAAATAAGTGGGCCAAAAGCAGAACCGAATCCTGCCCAAGCATATCCTACTAAGTCTAAAATTGTTGCATTTTGCTCCCATGCAATGAATATAGCGATAATTGCTACCACTAGTACGGAGGCACGTCCGATCATTACATACTCTTTGTCCGTCCCATCTCTACGCAAAAATGTTTTATAAATATCTTCAGTTAATGAACTTGATGTAACAAGTAATTGAGAAGAAACGGTGCTCATAATTGCTGCAAGAATTGCTGCAATCAAGAATCCAGTAATAAACGGGTGAAAGAGAATATTACCTAGAACAATAAAAACAGTTTCAGGATCGCCTAATGTATCTCCTGTTTGATGGAAATAAGTAATCCCGAGGAATCCAATAAAAGCAGCACCAATTATAGATAGAATCATCCAACTCATGCCAATTCTTCTTGCAGATTTAATTTCTTTTTTAGAAGAAATCGCCATAAAGCGAACAATGATATGAGGCTGACCAAAGTATCCTAGTCCCCAAGCAAATAACGAGATAATGCCTAATATGCTTGTTCCAGTAAAAATGTTCAGTAGCGCAGGATCGATTGATCTCGGTACATCAAAGGCTGGACCAAATCCTCCAATTTCCATAAGTGTTACGATAGGAATTAAGACAAGTGCAAGCAGCATAATAGTCCCTTGGACAACATCAGTCCAACTTACTGCAAGAAAACCTCCAAATAAAGTGTAGGCAATAGTTACACCAGCCACAATCAATAAACCTGTGTGGTAATTAACGCCAAATGTACTATTGAAAAGAACTCCACCTGCTACCATTCCAGAAGATACATAAAAAGTAAAAAAGATTAGAATAACAAAACCAGAGAATAGTCGTAAACTCTTCGCATTTTCTATAAAACGATTTTCTAAAAAGCCTGGTATTGTAATAGAGTCACTCGCAACCTCACTAAACGTACGTAATCTTGGGGCAACAAAAATCCAGTTAGCCCATGCACCTAAAGTTAATCCGATTGCAATCCAAGAAGCACTAATACCACCGGCGTACATTGCACCAGGAAAACCCATCATGAGCCAACCACTCATATCAGATGCACCTGCACTTAAAGCTGTAGTGACAGGGCCTAATTGTCTACCTCCCAACATATAATCGGATAGGTTAGACGTTTTCTTATAAGCCCAATATCCAATTGCAAGCATACCGGCCATATAAATGACGATTGAGATAATTAATGAAATATCAATTTCCATAATTTATTTCTCCTCTCAAATAAAGTTTAAATAAAACATCAGAAAGTATGTTCTGATATATTATACTAAGTTAATACAGTAATCAAGTGATACATCTATTGCCGTTTACTATTGTACCTCAAATGTACTGTAACGATGCAATGATTAAGTTCTTAATTATCAATGCAATCATATGAAAACGCTTAAAATTTATATAATTATAATATTACAATTTTGTGAACATAACCAACAATGGTTATACGATACAATATTATTCGAATATAATTGTCTATCTCGGACAAAAACAGTTATATATTACCATATACCAGAGAGTGAATTCTGAATAATCAGTATTTACTTTCTGGTAGTTTTGTATTTTAATAGTAATGTAGTTTGAAAATTATGATATTTCAAAAAGTTGAGAGGAGCTTCAAGATGAGAGAGCTGTTAAAGAAAGGGCTTTATTTATTCTTATTTGTAAGCGTTTCATTTTTAGTGGCATGCAATAACAGCGAGAGTAGTGGAGAATCCAGTTCAGATGGTGGAATTGTAAAAGCAGATATTGGTGTTATTTCTTTTATTAGTGGTGCTGGTGCAGCTTATGGCGAGGCGATTACAAGGGGACTTGAACTAGCAAAAGAAGAAATCAACGCCAAAGAGGAAGTTGAAATCACATTAAAAATTGAAGATTCTGCCGGTAAACAAGATCAAGCATTAACCTCTGCTCAGAAGTTAATGAACTCACAAAATGTGACAGCTATTATTGGGCCGACGTTAAGTACAGAAATGAATGTCGTTGGGCCAGAAGCTGATTTAAATGGTGTACCGATTATGGGTACTTCAACGACAGCAGACGGGATTCCACAAATCGGTGAATATGTATTCCGAAACTCAATCCCTGAAGCACTTGCAATTCCAGCTTCCATTTCTAGTGCAGTTGAAAAATATGATGTACAAAAGGTAGCAATACTGTATGGAAATGATGATGTCTTCACGAAGTCTGGCTATGACACAATGAAGGCAACAGCTGAGGAAATGGGCTTAGAGATACTGACAACAGAAACCTTCCAAAAAGGACAATCTGATTATAATGCAGTACTAACAAAAATTAAGAACTTAAATCCAGATATCATTTTGGCATCTGCTCTTTATAATGAAGGGGCTGTCATCATGGACCAAGCAAGAAAAATGGGAATTGACGTTCCATTTGTCGGCGGGAATGGATTTAACTCACCGGAAGTTATTCAAATTGCTGGGCAATCAGCGGACGGATTAATTGTGGCAACGCCTTGGTTTGCAGAAAAAGACGATGAAAAGGTGCAAGGATTTGTGAAGAAGTTTGAAGAGAAGTATGGAGTTAAGCCGGATCAGTTTGCAGCACAGGCGTATGATGCGCTATATATCATGGCTGAAGCCTTAAAGAATGCTGGAAGCAATGATCGAGATGCTGTTCGTGACGCATTAGCAGAAGTTCGTAACTTTGAAGGTATATTAGGAAACTTCTCTTTCGATGAAGAAGGCGATGTTGTAATGGAACCGACGGTACTTGTAATTCAAGAAGGTGCTTTTAAAGTTTTTGAATAGTACTTACGATGACGAATCCTAGAAGGTGAAAACATGTTAATAGAACAACTGATCAATGGTATAACACTTGGAAGTATTTATGCCATTGTTGCATTAGGTTTTACACTCGTATTTGGTGTATTAGGGATTATTAATATGGCTCATGGTGAGATTTTTATGTTTGGTGCATTTATTGGTGTCATTATCACGAGCACGTTTCAAGCACCAATCTGGGTTGCATTTGCGGGAGCAATTGTCATCACATCGATCATGGGCTATATGTTGGAAAAGTTTGCGTTAAGACCCCTGAGGCATAAGCAGGGGGTTTCTCATTTAGCTCCACTAATAAGTACAATTGGGGTCTCAATACTGTTAGAGAACTTGTCTCATCATTTGTTTGGAGCCGGAAATCATCCTTTTCGTACGCCATTTGCTGAAATGAGTATTGAAATTGGCGGAATTACGATTTATATCGTTCAAATCGTGATTTTTGCGATTTCTGTTATTCTAATGCTCCTTCTATCTAATTGGTTGAGTAAAACGAAAGCAGGTAAAGCATTACGAGCGACAGCGGAAAATTTAGAAACGGCAAGTTTACTCGGTGTTGATACTAAAAGAGTTATTACAATGACTGTAATCATTGCTTCTGCAATGGGAGGAATTGCTGGAATTCTAGTAGGGATGGCGTTTAACTCTGTAACGCCACAAATGGGGTTATCAATGGGGTTAAAAGGTCTAGCTATTATTATTTTAGGTGGTATGGGGAATGTAAAGGGAGCAATGGCTGGGGGGCTTATCTTAGGTTTAGCTGAAACATTTATCGTTGTTTACGGTAATTCAGGCTATCGTGATGCGATCGCATTCATCGCCATCATTGTCATACTTCTCATTCGCCCACAAGGATTATTTGGCAAGAAAGTATCTACATAAGAAGGTGATAACATGATTGATTTATTAAACCCCTACTACTTACAGGTTGCCTCATTTATTTTAATTAATATTATTTTAGGGCTCAGTGTGTATGTCACATTATCGACCGGACAATTATCACTTGCTAATGCGGGTTTTATGGGAATAGGAGCCTATACTTCTGCGTTATTGACAATTCATTTTGATTTGCCAATCTTTGTAGGAGTTTTACTTGGAGCTCTTGTTGCTTGTGCCATTGGAATCATGATTGGTATACCGACACTACGACTTCAAGGCGTATATTTAGCAATTGTAACACTTGGATTTGGTGAAGTTATTCGGGTGCTATTTGTAAACTGGGAACCACTCACGAAAGGTTCGGTAGGATTATCGGGTATTCCACATTTAGGACGAGAGGTCTTGCAGTTCTTTTCTGGATTCGGCTTTTCCCCACAATCACTCGGTTTGCAAAACAATCAATTTATTTTTCTCTCGATATTTATCATTTTATTGATTATTTGTATCGGGGCGATTTGGTTTTTACGCAGACAGCATACGTCGAGAGTAGGACGAGCATTTGCTGCAATCAAGCTGGATGAAAAAGCAGCTGAATCGATGGGAATTAATATTACCTACTATAAGGTTTTGGCCTTTGCACAAGGTGCATTAATGGCAGGGTTTGCGGGTGCATTGTATGCCCATGTCCTTGGATATATCAGCCCTGCTGATTTTTCTTATCACCGAGCAGTTGAGATTTTAATTTTTGTCGTCTTTGGTGGAAGTGAAGTCATTTGGGGCCCAGTTTTCGGTGCGTTTTTCTTAACAATGATGCCTGAAGTCTTGCGATTTATTAGTGAATACCGCTATATGATTTATGGAATCATTATTATCATCATGATGGGTGTTCGTCCACAAGGATTAATTGATTTGAATGTCCTTTATTGGGTGAAGCAAACGTGGAGAAGGAGAGGGAAGAAGCATGGTACTGGAAATCACAAAAGCATGTAAAAACTTTGGCGGTTTAAGCGCTCTTTCTGATGTCTCTTTTTCCATTCAAAAGGGAGAGATTTTTGGTTTAATAGGTCCAAATGGCGCTGGGAAAACGACTATGTTCAATCTGATTACTTCAATGTTTAGTCCCACCTCAGGAGAAATTTCATTTAAAGGGGACGGGTTAAATGGACTGAAACCACATATTATCACAGAGAAAGGCGTCTGCAGGACCTTTCAAAATATCCGGTTATTTACTCAAATGACCGCAGAAGAAAATGTAATGGTTGGAGAGCATTGCAGAAGTAAATCAGGTGTGTTAAAAGGAGTATTCCGAACAAAGTCACAACGAGTGGAAGAACAGCGTTTAAAGGAGCATGCAGCGCAATTGCTGGAGTTTGTTGGATTGGAGGAGCACTTGCATACATTTGCAGAGAATCTATCTTACGGGCAGCAACGCCGCTTGGAGATAGCAAGAGCACTAGCAAGTTCCCCTGAACTATTATTATTGGATGAGCCAGCTGCAGGAATGAATGAGACGGAAACGGAAGATTTATTTCAGTTAATAAAAAAAATCCAGGCAAGCGGGGTAACCGTTCTATTAATTGAACATGATATGCCGTTAGTAATGAAGCTTTGCGATCGGATTGCGGTTTTGAATTTTGGCAAGAAAATAGCTGAGGGAACTCCAGCAGAAATTCAAAATGATCCCGTTGTCATCGAGGCCTACCTTGGGCAAGAGGAGGAAGAAGTCGATGCTTAGAGTGGAAAAGTTGGATACGTATTATGGGAAGATTCAAGTGTTAAAGGGAATTCATTTAGAAGTACCTGAAGGGAAAATCGTAACGATTTTAGGTGCAAATGGTGCAGGTAAAACGACGGCTATGAAATCAATTTCTGGCTTGCTTAAACCAAAAGAAGGAAAGGTAACCTTTTTGGGAGAAGATGTTACGGGGTTAAGGGCGGATCAGTTAGTCAGAAAAGGAATTTCACTTGTGCCAGAAGGAAGGCAAATCCTCGCTGGAATGACGGTGATGGAAAATCTAGAAATGGGTGCCTATCATCGAAAAGATCAAGAGGGCATTAAACAGGATTTAGAGCGTGTTTTATCAAGATTTCCGATATTAAGAGAGCGGGAAAAGCAACTTGGAGGTACATTATCTGGTGGTCAACAGCAAATGCTTGCCATTGCAAGAGCTATTATGAGCAAGCCGAAGCTATTATTGCTTGATGAACCATCAATGGGATTAGCTCCATTGATCGTAACGGACATCTTTAAGATTATTAAAGAAATCAACAAATCAGGGACAACTGTTTTACTAGTAGAACAAAATGCGCGTCAAGCCTTGAAGATTTCAGACTATGGGTATGTTTTGGAAACTGGAAAGATTACGACAAGTGGTACGTCAGTCGAGCTTTTAAATGATACAAGAATCATAGAAGCTTATCTTGGCAAACGTTCTGGGTAATAATAAAAAACTGCACCCCAATTGTAGATGGTCTAACAATTGGGGTGTAATACAAATTGATTGCTGTTTCTCTAATTAACCGACAATTCGATTGACGGTTTGCAATACTTCCTCACGACTCATTTTATCTCTACCCTCCATTAAGGCGGTTAATGTCCCATGTGCAAGCGTTAATGGAATCTGACAGAATTGCAAGATATGTGGATCCTTGATTTCTTTTACATAGAGATCTGCAAGCTCTAAGTTCTTACTAGCATACTTGAACATATCATCTAGTTCCCAGTCTTGTGGGAAGAAAGTGACGCCTCTCTCTGCATCTTCGCGATGGTTGCGCAAAATATTCACTGCTTGTAATCCACGACCAAATGCTATTCCAAGTTTTTTATCTGCATCAGTTCCATCATGCCAACTCCAAATATCCGTTAGCATCACACCAACTAAGCCAGCAACACAATAAGTGTAATCATCTAAATCGTTCTCGTTTTCAATTACCCAATCTTTTTCTACCCATTCTCCCATTCCCTTTGACATAATGGAGGTTGCTTGTAACACTTGATCAACAATTCCATTTGGACAAAGAGAAATCCAATCTTCAAGCCTTAACGTTACTTCAGGTAAAATTTCTTTATAAGGTTTTAAAAGGCTCTCGATTGAAGTAGGGAGCGTATTCTTCTCTGTTAATACTTGGCTAATAGAAAACAATAACGAACTTTTAACTTCTGGTTTTAATTGTTCATGATCTTCAATCTCATCAATCGCCCTCATGCACAAATAGGCTGCAGCAACAGTGTCTTTAAGTGTTTGCGGCAAAAGGCTGATTGGGATAAAGAATGTCCGGCTTGTTTGTTCTAAAACTCTCATTGCATCATCTTTTAAATACTGATTGTTCATTCGATCCTCATCCTTTATTTATCTATTTATCAATATCATGTGTGTTTTCCATATGTTTTAGACTATTTCTATTATATAAATAATGTACATATAATAAAAGAAAAGTGTTGATTAAGTTATTTTAAGAAAATTCTCATAAATATATTTAAAATATAGCAAAAAAGAGATAAGATGATAACATCATAAATTTAGATAACCGAAGGATTTGTATAAGCAACAGGGGGATACGGGATGAAAGATATACTAAAATTTTTGAAGCCATATCAAATAGCGGTAATCATCGCCCTATTTTTAATGTTAACTGAATTAGTGGTTGAATTAATTCAACCACTTATTATGAAAAGAATTATTGATGAAGGAATTCTATTAAATGACTTTGATACTGTCATAAAATGGGGATTTGTATTAATTGGTACGACGGTTGTTGCTTTTGCGGCAGGGATTATCAATTCATTTTATGCAGCACATGTTAGTCAGAGCTTTGGATTTGATGTTAGAAAGAGTCTGTTTAAAAAAATACAATCGTTCTCATTTGCTAATTTCAATAAATTCCCTACGTCTTCGTTAATTACAAGATTAACAAATGATGTGACTCAAGTACAGAATACTGTTTTTATGGGGCTTAGAATCATGATGCGCGCACCATTGCTTATTATTGGTGGATTGTTGATGGCGTTTGTCGTTAATGTGAAATTAGCGCTTATTTTATCTGCTGTTATCCCGTTCTTGTTCGTTTTCCTAGTATGGATTATGAAAAAAGGTGGAGCAGCCTTTCAAATGGTACAGTCCAAGCTTGATCATGTAAATAATGTAATGAAAGAAAATTTGTCAGGGATACGGATCATTAAGGCGTTTAATCGTAGAAGGTACGAAGAGGAGAAATTTGTACAGGCAAATAACGAATTAAAAGATTCTACAGCAAACGCCCTTCGCCTAATGGAAGTAACGATGCCAATTTTATTACTGATTATGAACTTTAGTATCATAGCCGTGCTTTGGTACGGAAACATCCAAGTTCATTCTGGGAATGTACAAGTTGGTGAAGTTGTTGCAGTCGTGAACTATGCGATGAGAATCACCTCTGCTTTCTCCATTTTATCGTTTATTATTATGGCTTTCTCAAGGGCTAGAGCATCATCAGATCGGATTAATGAAGTATTAAAAACAGAGGTTGACCTAGTTGACCATGAGAACCTGAATGTGCACAAAGAAGTTATTAATGGAGAAATACGTTTTTCTCATGTATCTTTCCAATATCCACAATCAAAGGAATATGCATTGCGCGATTTAACATTTAAGGCAACTAAAGGGGAAACAGTTGCGATATTAGGTGCTACAGGTTCTGGGAAAACATCGTTGTTTCAGTTAATCCCAAGACTTTACGATGCTACTGAGGGGAGCATTGAAATTGATGGTACGGATGTAAAAGATTATAAGATGAAAAGATTAAGGAAAACGATCGGATATGTTCCCCAAGAAGCCCTCCTGTTTAGTGGAACAATAAGAGAAAATATTTCATGGGGTAAAGAAGGCGCAACAATGGATGAAATTGTACAAGCGTGTATAGATGCACAGATTCATGAAACCATTCAATTGCTTCCAAATGGATATGAAACGAAAATAGGCCAGAAGGGTGTAAACTTGTCGGGAGGCCAAAAGCAGCGATTAACGATTGCGAGAGCTTTGATACGAAAGCCAGCAATACTGTTATTAGATGACAGTACGAGTGCACTCGATCTGGCTACTGAGGCTAAGTTATTAACTGCATTAAATAAGCATCCATTTACGACGCTGATTATTACGCAAAAAATTAATACGGCACTATCTTCAGATCAAGTATTACTACTTGAGGATGGACATCTATTAGCTTCGGGTACCCATCAAGACCTAATTGAGAGCTCAAACCTTTACCGAGAAATTTATCTATCACAAACAGGTGAGGAGGAGTTCGCACATGTTAAAGGAAATTAGAAAACCATTTCAATATGAAAAAATAGATAGAAAAGCGACCAAAATTGGTACGAAAAAACAGAATAAGACTAAAAATATGGGACAAGTATTGAAAAGGATTTGGTCTTATTTAGCTGTAAACAAGCTACTTTTGAATTGGGTGCTGATTATGGTCATCATCAGTTCAATGTTTGCCCTACTTGGTCCAGTTCTAATTGGAATTACGATTGACCAATTTATTGTAGAGCAGTCTAGTGGAGGGTTGCTGTATATACTTCTAGCACTAGTAGGCTGTTATATACTCTATTCATTATCGATTTGGTTTCAAAATTATTGGATGATTGGGATTGCGCAAAAAACGGTTTTCTCCATCCGTAAGGAGCTATTTGTCCATTTGCAAAAGCTACCGATTCCTTTCTTCGATAAACGCCAACATGGTGAGCTCATGAGTAGAGTAACTAATGATATTGAAAATATAAGCTCAACATTAAATAGCTCCATTATCCAAATCATTTCAAGTGTGCTGACGCTTGCCGGAACGGCGCTTGTGATGCTTTACTTTAGTCCAATCCTAACTTTACTCACTTTAACTATAGTTCCGATCATGTTTATAGGAATGAGATGGATCACTAAAAGGACGAGCGTATTATTCAAAGAGCAGCAAAAAAATCTAGGTGAACTGAACGGCTATATCGAAGAAACGATTTCAGGTCAAAAAATAGTAAAGACGTTTTCTCAAGAGGAGCGGGCGATTGAAGAGTTTCTTGAAAAAGGAGAGAGACTAAAGAGAGCAGGATTTTGGGCACAAACGTATTCAGGTTTTATACCAAAGCTAATGAACGGTCTTAACAATTTCAGCTTTGCCATCATTGCCGGTATTGGGGGACTCCTTGCAGTAAATGGCCATGTATCGATTGGTGTCATTGTCATCTTTACAGAATATGCAAGGCAATTTACACGACCGCTAAATGATTTAGCTAATCAATTCAATACATTATTATCTGCGATTGCAGGTGCTGAACGAGTTTTTGACATTATCGATGAAGAAGAAGAATTTGATCGTGAAGCTAGCCTTTTATCTTTAGAGCAGGTAGAAGGTTATGTGGAGTTTAAAGATGTCAGCTTTGAATATGAAAAAGGAAGCAAAACGCTAGAAGATATCAACCTACTCGTAAAGCCTGGTGAAACTGCGGCATTTGTCGGGCCAACAGGAGCGGGAAAAACGACGATCATCAATCTCCTTTCACGTTTTTATGAGCATACTGATGGTGAGATCCTTATAGATCATATAGCGACAACAAAACTTAAAAAAGAAAGTTTACGTGATTTTATGGGTTTTGTGCTTCAGGATCCATTTTTATTTCAAGGGTCAGTAAGAGACAATATTCGTTATGGTCGCCTTGCTGCAACGAACGAGGAAATAGAGGCTGCAGCAAGGCTTGCCAATGCACATTCATTTATTATGAAGCTTCCACATCAATATGATACAATGCTTAGCCAAGATGGAAGTGGCATCTCACAAGGACAAAGACAACTGCTCTCGATAGCTCGGGCCTTTCTGGCAAATCCATCAATTTTAATTCTTGATGAAGCGACTAGTAGCATCGATACAGTAACAGAATTGAAAATACAAGAGGCATTACAGCATTTAATGAAGGGTAGAACGAGCTTTGTTGTTGCACACCGTTTGAATACAATACGTAACGCTGATAAAATCTTTGTCTTGCAGAATGGAAAAATTACAGAAGAAGGTACACATGAATCTTTAGTAAAATTAAACGGATTTTACGCGAAGTTACAGAAAAAACTGATGGAAAAAGATTAGGATACAAGATCAACTCTCAAAGAGGGTTGGTCTTTTTTTGAATAGTATATTTACGCTAAGATAGTTGTTGCATTAGGAAGTTGATAAACGTTCGGAAACTTATTCTCACTTTCGTCCATCTTAAAACTGGCTGTTCTATTCTAGTCTTCATTCTCTGAAATTGAGGAACCTCTTTTAATTGAAAAATTTGAAAAAATAATGAGTGAAGTGATTTAGCTCACAATTGCAAAGATTATGGTCATTATTATTTCATTATTAAGGCAGTGTTGGTGTGATAAAAGTTATATTTGTCGAATTTTTTGTCCTCTATAATTTTTAGTAGAACATATGTCAAATTAGACATAATACTTTTTACACTCATATGTTTCTAGTTGAATGATTATCTAGTTACAAGAAAGATAACAAATTTTTCTATTAGGGGGGTGTCGAGATGGTAAACGTGAATCGACGTGACTTTTTGAAGATTACTGGAATAATCGGTGTAGGACTAACAATGGCAGAGATCGGAATTGATACTAATAAGGTAAAAGCATCAACAAAGACTTTTAAGCTATCAAACTCTAAAGAGTTTACGTCCATTTGTACTTTCTGTTCCGTAGGCTGTGGAATGGTTTGCCATGTAAAAGACGATAAGCTAATTAACTTAGAAGGAGATCCAGATCATATCATTAATGAAGGATCATTATGTAGTAAAGGGGCTTCGATGTCGGTTGTACCGAATTCTGATCAACGGGTAAAAACACCGTTATATAGAGCACCTGGAAGTGATTCATGGCAGGAAATAAGCTGGGAAGAAGCAATTGATAAAGTAGCAAAGAATATGAAGAAAACACGTGATCAATATTGGATTGATCAAGAGATAATTGATGGAAAATCATTTGATGTGAACCGTTGTGATGCCATTAGTATTCTGGGTGGAGCACAAAATAATAATGAAGAATGCTATTTGATGGCTAAAATGGCAAGGTTAGCTGGTGTAGCATATATCGAACACCAGGCCAGGTTATGACATAGTCCTACAGTCGCCAGTTTGGGGGCTTCGTTTGGCCGTGGTGCCATGACAAATCATTGGATTGATTTGAAAAATGCAAAAGTAATTTTAATTGAAGGAAGTAATGCTGCAGAAAACCATTCGATGTCTATGAAGTGGGTAATGAAGGCAAAAGAACAAGGCGCTACAATTATTCATGTCGATCCGAGGTATACGAGAACATCGAAAATATCAGATATTTTCGCGCAAATTCGCCCTGGAACAGATATTGCTTTTCTCAATGCTATCATTCAGTACATTATCGAAACAAAGTCATACGATGAGGAATTTGTAAGAGCGCATACAAACGCTGCATTTTTAACGAAAGATAACTTCTCCTTTGATGAGGGTGTTTTCTCAGGTTATATAGAAGAAGATAGAAGGTACGATAACTCTTCATGGGGATACGTATTAGATAATGACGGATTGCCTATGAAAGCGGAAAGTCTTGAAGACCCACGGACTGTTTTTTCGAAAATGAAAAAATTCTACGAGCGCTACACATTTAAAATTGCTTCAGATATTAGTGGAATACCTGTAGAAACAATCCAGCTGATTGCAGATACACTCATTAACAATCGTCCTGGAACAATCATGTATGCACTGGGAATGACACAACATACAGTTGGTGTTCAAAACATCCGTTGTTTTGGAATCTTACAGATGCTTTTAGGAAATGTAGGGAAACCTGGTTCTGGAATCAATGCATTACGTGGAGAGCCGAATGTACAAGGCTCTACTGATTTTGCCTTGCTGTTTAACTATTTGCCTGGATACCTTTCAACTCCAAGCCATAAAGAGCAAAGTGTTAAGGACTGGGCAGCGAAATCAGGTACGTTTAGATCAAAATTCTTAGTAAGCTTATTAAAAGCTTGGTTCGGCGAAAATGCCACAACAGAAAATGATTTTGGTTATAAATGGCTACCAAAGATCAATGCGGGTGTTAACTACTCTATATTCAGAATCTTTGAAACGGCACTTGAAGACAAAATGAAGTTTATGTACATTATGGGACAAAACCCAATGGTGACAAGTCCAAACTTAAATCTTGTACATGAAGGATTATCAAAACTGGATACGCTTGTAGTTGCCGATCTTTTTATGACGGAGACAGCCTCTTTTTGGGAGAAGCCTGGTGTTGACCCAAGTACAATTGATACAGAGGTTATCTTTCTTCCAGCCGCTTCATTCCTTGAAAAAGAAGGGTCGTTAACGAATTCTGGTCGCCTTGTACAATGGCGTTACACTGGTATTAAACCAGTAGGAGAATCTAAAAGCGACCTCGATATGATTGATTCGATTTTCTCTCGCCTTAGAGAGCTATATGCAGAATCTACTCTTGCAAAAGATGATGTATTTAAAAAGGCGAAATGGAACTATCCTCAAAAGGATAAGGCTGATGCTGTATTTAGAGAGATTAATGGGTATGATTTGAAAACGGGTAAACCATTAAAGAGCATCGGTGCAATACAAGGGGATGGAACTAGTGCAGGTGGCAACTGGCTTTATGCTGGTGTCTATGGAGACAATATAAATTTATCAAAACGGAAGAATAATAAAGATGATCCTGGAGGATTAGGAATTTATCCTGAATTTTCATGGTGTTGGCCAGGGAATATTCATATTTTATACAACCGAGCATCAGCTGATAAGCAAGGACAGCCATTTGATCGGGACAAAAAATTGATTTGGTGGGATGCAATGGAACAGAAGTGGACTGGATATGATAATCCTGATGTTCCAAATGCATTGGATGGACCTTCTACAATTAATGGGCAAAAACCATTTAGAATGTCTGCTGATGGAATTGCTAGATTAGTTGCTAATCCTTATCGAGACCCTGATCAACTAATCGAAGATTTGCCTCGAGATGTAGCACAAGTGCCAGCTGATGGCCCTTTACCGGAGTTTTATGAACCTGTTGAAAGCCCGACAAGCAATGCTCTTCATCCAGAAGTACAAATTAACCCATGCTTGAAATACCCGAGAATTGAGTCCAAGCAACCAATCGGAAGTGCAGAAGATTTTCCTTATGTCCTATGTACATCAAGTATTGCTGAGCATTGGTGTGCAGGAAGTGTAACTAGAAACATCCCTTGGCTAAATGAGCTCGTAAAAGAAACATATGTAGAGATGCCTGTAAAACTAGCTGAAAAATTAAAAGTGAAGAACGGCGATCGAGTCAATGTTAGCTCTGCAAGGGGAGAGGTAAATGTTAAGGTGATGGTTACTCACCGTATTCAAACTTTGCAGATTAATGGAAAAGAAGTCATTGTCGTCTGGATGCCATACAACTGGGGATATAAAGGATTAAGTACAGCAGCAAGCACGAACCTACTAACAATCGATGCAGGTGATCCAAATACATGGATTCAAGAAACAAAGGCATGTTTAGTGAACATCGAAAAAGCCTAAAGAAAGGGTGTGGGTCGATTGGGTAAACTGGCAATTGAAAAAGAAATCGAGCTTTGGGTAAATGAAAGACCCTACCTGGTAGAAATTGCTCAATTACATTTAGCGATTAAGCAATGTTTACAAGACAATAGCGAAACATCAACTGAAAAGTACAAGTTTAATGGA
The DNA here is from genome assembly GCF_059874745.1 of Niallia sp. CD-39. Classification (NCBI taxonomy): domain Bacteria; kingdom Bacillati; phylum Bacillota; class Bacilli; order Caryophanales; family Bacillaceae; genus Niallia; species Niallia sp. CD-39. The sequence continues at coordinate 28,570 of NZ_JCBCPS010000004.1, read as the reverse complement.
CTAGAGCTAGATTTTAAACGAGGAATCCCTCTGTTAAAGTCAAGTAAAGTTCAGCAAATGGTTCTAGAAACGTCCATTGGATTCTTTTTTAAACTAGGTGATCTTTATCAGGATGAACGCTTGCCATCAAAAATAAGAGAGGATTCAAAGGAAATTTATGAAGCCCTCTTGGATGATCATATAATCGTTCGCGATCTCCTTCTTGCTGTCCTAAATAGTGAAGATTCAAAAGTGGTTGAAGTGGCGTCTGAATACCGCTTAAAAGAAGGTGTTCTAGTTTTTTTTAGTTGGCTAGCAATAAGCGCAGCACTAAAGCCATTAAAAAAACAGCTTGAAAGCTGGGTTCATAAACATAATTGGAAAAATGAATATTGTCCAACTTGTGGATCTCTTCCAACTATGGCTCATTTAAAAAGAAGCTCTAAAGGAAGAGGAAGGCATTTAGTTTGTAGCTGCTGCCAAACAAAATGGGCATATAAACGTATCGGCTGTCCTTATTGTAAAAATGATGATCATGAAAAATTAGAAATCATTGAGGTCGAGCAGGAAGAGGATGTAAGAATCGACATCTGTAACTGTTGCAATAGCTATATTAAAACGTACACAAACCAAGGGAAAGAAGAGCTTTACCTAACAGATTGGTTTACGGTACATCTTGATCTTCTTTGTAAAGAAAAAGGATATTTAAAAACAGGAACTTCTCTGATGAAGGTGTGAGTGAGCGATGGTTTATTTAGACAACGGATCAACAACGTATCCTAAACCACAAGGGATTTATAAGCATCTATTTACACAAATAGGCTCTCCTGGTCGTGGTCACCATCCGTTCATGGAAAACAGTGTTGAAAACCAAATTTCTACTATACGAAAGCAGGTTGGGAAGTTTTTTGGAGTAGTGGATGACTATCGGGTTGTTTTTACCTTAAATGCTACAGATAGCCTCAACATGATCATAAAAGGGTTCTTAAACGATGGGGATGATGTTTTAATCTCTGGTATGGAGCACAATTCAGTGCTCCGCCCTCTTAGGGGGCTAGAGCGAACAGGTAAGATTACTTTGCATATTATCCCATGTGATGATACCGGAAAAATCAAGTTAGATGCGCTTAAAGAATTGATGGAAAAAAATCCGAAGCTAGTTGTTATAAGTCACGCTTCAAATGTGACGGGCACAGTTCAACCGATACGAGAAATTGCTGAGTCTGTACGCAATAAAGAAGGCTACTTTCTTTTAGATGCTGCCCAAACGGCAGGAGTATTCCCGATTGATCTTGAAGAGAATCTCCTTGATTTTCTAGTGTTTAGTGGACATAAAAGTCTCTTTGGCTTACAAGGGATTGGTGGATTCGTCATGGGAAGTAGGATTACACAACTAAGACCATTCCGTGAAGGCGGTACTGGCTATGATTCAAAGTCTGAAACACAGCCGGTACAATGGCCAGAGGCATTCGAATCAGGAACACCGAATGTTCCAGGAATTTTATCATTAGGTGCAGGCATCAACTTTATCAAGGAAAAAGGTTTTGAAACAATTCAAGAAAGTCAGCGTGTGCATGTAGTTAAAATATGGAATGGATTATCACAATATGAAGAAGTTCAGCTTTATGGACCCGAGCCAAATGAAGAGAGGATTTCGACAATTTCATTCATTATTAAGGGCTGGGACCCTGAAGACATTGGAAAAATTCTCAACCAAAATTATGGAATCCACGTACGGACTGGCTTACATTGCGCACCATTGGCACATAAAACACTTGGCACTTTTCCAGAAGGAACGATAAGAGTGAGTCCGGGATTTTTCACGACAAATGATGAAGTCAATCAGTTTTTAAAAGCAATTAAAAATATCGTATTAACTAAAGTTGGTTGGGACTAGTTAGACGAAGAAGGGAGTGAGTAGAGATGTCAACAGAAATAGCAATGCTCCATGATATATCTAAATGTACAGCATGTCGTGCATGTATGGTTGCTTGTAAGCAGTGGAAGAACCTGCCTGATGATCCGATTCCTTTTGAAGGAGTGTTCCAGTCTCATCAAGATTTAAGTCCAAAAACATTCAATTTAATTAAGATGTTCGAGTCATATGAAGACAATCAATTCCGCTGGGACTTTCTTAAGTTTCAATGCATGCATTGTGGTGACCCAGCTTGTGCAAAGGCTTGCCCTGAAGGTGCATTATTAAAGAAAGAAAACGGTGTTGTAACACTGGATGAGGATAAATGTGTAGGTTGTAAATATTGTGCTTCATATTGTCCATTCGGTGTACCGAAAATTGATAAAGAAACAAATAAGCAAACTAAATGCAATTTATGTGAAGATCGTATCGAAAATGGTATGGTACCTGCTTGTGCTCAAACATGTACAGCAGATGCGATTGTGTTTGGGAATCGTGAAGACATGGTACAGGAAGCAAAAAGACGCCTAATAAAAGTAAAAGAGAAATTCCCAAATGCGCAGCTATACGGAGTAGAAAACAACGAAATCGACGGTACTAATATGATGTATGTGTTAACAGATAAGCCGTCCACATTTGGATTGCCTGATGAACCGACAATTTCAAAAAGTTTAGTTGTTTGGAAAGATTGGGTGCAACCAGCAGGAAAGCTTATGCTTGGTGCAACCTTTAGTGCAGTTGTTGTAAGTGCCATTTCAACAAGAGCACTTGGTAAAAAAGTCAAAATCGATGAACATGAACATCCAAATGAAGAATCAGATGAAATTCAATAATAAACAAAGCATGTCTATATTGTGGCATGCTTTATTCTTTTCGTTCGTTCAAGTGATCGATAAAATCACTAAAATGTTTATCAAATAAAGCATCCACCTCATTATAAGCATCCTTCTGAAAATCCGCATAACTTTGCAATAATTTCTTTCCCTCAGCCGTCAGCTTTGTTCCATTTTTCCGACTTCCTTGTTGTGTTTCAACTAGTGTGAGATTCAATCGTTCTTCTGTTGCCTTTACTTTTCCCCAAGCAGCACGATAAGACATTTGCAGCTTTTCCGCAGCTTTTTTCATTGATCCAGTTTCTTCAATTGCTTCAAAGAGCTTAATTCTTCCAAGGCCAAAAATTACTTCTTTTTCACGTTCGATCCAAAATTTTGATCGGATTTTAATCAACGTACGATCATGTTCCATAATAGAATCTCCTTCTTATTGAATAGAAACAGTTGTTTAGAAAATACTATAATTAGATGATTTGAAGGTAGTAAAAAGGGTAAAATATATGCTTATTTTATCATATCTATTTGTGAATATTTTTGTTTGAGAAGTAGTTCACAATTCATTCAAATTTGGAAGAAAATGAATAAAAAACAGTATAATTATGTTGCAAAAGGTTACTATGTAACGTATATTATAAGTGAAGAGAGATAGTGAAGAAATTCACAAACTAAGGCTTCAACTCTTTCTTCCACAAATGAATCGATTCAGCCGAAAATAAAAAATTTTCAAGTTGTATGTGAAATAATTCACAAATTAGAAAGGGATGATTACTATGAAATGGTGGAAAACGCCGCAAGTTGCCGTATTATGGACGATCGCTCGAATATGGTTAGGTATACAATGGTTACAAGCAGGATGGGGAAAAGCAATGGGTGGGTTTGATGCAAGTGGGTTTATCCAAGGTGCTATTGCTAAAGCCGGAGGAGAAGCACCTACAGTTCAAGCTTGGTACGCTACGTTTTTAGAAACAGTCGCCCTACCAAACGCTGAAATATTTAGCTTCTTAGTAGCTTGGGGTGAAGTTGCAGTAGGATTAGGATTAATCTTGGGAGCAGCAACAATTCCTGCCTTAATTGCAGCGGCCTTTATGAATTTTAACTTCTTATTAGCAGGAACACTAAGCACGAATCCAATATTAATGACTGTAGCTTTTATCCTTCTACTAGTAGGAAGTGGAGCTTACTACTGGGGAGTTGACCGATTTGCAATCCCAACACTAAAAGAAAGATTCGCTGGTAGAGCCAAACGGGTTGAGGACGGAGTATAGATAAAATCAAAAAAGAAGCGGCGTAATCGTCGCTTCTTTTTTGATTTTATTTACTAGGAAATTGACTTGCTTTATCTGCTCTTTTAAATTCACGACCGTATGTAATCTCTTGCATGCTAGTTAAGGAATTTCTTTCCTTTTCTTTGCGCTTCTTTTCTTTCACCATCATAATCACCCTCCAGTTAGATTGTTCATTACTTATTTTTCCCAACTGAGTCGGTTACATACTTTCTTTGTATAGATCATTTAATGCATCTTGAAGAGTCGGGTAGAGAAATGAATATCCATTTGCTATCAATTTAGATGGTAGGACTTTTTGGCCTTCAGTTATAAGAAAACTCATTTCCCCGAGGACAATTTTTAGCATAAAGGAAGGAACAGGCATGAAATGAGGACGGTTCAATGCTTTACCTATAACTTTCCCGAATTCCTTCATTGGCATAGGGTTTGGAGTCGTAAAATTGATTGGACCTTCAAACTTTTCGTTTCCAATGATAAATAGAATTGCTTGAACAACATCCTCTATATGAATCCAAGAAACCCATTGAGTGCCCCTACCAACTGTCCCACCTACGAATAGCTTGTAAGGCAGCGTCATCTTTGGGAGTGCACCGCCTTGATTATCTAAAATGATACCGAATCGGCAAAAAGCCGTTCTAATTCCTAGTTTTTGTATGCTCTCAGCCTCATTTTCCCATAGCTTGACCGTTGTTGCTAGAAAGTCACTACCTGGTTTAGTTGAGTTTTCTGTATAAATATGTTCATCAGAAGTACCATAATAGCCGATGGCACTTGCGTTGATAAATGTATACGGTTTTTCATCTAATCTATTAATGATCCGATAGGCTTCCCTTGTGGCATCAATTCGACTTTCGAGGATGTTTTTCTTTCTCTTTTTTGTCCATCTGCCACTATTGATCGACTCACCAGCGAGGTTAATCATGACATCAATTCCATCTAACTCAGCTTCAGGTTGAGCAGCATCTGTAAGCCATTCTACATATGTAACCCCTGGAATAGGAGAATGCTTCTCTTTGTTTCTCGTTAAGATAAAAACCTCATCTTTTCTTTCTAATAGCTTATTAATAAGGTGTTTTCCTACAAATCCAGTACCACCTGTTATTGCTACTTTCATAAGTATCTCTCCTCAAAAAACTCGTACTGTTTTCATAACTTTCGACATAGATCTAATGAAAACCTTTTTTCAATTTGATACAGTAGAAGGGAGGTGAGCGAATATGCCAGTAATAGCTCGGATTACGACACAGAAAAAGGCGAAAGATCGCTATAATATATTTTTTGCAACAAATGATGGAGATGAATATGCGTTTAGTGTCGATGAACATGTACTTATTCATCATCAGTTAAAAAAAGGCATGGAGCTGGATGATTTTCTCATTATGGAAATTCAGACTGCTGATGAGGTTCGAAAGGGAACGAATCAAGCCATTCATTTTTTAGCAATAAAAATGAGATCGGAATTAGAGATTAGGCAATATTTAAAAAAGAAAGAGTTTAGTGAGCATGTAACAGATGAAGTGATAAGAAAGCTATATGACCTTTCTTATCTAAACGAAGAAGACTATGCGAAGGCTTATGTAAGAACACAGAAAAAAACGACAGATAAAGGGCGTAAAGTTATTGCAAGAGAGCTTCAGGAAAAAGGAATTAAAGGGAAAGTTTTAGATGAAGCATTGGCTGAATATAGTGAGGAAGAAGAGATTGATCAAGCCATTTTGCTTGCACAAAAATATGTGAAAAAAGGACGTAAGGAATCTTCGATTAGTGCAAAGCAAAAAATTGAACAATTGCTAATACGAAAAGGGTATGATCCTTCAATTAGACAAATTACGATGCAGGAAGTTGAAATCCATAAAGGGGAAGAAGATGAACACGAAGCATTGGGAATCCATGCAATGAAGGCGCAAAAAAAATACAACCATTTATCTGGGTTTGAGTACGAGCATAAAATGAAGCAGTTTTTATATCGAAAAGGATTTTCAATCGAACAAATTGACCGGTTTTTAAACGAAAATGAAGAGTAAATGAAAAGGTTGAACAGAAAAATGACCTGTTCAACCTTTATTGATTAAATAATAATTGTTTCTTCTTCCCAGCGCTGGATAATTTCCTGTGCAACTGCTTTTGGTGAATTTAATCTTGATCGGTCATCAATAAAAGTGGAGTTGTCCCAAAAAGGGGTATCCATGCCACCCATATAGACTGCCTTAATAGCAAGTGCCGAATGTTCATACTCCTTTTGAAGACTTTCTGTAAAGCCTCTTTGAGCAAACTTTGACGCACAATAGCCTGACTCATGTCTTTTTCCTCTAAGACCAGCCGTTGATATGATATTCATTATAAAAGCTTCGTCTTTTTCCACTAATTGTGGCAGGATCGCTTGAGTCATTGATATCGTTCCAAAAACGTTAGTTTGAAGCATTTCTTCAAGCTGCCCGGTTGTTAAAGAATTAAATGGACCAAAATGTCCTATCCCAGCATTATTAATGAGGCCGACAATATTATAAGCTTGAACATCCTTTATAAAGGATTGGATAGATTCAATAGATGTAATATCTACAGCAAAAGAATCAGCTTGTCCGTTAAGTGAATAGATCTCCTCTTTGACTGTAGATAACTTTTGTTCATTTCTTCCGAGTAACAGTAGATGGTACCCTTTTCTCGAAAGTTGAAGGGCAAGTTCCCTTCCTAACCCAGAACCTGCTCCGGTAATAATAATGGATTGCATATGATTTCCTCCTTGTTTCTAAGATGTTACACTTTTCACCGATGCCTATATTCACTATACTTATAATGAAATAAAAATGGAACTATGCATTGGGAGGACGGCTAAAAAATGTCTGAAAAACGATACAGTGAAATGACTGTTTATGAGCTCCAACAGGAAATAGCTCAATTAAATGATAAAGCGAGAAAAGCAGAACAGCTCGGGATGGTTAATGAATATGCGGTACTAGAGAGAAAAGCAGTGATGGCAAAATCTTATTTATTGAATCCTGCTGATTTTTTACCTGGGGAAGTGTATGAAATCGAAGGAGCTCCTGGTGAAAAATTCAAAATAGACTATATGAATGGCGTATTTGCTTGGGGATCGCGAGTAAATGAAAATGGGGAAGAGGAAGCATTGCCGATATCAATGTTAAGAAAATGATAATAAATCGCCGCCTAAGGTTATCTAGACGGCGAATAAAAAGGGTTATGATCGTTTGCGTGTTTCTGCTTCTAAGATTATTAAGTTTTGCGTTTGTTGTGTCTCACCATTCACTTGAGAGTGAGCGTGCTTTGGCCGAGAGTGATTTGTAATAAACGGACTTGTAATCCTATTTTTCTCAAATGGATTTTTAAAATTTCCCATCGGTCTACCTCCAAAGTTTAGGTTTGTCACATGTTTAGTATCGGTTGCAAACGAAAAGATTATAAGTAATATTGATGTGTGAACAATTGGAAAAGAGGTGAAAAATCATGAATCATTACAGAGAATCATTGGTGGAACAATTATTAGAGAAGAACCCACATTTATCAAATCATATGGCACAAACATGGATTGAGCTGTTATGGGATGATTTTGAAACTACGTATGCAAAGGCAGGAAGAGAATATAAAGGAAGCGAAATGACGGCTAAGGTTGTTACAAGTTGGGTTCAGCAACATGGAGACAAATTACATGAATTCATTGCAAGAAATCCTAAGTACAAAGATTTACTTAACAATCATGAGTAAGTAAAGAAAAAGAAGCGAGCATCAATTGCTCGCTTCACCAATTAATTCGGGATAATATTTAGTTTCTTTTGAAGCTTTTCTTCACTGAAAATCCAACCAGTGTAAGAGTTCATAATATTTAAATCAAAATCCAAATGAACAATGGCTACGAATGGATAATGATCGTTGCTTCGATAGCGCAAGTCAATGAAACGGACTTCATAATACGTATCAAATTCCACTACTTCCCATCTATAGACAGGGGAGAAGGAGAGAAAGGCTGATAAATTTTTGTCCTGCTTAGCAGCTTCAATGACTTTAGTCTTTGGAACAGTAGCCCGAGTAAATTGGTCAAGAATACGAACCTTTTGATTCTCGGAACGGCCAACGAAAAATTGCTGCTCATTTTTAACTGCGATACGCCATTGATGGTATCTCATCGTCGGTGCAATGATAATCTCCGATGCATCTGGAATCACCTTTTTTACTTCTTTCTTAACACGTTGTTGCTCGATATACCGCACCAGATAGTATACGATTAATATCATATAAATAGCTAGAAATGTATATCCAGGATGAAAACCGAAAATCCATAGACAAATTCCTATGAGATGGATGGAAAAAATAAATGGGTCGAAGGTGTTAATCGTTCCAAGAGCCACCCATTTGGAAGATAACGGCCTTAATGCTTGTGTCCCATAAGAATTAAAGATATCTACAAAAACGTGTAAAAACACTGCGAAAAATGTCCATAGCCATAAATGAAACAGGTTTGCTTCAGGAAAGAATGGAAACAAAAAGCCAATAATTAATAGCGGCCATAATAAGACAGCAGGAATAGAATGAGTGATTCCACGATGATGGCGTATATAAACGGCATTATTTTTTAATTTTAAGACTGTATCAATATCGGGAATTTGTGACCCGACAATGGCTGCGATCAAAACACTCGTAGCAGTTGCTTGGCTGTCAGCGACTGTAGGATCTAATGTTGACAAGCCACCAATTGCAAGTCCCATTACGAGATGTGTACCAGTATCCAGAGGAATAACCTCCTTGTTATGTTTTGACTTATATTCTTCATCGAAGTTGTACTATGAATTGTACCAAAGAACGATGAAGAGAATGTTGCATAATTGTAACTTTTTGTGTACATATGAATTTCAGTTTATGTTTGTAGAGTTTGGCCATGTATAGACGTTTGTAATAGTATTTGTCAAAACTTTAAATATCTTTCTATAATATATTCCCTAATTTCATCGTAATTAACATCTTGGAGGTTAAGTAATTGACGGAGATCACTTTAGATAAAAAACAGTTTCAGGAAGATTTGATTCACTGGTTTCAAGAAGAGCAGCGTGATTTGCCATGGAGAAAAGATAAAGATCCTTATAAGGTTTGGGTATCAGAGATTATGTTACAGCAAACACGTGTCGATACCGTTATCCCATATTTTTTAAACTTTATTGAGCAATTTCCAACGACTAAAGCGTTGGCTTCAGCAGAAGAGGAAAAGGTTTTAAAAGCATGGGAAGGTCTTGGTTATTATTCGAGAGTACGTAATTTACAATCTGCGGTGAAAGAGGTAGAAGAGTCATATGGTGGAACGGTGCCGAATAATCTAGAGGAAATCTCAGCTCTTAAAGGAGTTGGTCCTTATACAGCTGGAGCCATTTTGAGCATCGCTTATGGAAAAGCAGAGCCAGCAGTTGACGGAAATGTCATGAGGGTGTTTTCAAGGATTTTATCCATATATGATGATATTGCAAAGCCGAAAACGAGAAAGGTGTTTGAGAAGGCTGTAGCAGAGCTGATTTCACAAGACAATCCTTCTGACTTTAACCAAGCATTAATGGAGCTTGGCGCCTTAATTTGTACACCAACATCTCCTAGTTGTTTATTATGTCCAGTACGAGATCACTGCATAGCTTTTGAGCAAGGTACTCAACAAGAGTTACCGGTAAAATCAAAGAAAAAGAAGCAAAAGGAGATCAAATTAGCTGTTGCAGCATTAACAGACGAACGAGGGAGGCTGTTAATCCAGAAAAGGCCGAGTCAAGGATTACTCGCAAATTTATGGGAGTTTCCAACTGTGGAAATTGCACTCCCATTTATTACAGATAGAGAAGCATTGCGAGAGGGACTTAGGGAAGTTTATGCTCCTCAAACGCTTGAAATTGGAGATAATATTGGAGAGGTTCATCATGTTTTTTCACATTTAATATGGAAGATGAATGTGTATAGAGGAGAGATTTCCAATGATGATTTAGTGGATGAAACGAAGAAATTTGTCACACTTGATGAGATAACAGAATTTCCCTTTCCTGTCCCTTATCAAAAGGTATTGCAGTTATTTAAACAAGATAAAGAAAAGGTATAGTGCAAGCGATTTATTGGATTCTCCTTATCTTTCTTGGAGGAATTAGTAGCTACTTATAATTGCTTCTTATACGATGAACCGCTAAAATAATATAAAATAGTCTAGTCGAACTGAAAGGGTTGTACATATATGACACAAAAGGTAGCGTTAGTAACTGGTAGCAGCAGGGGAATTGGTAAAGCAACAGCTTTACGATTAGCTAAAGAAGGCTATGATATTGTAGTAAACTATGCTAGAAGTAAAACAGCAGCATTAGAAACAGTGACAGAGATTGAAGCTTTAGGTAGGAAAGCAGTCGCCATTAAAGCCAACGTCGGTGATGTTGAAAAGATTAAGCATTTGTTCTCAGAGATTGATGCACATTTTGGCAGGTTAGATGTATTCATTAACAATGCTGCTTCCGGTGTACAACGACCAGCGATGGAATTAGAAGAGTCTCATTGGAATTGGACGATGAATATTAACAGCAAAGCACTATTATTTTGTGCACAAGAAGCTGCAAAATTAATGGAGAGAAATGGTGGCGGTAAAATCGTTAGCACAAGTTCTCTTGGTTCCATTCGTTATTTGGAAAATTACACAGTAGTTGGTGTTTCAAAAGCAGCGCTTGAAGCATTAACAAGGTATTTAGCTGTTGAGTTATCTGCAAAAAATATCGTCGTCAATGCGGTTTCAGGTGGAGCAGTAGATACAGATGCCTTAAAGCATTTCCCAAATCGTGAAGAGCTATTAGCAGAAGCGAGTGCAAAAACACCTGCCGGGAGAATGGTTACGATAGATGATATGGTGAATACAATTGTATTCTTAGTCAAGGAAGAGTCAAGCATGATTAGAGGACAAACAATTATAGTTGATGGCGGAATATCTCTACTAGTTTAAATATTTTTACTTTATTTTTTTTGGATAGTTTCCTTCATGCATGGTTACATTATATGCGTGGAGGTGATAACCATGGCAAACAACAAATCACAAAACCAAAACAACAATCAGCAGTACCAAAATGAATTTGCAAGCGAAACAAACGTTCAAGAGGTTCGCAAGCAAAATCAAAAAGCTGAATCAAAGAAAAATCAAAATAACAATCAAAGCAACTAATAAGGAAAAAAGCGCTCTTCTTTTCAGAAGGGTGCTTTTTCTTGTTTGTTTCTAAGTATGCTTCTTCCGACAAAACTTCCATAAAGTCTACACAATCAGTCAAAGGATAGTGAAGTACAGTAACGAATAGTTACATTGTGAGAAACAATTAAAGGCGGTGGCATTCTTGAAGGAATTTGATACGTTAGTCACAGAGCAAATGAGAACGATGGAAAAGTTATTGTACTTACAGGAGGAGATTGAGCGCTGTCAAGCATTAGAAGATGAATTAACCCTTATTCAAAAGGAAACAGAAGTGATCGGAATTCAACTAGAAATCGCTAAGATGAAAGCGGAATTAAGGGAGATTCACCATGTCTTTGAAATACAAACAGAGGATGTAATCAAATCTTATCAAGCCATGCATGTATCTAATTAAGAAGCATTTTTAAATAATGATGAAGTATTTTAAAGAGCATTGAATGATTCAATGGCTCTTTTGTTTTAAAATCTTAGTAGAACCGTTATAATAATAGGAAAAGGAAATAGAACTTTGTTGCCTGACCAATTAGTAGACTGGTCATTTATTATTTACTAGGTTTCAAAGCAAGCTTCCAGTAATGAAGGTAGGGAAGAAGCATGGCGGTACCCATAGAAGGAGCACCAGTACAAATACAAAGCTATAAACATAATGGGCACATCCATCGAGTCTGGGAGGAAACCACTGTTTTAAAAGGTACACAAAGCTTAGTTATAGGAGGAAACGATCGAACCGTTGTTACGGAATCGGATGGGCGAACCTGGGTGACAAGAGAACCAGCTATTTGTTATTTTCATTCCCAATATTGGTTTAATATTATTGGAATGATTCGTGAGGATGGAATCTATTATTACTGCAATATTAGCTCTCCATTTATTTTTGATGGTGAGGCATTAAAGTATATTGATTATGATTTAGATATTAAAGTTTTTCCTGATATGACTTTTAATTTGCTTGATGAAGATGAATATGAAAGACATCGTCAGGAAATGAACTATCCAGCTCCGATTGATCGAATACTCTGGGCAAATGTAGAAAAGCTTATACAGTGGATTAGACAGAGAAAGGGACCTTTTGCACCTGACTTTATTGATATTTGGTATGAGAGGTACCTTACATACAGACGATAAGATGGATTAGCAAAATACCTGTTGAACAATGACGTCAACAGGTTTTTGCGTGCTTTAATGTAAAGGAGCGTTGACAGCGTTGGGGAGTATCAGAAGATATATGGAATTTGTTAAACCGTACCGCATTCAAATTATTGGTACGATATTGATTGGAATTATAAAGTTTGCGATTCCATTACTAATACCATTACTCATTAAATTTGTAGTGGATGATATTATCGGAAATGATGGGTTATCACAAGCTGCAAAAACAGAGCAATTAGTATGGATTATGGGAATCATGATTGTTGTATTTATCATTGTTAGACCGCCTGTTGAATATTATCGACAATACTTTGCCCAGTGGGTGGCAAGTAAAATATTATACGATATTCGAGACCGATTGTTTGTACATATTCAAAAGTTAAGTTTTCGCTATTATTCAAACACAAGAGCTGGGGAAGTCATCTCAAGGATGATCAATGATGTAGAGCAAACAAAGAACTTCGTTGTTACAGGGCTGATGAACTTATGGTTAGATATAGCGACGATTATTATCGCGGTAGCAATCATGTTTACAATGGATTTTTCATTGACAATTGTATCCTTACTTTTATTCCCTTTATACGCTTTTTCGGTTCGTTATTTCTTTGGGAACTTAAGGCATTTAACAAGAGTCCGTTCACAAGCATTGGCAGAAGTACAGGGCTATTTACATGAAAGAGTCCAAGGAATGGCAGTTATTAAAAGCTTTGCAACCGAGGATTATGAGCAAAAGCATTTTGATCAAAACAATAAAAACTTTTTATCAAAAGCGATCGATCATACAAGATGGAATGCGAAGGCATTTGCTGTCGTAAATACGATTACTGACATCTCACCCCTTCTTGTTATTGGCTATGCAGGCTATCAAGTGCTTCAAGGTGATATTTCGTTAGGTGTGATGATGGCATTTATCGCTTACATCGACCGGCTTTATAGTCCTTTGCGCAGGCTAGTAAATTCTTCTACGACGTTAACGCAATCAATTGCCTCAATGGACCGTGTCTTTGAGCTATTGGATGAGAAATATGATATTGATGATGCAAAGGATGCAAAAGAATGTAAACATGTAAGAGGTAAGTTGCATTTTGAACATGTTTCCTTTTCCTATGATGAAAAAGAGCAGGACGTGTTAAAGGATATTAATCTGCAAATTGATGCAGGAGAGACTATAGCATTAGTCGGAATGAGCGGTGGTGGAAAATCATCGTTAGTCGGATTAATTCCGCGGTTTTATGATGTAACATCAGGAAGGATTTTGTTAGATGGAGAAGATGTGCGTGCATTTAAAGTACGAAGCCTTCGCGATAAAATCGGTATGGTCCTACAAGAAAATATTTTGTTTAGTGAATCGGTAAAAATGAATATTCTACTTGGGAATCCTGAAGCAACTGATGAAGACGTCATTCGAGCGGCTAAAGCGGCAAATGCTCATGATTTTATTATGAGTTTGCCTGAAGGCTATGACACAAAGGTAGGAGAAAGGGGCGTAAAGCTCTCTGGGGGACAAAAGCAGAGAGTAGCAATTGCGAGAGTGTTTTTGAAAAATCCACCTATCCTTATTTTAGATGAGGCGACATCAGCATTAGATTTAGAAAGCGAGCATTATATTCAAGAAGCATTAGATGAATTAGCAAAGGACCGCACCACATTTATCGTTGCACATCGACTTTCGACGATTACACATGCAGATCGCATTGTATTAATTGAACATGGCCGAATCGTCGAAATAGGAACTCATGAGCAGCTAATGAAAATGAGAGGGCATTATTACAAGCTATTTCAAGTCCAGCAACTAGAGAGTTAAAACAAAAGATCATCATCAAACGCTTATTAAAAGTCAAAAATATGTTTATAAACATATATACATTTAATAAAAATGAAGAGTGGGTAGATAAACGGGTCTAAATTACCTGTAGTTATCTACCCTTTTTTATCTTTAGACAACAAATAACCGCATTAAACATTTCAACGGTGGTGTTTGTAGTTTTACTAGAGTCATCGTTTGTTTAAGTACATTTGTTCACAAATGACTTCATCTTAATATGATTTCGTATATTTGGGAGTAGAGAATAAGCTTTCATGTGTGAGGAAATACCTTCAGTTTCATTCAAATAAAAAGCCAGAGAGCACATTCCATTTTCTGTTTAGCTTGACCCAATGTTCAACGAAATAATCGAATCATTCCTAACGTTCTTTTCTTTAAAAATGTAAAAAATGGTAGTTGATTTTTAGAATTGGAATTTTGGAATGAAAAAGGCCCTATATGGTAATATACATTTAATTGTTTATTCAAAATTTGTTACTACTCAACATCCTTTTTACTTATGCTTCAATACTTGAGCAAGTTCATATAGGGAATGATACTGTTCAATATGATAGTGTCGTCCTTTTTTTTGTAAATATTTTTTATCGCAAAATTGTGTAAGCACATGTAATAAGTGGCGATAGGATACGCCTAAATAATCACAAACCTTTACGTGCTTCTCCTTATAAATCCCTTTATCTGCAGTTTGCAAAATAAAATCCGCCAGCCGGTTTTCAAGCGGGAAAGCAAGGCTTTGAGAATACTTTGTGGCCATGAGTGTTGACTTTACACTTAGAAACCTTGTTAATTCACGTAGGAATTTCGCATCTTCGAGCAATTGTGTGCGAAAGTGATGAATCGGAAGTGCAAAACAAATGGTCTTAGTTGAGGCTTGAATCCCTTTTGTATAGTACACGTCATTTAATAATTCCATTTCACCTATATAGTCATTTGAATTGATAAAATTGATTAATGAGACTTTTCCATTTTGATGTGTTACATATATTTTTGCTTTTCCTTCAATCACATAAAAAAGAAAATAAGGCCTCATATCTTCTTGAATAATCCATTCATCACGTTGATACTCATGGATTTGTACAAACTCTTCAATTGAAAATGAAAATAAATGTGCGATGGAGTGTTCTTCCAGATAGCGCTGTCTTTTCTCATTCTTATATATTTCCATAACTCACCTACTACAATAATATGAGATATCTCATATTATTGTAAGGATCACGATGATATTATGCAATCAATGAGGTGAAAAAATGAATACACAGCGTTGGATGAGCAGTCAGTTTTTTAGTTTTTTTATGACTTGGGGCATTTTCTTACCCTATTGGACCGGGTGGATGATTCACACAAAAGGGATAACTGTACCAGAAGCTAGTTTGATTATGAGCTTAGGTTTGATTGTTAGGGGTTTCTCTACCTTGGTTGTATTTCCTTATTTATCAGGAAAATTTAGCAGTAAAACATTATTGCAAGTAATGGCAATTGGTACAATCATCAGTCTTTCTAGTTATATTCCAGTAAATTCTTTTACTGGCTTGCTTATAGCTACTTTATTTTTACATTTCTTCTATCCAGCATTAATGCCAGCTTTAGATAGTGCAGCTGGTACACTTGTACAAAATAAGCAATTAAGAGATTACGGCAAGAGTCGCTCATATGGCTCAATCGGATTTGTAGTGGCTGGTATGATCTTGACTTTGTTTACTGGGGCATGGGGAGATGAGGTAATATTATGGGCCATGTTACTCGGGTCACTGATATTCCTATTTCTAGGTTTTATGCACTCACCTGTTGTTTTATCGGAAAAACCTAAAAGTGATCATAGTAAAAAACATGGAATGATGAGTTTATTTAACTTAAAACATTTTGGTTTAGTACTTATTATCGTCATTTTATTACAAGCAGCACACGCTTCTTATTACAGCTATGGTTATATCTTTTTACAGGATATTCATGCACCAAAGTACTTTATTGGACTAATTCTTAACATTGCCGTACTAGCAGAAATCGTCTTCTTTTCCATTGCTGACAAGGGTTTTCAACGGTTTTCAGTGGGATCTTTATTGGCACTGGCGGCATTAGGTTCTACTATTCGATGGTTACTCGTATTCTTCTTTCCTAATGTCCTTGTATTCTCCTTTGCACAAATTTTGCATGCATTCTCATTTGCAATGGGGCATTATGCCTTTATGAAATATGTTATTAAAAATGTCCCGTCTGCACAGATTCCAAAAGTACAAGGAATGTATTCAGCGCTTGCACTTAGCTGGGGCACTGCAATCTTCACAATTTTTGGGGGTTATTTATACGATATTGAGCCAAGATTTGCTTTTATCGGAATGATTCTATGCACAATACCATCAATGGTGCTTGCACTTGTTTACCGAAAACTTGAAGGTAGGAAGGAGATTTTAACGTAAGGTTTACAGCAAGGATCGTGTCTATAAGTATTCTTGGTGTAGAATGAAGAAAATTAAATGAGCTGGGCAATTTGCCAGCTCTAATCGAAGTTTAATGTTTTTTATGTTCACCAATGAGATGATTTAGGAAATCTAATAAAAAAACATCACTATTCTAAAAGTGATGTACTCAGATTGCCCGACAAACGCATGCATAGCTTGGTTTGTCTCATTTGTCCCCTCATGAACCGTGGTTTTATCCGGGTCTTAACTTGACTACACGCCCTGCCTGACAAGCAAGAAAGTCTTTAGTGTTTCTCATTTAATTAATAAGTCCTCTTGAAAAACATGTAGACAAAATCAGTACATCACTAACGAAAAGTGATGTACTGATTTTGAGTTAATTCTGTTCTTTTCATTATTCCATGCCTTTTCTTTCTTCCATTGGCACGTTGTTATCTTCCTTGTGATACGATTGGAAACTAGTAATGAGTACATCGAGATGTTCGACATGTTCATGGTAATCAATAATAGCTGAGATGATTTGCACAGTGTGCGGCAGCATTTCTTCAAGTGCATCATGCTGAAGGTTATTCATCATTAATAATCTGTACAAATCTTTGCGATCTGTATTGAATTCACCCTCTTCGAATGTAACACTTGGACGAACCTTCCCAATGAATTTCAACATCACATGCTCATGATAGTGGATTAAACAATCAAGCTGTTGTTGGATTGCATGTTGAAAATTCTCTGGCATATTGGCAAGGTCATTTTCGTAGCGATGAAGTTTTTTTAATGTTGTTAACGAGCGTTTAGTTGTTGAAATCATTTGTCTATAAATCACAAGTTTACGTGATTTTGCATGAACATTCCTTTTAAAGTAATTCCGTTCTTCTTTGTACATAGAGTAGAGCAGGCCAAGCTTATTCACGGAATCTTGCATTTTTTCAATGTCGTTTTTCAATAAACTGTGTTCTGATGCATGGCGGATGTTTAGTCGAATCCATTTTGTAATATCCTCGCTAACTTCAGACAAACTATAATACAGTTTCTTCTCGTATTTTGGAGGAAAGAAAATTAAATTAACAAGGAACGCTGAGAAAACCCCAAGCATAATCGTTGAAAAACGAATCAATGCAAACTCTGAAAAATCCTCACCTGGTGTCTCCATGATGGCAATAACAGTTACTAAAGATAAAGCAATTGTATTCTCAATTTTGAGTTTAATATTAATCATAATCACAATGATTGCTGCTAATCCGATAATGAAAATATCATTTCCAAATAGAATTACGAAAATCACGGCAATAATTGCACCAATCGCATTCCCTTGAATTTGTTCAATAATGGAAAGATAGGAACGATAAATGGTTGGTTGAAGGGCAAAAATTGCTGCAATCCCAGCAAACACTGGTGTTGGCAGCTGAAATAATTCAGATAATAATAATGCTAAAATAATGGCAATTCCCGTTTTAAAAATGCGGGCCCCGAGCTTCATGAATAGATGTTTCCTTTCTGTCGTAAAAGTCTATCCTTACTACTTTTTACTTATTCGTTTATTCGTAAACCAATATTGTACTATACATGGTAAATCCAATAAATTCAAGAAAAATAAATATGAACTTTACCTCGTCATAAATACTCCTACATGGACAAGGTATTAATTAATCATATGAACTTCAAAAAAAGGATATGCTTCTATGTTAGCTAACCTATGAATATTTTACCAGAACGAAAGAACACTTCAAAAACGTGCATAGTGGATGATTTTAGAACAGATGCATACGTCGTTTTTTTCACGTTCTTCTTGACTTCGTCGTCTGTCAATCGTATTTAAGTGATTCTGAACGTCTAATCATGTGACTGGAACTCTTCCCAAAAAAATGTAGACAAAGTCGATTGACGACTTTGTCTACATTCATAAGCAGTCCGAAGGGACAGTTTTTTTGGTTGCCGTGTATTTTGAAAGAACATTATCATTCTGTTGATACTGAAGGATCTGCTTGTTCTTTTACTGGGACAACTTGAAGGAAGTTGTTTTCTGCATTTACAAGTAGCGCTTCTAGTGCAGTCGCTTCATCATGTTGTTCTTGTGCCTTTAACATCTGAATATAGTTGCCTAATAATTCTTGAATGTCTTGTTTACCTTTAGCAGATAAGGATTCTAAAGACACTTTTGCACCTTTTGCAATTCTGCGTTGAATCGCTTCCTTTGTTAAGCCTTTCTCTGGTTGGTGGCGAAGGTAGACAACACCACCAGTCATTCCTGCACAAATCCATGGTCCGGGATCTCCAAGAACAAGGCCACGACCGTTTGTCATGTATTCGAATGCAAATCCTTTAATATTGGAAGAAACTCCGATATTTCCATGTTCTACAGCAGGAATTGGTTTGATTAATTGCCCACCAATGATCATATCAGCTCCTGAAAGACGGATACCTGCACGTGCGTCAGCATTTCCTTGTGCAACAAGTAGTCCTTGCTGTGCTCCGTAACCAAATCCTTTTCCGACAGAGCCGTTATAATAATTGCCATCTTTTCCTTTTGATTTAAAGATCAAGATTTGGCCACCAAAAGAAGTTTTTCCGATTCCATCCTGTGCACCACCAGCAACTTCTATATTAATGCCAAAGCTATTGTATGCACCTAGACCGTTTCCTGGAATTGAGCCATCTTTATAGCTTAGCTCAACAGGAGGCAATGTTTTATAAGAACCATCTAAGCGACCTCGGACACGATGACATGAGACACGGCTTCCTAATACACGCTGTTCGGAAGTCACACCAGTAAATTCGCGTGATTCGTGAAGCTCATCTACACTTCCATCTAAATACTCTGCACCAACCGCAACTTGTAACTGGACTTCATCATACGATTGCGTTTTTTCTTGTTGCTTCAGCTGTGAGATGTCTAATGTTTTCAATAAATAGGTTAAATCCAGTTGGTTTGTACCTTTTGATTGCTCAAGGTACTCTGACTTTCCAACCGCATCTTGAATGTTTTTGATGCCCATTTCTGCTGCTAATTCTTGTAACTCTTTTCCGAATGCTGAGAATAAATTCATAATTCCAGTTACGGCTAAATCAAATTGACGCGGAACAAATCGGCGTAAACCGTGGTCCTTTGCTTGTGCTTCTGTTTCTATTTGAGTTGCAATTCCAACATGACATGTATCTAAATGACAACCACGACATGTTGTACATCCAATTGCAAGCATTGATAGCGTACCAAATCCAATTCTATTTGCTCCGAGTAACATGACCTTTAATGCATCAGCAGCACTTTTAATTCCACCGTCTCCCCAAATTTCAACCTGATCTCGAAGCCCGGCTTCAAGAAGGGCATTATGAGCAGCTTTCACGCCGATTTCAACTGGCAATCCAACATGCTGTAATGCATGAATTCTCGCAGCACCAGTGCCACCATCAAATCCACTAAGTGTAATAATATCTGCGCCAGCTTTGGCAATTCCAACTGCAATTGTACCGATGTTTGGAACAACTGGTACTTTCACTGAAACCTTCGCCTTGTCATTGGCTGTTTTTAACTCATGAATCATTTGGGCTAAATCTTCTATTGAATAGATATCATGATTATTTGAAGGTGAAATTAAATCTGATCCAATTGTTGCATTTCTTGCTTCTGCAATCTTAGCGGTTACTTTTGAACCTGGAAGGTGACCACCTTCACCAGGCTTTGCTCCTTGCCCAATTTTGATTTCTAGGAGATTTGAAGAATTTAATAGCTCTGCATTTACACCGAAACGTCCAGATGCTACTTGCTGACCACGCGTGCGTGGATATTTGCCAAGCATATCTTTAATTTCTCCGCCTTCACCATTTAAGCTAATCATATTCAAACGATCAGCACCTTCTGCATAGGCACGGAACGCAATTTCATTTTGCGATCCAAATGACATAGAAGAAATAATAAATGGTAAATCATGTTCTCCAACTTTTAAACTCACATCCTCTGCAGCAATCTTTGAGTTTGCTTGTTTAAAGCTTGTTAAATGACGGATGGTCGTTGGATTCTGTTCTTCCTGTTCGGTAATTTTTTCACGATAAACACTGTAATCACCTGTTTGGGCTACCTCGCTAATTGATTTCCAAACACGAGGGAAGAGGCTGAATGTTTTACCGATGCGCTCTTTTTCATTTTGGTAATCGACTGCACGTTGAAGTGCATCTTCTTTTAATGTTTCAAAGTTATAAGAAAGGTCTTTTGAACCTAGGAAGTTAACAATCTTTAAATACTCTGCGATTTCTTCATTTAACCCAATAGCAGAGAAGAGACGCCCATATCCTCTTAGCTCATGAATACCAATTGTTGAAATGACCTTTTCCAATCCTTTATTTATTGCAGAAAAAAGGTTGATTAAAGGTTTCGTAGAATCGTCATCATAAACGGTTAAGAACATATAATAAGGGCTAATGATATTAGCACCTAATCCATAGGCAGTAATGATGTCATGCAATGAACGAATTGAAGCAGAACGTAAAAGCAAAGAGCATTCTCGTCTTAGAGAAGCTTCAACTAATGCTTGATCAACTGCAGATACGGCGAGATGTGGATCAATCCATAATTCATCTTCCTTATGTGCAGTTGAGTCATCAAGAATAAGTAGTGTTTTTCCATTTTTCACAGCAGTTACTGCTTCTTGAGCTAGTCTTTTTAAAGCTTCATTTACTCCTTCAGTACGGTTCATTGTAATAGATAAATAACTTACAAGTTTTTTTGTTTGAAAATAATCAACAACTTGATCATAGTTTGGTTGATCGAGTACTTCACTGCATTCATACCCTGGTTTTCCTTCCACTAAGATAGGAGAAGAAAGTTCTAAAATATGGCTTTCTTCATCTTTGAATAGGGATGGTCGTTTTCCTACAACAGTTCTCGTTGAGAAGTGCTCTGTTTCACGGTCACGGTCAATTGCTGGATTTGTTACAACAGCAACACTTTCTTTAATAAAGTCAGCAATATTTTTACGTGATGGATTAATCGCAGCTAGCGGTGAATCGTGACCTAATGAGCGAATCGGTTCGGCTCCTTTTTCTGCCATCTGTTCCACAAGCTGAACATGATCACGCTCCCAACCAAATGCTTTATACTGTCCGTTATGAATTTTAGAAGGGTAGCTAATGGATACTCTTTTAGCAAGAGTAGGTGTAGCAAGTCTTTTATGAAAGTCTTCTACATTGGCTCGCTTAATAAATCTGTTATATACCTCTAATTGGAACGCTTCATTTTCAAAAACTTCTAACGTATCACCATTCCACTTTAAGCCGACTTTTTCACCAGGTGACAACGGTTTTGGTTCGTTTACGTATTCGCTTGAAGGAATGATTCCTGGCTCAGATGAGAACAGGTAGGAAGATTCTGTTTCAAGCATCCAAAGTGGGCGTAATCCTAACGCATCGACACTAAATACAGCTTCATCGCCAAATCGAGAGATAATGCCAGCTGGCCCTTGTGCGAAATGTCCCCAAGCTTCACGAATGTATGCATACAAGTTTTGCATTTTTTCTTGGTATGATTTAATCTCATTCATAATTGGTGGGAACAACACATCAATTGCTTCAAATAAAGATAGACCGTCTCTTGAAATAAACGTATCAATTGTACGGCTCAAATCTTGGGAGTCGCTCCCAGACTTCACTAACGGAACACCGAGCATTTTTGCCTCATCACGCAGCTTGGCAATTGTATTAATTTCACCATTATGACCTAATACACTGAATGGTTGCACACGGAAAAAACTTGATAATGTATTCGTAGAATAACGGTTATGACCTAGTGTCATTGTAGAGGCAACTAAAGGGTTTGCTAAATCTTGATAATATTTTGGAAGAATATCTCCAGCTCCCATGACTTTATAAACAACATGATGCGGGCTTAATGATGCAACATGCACTGCTTCGTCTTGTTCGAACTCAATCGTGAATTCGAAAAGCTGCTTTGATAGTGCTGCACCTGCAATAGGCGCAATGCAAGCGAATTGCCAGAATACGGGGTTCTCCTGTATCGCGATAGGACCTAATGCGTGTTCATTCGTTACTGCTGTTGAAGAGAAAACCATCTGGTAATCTGATGCTTTAAGCTTTTCTTCAATTTCTCTTATTCGAATTTCGAAGTTGTCAGTTCTTGTGAAAAAGAAATGTCCAACGACAAATGTGTCTTCGTGCACTAAATTTTGATCAGCACCAGCTTCTTTTAACTTTTGTTCCCAAAGTGCCTTAGGAATATCGATGTGCACACCTACACCATCACCTTCACCATTAATGAAGCCTGCACGGTGATTCATTGTGACAAGCGCATTGATACATGCATCAATGTTCGCTTTTGTTGGTTTGTTTTCTTTTTCCATGCATGAAACAATTCCACATGCATCATGCTCTTGACGGTTGAATTCTTTAAATGTTGAGGGAGTCCAGTTGTTTAACATCATAATCGGCTATGTTAGGCATTACCCCTTAGCCGTTCACCTCCTAATATATTTAAAATAATTTGATTGTCATTACCTCAATTCAGCTTGTATAAAACAATCATTTTTTGGTCTTTTTGTCGGGATCGACTCGCTACCGTTTTTAGTCTATGTTGGATGTATGGTAGCAATGGAGGGTATTCAAGAGTTGAAAAAAACGCGTATCCACGCGTCGAGCTGTCGACTTAGCGGCTTATATAATAGAAATGATTTGATCTCACTTATATTAGATAAATGGTAACGCGTTAATGTACGACAGTTAAAAGATGATTGAACAGAAAATATTGATAATACTATATCACATGAATTTTCAGAAATCAATTAATTATACATTTTTATGGATAGTGAGAAGGGGAGAAGAGTGAAGGGAAATATAGATTTGCAAGCGTTTTCATATTTGTCTTGATAGGGAAAAGGAGCCTTTTCGGCTCCTTTCTATGCATAAAAAATGTATAAAATTACACATTTAATTGAGAAAATGCATGCTCGACTGCATGAATCGTTGCATGGATATCCTCTTCAGTATGTGCAATTGTAACAAACCAAGCTTCGTATTTAGATGGAGCAAGGTTGATGCCTTGATTCAACATGAGCTTGAAAAACTTTGCAAACATTTCGCCATCAGTATTCTCTGCTTGCTCGTAATTTATAACTTTTTCCTCTGTGAAGTATAAAGTTAAGGCGCCTTTTAATCGATTAATGGTAATGGGAACATTGTATTGCTTAGCGGCGTTTAAGATACCTTCTTCTAACATTGCACCTAGTTGATCTAAGTATTCGTAAACACCTTTTTGTTTTAGTACTTCCAAGCAAGCAATTCCTGAAAGAATTGAAGCAGGGTTTCCTGCCATTGTACCAGCTTGATAAGCTGGGCCTAATGGTGCAACTTTTTCCATGATTTCTTTCTTTCCACCGTACGCACCAATTGGTAACCCGCCGCCAATAATTTTTCCTAATGCAGTTAAGTCAGGTTGAACGTTTAATAAGTCTTGAGCGCCTCCGTATGTGAAGCGGAAAGCAGTAATCACTTCATCATAAATAACAAGTGCACCATTTGAATGTGTGATTTCATTTATTTGTTCTAGAAATCCTTCGTGTGGTTCAACGATCCCGAAATTGCCGACGATTGGCTCTACAAGGACTGCTGCGATTTCATCGCCCCAACGATCCATTGCTTCTTTGTACGCATCAATATCATTGAATGGAACAGTGATGACCTCTTGGGCTATGCTTTTAGGAACACCGGCAGAGTCTGGTGTTCCTAATGTAGATGGGCCGGAACCTGCTGCTACTAACACTAAATCTGAATGGCCGTGGTAACATCCAGCGAATTTAATAATCTTATCTCTACCGGTATATGCACGGGCAACTCGAATGGTTGTCATGACTGCTTCAGTACCTGAGTTTACGAAGCGTACCTTTTCTAAAAAAGGCATCGCTTCTTTTAGCATTTGTGCGAATTTCACTTCATGTGGTGTCGGTGTGCCGTATAGTACGCCATTCTCAGCTGCTTTTTTAATCGCTTCAGTAATATGCGGGTGTGCGTGACCAGTTATAATTGGGCCATAGGCAGCTAAGTAATCAATGTATTGGTTTCCGTCAACATCCCAGAAATAAGCGCCTTTTGCTTTTTCCATTGTGATTGGCGCTCCACCACCTACCGCTTTATATGACCGGGAAGGGCTATTAACACCGCCAACTATATGTTCAAGAGCAAGATTATGTAAATGCTCAGAGTTTGTAAAGTTCATCTTATATCCTCCTGATTCTTTCGTGCGAATTCCTTTCTTATTTTAACATGATTATCTGAAGCACGTCTTCTTACACCGAATTATCATAATCATAGGCTTGTCAACGTATATATAGAATGATAAATAGAGCAGTGGGGGACGAACGATGGTACTTTATGTCTCTTTAATTATTGTGATTTTATGTATCTTAATGAGCCTGCAAAGCTTGTTTTCATCGAAACGACTTAAAGGCAAATGGTTATCGGTTGAAAATTTTATTTATTTGGTTTGCTTATATGCAACGATAATGATCGCGTTTGGCCTCGTGTATATTATTTTAGATTTAAATGGTCATATCGTATTATTAGAGGACACGCGGTACATGGAGGTTGATTTTTTAGATCGGTTGGAGACCGGTTTTTATTTTAGTGCAGTGACACTTTTCTCAGTTGGGTATGGAGATATTTCTCCAGTCGGAATTGGGAGAATGATTGCAGTAATTGAAGCGTTGATTGGATATATGATTCCAACAGCTTTTGTGGCACGTGTGGTGTTTGATATTGATCAAAATAGAGAGTAAGAAGGCGTTTCGGTTGTAATTCATCGATGATTTGGATACGTTATTGTTAGTAAATCCATTAGATTAGGAGGATGACAATGACGTTAGCGATAGGAGATTTAGCACCGGACTTTACATTAATGGCAACTGGAGACGACGAAGTGACACTTTCTGATTATAGAGGAAAGTATGTGGTTTTATACTTTTATCCAAAAGACATGACACCTGGATGCACAACACAGGCATGTGACTTTAGAGATCGTCATGAAGAATTTAAAGATTTAAATACAGTGATTATCGGGGTAAGCCCAGACCCAATTAAGAGACATGATAAGTTTATTGAGAAGCACGGCTTACCATTTATCTTACTAGCAGATGAAGAACATAAAGTTGCTGAGAGTTATGATGTTTGGAAGCTGAAAAAGAACTTTGGAAAAGAATATATGGGCATTGAACGTTCTACATTTATCATTAACCCTAATGGAGAAATGATCAAAGAATGGCGTAAGGTAAAAGTGAAGGGGCATGTGGAGGAAGCGTTGCAATTTATTAAGGATCATGGAGAATAGGTTGCCTATTTTATAAAGACTGAGGCTTTTGTCCATTCTTTTTTGATGAAAATGAATATGATTAAGTAAGACATATCAACGATTAACCTCCTCAACATGTAAACTTTAAGAGCTGCTCTTGCGTGGCTCTTTTTTCTTGTTAATCATTGGTATATATGCAAATGCAAGCTTGTTATATTGACAAACGTAGTAAAAAATTAGTACACTAATTATAAATATTATAAAGAGAGAATCTATGTTAGGAAAGAGGTGCATGGCGGTGGCGCATAATCATCTTCATCAAGCGCTTGAAACTCTAAAAGACACCGGAGTTCGCATGACTCCACAGCGTCATGCGATACTTGAATATTTAATAAACTCAATGTCACACCCAACTGCAGATGAGATATACAAGTCACTTGAGGGAAGATTCCCGAATATGAGTGTGGCTACAGTTTACAATAATTTAAGAGTATTTCGTGAAGCTGGCCTAGTGAAAGAATTAACATATGGTGATTCATCTAGTCGCTTTGATTTTATCACGACAGATCATTATCATGTTATTTGTGAAGACTGTGGCAAAATCGTTGATTTTCACTATCCTGGATTAGATGAAGTAGAACAACTAGCTTCTCATGTTACAGGTTTTAAAGTTAGCCATCATCGTATGGAAATCTACGGATCTTGCCCAGACTGTTCAAAAAAAGATGTGCACTAAAAAAACGCTGCAGTTGTAGCGTTTTTGTTTTTTGTTCTTAATAAGAACCCCCCTGATTGATTTTGTCAGGGGGGTTTATACCGTCAATTATTTAGATGAATCAATATCAACATCTGTGTTTTTATGAGATTTTCGATTGTATTTTTCATCGAATTCTTTTCCTTCAAGTGCGCGGTCCAATGTTAATGGTTCATTACAGTACATACACATATCGACACGACCTAATATTTTTGTGTACTTTCCACAACTAGGGCAAACAACTTGTACCGTTTTCGTTGACAACATTCCGATCCAAAAATAAACTCCGGTACTTGCTAAAATGAATAGCGTTCCAAAGAGCATGAAGAAAGTCATCCAAAATGGTGATTCTCTAAAAAAGATTCCTATGTACATAACGATAAATCCGATAAAAATCAATGCTAAGGCAAAGGTGCGAATTTTATTTATTTTACTAGAGTATTTAGCCATCATGTTCCCTCCTAAAGAATAACTATACCACATGCTGTCGAGGACAATAAAGTAGCTCTCTTCTTAATCATTTTATAAGAAAAAGCAGGAAGGGGCAATTCGGCTTTAAATGTGATCAGGATGTGTTGGAAAAATGTTAATATTGCATCTTTTAGATTTAAGAAGGATTTGCTAAGAAATTGTCGAAAGTTATTACTAATTTAAAAGATGGAGGCGTCAAAATGGAAGATATTCTCCGCCCTATTTACCAAGAACGGGCGAGCCATATAGATACACTTGGAGTTTTGTTAATAGAGAAGAGGCAACAATCCTTGCCAACTACGGATTTTTTTGATGCAGTTCTTTTGATGATCGTTAAAGATGCGGAAGAACCGATTTTTATAAAGCATTACTCATATGAAGAAAAAAAAGCGGCTTTGCATATTGTTACAGAGAAAAAGCTAAATGAATGGATTTTACACGGATCGAATAAAAGAATTTTTGACTGGCTCTACAATGGAAAGGTTGTTTTTGATCGGAACGAGTACATCGTACAGTTAAAGCAGGAATTAAAGGAGTTCCCTTTTTACGGCCGTAAATTAAAAATGGGAATTGAATATGGCAAGTTGATTAAGCGATACATGGACGGGAAATCACTGTTCGAAAATAAACAGTATTTTGATGCGTATAATAATGTCGTTCATTCTTTGCACCATTTAGCAAGGCTTGCAGTAATTGAAAATGGATTTCATCCAGAAATTACAGTGTGGAATCAAGTGCGTCAAATAGAGCCGGAAATTATGAAGTTATATGAAGAGCTTGTTTATAGTGAGGAACCGTTGGAGAAAAGGTTAGAGTTGCTGTTTCTTGCGAGTGAGTTTTTAATTCATTCAAGAACAAAGGCAGGTGCTGCGCATCTACTAGATACGTTAGCTGAAAAAGAGAGATGGACGATTCAAGAGATTGTCTCTCACCCGGAGCTGTCTTTATACTTGGTGGACCTTATCATGTTGATTGAGTATTTAATTGATAAAAAAATGATTGAAGTGGTCTCTTTAGAGACGAAGGGAAAAGGAATTCAGCATCGATATTATAAAGTTCTATAAAATTATTTTAAAAAAGTTTTAAAAAGTATTGACCAATGCTTAAATAGTTGATATATTTATATCCGTCGCTACGAAATGTATTAAAAATACTTTTGTAGCAGACGGAAAAACTTAAAAAACATGTTGACAACGAAAGTTAAGATGTGTTAAATTAAGAAAGTCGCTTGAATGCAACAATAGAAAATATTGGCTCTGTTTTGAAGCGGTTATGTACTATACATAATGGAAGAAAAACAGAAAGCGAACATTGCTCTTTGAAAACTGAACGAACAAAAAACGTCAACGTTAATCTAAACTGAGTAATCAGTTAAACAAGCATCATAGGTGCAAAAACGAGCTAATCAAACACTTTATTGGAGAGTTTGATCCTGGCTCAGGACGAACGCTGGCGGCGTG
>NZ_JCBCPS010000017.1:0-509 GCF_059874745.1 Niallia sp. CD-39 | reverse complement strand
GGAGCGACAGGAATTCAAGGAGTAACCGGTCCAACAGGAGCAACGGGAATCCAAGGAGTGACCGGCCCGACGGGAGCCACCGGAATACAGGGTGTAACGGGCCCAACTGGAGCGACAGGAATCCAAGGAGTAACCGGCCCGACGGGAGCCACTGGAATACAAGGAGTGACCGGCCCGACGGGAGCCACCGGAATCCAAGGAGTAACGGGTCCAACTGGTGCGACGGGAATACAGGGTGTAACCGGCCCAACCGGTGCGACAGGAGTTCAGGGTGTAACAGGTCCAACTGGAGCGACGGGAATACAGGGTATAACAGGTCCAACCGGAGCGACGGGAATACAGGGTGTAACCGGCCCAACAGGAGCGAACGGAATACAGGGTGAAACGGGCCCAACGGGAGCGACGGGAATACAGGGTATAACGGGTCCAACTGGAGCGACGGGAATACAAGGTATAACGGGTCCAACGGGAGCGACAGGAATTCAAGGAGTAACCGGTCCAACAGGAGC
>NZ_JCBCPS010000003.1:272092-394397 GCF_059874745.1 Niallia sp. CD-39 | reverse complement strand
CCTGTCGCTCCCGTTGGACCGGTTACTCCTTGTATTCCGGTCGCTCCGGTTGGACCCGTTACTCCTTGAACTCCTGTCGCTCCCGTTGGACCCGCTTCACCCTGTATTCCTGTCGCTCCTGTTGGGCCGGTTAATCCTTGGATTCCCGTTGCTCCCGTTGGACCTGTTTCACCCTGAACTCCTGTCGCTCCCGTTGGACCCGTTACTCCTTGGATTCCGGCTGCTCCCGTCGGGCCCGTTACTCCTTGGATTCCCGTTGCACCAGTTGGACCTGTTACACCCTGAACTCCTGTCGCTCCCGTTGGACCCGTTACTCCTTGGATTCCGGTGGCTCCAGTCGGGCCGGTTACTCCTTGAATCCCTGTCGCTCCAGTCGGGCCTGTTACTCCTTGTATTCCAGTCGCTCCCGTCGGGCCGGTTACTCCTTGGATTCCAGTCGCTCCCGTTGGACCCGTTATACCCTGTATTCCGGTCGCTCCCGTTGGACCCGTTACTCCTTGAACTCCTGTCGCTCCCGTTGGACCGGTTACTCCTTGTATTCCGGTCGCTCCGGTTGGACCCGTTACTCCTTGAACTCCTGTTGCTCCCGTTGGACCTGTTTCACCCTGAACTCCTGTCGCTCCCGTTGGACCCGTTACTCCTTGGATTCCGGCTGCTCCCGTCGGGCCCGTTACTCCTTGGATTCCCGTTGCACCAGTTGGACCTGTTACACCCTGAACTCCTGTCGCTCCCGTTGGACCCGTTACTCCTTGGATTCCGGTGGCTCCAGTCGGGCCGGTTACTCCTTGAATCCCTGTCGCTCCAGTCGGGCCCGTTACTCCTTGGATTCCTGTAGCTCCCGTTGGACCGGTAATGCCTTGAATTCCTGTAGCTCCAGTCGGGCCGGTTACTCCTTGGATTCCGGTGGCTCCAGTCGGGCCGGCCACTCCTTGTATTCCTGTCGCTCCCGTTGGACCTGTTTCACCCTGAACTCCCGTCGCACCGGTTGGGCCGGTCACTCCTTGGATTCCAGTGGCTCCAGTCGGGCCCGTTATACCCTGTATTCCCGTTGCTCCGGTTGGACCTGTTGCTCCTTGAATTCCTGTCGCTCCCGTTGGACCCGTTACTCCTTGGATTCCCGTTGCTCCTGTAGGACCCGTTATACCCTGTATTCCGGCAGCTCCTGTTGGACCTGTTTCACCCTGAACTCCCGTTGTTCCTGTTGGTCCCGTTACACCCTGTATTCCGGTCGCTCCAGTTGGACCCGTTTCACCCTGTATTCCGGTCGCTCCAGTTGGACCCGTTACTCCTTGAACTCCTGTCGCTCCGGTTGGACCTGTTACACCCTGAACTCCTGTCGCTCCAGTTGGACCCGTTACTCCTTGAACTCCTGTCGCTCCGGTTGGACCTGTTTCACCCTGTATTCCGGTTGCTCCCGTTGGACCCGTTATACCCTGTATTCCGGTCGCTCCCGTTACTCCCTGTATTCCCGTTGCTCCGGTTGGACCGGTTGCTCCCGTTACACCCTGTATTCCCGTTGCTCCGGTTGGGCCTGTTACTCCTTGTATTCCTGTAGCTCCCGTTGGACCTGTTTCACCCTGAACTCCCGTCGCACCAGTTGGACCTGTTTCACCCTGAACTCCTGTCGCTCCAGTCGGGCCCGTTACTCCTTGAATTCCTGTCGCTCCTGTTGGACCCGTTACTCCTTGTATTCCGGTAGCTCCAGTTGGACCCGTTACTCCTTGGATTCCTGTAGCTCCCGTTGGACCGGTAATGCCTTGAATTCCTGTAGCTCCAGTCGGGCCGGTTACTCCTTGGAATCCCGTCGCTCCCGTTACACCCTGTATTCCCGTCGCTCCCGTTACACCCTGTATTCCCATCACTCCGGTTGGGCCCGTTACACCCTGAACTCCTGTAGCTCCTGTAGGACCCGTTACACCCTGTATTCCCGTTGCTCCCGTTACACCCTGTATTCCCGTTGCTCCTGTTGGACCCGTTACTCCTTGTAGTCCCGTCGCACCGGTTGGGCCCGTTACTCCCGTTACACCCTGTATTCCGGTCGCTCCTGTTGGACCGGTCACTCCTTGTATTCCGGTCGCTCCTGTTGGACCCGTTACTCCTTGGATTCCTGTAGCTCCTGTAGGACCCGTTATACCCTGTATTCCGGCAGCTCCTGTTGGACCTGTTGGACCTGTTTCACCCTGAACTCCCGTTGTTCCTGTTGGTCCCGTTACACCCTGTATTCCGGTCGCTCCCGTTGGACCCGTTTCGCCCTGTATTCCGGTCGCTCCCGTTGGACCCGTTTCGCCCTGTATTCCGGTCGCACCCGTTGGACCGGTTACTCCTTGAATCCCTGTCGCTCCAGTCGAGCCCGTTACACCCTGTATTCCGGTCGCACCCGTTGGACCGGTCACTCCTTGAACTCCTGTCGCTCCGGTTGGACCTGTTTCACCCTGTATTCCTGTCGCTCCGGTTGGACCTGTTTCACCCTGAACTCCTGTCGCTCCAGTCGAGCCCGTTACTCCTTGAACTCCTGTCGCACCGGTTGGACCTGTTTCACCCTGAACTCCCGTTACTCCTTGTAGTCCCGTCGCTCCGGTTGGACCCGTTATACCCTGTATACCGGTAGCTCCAGTCGGGCCCGTTACTCCCTGTATTCCCGTTGCTCCCGTTGGACCCGTTACTCCCTGTATTCCCGTGGCTCCCGTTGGACCCGTTACACCCTGTATTCCCGTTGCTCCGGTTGGGCCCGTTACTCCCTGTATTCCTGTAGCTCCGGTTGGACCTGTTGGGCCAGTTATTCCAGGAATCATACAATTGCACACTATATCCCAAATCCGTTTCATCTCTAATGATTGATTATTCATTTTCAAAGACATAATTGATGGTCTATTGACTGACTTAGCTTGATTAGGCTTATAAAGTTCAACAATTAATTCTCTCAAATCATCCTTACTTAATGTGTTTAGTGCAGCACGTGAACTTGGATCATTTGGAATTACGCTGTATAAATAGTTTATTAATTCTTGACGAGATAAACCTTGCAGATTGAAAGGGAGATCATTCATGTTTTGTGCTCCTTACATTAAGAATTGGTTTATGTATCGTTCTAATACACTATTCATCTTTTAATCACTTGGAATAGGCATTGATCACAAATTACAAAAAATGAATTAAATTGATGTTTTTACACAACAAACACCACAAAAAATAATGCTTCTTGAAAATAAACTTCAAAAAGCATTTAAACATTGGTAACTATTTAAATTTTATATAGTTTGTATTCTTGAGAATGCTAAAGTGAGGCTACGAGAACTGTACAAAGTAAAAATTCAGGAAGAAGGTAGATTATTGTTTTAATATGGCTGTTTAGATAATTTAGTAAGGTAAGTAACTCGAGGCTACATTTATACAGAGGCTACTAAACGTTTCAATTCATGATGAGATACAAGAGGGCTAACTTTGTGAACATTTGGGTTTTTATACTGATTGTTTATCTGGGAGTGAATTAGTAGTAGTTAATTCACTATCAACAATAATAGTCAAATAGAGTAATTGCTTTCCTATCACATATTCTAAAAATGAAAATGACAACCGCTTTTTAACTGTCTATACTAAACATGGAGGTGTCTTAATGTTATTTTTTCTAATTGTTTCACTAATTACAATAGCTATCGTCTTACCAAGTAGTTATTTAATTTTTATAAAACAACGGAAACGATTCACATTTTTACTACCCGCTATAATCATTTCTTCACTTTCAATAAGCTTTTTTGTTTATGCAATCATAACAGATGATATTGGATGGGCGAAGATAATATATGGATTAACTGCGATGATTGTAATTGCTCTTTCTTTTCTTAGTACACTAACGTCTTTAATTCTTTGCAAAATAAATAAATAGAAATTCATATTTATCTTGCAAAAATTAATAATATGACCTGTATTCATTCATCTGTCCAAATAAGAACCAACACCAGTTACTTAGTAGTTAGAATGAACAGAAGTTGTTCTTTCTTTATTAACGTAATAAGGATTC
This sequence comes from Niallia sp. CD-39, assembly GCF_059874745.1. Classification (NCBI taxonomy): domain Bacteria; kingdom Bacillati; phylum Bacillota; class Bacilli; order Caryophanales; family Bacillaceae; genus Niallia; species Niallia sp. CD-39. The sequence continues at coordinate 390,379 of NZ_JCBCPS010000003.1, read as the reverse complement.
AGTCAATTGACTGAATCCCCTATTTTCGTTCCATATAATTATTTTCTACTTGGTGAATTTTTAAAATTAATTTATTTTGCCATGTTAGCTTCTTGAATAGAAGATGAATTAATATAGCGATTATGGATGCAATAATTGCTGCTACCAGAACATCTAATGGGTAATGCACACCAACCCAAATACGTGATAGTCCCATGAGAAATGCAAAAAACAACCAATATACTCTCTTACGATTAGCTAGCCAGAAGGATATACAAAAAGCAAAGAACAACGCCGTATGATCACTTGGAAAAGAATTGTTTATCGCTTTATCAATCAGAGGTTCCACATTCACCAATTCATGAAATGGCTGTAAATTATGATGAAGTCGTTTTACAAGCTGTGTAACAGTATAGGTTAAAACAAAAACCATACTGCTTTTAATCACCAGCTCGCGTGAATCATATTTTCTACTAAACCATAAATAGAGTAAATAACCTGCTAAAAAGTACACCCCATATTTCGTGTAAAAAACTATTAGTGGATTTAAAAATTCAAATGTTGTATTTAAGCGATAAATATCATAAAAAAAAGCTTCATTCCATGCTTGCATAAAACACTCTCTTCCTTAAGAATACAGAACGTTAACTTATAGTATAATGCTATAAGCAGCTTTTTTCTAATATAAAGGAAAAAATGGAGTCCTAGATCTCTTCATATACACAAATGCCGGCATAAGCCAGCACTTGTTAGTTCATATTAAACTACTTTTTGTTCAGATAAAGGCTTTCTTCTAACCTTTACTTGATAGAATGATGTTTTGTTTTTAATCATAAAATCAGGCAGTCCACCTCTATGTGCATGTGCTTCTTTAAAAGCATCACTTGATGTCCATCCTTTAAAGCCTTCTGGGCTTTCCCAGCGTGTAACGATTGTCACCTCTTCATATTCTTTTGTGTTTTCAGTAAGCATAACCTCAAGCCCAAGAAAACCTTTCATCCCTTCAATTTTCCCTACCTTATTAAATCTCTCAATGAATTGCTCTCCAAAGCCTGTTTTTAAATGAACCGTATTTGTTACAATATACATGTTTTTTCCTCCTTAATTGGTATGATAAATGAATGATCGCCATCAAATCGGACAGATGCATTCAAGTGATATACTTCTTTTAATAAGTTTGATGTAAGTACTTTTTTTGGTGATCCTTGCTCATAAATTGCTCCCCGATTCATCACAATCAGTTCATCACAGTATGTAGCAGCAAACGGTAACTCATGTAACACAACGACAATCGTCATCCGATACTTTTCGTTTAGTCTTTTAATTAAATCCATAAGATGGTACTGATGACCAATATCAAGAAAGCTCGTTGGTTCATCTAATAAGAGAATCTTTGTTTTTTGACAGAGTGCCATTGCAATGCGAACCCGCTGCTTTTCCCCACCTGATAATGTCGCATAAGATCGCTCCTGCAAAGGAAGTAAATTCGTCTCTTCCATTGCCCAATTGATGACTTCATCATCTTTCTCATTAAAGGATTGCATTCGTTTCTTATGCGGTGTTCTCCCATATGCAATGATGTCCTTTACAGGTAAATTCGGCATCCCTTCCTTTAACTGAACGAGCATCGTCATTTCCTTTGCTAACTCATTCCGTTTCATCCGCTTTATGTTTTTGTCATATAATGCAATCTGTCCCGATTCTGGATCTACTAATTTAGAAATCACTTTGAGTAAAGTTGATTTACCTGATCCATTTGGACCAACAATGCCAGTGATTTTTTCAGGTTGAATCGAAAGGGACAACTTATTAAATTGAAATGCACCTTGCTTATAGTGAACATCTTGGACTTCTATCAATGTAACCACCTCTTCTTTCTTAAAAGATATAAGAAAAATGGTGCCCCTAAGCATGCTAGAAGAATACCAACTGGCAATTCAATTGGATCGAATGCCGTTCTAGCAACTGCATCAGCAAACACAACTAGAGTTGCCCCGCCAACCATTGATAATGGCAATAAGTATCGATAGTCATCACCAATGATTAAACGCATCATATGTGGAACAACTAAGCCAACGAAGCCAATTAGTCCACCAACACTTACAGCAGTTCCAGCAAGTAATGCTGCAAGCATAATGATCATAAGGCGAATCATTTCAACATTCTTTCCTAATATCTTTGCAGATTCATCTCCTAACATAAGAAGATTTGTAGATTTTATCGCAAAGAAAGAAAGGGTGAGCCCTACAGCTGCATATGGAAGCATAAACTCAAGGTGATACCAGCTTCTCCCATTCAATCCTCCTGATAGCCATGACAAAACTGATTGAACCCTTTCACTATAGATGACCATCACGCCATTCATGATTGCACCTAGTAAAGCATTAATCGCAACCCCAGCTAAAATGATCTTCACAGGTGATGCTCCTCGATCCCATGCAAACAAATAAATAATCATTGTTGTTGCAAATGCACCAACAAAGGCAGTGACCGGCAACAAGTATCCATATTGAGGAAGAGCAAGCATCGTAATAACAGCTGCTAAACCTCCACCAGCTGAGACCCCAATGATCCCAGGATCCGCTAACGGATTTTTCATTACACCTTGCAATAAAGCACCCGCAGTTGCTAAACATGCGCCTACTAAAGCACCAATTAGCACACGTGGCAAGCGTAAGTCGAGCATAATCTTCTGTTGAACAGTTGCCCCATCACGAAGTAAATCAGCAATCGAGATGGAAGCTGCCCCACTAAAGATTCCGACAAACAGGGACAAAATAAACAGGGTGAGCAAAATCAATGTTGTACTTAATATCTTCCTCGTGCTATCCTTAGCCAAGTCTATGTCACTCCAAACGTAATTCATTCGCTAAAAAGCGAACTGCCTCTATAACCTTCGTACCTGGATTCGTTCCAAAAAGCTCAGCAGGTAGAACATGGATTCTTCCTTCTTCTACTGCACTTATAGAATTCCAGGCTGCATTTTGCTCCATTTCACGAATGAAACTTGCTCGTACTTCATCTGCATTTCCATGTGTCATTAAAAATACAAAGTCAGGATCTGATTCAATGATTCTTTCTGTATTGATCTGCGCATACTGTGGAAACTTTTCCAATGCAGGATAATCCTCTGCAATGTTTGTTCCACCTGCATAAGTAAGAATGTCACCGCTTAATGAATGAGGCAATGCCGCCATAAATGTGCCTGGAGCTCCATATACGAGAAGTACTCTTGGTGCTTCTCTTTGCATTTCCTCTTGTACTACGTCAAGCTCTTTCGTTAATTCTTCTACTAATTCCTTAGCCTGCTGCTCTTTTTCAAGCATTTCTCCATACAATTCAATTTGCGCTAAAATATCTTTGATCGAGTTTGCATGAGTTAAGACGACACTTGTACCTAACCCTTCAAGTGTTGGCACATCCTTTAGGTTCATTCCGCTGTTTGCCAACACAACATCTGGTTGAAGCAATGCAATCTTTTCAAAATTTAATTCATGTGTGGGACCGACTTGTTCTGCCTTCTCAATCGCAGAAATTGTTGGTTCTGATGTAGGCCTACCTATAACCTCAACACCTAATGCATAAAGTAAATCAACGTCACCGTTACCAAGAGCAACAACTCGCTCTGGTACATCAGTGAATGAAACCGTCCGATCAGCGAAATCAGTGATTTTTAGTTTTAGGTCACTCTGTTCAACTTCTTCCGAAGCTGCTTTTTGACAACCAGTCAACACGAAAATCAGGAGTATCCCGAGAAGCCATTTTTGATTATGTTTTTTCATCCATTTACTCCCCTTTCAACTAATTTTGCATGTACAACTAACCGACCATGATCACGATGTAATGTTGAATCACATGTTGATAAAGTCACAATGCGATCACCTGGCTCAATCACAATCTCTGATTCGTATAGCGACCTATCCCCTAGTTCATTTACAAATGATTGGAATTGATGATCTGATTCAAAATTTGTTTCGATGTAATAGAAGTCTGTTGTCGTTTGATAGACCGAAAACACTTCAAGATCATAGCCTTCGTATAGCGTGTCGTAGTAGATCGTATCATGCTGTGTGAAAAAATCTTCGTCCATGTACTTCTTTAATTGACCGAACATCGAACCATCTTTCATTTGATGACCATATAGAATGATGTTCCGGTCCTCAATATGTGATACATCATTTCTGTAGTCCATAAAGATACTTCCTGCTCGTGTATCTTTCTTTTTGTAGTTCCGATGCAAGTAAAACTCATTGTTATTTGCTTGTAAGATCGGATAATCAACCGCTGTATCTTCAATCGTAATCCAGCCAACAATGTCTTCGTTAATGTTTAATAATCGCTCAAATTGGGGGCGAATCGCATTCGGTGTTTCATTGGAAGTTCCATGGCTTTGTTCATAATAAACATCTTGTAATTCTCCAAGAGTTTGCCGGTTTTCAATATATTCATACACAATAAAACCAAGCTTTCCACCCGCATAGATGAAGACTGCTAATGCAACTATTGTGAAGATTCGTTGAATAAATTTCTTCATATTTATACTCCTATTGGAAGCAAATAAGATCCAAACTGAGCGTTACGTTCAATTGTGCATTCAACACCGTAAACCTCTTTTATAAGCTCTGCTGAGATTATGTTTTGTGGTGATCCCTGTGCTTTTATTTGCCCATCTTTCATCACAATTAAGTTGTCACTATACTTCATTGCTTGGTTTAGATCATGAAGCACCATACAGATTGTCATTTTATGTTCCTTGTTCAACTTACGAATTAACTCAAGAAGTTCTAGTTGATAATAAAGATCTAGATAAGTCGTCGGCTCATCAAGAAATAGCATTTCTGTTTTCTGCGCTAATGACATGGCAATCCATACCCGTTGTCTCTCTCCTCCAGATAGCTCATCTAACTTCCGCAACTTTTTTTCTTGTAAATTTGTCATTAATAATGCCCACTCCACTGCCTCTCCATCTTCTGCAGTTTGTTGTTGCAGTGGCTTCTTATATGGCAATCTTCCAAATTCAACAAGCTTTCTTACAGTTAAATCTTGTGGCCCAATATTTTGCTGATGGACAATTGAAAGCTTTCTCGCAAATTCCTTTGCTGTCATTCGATTCAGATCACGACCGTCCAATGTAATCGTACCTTCTTGAACTGCTTCTCCTTTTGATAAAAGCGACAGCAAAGTTGATTTGCCACATCCATTTGGTCCAATGATCGTCGTAATCTTCTCTTTTTCAATGGACCCCGTATTCGATTGTAGCAACGGTTTTCTTTTATCATATGAGAACGTAATTGAATCAAACTCCATTGACTTTATCACTCTTTCTTAATAGGAATATTAAAAATGGTCCGCCAATGACCGCCATAATCGTAGATGCTGGAATTTCTAACGGAGCAATCATCGTTCTTCCTAGCGTATCTGCGGTTAAAATAAGCAAGGCACCAGCAAGTGCTGAAAAAGGAATCAACACGCGATGATCTGTCCCTACTAGCAATCTCGCAATATGTGGAATTAAGAGACCAACAAAGATTATCACCCCTGCAACAGCCGTTGAAACGGCCGCTAATAAAACAGCGATAGCAGAGATTATCACTCTTAATAATGTGACATTTACTCCCAGGTTTTTTACTTTTCTATCTTGCAAAACAAGAACATTACATGATGTAGCAACAATGAAGGCAAGGATTAATCCAATGATTCCATAGGTTGTAATGACCTCAACATCATTCCATGTCTTCATTGTTAAGTTCGACGCATTTGATGCTCCTACTGAAATATTAAAATAGCTACATATCATCAGCATTGCTTCACGTAACCCTGTAAACATCGCACTAACAGCGATCCCTGTTAGAATGATTCTTAGCGGATTCAATCCAGATTTCCACGATAAGGAATAGACGAGAAAGCAAGAGATGCTACCTCCAATAAATCCAAACAATGGACCGCTCATGTAAAAACTAGGTAAAAATAATAAACCAAATAAAGTAAAGAAGCTTGCTCCAGCTGAGATCCCGATGACACCTGCATCAGCTAAAGGGTTACGCATGACTGATTGAAACAAAACACCTGCAACTGATAATGCTGCCCCTGCAAATAATGCGACAATCATTCGTGGAAACCTGAGATCGACAACGACGTCTACTTTGTCATTCCCACCTTGAATGAAACCGCTTATCAGTTCTTTTACAGAGACAGATACACTTCCAGACAATGCTGAATAGCCAATCATGAGCAATAAAGCAATGATGACGATTGAAAAAGATAAGATTTTTTTGTTCACCGTATTTCTTCCTTCATTTTTATTGTCCATTCGCTTCGGCAAAAATTCTTGCCAGCTCCTTCACAGCTTCGCCAATATATAAATTGGCAGTTGTCGCAAATTGGGGCTCTTTCACATCATAAACATGACCATTTTTCACGGCTTTAAAATGCTTCCAAATATCGTTTGTCTCGAATTCATTTTGGAACATTTCGATAACTTCTTCTGGCATTCCGTGAGATAATCTAATGATGATGTCTGCATCGGCCTCGTGTAAGTATTCAGTGTTCGCAGAGATGTATTCCTCTTGGAAGCCTTCTATTGTATTAACACCACCTGCCAACTCTACTAAACTCCCTACGTAAGATTGACTTGTTGCTACTAAGTAGCTACCAGGTATACCTAGTAATATGAGTACTCTAGGGGAACCGAATGACCCTGCTTGTTTTGCAACCTCTTCTAATGACGATTCGATTTCTGTAACAAGAGCATTTGCTTCTTCATTTCGATTATAATGATCACCGATACTCGAAATCGTTGTAAGCATTTCCTCCACACCTTGTAAGTTTAAATAAGTTGTCTCTAACCCTGCCTGTTCAAAGGCATCATTTAAATCATATTCCAATGTTGTAACAGACAAGACTTCATCAGGTTGTAGTGTCCGAATTAGTTCCATATCAGGGCTCATTGGATTTCCAACTGGCGTGACATCTTTATATGCTTCAGGAATATTGAATCCAGTTGTCGGAATACCAACTAGTTCTAGGTTCAGTGCATCCATGATTTCCATAATGGCATGTGTCGTTGCAACCACTTTTTGTGTTGATTCCTCTTCTAAAGGCTCGCTCATTCCTTCTGTTTCATTTTGATTGGATGTGCACCCTGCACAGATGATCAGTAAAAACATGATCAAAAATTGCTTCTTCATATTACCTCCAATAATATGGATACAATCACCTATAAAAAGTGATTGTACCCTTTTCTACTATTATTCTGTAAGTGTACGTTTTTCTCTCATACGTTTGAATAAATAGAACCCAGACAATCCAACTAATAAGCTATATACGATGACATCCATTAAGTTAATAGCATCGTTGGTTTTTGCGTTTTGAACTTTTGTTGTTTCATTTTCAGTAGCGCCTTGATCTCCATCACGATCAAAGTCTTCGCGGTCTTCTGCATCATCCATTGGTTGCTCAACTGGTGGTTCAACAGTTGTTGGCGGCTGAGGATTTGTAGTCGGTGGTGTTGTTCCATCTCCACCATCTTCTTCAAATTCTAAGCTTGATAAATCAAAGACAAATCGTACTGGATAAGCATGTGGTGCACCAATTGCTTCAATATCAGCAATATATTCTGATTGTAGAGTTGGTACGTTTAAGCTTAAAACTCTTGAATCATTTGCAGCATCACGACTTTCTTCAGCAAACGGTGTTTTCACACCTTTTAAATTTAACTGGATTGCGCCAAGTGTTGAAAGCCCCATTGCTTGTGTCAGTTTTAATGTATAAATGCCTTCTTCTACTACTAACAATCCATTGCTAGAGAAATACTTTGCAAAGGCTGATTCAGTGTCAGAATCAACGCCTAAAACTGAAAGTGGAAGTGTGTATTCTCCATCCAAAATACCATCTTGATTTGGAGTCTCAATTGGAGTTTCTGGAGTTTCCTCTAATTCCACCTCTTCAATAGTGTCAACAGTGAATTGCAACTCTACTGAACGTGTTACAGGGTCAGCACCTGGTCTGTATTGCATATGTAGATGAATCATCGTTGGCTTTACTAAACTATCAATTGCAAACTTGTATTCTTTCTTTTTAGCTTCCGTATCCTCTGAAACGACTGCCGCTTTCTGAGTAGCTCCATTCACATCTGTCTCAAGACCAGTGATCACGTCACTAGAACCAATAGTTAAGTAAATGAATGGTTGACCATTTTCAACAACTAATCTAGTTGGTCTTTCAAAGAAAGAATCCCAACTTGAAGTAGGTGCTCCATTATTTAAAATGTTAAAATTAATTGAGTAGTTCCCATCCTCTATTGACGGCTGTGGTTGAGGTTCTGGTTCAGGTTGTGGCTCTGGTTCAGGTTGTACTACTTCTTCCAACTCAACAATTTTCAGTGAAGATTTATCAAAGTTTAGTTGAAGTTCATGATTCATTCCGTAAGACATATTCATTTGGACATTGACTGTTTCTAATGAAAGAGTTTCAAATTCAATTTTCTTTGTGCCATTTTCGGCATTTTCCTCTAATACTGTTACATCCTCGTAATTTCCATTTCGTTCCACTTGGAATTTTTGGATTACATGGCTTGCACCAAGATTAAATGAAATAAGGTTCTTTCCATCTTTAACAGTTAAAGTAGCTGGTTTAGAGAAGTAACCTGCCCATGCTTCTGGTGCTGGAGTTCCATTATAAGTAACGTCGTAATTAATTGTGTACACACCATTTTGCAATCCTTCATCAGCTTTAGCCGTTAAAGGTGTTAAGTGTTGTACGAAGCTAAAGAGTACGATTAGACAAATAAAAAAGCTAGATTGAATTTTCTTCATAAACTTAACCCCTTTTTGGTAATAACTTGTTTCGGAATAGATATAACCCTGACAATATAAGTACTGTGATTAACATAAATAATGATAATTGATCACTTGTAGGTGGATTTTCCACTTGGTTACTTGAGTTTGTTCCTTCATTGTTTGTAGTATTTGTATTGTTCGTATTTGAATTATTTCCGTTAGAATTGGTGTTTGCTGCTTCGATTAAGTTCAAACTAGATTCATTGAATGATAAACGAATGGTATACCAGTGGTCATACGATGCATCTGCCACAACGTGAATTTTTCCTTGTGAAGGCTGACTAATTCCATCTAATGCGAATTGAACAACAGATTGCTCACCACTCTTTGAAACGGTTGTTACATCTTTTAATGACCCTTTCGATTCCACTTGGAACGCCTTTATCATATCGCTTGTTAATGTTAATTGTGCAGTGATGCTTCCATTTTTCACGGTTAATTTAGCAGGTTTTGCAAAATATCCGTCAGCCATTGATGCTGATCCACTATCTGGCTTTATCACCGAATATTGAATATTGTATGTACCGTCTGCTAGGTTAGCAGATGCTGTAGGCATAACTGCCACAAAAAGTACGACAAACATGAGTGCAACGAAACATATTTTTTTCTTCAAACATTGTTCCTCCTTCTATATTGATTATCATTCTCAGTTAATTTTAAATAAAAAAGTCTTCCTCCTCTACGTTTTAAAATTAAATGATTATCATTCTCATTAATTGTTATAAAAAATAGATGAATTCATCATCTAAAGATTGAGAATTATTATCATCACAATTGGATTATAGTTGATAATGATTATCATAGTCAATAGCTTTTATTTGAAAACTTTTTTCTTTTTTCGTCTTTTGCATTTGATATTTTATATTTACTGTTTCCACATTTACTCGTATTGATCTATTTTAAACCAAAAATAGGTAGTCATTTTATTGACAAAGTGAATAAGATGAATTATGGTTATATACATAACTATATAACCATATAACTATATAAGAAAAAAGATTTGGAAGGTGGTGCATTTTATTTGTTAGATGATAAAAAGCCCTTGTTTCTTCAAGTAAAAGAATTAATTGAAGATCAAATTGTAAATGGACAATTACAAGAGCATGAGCAGATTCCTTCAACAACTCAGATGGTTAGCTTTTATAAAATTAATCACCTCACAATAACTAAAGGCATTCATTTGCTCGTAGATGCTGAGATTATTTATAAGAAAAGAGGAGTCGGGATGTTTGTTGCAGAAGGAGCAAAAGAAAAATTAATTGTTGAGAGAAAACGTGGATTCTCAGAAGAATATGTTGTTCCATTAGTAAAAGAAGCTATAAAGCTTGGCATTTCTGATGATGAAATGATTCAGATGATCAATGAAATAAGGAGTGAACTCAAATGAATTGTGATATACAGTTAGTAAATGTAAGTAAGTCCTTTAAAAAGAGGCACGCTTTATCAAATATAAATGCTTCGCTTCCATTCGGAAAAATATATGGATTAATTGGTCGGAATGGTGCAGGAAAATCTACCTTGCTCTCCTGCCTGGCATCTTTTCAAGAGCCTAGTTCAGGCGAATTAACGATCGGTGGCGAATTGCCTTTTGAAAATGCGAATGCTATGGAAAAAGTAGCGTTTGTTTATTTTAAGAGTTATGAAGATGACCCAGACAAGGTCAAAAAATTATTTAAAGAAGCATCCAAACTTAGAAAAGGATTCGACCTTGACTATGCGCATAAATTGGCTGAAAAATTCAAGCTACCGATAAATAAAAAATTGAGCAGCTTGTCAACAGGACAAAAGTCTGCATTGAATGTCATCATCGGATTGGCAAGTCGTGCCCCAATTACAATTTTTGATGAAGCCTATAACGGAATGGACGCTCCGACACGTGAACTATTTTATCGAGAGATTCTCGAAGAACATGAACGCTATCCAAGAACAATGATTTTATCAACACATCTTGTTTCAGAAATGGATTATTTATTTGAAGAAGTGATTATCCTTCATAATGGAAAAATTCTACTTCAAGAAAAGGCGGATGAGCTTGCAAATCAAGGCTCAACGGTCGTTGGAGCAAAAGCAAATGTAGATGCATTTGCAAGTGAACTCCATGTTATTAATGAGCAACAATTAGGTGGAACAAAAGCGATCACAATTTTCGGCAGACTATCAGATGAGCAACTAATAGAAGCGAAGCATCTAAACCTAGAAATTAGTTCTGTTTCTCTCCAAGATTTATTCATACATTTGACTAGTAAGGAGGAAATTTTAGATGCATAACACACTTAAACTAAATCGATATTTATCTACAACGCTTATGGGCTGGGCATTATGGTGCTATTTTTTCATTGTGATTGGCTACATCGTTATGAGAGTAATCGAAGGCAATTTTCAATTTAGTGAAGAGTATCTTAGTGAAATATCTTTCTTGTACTTTTTGTATCAACCCTCTAAAATCTTTATGTTGGTGATAGGTATTGTCACTGCACTCTTCTATTTGCCTCAATTTGTTCGATTTGGTTATACAAGAAAAGATTATTTTAATGCACAGAGTATATCAGCCTCTATTATTTCAATAATGATAATGAGCATTGCTTATCTGATTGGAGTAGTCGAATATTTCCTTGGAGTGAATGATAATATAACACAAGCACCATCCATTTCAATGACTCTTATTTATGCGCTAACAATTTTCGTATATTTCACAGCAGGCTGGGCGATTAGTGCTGGATTTATGCGATATAAATTCTTTGGAGGTATGCTCTATATACTTGTTGCTATAGGTCTTTTATCTCTTCAAGACTATGTATGGGGAGAAGCACTTAACGATCCAATTTATGCATTTGCTAATCAAGCATCCGTTGGTCCGCTCGCCATTCTCACCTCGATCGTAATTGGATGTATTTTTACAATCATCTTCAAATTGACAACTAAAAGAGTAACGATAAAGATGAATTAACTTAAACACTTAACGAATTCTTGACGAAAAGACTAGTTAAGTTTAAGCTCTACTTGTAATTTTGCTAGATAATTTTGAAGTACATCTAGATAAAATCGGATTATTGTTAGAAAAATACGAAATCCTGGCTAGATACCCTTCAAAATCTAGAAAAATCAAGGAAAATTCCTTTCCTTGATTTTTTCTATGATTTAAAGATCTCCCTTGCATCTGATTTCAAACTACGTACTTGTTTTAAGTATGTCGTCATATTTCGATCATCCTCGATTGGGTAGTTAAAATCGAAGCGTTCTGCGACAGCCTTTGCTACTCTTCTAAATAAGTCACAAGTTACAAAGATTGATTCCCATATTTCGTTCTGGTTATGGTTAGAGTATGTTTGCTCATACATTTCCCTAGTTTCCCTGTTGATATTTGAAAATCATAGTGCATGCCGATCCACCAATCGATCATTTGATCTAGTGCTTCCCTAACTGGATATTCAAACATTGATTTTGAGTATGGAAGTTCATCACGCCAAAGGCCTTTCGCAACATTTTGCAGGCACCACCAAAAGTTATTCGCGTAGCTATTGTACTCGTGGATAGAAGGCTCTTTTACATAATAATCTTCATCTGTTGGCAGTGGAATTGCTGGGAGAATTTCGTCTTTATCAATTAATGAAAGCGTCAGTTTATCTTTCCCATATTCTAGCTTCATCTTCTTGATTGTTTCCAAATGTAAATCGATTCTATTACCATCTGTAAACAGCATGAGAAAACTATACGATTCATCAAAACACTTTGGCTGAACCGGTCCAAAATCATTGTAATCTGGTTCTTGTATCATCAATCGATCTCCAAATAGGTCTAGCCAGTTTTGCTCATTTAAAAAGGAAGCTATTTCGGTCACTACAAAAACAATATCATAATCTTGAAAAATATCTTTTGGCACTTTTGAATTCGTTCTGGAGCCATTCATGTACACAGCTCGAATACGCTCATCACCATTCGCAATCTTGGTGATTACATTAATCATTTCCGTCTCATTTCTCATATGTATACCTCTTCAAAAAAATTCATATAGCCCTTCAGCAAAATATTGAAACTCTTCATCCTTTAAACTTAAATGTTTATAGCCTTCAAAAAAAGCAGCGTAAAGCTTCTCTTCTTTTCTAAGTTTCCTGATCGCTAACGCTACATCATAGCGCGGATCACCTACTGTCATAAACCCACAATCGATCCATAAAGAGACGGTTCCATTTTTTACAAACACATTATCTGTCGTACAATCACCATGAATCATCGTTGGTTCTATAGTTGATGGCCGGTTTTCATTCAAATGCTCTAATAAATTCACACTCCCATCGGTGCCACCTTCATGTAAATACTGCTCAGCAAGTACTAATTGACAATCAATCCAGTTTTCTTGAGTACGAAACTTCCCCGGAATCCTCGTCGCATGCAATTTATGTAAATAGGAGCCAAATGATCGAACGAGATTCTCCTTTTCTACATCTGAATTTGTGTCATTTAATGCTGTTGTTAATGAACAACCTTCCTCATATGAAGTGATTAAAGACGATCGATGCTTCTCTTCATAAAAACCAATAATGTTTGGAACCCGTATTTCGGTTTAATGACTTAATCGCTGTAAAACATCTGCTTCTCTTTTGAGCCATTGTCGATAACGTGGTTCTGTTGCTTCTTTTAAAAAATATTCCCCTCTGCTTGTGACAACTTTACTTACAGTAGAAGTCCAACCTTGTTCTTTTAATTTTTCGACAACTTCAATTTCACCAACTGCATCTTTAATTAGTTACACCCTTCTTACCCCTTCAATATGTAATCAGCGGAATTAATCGGATTAAAGCGCTTTAAATAATATTCCTCCGCTTTCCAGTAGCGTTCCGTGAATTTATTGTATTGCTCAGCAATTGCTTCTGCTTCTCGATTCATACGTGTTTCTTTATTTGTATCTACAAAAAAAACTGTTTCTAAATACGGTCTCCACTCTGCTCTCTGCAAAAACACCCCTTCAATTACGATGACGCAATGTTCTGGAAGATAAACATCTTTCTCTGTATAGCTGTCTTTTTCTCTATCGTAATATGCTAACGTAAAATCACTCGCCCATTGCAATTGGTGAAACAATTGCTCTTTTAATTGTGTCACCTTCCACTGCAGATAAAAATATTCATACCATTGTTCGTAGCCAGTATTGTATCGTTCTTGACGTTTTACGATATGATCATCGAGATGAAAAAGCCGCGTTTGTAGTCCATCAGCCTCTAAATGCTTAAATATGTTTTTTGAAAATGTTGTCTTCCCTGCCCTACTAAAACCATCAATCCCAATAATAGATCGCTTATTCTTATTTGCATCTTCCTTGATCAATCGAATCATTTCTGTTTCAGATATACTGTTTATACGATTCACCTCCCTATTATTACCTGTTTTTAGTATACTATGAAAGTATGAAACTTCTACTTCTTTCAATCGTATACAAAATTAGACATTAAATACTTAAGGAGAGTTACAAAATGGATGTACATCTTTCTGTTCCAACACAACGCTTAACAAAGGAAAGTATAAAAGTAATGGTCGTAGGTGAGGTCATTTCAAATATAATTTCCTTTGTCACACTTGGTATATTATTGTTTTTAACTCACCACTTCTCTTGGTGGGATTGGGTCTGGTGGGTATTAATCGGGCTAGTCGTTATTTCTGTACCAATGGCCATTTGGTCAATTGCAATTCAACCCTTCCTGTTGTACAAAAACTTCCGATACGATGCAGACGAAGAATTTTTACAAATAAAAAAAGGTGCTATTATTGAAGAACATCAGTTAATCCCGATGACAAAAATCCAATCTGTAGCAACAAATCAGGGACCGTTGCAACGCAAATATAACCTTTATTCTTTAAAGATTGAAACAATGGGATCTAGTCATAGTATTCCTCAGCTGCCAAAGGAAGTCGCAATCGAATTAAGAAACAGAATTGCTCACTTCGCAAAAATTAAGGAAGTGGATGAATGATGAGCCCAAAACGATATTCACCGTTAACCATTATTTTTGATCTATGGGGTTTAGTTCGTGGATCTTTTTTCATTTTTCTCTTTTTATTCATCATTAATCGTTCAGACGCTACTTGGGTGTTTTACGCTAGAATTGCCTTTCTCGTCATTTTTGGTTTAATCATTCTTTATACAATCGTCAGTTGGTTTACAAAAAAGTATTGGTATGATGACCATTCCTTTTATTTGCAAGAAGGTGTATTCGTTCAGAAGAAACGCACCGTTCCCTTCTCGAAAATTCAAAATGTAAACCGTAACACAAGCCTTATGCACCGATTATTACGTCAAACATCGATTCAATTCGAAACAGGGATTTCCGGAGAGGATGGAACAATTAAATTCGGTGTCCTTACAAAAGAAGAAGCTGAGAACTTTGAAAAAATGGTCATGGGCCATAAAGAGGAAGTATTGAACGAACTGAAGGTAGAATCGATGGTGGAAGAAGAGCAAGCTCTTCCATCAAAAACAATTCATTTTACCGCAAGCAGAAAAGATATTGTTAAAGCATCGGTGACATCACTAAGTTTCCTAGTGCTCATTCCTGTATTAGGTTCACTTTTTTACTCAGTAAATGATGTGTACAATGTAGAAAAAGAAGCTGAAGGGATCATTCAATTTGTATTAAGCTCATGGGTCATCACTTCAATCATTGTGCTTTTCCTTATTGTGGCTTCTGCAATTTTTGGTCTTATTCGTACATTCATCAAATATGGAAACTACCAAATTTCGTCTGATGATGAACGAATCTATATTTCTCGAGGAGTACTTGATGAAACCCATTTCTCCATATCTAAGGATAAAGTTCAGGCAGTTGAGATCTCACAATCTCTTATAAAACGATTACTTAGAATTGCAGAAGTTAAACTAACAAGTGCTGGACAAACAAGTACAGATGATGACAATTCACTGGAAACAAGCTCTCTGTTTCCGTTTCTGCCAATTAACGATGCTTACCGACTTATTACAGAGCTCTTGCCAGAATACGAAGTTAAAGAAGATATGCATAAGTTAAATCGGAACGCATTGATGGCACGTCTTATACAACCATACTGGTTTTGGATCATTGCAACAGGAGCCTTATATTACTTTAAACCTGATTTCTTAGGATTTGGTATCCCGTGGTGGCTGTTATCGATCATCTTATTTATATCGACTCTTATTCTAAGAATCTTAGATTATAAGAACAGTGGTTATCTCTTACACGATCAATTTGTTCAATTTAAATCAGGAAGCTTGCAAACTGTTACATTTATAACCCGAAGAGATAAGGTCTTAGAGGTAGGGGTCACACGAGGACCTGTCTTACGAATGTTGGGGTTAGCGAATGTGCATATGATTAATCGTTCTCAGCCGGTCCGACATTCAGGAATCGATACTGTCCCTTATACATTCGCTCAATTGTTTTATGATTGGTACCAAAAACGATTTAACGAAATTCATGTAACAAAAGAATAAACGATTAAAACCCAAGAGTGATCTTGGGTTTTATGTTGGACTTTTTGATTGCATTATATTGATCCCTAATCCAATAAATACAATACCAGTTGCTTTATTAAGATAGTAATCTACTTTTGGATGATTTCTTAATTTTCTTGTTGTAAAAGATGCAAAATTCGCAAGAAGTAAACACCAAATTAGACTAGTAATGACATAGGTCATTCCTAAGATAATAAATGGCAATGAACCATATGAATGATTAACAGATACAAATTGTGGAAGGAGTGAAATATAGAATAATGCAACTTTAGGATTGGTTAGGTTCGTGATCAGCCCCTGCATATAAACTTTCTTCAATGAAATTGCCTTTTTATCTGACACCTCAAAATTTGAATCCTTTTGAATAAACATTCGAATACCCAAATAAATGAGGTATCCAGCACCAATGATTTTCACAATTGTGAACAATACAACTGAAGTCGTAAGAATAATCGACAATCCGATTGCCGCCATAAACGTATGAATCATAGCTCCAGTTGAAATTCCTAATACCGAATACACCCCTGCCTTCTTCCCTTGAGACACACTCCGACTGACAATATACATCGTATCCGTTCCTGGTGTTATATTCATAATAATAGCAGCCAACAAAAACACACTGAAGCTTGTAATGCCAAACAAGAGAAAGCCCCCTTTATTTTTATAAATTCAGAAAATTATTCTAATCATACTATACTCCTTTACTTTAAGGGAATAAAGTTTTTTTTAAAACCCTCCAATATTACACCACCCTAACATTCTTTTGATATAGTAACCTCCTACTCATTTTAAGGAGGTTCTTTCCATGGTCTTATTAGTGAAGGATTTATCAGTATCTTATGGAACAAAAATTGCAGTAAATAGACTGAATTTACAGCTCGTAGCAGGGACTGTCATTGGCATACTAGGAGCGAACGGTGCTGGTAAATCAACCGCAATCTCAGCGATGCTAGGTGTATTACCAAGTGATTTTAAGGAACTAAAGTTAGTCGGGCACTCCCCCATTACCGAACGAAAAAAAGTATTTAGACAAGTAGGTGTGCAGTTTCAAGAAACAAATTTCCAGGATCGGTTGACCGTACTTGAGGCATGTGCACAGTGGCAGGCACTTTATCATGAAACAGAGGATCTAACAGAATTATTCATAGCATTTGGATTACATGATAAGCAGAAACAACTTGTAAAATCCCTTTCTGGTGGTGAAAAACAGCGACTAGCTGTATTGCTGGCATTGATTCATAGTCCAAAGCTTGTATTTCTAGATGAATTAACAACAGGTTTAGATACGAAAGCTAGAAGAATGCTGTGGAAGACGTTACTAAACAGAAAGAAAAATGGACTTTCGATCGTGCTTAGTTCACATTACATGGATGAAGTACAAGCATTATGCGATGAGATCATTATTTTGCGTGAAGGGAAAACTGTATTTAAAGGAAAAATTGAAGAAGCTCTTCATGAAAGTAGTAAAGAAACGTTAGAAGAAGCATACTTATTTTTTGCTGGAGAGGTGGAAGAATGGATATGAGAACATTTGCTACATTTTTAAAAATCGAAGCTAAGTTGGTGTGGAAAGGAATGGATATTTTTATTTTCGGGATTCTCTTTCCAATCATCATGGCCTTCTTATTTGGCTACTTATTAAAGGAGGATGGATTGGTTCCCTTCGATTCATCTTATTCTGCAATTATCACGATTGGAATTCTAGCAACCGGTGTAATGGGTGTCCCATTAACGATCGCTGATTATCGACATCGAGGTATATTAAAAAGATTGCAAGTAACCCCAGTTACACCAATGGCAATCTTATCTGCACAAGTGATCATTCAAATGTCTTCAGCAATTGTCTCCTTCATTTGTGTAACATTCGTCTATCATGTTTTCTTTGATTTTTCTTTAAAAGGGGATTGGACAACTTTTCTATTAGCATATGGCTTTGTTATGCTATCAATGTATAGCATTGGCTTCTTTATTGGGAGCATCGTAAAAGATCAGAAGTCTGCAAATGTTTGGAGCTCGATTGCCTATTTTACGATGCTATTATTTTCAGGGGCGACTATCCCCTATGAAATTATGCCAAGCTTTTTTCAACGGGTAATGGATCTTCTCCCCCTTTCGCACGGGATTCATTTACTAAAACAAACCAGTATTGGTGAACCAATCACCGACCATTTATTGCATCTTTCAATTCTTAGCCTTTGCATCTTGATTGGCGTTGGTTTAGGCTTAAAATACTTTAAATGGAAGTAGGGTTATGATGTATTCAACAACTGAAATCGCTCGACTTGTAGATGTCCACCCAAATACTGTGAGAATTTATGAGGAATGGGGATTCATCTCCCCCGTCCCTCGTAAAGAAAACGGCTATCGGGTTTTTAATGGCATTCATCTTACTCAATTAAAGATTGCAAGAGTTCTTTTTCATGCAGAAATCATTCAAAACGACCTACGAAATCGAGTGAGAAAGATTGTCTACGCTTCTGGACGTGAAGAATTTTCTCTTGCCACTAGCTATACATTTGAATACATTGATACTTTAAAAAAAGAGCTTGAATTTGCAGTACGTGCAGTCGATGTCGTTGAAAGATGGCTTAAACAAATTCCGAATAACTCAAACCAGACTTACTCTCGGTTAGAAGTTGCAAAGTTACTCGACTTAACACCCGAAACGCTAAGGAATTGGGAACGAAATGGTCTTGTGACCATCCCTAGGACCACAAGAGGTGTTCGGCAATATAGAGAGATTGACATTGAAAGACTTCACGTAATTAGAAGCTTGCGTCATGCACACTATTCCATCAATTCCATTTTGAGAATGTTCAAACAAGTAAGTGAAACAAACACAAATATACTAATTCTCCTTAATACACCTAATGAGGAAGAAGATATTGTCTCAGTATCGGACCATATAGTCATCGCCTTACAGCATGCGATTGTTGATGCGAACAAAGCATTAGAATGGATACAATATTTAGAGTCTGTTCATAAATAAGCTCCTCTTTATCTCCTTTTCCGAAAGTGGTGTGAAGGATTCAGAACGGATCAATGCTGCCCACTTAGATGCTCGTGGACAAGTTTCCATTCATCCTTCTCATCTTTCATAAATACATTAGTTGCTCGCCCACTTCCTTGAATGAACTTTCCTTCGAAATAACCTTCATAATGATAACGATAAATACAAGTAGCTGACCGTTCATCCACTGCCAACCATTTAATGTCCCGGGCTTGATATACTTCATCTTTTATTGTTTGCCATGCTTGTTCGAAATAGCTGCGGATCTCAACCATTGAGTTGCATGTTTTATTTGAAAACCAATAAATTGCATTAGGATGTAATAGCTTTTGTACTTTATCAAATTGATGTGTATTTGTTGCATGAATATAATTAGATAATGCTGTATGGTGATTCATGTAAATCTCCTTTTCTACATTGATTCATTTTTATTCTCTAACTGTATTATATTACTCTTTATTTTTGTAGACAAACTAGTAAGAATATTGTAAATTATACTGAAATCGTTTAATGAGGTGATTGCTTTGATTCAAACTGAAAGGTTATTCTTACGGAGATTTTCTGAGAAGGATGCACAACGTGTTTCTGAACTATGTAATAATTATAATTTGAATAAAAGCACCTTAAATTTACCATATCCTTACTCCAAGGCTGACGCGCTATCATGGATCGCAACACATGAGGACAATTTCTATCATGATCTACTATATGAGTTTGCGATTACAGAGAAACAATCAGGTGAATTAGTTGGGGCAATTGCTATATCCAATCAAAAAAAATTTTGTCACGGAGAACTCGCTTATTGGATTGGAGAGCCGTATTGGGGCAATGGGTATGGGACTGAAGCCGCTAAGGCAATCATTGCTTTTGCTTTTAATGAAAAGAAGCTTCACAGGGTATTTGCACGGTTTTTCAAGTCAAACCCAGCATCTGGAAAGATTATGCAAAAGTGTGGCATGGTTTATGAAGGAACAATGAAAGATCATGTTCAAAAAAATGGAGTATACGAAGACCTAGTATTTTATGGATTAATTAATCCTAAATCAGTAGGAGGGGGAGATTAATCCCCTAGTTTCTTTCCTACTGATACTTTATTATTTGGTTTACTATTCATTATGATAATTTATATAAAAAGTGATTCTACTAGATTTAACTTCCCATTCCTTTTCCATCATTCGTGGTCGAGAACAGTTCTTCGCAACACATGTATTCGGTATCATTAAATTTTAACCTTAAGAATATCCCGTTTCTACGGTCGGCCGACTACCGCCTTTAGTTCTTTACATTATTTTTTATAATGAAATTGACTGCTCAGCTGTTCGATTGAAGATGAAAGATTTAATAATCCTTCTCCAACGGCATGATTTTCATTTACCTTCTCTAATTGAGCATTTGAGGCTGAGACCATTTCTTCTACACTTGCTAACGTTTCTTGAGAGATTGAAACATATTCATTTGTTTTTTCTTCTATTGATGGCAAAATCGTTTCGATACGTTCAATCATCTGTTTTGATTGATCGATTTGACTACTGACCATTTTTGTTTCACGTAAGATTGCCTCGAATTGAACCTTGCTTTTCACAGCATTTTGATGATACTCTTCGTATTTCTTTAACATTACAGCAAATGTGTTTGTCGCATTTTTTGAAACGACTTCCATTTCATGAATCATCTTTGTTATATCTATTGTCGCGTTTGATGACTGATCTGCTAGATTACGAACTTCAGTTGCTACAACTGAAAAACCTTTTCCTGCTTCTCCTGCCCTCGAAGCTTCTATACCTGCATTAAATGATAAAATCTTTGTTTTTGAGGCAATTTCTTGAATCGTTGTAATAACTTGATCGATTGACGAAGCGTATGTATTCACTTCATTCAAAGCATGCGATGCAGAATTAATTTCCACGGAAAACTCATTGATTGAATCAATAAACGCTCTCATTTGATTTTCCCCACTTAAGGCTGTTCCATCCATTCGGTTAGAGTTCTCATTCACTAGATTCATAGAATGTGACAGATGATTTAACTCCTTCTTTAAGTCAATAAATAAATCCATACCCTGGCTTGTCTGAGTAGCCGTTTGCTCAGCACCTGCTTTTACAGTTTCAATTGCAGTATTTAGATGTCCTTGATAATCAATAAGAGCTCCAGAAGATTGATGTAGATCCATCCCTGACTGTGTTAATTTTTCCGTAAGTTCGTTCAGTTTTTTTAACATCTCTTGTATATGTATAACCATTTGATTATAGCTACGATACAATGATGTAATTTCCGGTGTCGTTGTGTCAGGATGAATCATTGTAGAAAAGCGACCACTTCTAGCTTCCTTCATAACCTCTCGAAGCTTCACAAGTGGACGCGTAAGCTTACGAACAAGAAAGATGATTACAATCGCTGTGATTAAAATACTAGTCGTGACCATAATCATGATAAATGTAGTCGCTTCATTTAAGCCTTGTAAATAATCAGCCTGTGGTACTGCTAGAACAAAGTTTCCATTAAGCTCTTGTATTTTCTGAAATGCAATTGTATAAGTCTCTCCATCAATGATACGATGAATCATCCCTTGGTTGCTTTCACGAATCTCATTCGCAATCGACTCTGGAATCTTAAAACTTACTGATCGATTTACCTGAAAACTAGAAATATCTTGAATTGATACTAAAGCAAAATCCACATTTAATCCATCCTGAGCCAGCACAGCTTGTTGACGCTTCAATACCCGATCAAGCTGGTTCGAAAAAGCAGTATCATCTCCCACATATTGGAGCATTAAGTTTTGTGACATATCATAAACATAAGAAGTTTCTCTAATAAGTCGTTGTTCCATCAACTCTACTGCTGTTTCTTTTGAGCGGTCGTATGTTGTGTAGGCTACGATCGTAACAATTGTGATAACCAACCCTAATACGGCAAATAAGAGCCTAAATTGTAATGAAAATCTCTCTAGTAAATGACTAAGTCTCTTCTTCAACCTGAGATCCCCCTTCACTATGTACAATCTCATTATGAAGTCGAATTATGAAGCTACTGTTAATTTTTTGTATAGGATTTGTAATATATAGAACTTATGACCTAATTACATTTGCATATTTTCTTTCATATTCTTGATGAATCTGTCCAGCAATAATATTCTTCTGAATTTCAGATGTTCCTTCATAGATTCTCGTAATACGAGCATCACGATAAAAACGCTCGATTGGGTATTCTGCAATATAACCGATTCCGCCATGAATCTGAACAGCTTTATCAGCAATGCGGTTATATGTTTCCGATCCCAATAGTTTCACCATTGCCGCTTCTTTAATCACTTTCTTACCTTCGTCTACCATTGAAGCAACACGGTATGTCATTGACCGTAACGCTTCGATTTCCATTGCCATTTCGGCTAAATAATGTTGGATAATTTGCTGCTCAAAAATCGGCTTACCGAACTGTATCCGTTGATGAGCAAAATCTACTGACATCTCTAGTAGCTTTTCACAAGATCCTAGATTTCTAGCTGCTAAGCCCGCCCTTCCATTTGCAAGTATTTTCAACGCATTCATATACCCCTGGCCAACTTCTCCTAATACATTTTCGGCTGGTACTTCACAGTCTTCAAAAAAGATCTCTGCCGAATGTGACCCATGTAATCCCATTTTCTTTTCAAGCTTGCCTACTTTAAAACCCGAAAAAGCCTTTTCCACTATAAATGAAGTAATTCCTTTTGCACCTTTCGAAGGGTCGGTCACTGCCATAACAGTAAAAACATCAGCAATTGGTGCATTCGTGATATAGTGCTTGCTTCCATTTAAAAGATATTTATCCCCTTTTTTTATCGCTGTCGTTTTTAAATTGGATGCATTTGAACCAGCACTCGGCTCAGTAAGAGCAAAAGCTCCGATTTTCTCTCCAGATGCCATTTTAGGAAGATACCTCATTTTTTGTTCAGGCGTTCCAAGCTCAACTATGCCAACACCACCAATTCCAGTATGTGCACCAATCACTGTCGTATAGCCATTATGGGTTCTACCAAGCTCCTCCAATACAGCACATTTTCCAACCATATTAAGCCCTAGTCCTCCATATTCCTCAGGAACACTTATTGCGAATAACCCGATATCCTTTGACTTTTGTAGTATTTCTTCTGGAATATGATCCTTTTCTTCAATCTGCATTGCATATGGTTCTACCTCTTTATTAATAAAGTCTCGAATCGTTTTCTTTAAGGCAATTATGTCATCACTAAAAGTAAAGTTCATGTTCATTAACATCCTTTCACATTTTCAATAATTGTTGAAATCCCTTGGCCACCACCAATACATAATGTTACTAATCCATACCTTTCTTTTCTTCTAGCTAGTTCGTTGACTAACTTTGTCATCAAAACAGCTCCCGTTGCACCTAGTGGGTGACCTAACGCAATCGCACCACCATTAACATTCACTTTATCTAATGGCAATTTTAGTTCTTTAATCACTGCCAATGCTTGGGCTGCAAATGCTTCATTTAATTCAATTAGAGAGATGTCCTCTAATGTTAACCCTGCTCTTTCTAAAGCCAATTTTGTCGAAGGGACGGGTCCAATTCCCATAATGTCAGGTGCGACCCCTGCAACAGCCTGTGAAATGATTTTTGCTTTTGGCTTTACACCATACTTCTTAATTGCAGTCTCGGACATTAATACACATACAGCTGCTCCGTCATTTCGCCCGCTGCTGTTTCCTGCTGTGACTGTACCATTTTCTTTAAAAACCGGCTTTAATTTTGCTAGTTTTCCAATGTTTGTTTGTCTAGGATGTTCATCTACCTTAAAATGAATCGATTGCTTTCCCACCTTTACTTCGTAAGGAACTATTTCATTTTCAAAATATCCTTTCTCCACTGCAGCCTGAGCTAAATTTTGACTTCTTAAAGCAAACTCATCTTGCTCCATTCTTGATATCCCATACATTTCAGCAAGGTTTTCTGCAGTAACCCCCATAGTAATCGGGCCATACTCCTCTATTGGCTGTGAACGAGATTGACTCTCTGTATTTGAATCAACAAGTGTCTGATTGCCTGTGCCCACTCCAAATCTAGCATTCCGTAAGTAAAACGGTGCTAAACTCATTGATTCAACACCACCCGCAATGACAACATCACTTAAACCACTTTGTATTTGCTGCACCCCATTATTAATGGCTTGAAGTGCTGACCCACATTGACGATGAACTGTATAAGCTGGCAAATCAATCGGTAATCCTGCTCGTAATAACGCCACCCGTGCAATATTTGGTGCATCCGTACTTTGCTTCGTTTGACCTAGGATCACTTCATCAACATCTTTTTTTGGAATCCCCACTCTTTCTACTACGTTCTCAATAACCTTTGCTGCTAGAAAATCCGGTTCTACTTCTTTCAAACTTCCGCCCATACGACCAATCGCAGTACGGACTGCTTCAACAATATATACATTTTTCAAAACAACATACCTCCTGGTATCTTTCTGAACATTCAGTCAATATTTAATTCGACTTCTTCTTTTAATATCCTTTATGTTTTATCGAATTCATAATTAGAAAGAAAATATAGGATGTGATTTAAAACTTTTAAATCCGTACGCAGTAAAAGAAGGTATACCTCCTATAAAACGTATAAACGGATGGAGATTATTAGAAATGCTAAGCTGGGGAAAAATAGGAATCGCTCTAGAAAATAGAATGCATAAAAACATTTATTTCTGTAGATTTTAGCCATACAAAAACTCAGTATATTGGATATTGAAAAAAGCAATTTAAAAAACATCGACACTGATTTTAGAAGTTATGTCTAACAATCTTTTCTTGTATTGATTTACAAAGGATTTGCTGTGGAAAATAAAAAGAAGAAACAAAAGAAAAAGGCTAGCTTACTGTCAATAAACATGACGATAAACAGCCTTTTTGCCCTTGTATAGAGGGTACTAAAATTTTATATCTTAGTTTTTCGAGAACATTCATTGACTATTGCATTCTAATCACTCGATTTTTATCAATTATCCTCTTCAAATGATAGGTTCAAAGGTTCATCATGATATTCCGTTAATACATTAAAGTTTGTTGTTTCCACAGACTCATCTACTTCTTCAAACGTTAATGAATCGATCCAAGCCTTTCCACTACCAGATAAAAGAATGCCAAAAGAGATCATGTCTGCTTCAACGGGAACATCCAAAACAATCTCATATACATTCCAATCATTTGTTCCTGCGATCTTCCGATTATACATATTATCAAATGCAAGTACGTCACCTTGTTTATGATCCACTCTCATCCAAAGTCCACAATAATTATCGACAGCCTCCGTTTTAATAAACCCCTTGAAGCGCATACGTTTACTAATATAGTTCTTTGCTTTAAATTGCTGCATCAACGTGCCGAACTCATCTCCTCTCGACACTGAAACAGCTTGTATGTATGCAGACTTCCTTCCTTCGTGAAACATTTTATGATCCAACCCAATAATAAATTTATCTGGATCACTTCCTGTTAAAAACCAGTTCTTAATTGGAGATACCATTGTTTCTTCCATTTGATTGCCCCCTGTATGAATGAATTGAAAAGCATTTCGATATTTTCCGGGTGGTAACTGATAGACTCTTTTAAATGCTCGAGTATAAGCTTCTTGGCTTTCATATCCGCAGTGAATTGCAACATCGATGATCTTCATCTTAGTTTCAAGCAACAAAGATGAAGAATAGACTAGTTTTCGTTTCTTGATGTATTCCGTTGCGGATATACCCAGTTCCTTTTGAAACTTTCGGTGAAAATGATAACTAGAATAGCCCATGAATTCAGCCACAGTCTCAAAGGTCAGTTCTTCTTGTAAATGATCTTCAATATATTCAATGCTTTGTTGAACAAATGATTTAATGAAATCCATCACCCCCGTAAGTTGATCATACACAATGCCTTAGAAGGAAGATTGATAATTTTTGCTATTTTTGTACTATCGATATACATAATGATTTTCCAATGAGGTAAAACAACGAAATTTAAATCTCACTTCACTATATTGCTAATTGAAAAGAAACCATGAATCTATAACACTAACAAACGAGCTCTCGTTTACTTGAGTAACTCTCATTACTTAAAACCGTTACACCTAATCAAGCGTAATTCCTAAGCATAACAAGATGATTGCTTGTTGAACATATATTAAGTTCTTCTTGAATTCATATCCAACAAAATAATCTGAAGAGATAGAATCAATACTTACTTCTTCGTTTCTAAAAAACGGTGGGCAAGGATTTAACATTGCATGTTTATTAGTTGTTTTCATTCTTTCTAAAGTGATTTGATACTGATTTATATACTTTTCTGTTCTTAATTCATTTGGCAATGAGTCAGTTAAAACAATATCGCTTACTGATAAAATAGGTTCAAGAATCGTATGAAACTTATAGTTTCGATTATCTATCCCTAGCTCAAACCCATCCATACAAACTTGGTTGAAGTTAAGGTCCATTATTTCTGAAATACTTTTCCAAGACGTTGAAATATTACTTTTTGGACCAACAAACGTATATACTAAATCTTTATAATTCCTTTTCTTTTCACTTATTGAATACAAGTCAGATAAAATCTCACAAGGGTGATTATCCGAAGTCATCGCATTTATGATTGGTACTGGTGAATGTCTTGATAATTCCTTTACTTTTAAAAAATCAGAATGTCTAACAACCACTCCATCTGCCCAATTAGCGATATAGTGGATTACATCTTCTAGTGCTTCTCTTTTATCTAAACTTTCAGGAGGAAATAGTATAGAATCTCCTCCCAAATCTTTTATCCCTTTTTCAAATGTTATTCTTGTTCTAATGCTTGATTCTGGAAAAAATAATACAAAGTTTTTTCCTTCTAAAGCATTCATATTATCTTTTTGTTTTATCTTTGTAGCTAACTTAAAGACTTCATTTATCTTTTGTTCAGTTAGTTCATTTATACTTAGTAAATTCAAAACAACAACTCCTTCGATTTAGAATATTGCGTTTAAAATCATATTCATTTTACCAGTTCAACAAAACTACTCGTTTCCCTTAGTGTAAACCTATTTACCTACTATTCTATATGATGACAGCACTGATGGTATTGTCTTATCCTCAATCAGCATTATATTACATAAAGTTTTAGTATAGTCGTGTAAACCTATGACCCAATTGATTTATTTTTGTCCACCTTACAAACGATAAAGTCAATAAACGTGCGACTTGCGATTGGCAGCACTCTTTTATCCTTATACGCTAGACTGATTGTCCGTATAATTGGTGGTGAGATTGAGAGTGTTTGTAAATTATATGGACATCTTTTTAAGACAAGTTCAGGCAAAACAGATACTCCTAAGCCCTGTTCGATCATTGACATGATTGTATAATCATCGTGAACTCGATACTCGATCATAGGTTCAAAATTATGTGAAGCAAAATGAGTCATCGGTTCACTTACATCTCCCTCATCCAACAGAATATATGGGTACTTTCCGATAGTTTCTAGATCAATGGAATTTGCTTTAATTCTCGCACTTGGTGGTAAAACAGCAACCATTTCATCCTTACTTAAGTCAATCGTCATTAAGCCAGAAACAGACTTAGGATTTACAAAGCCAAAATCTACGATTCCAAGCTTAATCCAATTTTCAATGTCCGTGTAATTGCCTTGATACAATTCAAAATGTACAGCAGGATAGCTTTCCTTAAATTCATGTAACCATTGTGGTAGCCAATGGCTGGATACACTTGAGAAAGTACCAATTCGTATTATTCCACGATGAATGCCTTCCATCTCTTTCTTCTTTTCGAGTAATTCCTTATGTGAATGGAAAATCTTCGTAATATAGGGTAAGTATTCTTCACCATCTGGTGTTAATTTAACTCCCTTTCTAGATCGTAAGATTAATACCGTTCCCAATTCATCCTCCAACGCATGCATCATTTGGCTAACTGCTGATTGCGTGTAACCTAATTCTTCTGCAGCTTTTGTAAAGCTTCCTGTTTCAACAACTTTTATAAAAGCATAATACGCGTTCACATTATCGTTCCTTTCTTTTATAAGAAAATCTAATATTACCATTATAATTATTCGTTTTACTAATATAAAGAGCAGTGATACGATATTTTTCAGAAAGTAGAGGAAAGAAGGTTCTTTTCATGAAGCAACTGACAGCAGATATGCTTATATTAATGGTCACACTTTTTTGGGGTGCATCCTATCTATTTATGAAAATGGGCTTAGAATCCGTTGATGAATTCACAATGATTGCTTTACGATTTGGGATTGCTTTCTTATTAGCAGCTTCATTTTTCTTCAAACGGCTAAAGAGTGTAAAGTGGCCAACAGTTAAATACAGCATCATTCTTGGCATGCTACTGTTTCTCGTCTTCACAACCGTCCAATTTGGATTAAAAACAACAACAACATCGAACGCAGCATTCCTTGTAGGATTGACAGTAGTATTCGTACCACTCATTCATGCTGGAATTATGCGAAAAAAGCTATCAATCCCTTTATGGATTAGCATTTCCCTTGCGCTTGTCGGCATTGGCTTCTTAACAATAAAAATGCCTTTTTCAGTTCATTTTGGAGATATATTATGTATTTTAACAGCCGTTTTTTATGCGACACATATTACCGTCGTTGGTAGTGTATCAAAAAGCCTTGATGCGATCACACTTGGAGTTCTGCAATTAGGGTTCGCTTCCTTATTTGGCTTAATCTTTGCATATATATTTGAAACTCCAGCTCTTCCAACTACGATGAATAGCTGGATTGCGATTTTGTTTTTAAGTATATTTTGCTCTGCAATTGGTTTTATCGTTCAAGTTGTTGCACAAAAATATACAACTGCCGTAAAAACTGGATTAATCTTCTCCATGGAGCCTGTTATCGCAGTGATTCTCGGTTTTATTTTCTTACAAGAATATATGAATTTTATTCAGACAATTGGCGCACTATTAGTGTTTACAAGTATTTTATTTGCCAACACTTACGATCAAGTTAAATGGAAAAGACTTAGACGAATAAAAACATCATAATCGTTTTTTATAGTGGTGCTGAGATGGTCTCTGCACCTTTTTAATATGAAAACTATCCATAAAATTAGAATAATATGCAAATCGAATTACTTTTACATCGTTTTATAGATGAAACCTTACCTGGATCTAATCGTAATAGATTATATAAACTTACTGAAGTAGGTGATCTTAGTGAATCAAAGCGTTTATTTTCAAGACAATTTCTTTTCATCCGGATTAACGACCATACATAATTCTAACCATGAATTACTAGGTTATCTTGATTTAAAATCTGCCTTCTCTAGGAAAGTTTCATTGCTAGACAATGATAAAAAAGAGGTCATGAAAGGGCAGTTCGCCCACTTTTTCTCAAGGAAATGGGTGGTTCTAGATGAAAAGCGAGGCTCAATTGGTGAGGTAAAGCAGTATTTTTTCGCCATTGCAAAGAAATTTCACTATCAGACTCATGAAGGAGATCATTACCAAATCGAGTCACCCGTTTTTTCAAGAGAATATACGATTATTGATGAATGTAAACAAGAGGTTGCCCATTTTTATAGAGTGAGTTCATTTTTTTCAACGCCAGCATTTAGACTCGACAACCACTCTAAACGACTAACAACAGAAGAGCTCATTATCCTTATAATGGGCGTAAATGCGATTCAAAAAAATAATCAGGCTGCTGCAAATGCTAGTACATAATCACTTGCTTATTCCGTTACGTTACACGTTATCCTTTAGAAAAAGGAGATGATGAACAGTGCAAACAATTGGACCATTTGCAAAGAAAATGAATACAACTTTAAGAGCATTAAGGCATTATGATGAAATTGGATTGTTGGTGCCAACTGAAGTAAATGAAAGCGGATTTAAACTATATGGAGATGTTGAGGAAGAGCGCCTAATCAAAATTCAAGCGTTACAATACATTGGTATTTCACTCGATGAAATGGGTGATATTCTATCCGATCAAGACAAATTCTCATCTATTCTATGCGTCCAAAAGAAGCATTTACAAGAGCAAAAAAGGCAAATTGACTCTACATTAAAAGCCATTGATGAAATTGAAAAAACTCAAGCTCTTCTATCAGAAACATCAAAGCAAGCACATGATTTCCTCTACTACACAATCCACCTGTATCGGATGGAAGACGCACAAGTTTCCTTTTTAAGAAAGCATTTTTCGGAGTCAGTTGTAGAAAGGATCATGCGAACGCCAATCGGAGATAAAAGTAGGCTACTTTCCTTACAATTATTCGAAGCGATGAAACAAAACAAAGACCCTATAAGTGAAGAAGTCCAGAAAATCGTCAAAGAGATGGTCGAAAGCTCAAAGCAATTCGTTGATCCTGAAATTGTGACGCTTATTGCTGAAAAGATTACTATCTTTGAAGAGTATGAGCAGTTGTTTACATCAAGCATGCCTCAAGCAATGAATGACTATTACTTAAAAGCTGCACAATGTCTTTTTCGAAAGGAGCAATAAATAGTCGACCAGTGAAAGGTTCCTAATGTGCTAACAGCATTTTTAAAACAGCCCAAATATATTTTGAACCAAAATTAGGGCTAGATGAAGCAGCTATTCATCTAGCTTTTTTGTACATCAAATGATTAGATTACTATTACAAAGGTGTTGGTTAGACGAACGCTTTCTTATTGAATTTTCCACCAATTTTCACCACTTCTAATTAGTAGGCGATACCTACACGAGAATTGATATAATTGTTACTTCCGATCTGCTTGTAAGTAAATTCAGCTGTATCCGCTACATTTATTTCAACTCCATCCACTGGTAAAAAATTACGCTCCACCCGGTATTCACCTATTACTTCTCCATCAGGCAAATACGTTGGACATACAATGGTCCAGTCGAGTAGAGATTGTTCTAGCAAATCATACACTTTATGATGTTCTTTCGCTGCACGTTTTGATTTCTGCTTTGATTCACTAGTTTGATAGCGAAGAGAATTTGGCGAGGTTCTACTTTGGAGAATACCAGCAGTTCCAATCGTTATGATTCGTTTTATACCTTCACCTTCCATTGCTTTAATAATAAGTGGCATGCTTTCTGATAGAGTGCTTGTGCCATCAGTATTCAGTGCACTAATCACTACATGAACCCCATTCATGGCACGGACTATATCATCTTTATTTAAAACATTCCCTTGCATAATGGTTAGATTTTCATTATTGATTTGTAACTTCTCTGGAGTGCGAACTAATACAGTAACATGATGTCTGTCAAGAAGTGAATAATTCACTATTTGACTTCCAACTCGTCCAGTTGCACCTAAAACTAAAATATTCAAAAGAAAAATCCTCCTTATTAAGGAAATAACTATTACATTATAAAAACGATTATTTCGTCTTTTTTTACTTAATACATCAAAACATGCAAACTAAATGTCTAATAGCGATCTTTATAGAAGTTGCATATCTATCCCCTCTATTATTGAGTCAGTGTGAGTAATACTTATTGTGTAAATATAATTAGCTATGCATTGTGGATATACATTCTGTAATATTGTACTACAAAATGAGGGTGTCATTATCTTGTTTATTCGTAGTCATTTAAAATCACCAAGAAACAAAAAGCACACCACAATGAATGAGTGATGTACTAAGAATCATTTTATTTATGATAGTAAAGTCAAGTGCATCTTTTATTAGATAGTGTCCGGTAAACTTTATTCACTATCCTTTAAAACATTGTGTTACTTTCCCCTCCCCATTTGAGACTTCAACGGTTGCAAACGCCCCATTTACAAATGTCATCTGCGGAGGAACATGCCCACAATCAATATCAAATACAATTGGGATCTCAAGCTCATTAAAAAGATCTGTATACACATCTTCAAGTGTATAATCCCTTACTGCTTTACTCACTGGGCTTCTTCCAAATAAAACACCAGAGCAATTGTCAAACCAGCCCGCTAATTTCATTTGTACAAGCGTCCGGCGTAATTCGGTTGTAGAGCACTCAACATTTTCTAAATACCAAATGATCTGTTCGTTTTTACTAAACTTTTCTTGGAATGCATGAACATCACCAAATGGAGTACCAATTAGATGACGAATCGTATCGATGCAGCCCCCTAACAATCTTCCTTCAAAGTGAACTGGCTTATTTGTGACAGTCATCCACTTCGTCTTTTCAGTAAAGTGAAACACATATGGACTTGGTTCTTCAAAATTCCACTCTTTTTGATAGTTTGATGAAGAAAATTGTGTGATTGATTCTCCTTGTTTCGTTTCTAGAACCTTCTCCCACATTGCCGTTGTTTCGTCCATTTCTATTCCACGTAGATCAATTAAGTTTGTTCCATGAGCGGTTGCAATTCCTGTTTTCAATGTAATAGCCATAAGTAAAAGACTTGTATCAGAATAACCCAACACCCATTTAGGTCGGATCGATTGAAAATCAACGTACGGAAGAATTTCAAGTAATAACTCCCCACCCCATGGAGGTATGATCATATCAATGCATTCATTTTTCATCATTGAATTGAATTCGGCTGCACGAACAGCCGCTAATGCAGACTTCATCTTATCCTGCGTCCAAGCGGTTTCACCAAAGACTACTTTATAGCCTCGAGCTTCCATTCTTGCTTTAGATTCATGCAATAAATGATGTAGCTCACTTGAAACACCTGATGATGGGGCAGTAACGCCAAGAGTTGCCCCATTTTTCAAATGTGGATATATAATCATAATGTCACACACTTCCTATTCTATTAAGTTCAGTGCGATTTCCTCTTCTTTGTTGTTCCACTTCACTAAAAAATTTTGTTCTTTTGTAGGTCGGTAAAAAAGTTCAACTTCTTGAGTGATAACTGCTTTCATTTCATGGTTGAGGTTAAGAA
The DNA here is from genome assembly GCF_059874745.1 of Niallia sp. CD-39. Lineage (NCBI taxonomy): Bacteria > Bacillati > Bacillota > Bacilli > Caryophanales > Bacillaceae > Niallia > Niallia sp. CD-39. Next base: position 357,198 of record NZ_JCBCPS010000003.1, on the reverse strand, counting down.
CACTACTACCTGTTCCATTTGTCGATGTTCTAAAATACCAATCCTCTACATTCACTTCAGTATCATCGCCAATATACCTAATTTCTAGTTTATGAGTATAACGTTCCTTATCAAGTGAAGTATAAGTAGATTTCACTGTCCAGTTTGCACCGTCTCCATTGTATTGAAAGACTTCACTTACGATACGATTTGACATAATGAAGGTAATGATAAAGTAAACAAGAAATCCTGCTAAAAATAGTAGAAGATACTTTGTACTCTTCTTCAAGCAGCCACCTCCTTATTAGGCATAATCAACTCTAAACTCAATTGTTGTGCCATACCTGCGTTTTTCAACAAAGCCAAGCTTTTTTAACATTGTGATTGCCCGTAGATTGCTGTTTTTAGTTTTTGCAAGAAAGGTAGAAATTCGATATTGATTGAATCCAAATTTCATCATATATCTTAGCGCATGTGTAGCAATTCCTTTATCCCAAAATGTGCGATTGCCAATTGTAACGCCAATTTCTCCTTGGCGCTGTGGCAAAAGATTGAGGTCAACATAGCCAACCATTTGATCTTCAAATTCTATCGCAAAACGATGAAAATCTTGCCCTTGGCTTTCAATAATTCGCTTCCACCACTTGCAAATTTCGTCTTCAGTTAAGTCTTTCTTCCAGTCTACAGATTGACAAAAAACGTCGTCTTGACTCCATTTTAATACAGAATGGATGTCGCTCTCTTGAATCGGGCGAATATGTACCGACTTGTTCATTTCATTACTTTTTTAAAGACTTCATCAATATATTTTGCTACTTCTTGGTATCCACGTGCATTGGGATGGACATAATCTTTTGACCATAATTCATCATTTCTAGTAAACTCATGATCCCATACATCTACTAATATCACGTGCTTATCTCTTGCTAAACTTCGGATGATCTCATTTGCATCAATTAATTGTTGGCGAATGATTTTCTTTTTTTCTTCTGGTAAGGGTAAGCGAACGGTAAAGTCAGGCAATGTCCCTATGATGATTTCAGTATCAGGAAATGCGTCTAATAGCGTGATAACAGCTTGCTGAAAAATCTCATCATTCCATCTTCCTTTTAAAACATCATTTGCTCCAACGATCAAGCTCACTAGTTTAGGTGAAAGGCTAACCGCTTCAGGCAGCTGCTCATCTACGATTTCAGCTGAGGTTAAACCTCTTACTGCCAAGTTTCTATACTCTAACGGTGGTTCATGCATATTGGCGAATAGCTCTACCCAGCTTTTTTTCTCTATACCTTCCACTTCATCTCCTATACCTACAGTAAAACTATCCCCTATCGCTACAAAAGTCATGAAGCTTCCCCCTTTTCCTCTTTAAAAAAGTCGATTTTATTTGGTCGTAAAACTGCAATTGAGAAAAGAATAGAACAAATGAACATCATGATCGCTAAACTTACAATCACTAAACGAAGTGACAATAGGTCTGCTATCATACCAACTATTAATATAAAAAGCACTTGCATGGCGCTTTGCATCAATTGAAATACACTTGTCACTCTTCCCATAATATCAACGGGAATTTGATTTTGATAAAAAGTCATCATTCCAGCATTTAAAAACGTATTAAAAAACCCAAGTATAACAAATCCAACAACAATCGAAAGGAAATCCCACGAAAAGGCATAAATGACGTATCCCACTGTCATCATGATAAATCCTATGACAATCATTTGTCGAATTGATAAACGGTGTGAGCTGATTGAAAGAATCGCTGCTCCAACAATGGACCCTATCCCCGTAATACTGATTAGAAGTGCGTATTCACGCTCGCTTAAGCCAATAACCTGTTGTGTAAAAACAACCTCCTGTGTATCCATGGCGAATGAAAACAAGAGCACACCAATGAATCCACTATATAAAAAAGCGACAAATTGATTTTGTTTAAAAAAAGCAAACACTACAGAAAAATCGGCTTTCACTTGGTCAAACGTCAACTTGACCGACTTCTTAATGCTTTCATCAGATTGTTCAGGAATCACTAGTAATAGTAATGCAGCAATGGTAAAAAAAGCAGAATTAATCCAAAAGATCATTTCAAATGAGAGTACCTCAATAATAATCCCTGCAATAGCTGGACCGATGACAAATGCACTCGATTGTGAAAAAGAACGAAGCGAATTGAAACGCTTTCGTTTTTCGGGAGGAACGAGCATTGTTGCGAAAGTCGTTGAGGCAGGATGATAGAAAGATTGTCCAATGCTTAAAAAAACGAGAATGATATAAATTGATGTTACATTTGGAGCAAATGCTAGTAGCAAAATTAGTCCTGCTCTAAGCCAGTATGTAACCATCATCACTTTCTTCTTGCTTCTAGAATCGATATAACTTCCCGTCCAAACTTTCGTAACGATGTTAACCGCAGGCCCAATAATCCACAATAATGCAACAGCCGTTGCCGAACCAGTCAACCTTAACACATAGAGATTGATCGCAACGAGGTAAATGAAATCTCCGAAGTTTGCCAACCCCATAGAACCTAATAAATATGAAGGGTTCCTCCACCCTTTTAACTTATGTTGCATAACGAGACTCCCTTGGCATTGGATGTACCATTATTATAGCATTCTGTAGTGAATTTTTAGAAGTTTTTGTTATTTTAACCGTTCACGATTTTGTAAATTCTCATTGGAGGAAAATGAAGCTCCAAATTGAAGTTAATGAAAGAAAGGAGGAATACGATGTTTGTTAAACCATTTCAGAAGCCAGAACGATTACTGCAAGTCGAAACGTTGCTAAAGCGATTACCGGAAAGTCATCAAAAATGGAATGATATAAAGCAAGACTTTATACGCTACCAAAGAGGTTATAAGGGTGAGAAAGCATTGCTTTATTTTTTGGAGCAAACACAACAGTACAGGATATTTCATAATGTAAAACTGCATACAGCTAATAGAAGCTTTCAAATCGATTTTCTTCTCTTATCTCAAAAATTCATTCTCATTCTTGAATGTAAAAATTTCTATGGAACGCTTCATTTTCAAAAGAATTGCAAACAATTGGTTCGTTATGTGGATGAAAAAGAAGAAGGATTTTCAGATCCTATTTCACAAGTTAAGCAGCACGCAAATGCGTTACAAACATGGCTTCAAACTTACAGCTTCCCAATGCTACCAATTGAAATCCTCGTCATTATCCCTAACCCTTCTACAATCATTAAGGTAGATCCCCACTATAGTGATGCACTAAAATATGTGATTCACTCTCACGCACTTCTAGAACGACTACATCATTTTGAGAAACAATACAAAACAATCAATATTATGCTGCAGCAATTAGATAAAATCTGTGAGGAAATACTAACTAATCAAATTGAAGGTGTTACCGATCTCTTAAATATATACAATATAAAATCAAATGACCTATTAATAGGAATTCGTTGTCCTTCTTGTAATGAGCATGGTATGATCAGAAAGTTTGCTGTCTGGAAGTGTCCAAACTGTTTTGTTCATTCCAAAGATGCCCATGCAAACACCGTTATGGAATACTTCACACTCTTCGGTCGAAAAATTACTAATAAGGAATTAAGATGGTTTGCTAAAATTGACAATATAGATCTTGCCAAAAGAATCCTGCAAGACTTAAATTTACGTCATAACGGAGAAAATAGAGGAAGAATATACTTCAAAGAGTGAGTGTATTAGCTGGTTGCTAATGAAAGTTGCTGATTTTTAACCGAAAATTGCTGATTCTCAACCGATAGTTGCTGATTCCTAACTGAAAGATGCTGATTTCTAACCTAAAGTTGCTGATTTCTAACCGAAAGATGCTGATTTCTAACCTAAAGTTGCTGATTTCTAACCTAAAGTTGCTGATTCTCAACCGATAGTTGTTGATTCCTAACCGAAAGATGCTGATTCTCCCCAACAGTTGCTGATTTCTCCATTTATTGACTAGAATCTAGTAAACTCGTCCTTCATCGATGATGTTTTGCAATTTTTCTATTGTTATCTTTTTTCTACCGGCTTCTTTCATGATGTATCCCTTTTTATGCTTGACCCATTTGCCGTATGGAGCGATGTGATAAGTGCTGCCGTTAGCATAATTCACATTTAAAAATAAGAGTACGTGCTCTCCAACTGTATAATGAGGAACGTCCGAGACGGACTGAAATAAGGTACCATCTGGTAGTACGGTCTCACCGCCATGGCGGCGAAGTGTAAGTTGCTCTTCATCTTCTCCTTTGTATGTGTTCTTCACTGTTAGTAAAACATCTGTGTAAAGTATACTTTCCGCAAAGCCTTCTCCCACCATGTAGACGGATGGGTATATTTCAGTAACTACAGCCTCTACAATTTTATCGGAAAGAAGAAGTTCTCCGAAATCATACGGACCATTGTATACTTCTAGTTTTGTTGACAATGCTTTTTCGTCTACTTCGAAATCAGTTGTCGGTTGATTTCCAAGAGGTTGCGTAGAGCAGCCTTGTATAACAAGCATCAATAAAAGGATCATCACTTTTTTCACAATCCCCACCCCTTCCACCTCATAATACCATTATAATCCCAAAAAAGAACACACCTTTTCAGGCGTGTTCTTTCATTTTCAAAGCTTCATAGCGTACTCCTTCGTACATGTAGCCTTGTTTTTTATACATTTCTTTTGGTGTGTCTTCTCCATCTGCAACAAGGATGACTGCTCTTTCGCCAGCAAGTTTCATGACAAAGTGCTGTAGGTGCTTTGCAATTCCTTTCATGCGAAACTTATCTTTTACGGCAAGGTTGTCAATTTCGAGTGTGTTTTCGTTGGCGTAAACAGTTAAGCTTCCTGCGAATTCTCCTCTATACGTTGCGCCAATAAAAGTGGCTTCTTTGCTCTCCACTAGTCCTTTTAGCAGCCACTGCTTTCGCATCGCATAAGCTTCGCCGTACTGCTGATCATGTTCATATTGCATCTGTAAAAACGGCTCTTCCCATTCCTGATCAACGATGTTTACTTGAATACTATCGTTTTCTTCTACAGGAGGGAAACCAATCGGATCGATTGCATACAATTCAAGAAAACCAACATCGTATTTTTTCTCTGTTAAATAGTTTTGTAGTTCCTCTGTTAGCACCATATTTTCTGGAAATAGGAATTTTAAATGAGTTTGACCTTTTTCTTCATGAAATAATTGCAAGTACTCCTCTGCCTGTAAAAATTCATGCAGTGACGGCATTTGATGGAATGTGATAAAGTTGCCATCGTATAAATTTAAAAATTCAGCAAAGTGGTAATGCGTATATAAATCTGTTTTTAAAACTGGAAGTCCGTAATGCTGAATCTGATTAAAAGTAAACATATGATTCTCCTTCTTAAATCAAATGAAACCTTGTTGTGCTTCCAACTTGCGAGGAAGTCACTTCAAGTCTTACATCGATTCTTTCTTTTAATTCTGGTACGTGTGAAATAACCCCAACTAAGCGGCCGCTGCTTTGAATGTCAATTAACGATTCAATTGCTTGTTCGAGAGACTCTGGATCAAGTGTACCAAATCCTTCATCAATGAACATCGTATCAAGGGACACACCACCAGCATATGATTGAACGACATCAGCTAGCCCTAATGCGAGCGCAAGCGATGCTTTAAAGCTCTCTCCACCTGATAATGTTTTAACATGACGATCAAGTCCAGTATATTGGTCAAAAACAAGCAGTTCTAATCCACTTTGCACATTTCCTTTTGAGCGATCGGTTTTACGAATCAGCTGATAGCGCCCACTTGTCATTTTGACAAGACGGATGTTGGCTTCATTCAATATATCATCAAGGAAGGAAGCTAGTACATATCGTTCAAAAGTAATTCGATTGGCGTTATTACCTTTTGCTAATTCAGATAAATGACCAATTAATTTATACTTTTCCTCAAGCCTTTTCATTTGCTCATTAAGTGCAACCACTTCTTCATAGATGCGTTCATGATCTCGCTTCTTCACTGCTAAGTGGGAAACGACCTCTTCTAAGTTCACTACAGATCGCTCGATTTCTTGCAAGTTTTCATTCAGCTGTTCAAGATTCGGTGCTTTTACATCCTTTAAGGATGCCTTTAATGACTGAAGGCGATCTTGAACTGAGCGGACGGTTTCATGGTATTGTCGCACTGTTGCTTCTAATTGTTTACGTTCAGCCTCTGTGCGCTTAGCTTGCTCATAGAGCGAGTAGTTTGCAAATCCTTGGCTCTTCATTTTATCAACAAAGGCCAATCTCTCATTTTTTAAAGCATTCATCCGTTCTTGCAAATAGGCAACATTCTCTTTCTCAACAGCGATTTGTGCACTAAGCTGCTCCTTCACGAACTGTTCCTGCTTCTCGGCATACTCGAGCATTTGCTTCTGCTTTTCTATTTCCCGTTCTATTTCTGAAACGACATTATTGAAATGCACAACCGAACGAAGCTGTTCTGGAATCTTCTTCTTCATTCCATTAAGCGTTGTTTCTGCTTTAGCCAACTCAATCTCTGCCGAATGCGTCCCTTCTTCTGCTTGCTGCAACTGATGCTTAGTCTTTTCCAACTTAGCTTGGAGCTCCTCCTGCTGTGAACGCAACGTTAATAACTGCGTTTCTGCTTTCTGTGCTGACTCGATTTCTTGTTTCACTTGCTGACCTTCACCCTGAATGATGTTGATTTTCTCAAGGATGCTCTCATTTTCAAGATCAGGAAAAATCTCATCTATCTCCGATTGCATTTCAGCCCCTGCCTTTTTTAAAGAGTTGGCTTCAGATTCCACCTGAAAATAAGTCATTTGTGACTTACTCTTTCTGCCTTCCTTTTCAGTCAGCTGTATACGAGCAGCTTTCAGATCGTCGTCACTAATTAAATCCGCTGTATTTACCGTTTTTTTCGGGTGTTCCACAGCTCCACAAACAGGACACTCTTCACCTTCATGCAAATGAGAAGCCAAATTCGCAGCTTGTCCTTGTAGCCATTTTGCTTCTACAACAGAGAGGGTCGCTCTTGCATCTTTTTCCTGACTCTCAGCAATTTCGTACTGGGCTTTCGCTTGTTCTAGCTGTACGACCTTTTCTTTGTAGCTTCCTTGCTGTTTGTTAAATTTTTGTAGCATTTGGAATTGTGATTTAAGCCGCTCTAATGCGTATCTGTGTGTCGACAATTGATTCACTTTTTTTTCAATATCGCTAATTACGACCTGACCTTTTTCTAACTCTATTTCAACTTGCTGTACCTCTTCTTGCCTGCTCTGTTTTTCTCCTGAAAACTTGTGCTGTTTTGATAGTAATTGCTCATATTGATCGTTCAACTCTGAAAACTGTTCAACATCTGCTCGTAATGAAAGCAATTCATTTAACTGCTTTTCGACTTTAATTCTTTCTTCTTCCTTCGCTAATTCTACTTGAAGTGCAGCCTGTTTCTCTTTATAGCTGTTCTCTAAGTTTTCTTTAGCAAGTGTAGCGTTCTTTAATTTTGATTCTGCATCGGTGACATCATTTTTCAAACGATGACAAAGCTCCTCTTGTTGTTCAAGGACTTGAGCTTTAAAGGCAAATTCGATCACTTCTTCAACCTTTACTATGCTGTCTTTTTCAGCTTGTAATTGCTGAAGTTCGCCCTCTAAGCTTTCCTTCTGCTTTATTTCTTGAACAATCTTTTCCGCCGTAAACAACCACTCTTTTATGTTATCACGCTGTTCGCGAAGGTCAGTCAATGCGTTTGATTCCTTATCAAGTTGAGTCTTTGTCGCTTCTATTTCAGATTCTAACAACGGAAGCATGACTATGTCATTTTCACTTTTTTCTGCAATATGCTTCTTCAATTCATCATTAAAATGCGCCTCTATTTTCCATAGTAGAGACGTTCTAGTTACCACTTGGCTTTCTACTTCTTTCTTCAACGTTTTTGCTTCTTCTGTAAGCTTTAACTCAATCTTCTTATATAATTCTGTATGGAAAAGTCGCTGAAGGATGCCTTCCTTTTCCTTGCTATCTGATATGAGGAGCTTTCTGAATTCGCCTTGAGGAATCATCATGATTTGGCGAAATTGATTGCTGTCGATGACCATAATTTCAGTAATCTTCTCATCCACATCACGAACATTCGCCCCAAGTAATTGCTCTGAGCCATCTTCTAACATCAAATATAGCTCAGCCTTCGCTCCAATCGTTGTCGTCCCCTCACCACGCTCTTTTTTCTTTAATTGCTGTGGAGAACGGGTAATTCGATACATTTTCTCTCTTAATGTGAACGTTAAACTCACTTCTGTAGGTGTTTTCTCATCAGCAAATTGACTGCGAAGGTCAGTTCCATTTCGATCCTCCCCACTTGCCTTTCCATAGACGGCGAAGCTAATTCCGTCAAAAATCGTTGTTTTCCCAGCACCCGTTTTACCAGAAATAACAAACATCGTACGATCACCTAGTCGAGTAAAATCGATTGTTTCAGTTCCAGCATAAGGGCCAAAAGCTTGCATCGTTAAGGATAGAGGTCTCATCTTTTTGCCTCCTCTCGTAAAACATGCTGAATTACATTTTCCATCACAGTTCTTTTGTCGTCTGTAAATGGAACGGTTGTATTGTCCTCATAAAACTGGGCAAACAAATCTAGCTCTGTTTTTTGCCCATCCTGCATGACCTTGATATCCGTTTTTTTCTTCTGATCAATGCGATACTGCTTTCTCTCAAGATGAAGGACGTTCGGATATACGTTCCGCAACTTTTGAATCGGATCTATAAGTGCACCTTCGTCTAGTAAATTGATTTTTAAGTAATCATCAAGCTTTTCTTTTTCATAAAAGCTAGCATCAAGAAGTTCTTCTAAATACCCTGAGACTTCACGCATATCGCGTGCAGGTTCAATTGATCGCCTACGCTTCGTAAAAGTACCGTTTGCTTCCATATCAATTATTGTGATCGATTTTTGCTGAGTCGCTTCTGAAAATGAGTATTTTAATAGGGAGCCTGAATAGGCAACCTTATCATGCTTGATTGCATCTGGACTATGAAGATGTCCAAGTGCAGTATAATGAAATGGAGCAAAAACATCGGTATGAACATTGCCACTTCCTCCAACAGACAAAGTCCTTTCAGAATCGGTCGTTTTCCCACCTAATACAAAAGCATGTCCGACAAAAATATTCGGTTCATTCGGATTAATGTTCTTTTCCATTTCTCCAACATAACGCTTCATCGCATCATGATGATTATGAATAGTAGCATCGTCAAATAATTGCCTAACTTGTCCAGGCTCTGCATATGGAGCTAAAAAGAAATTCACACCGGCAATTTGTACTGGCTTTAATCCGGCTTCAAGCTGACCGTTCAGGAAGAGCTTACTATGCTTGTACCAATCTGTCCCAAAGGAAAGACGCTCCGCACTATCATGATTGCCGCTAATCGCAAGTATTGGAATCTTTAACTCTATATTTATTTTATAAAAGACTTCATTTAATAAATTTACCGCATCTGTTGGCGGTACAGACCGATCATATAAATCGCCAGCAATAACAAGAACATCGGGATTCTCTTCTTTTAGAACATCCAATAAATTATATAAAAAATGGCGTTGATCCTCTGTCATATAAACACCATGAACAAGCTTGCCTAAATGCCAATCAGCTGTATGTATTATTCTCATAATCAAACACATCCTTACATAATGTGATTTCATTATAACATGAATAAAAACCTACACCCTCCAACGGTGGGCATAAGCTTGGGGACATTCATTACAGCATTTCAAACGGGAAGTAGATATACATGAATAAATACAGTATAACGTAATCGGTGATCATATTTTTAAATGTAAGCTATTAACGAAACAAATGAGAAACGTACTTCTTTTCTCAATATTTAATGTTTTCCCGATCAAAATATCGAATCTCGAAAAAAGATCACACTTGAAACTAGTAATAAAAACGTTAGTATCGGGTGTTCCAATATCCAAACATCACCCAAATTATGTATTTCCAATCTTTTAAAGTATTGAATGAGCAGTTTCATCACAAGAAAAACCTTTAGAATGTCGAAAGCCTTATCAGAATGAAAAGCCCGAATGTTCATGAGAAAACTTCTGTGGCAAACAATTTGTTTTCAGTCTTCAAGTACAATCATAGCGTTCAAGATTAGCGCCTTGACCCTCGTAGTCATCTCAGTACATTTCATAATTAATAAACTTGCAATACTCGAATCATGATGAATAAAAAAACTACTGTTAAAACCATTTCTAATATAAATTTTGTAAGTGTAGATTTATACTCATGACGGTTGTCTGAATACTTTTTTTCCATAATGATTGTGAAGGTTTCTTTTATAAGAAGCATAGGAAGTAGAACAAACATTGCATCGAAGATCCATGATTCTGATTGAATAAACAGATTCCATTCTAGTACTCTATTTAAAAGCTGAATACCAACAAGAATGATTGCAATAGCTAAAATTAGCCGATCCCCTTTTTTATGAGAATCACTCATGTACTCTTCACCAAAGCTTCTTTTTTCTACTTTGTAAAACATCCGTACAAAAAAGCCGATTGCAAAATTTAAGATACTATATACTATGATCAGAATGAAGGTGATTTCATACAATTCCATTGAGATTCTGCCTCCTATAGATTTTATGTAAAGCTTATAAAAGCAAGAAAAAACCTATAATAAAAATAGCTGATACCCCTGTGCGCATAGTAGTAAATTTATATTGCCTTCGATTTTCGACATACTTTAATTCTATGAATATGCGTAAAACTTCACCAATAAAAGCAAACAGTAAGCCCAACATCGGGACTAACCAATATGAAGAGTTGTCTATTATGATGATAAAGACAAGCAATAGAACAGCTGAAGCTGTAAACATAATACGAATCCACTTGTCATACTTTTTGTGCTGTTCATTTACAAAGTAATTTTTAAAAATGCTTTGTTTTTCTACCTTAAAGATTTTTCTACCAATAACATCAACTGCCCATAGAATGATAAATAATCCGATAATTGCAATTATAATGAGCTTCCCTTCCATTTTCTCCCCACCTTTATGTAAACTTCTTCCATTTTACTATAAAAATAGTCGTTTAAACATAAAATCACCCAATCTCTACTAAGAGAAATTGGGTGATCGAACAATTATAGTTTAGATACGTTAGCTGCTTGTGGTCCACGAGCACCTTCTACTACTTCGAAAGATACTTCTTGACCTTCGTCTAATGATTTAAAGCCATCTGTTTGGATTGCAGAATAATGAACGAATACGTCGTTTCCATCTTCTCCTTCGATGAATCCGAAACCTTTTTCAGCGTTGAACCATTTTACTTTACCGTTTTTCATGAAAAAAATCCTCCTACAGGCAATAAAATATGCCACAATGAAATTCACCATTAAGAACGATTATGTTTCTTACCCATACTTATCCAAACTTGTGATGGAAAAAGCTGCTTACGGAAAAATAACGCGATGCTCAACGGCTATCTATACTATAACAGTTCTCGAGTAATTTGTCAACTTTTGGTTACTTATAAAAAACTTTCTAGCAATCACGTAATCTAACGAAACGAGCCGCTATTTCACCATCTTTTCTGGCAGACTTTGAATTGAAGAGATGACATTGTCCAACTTTGTCTCGATTCGATGAAGCAAGAATAACGTAACAACGATTGGAAAACCAAGATCACTCATTAACATCATAAAGTCTTCCAACTTCCTTCCCCTCCTTTTTTAAATAAACCGGTCTACTCCTTCGAGTAACCGGTTTATAAGCTGTTTTATATCAATTCTAGGTTTGTCACTTGACGATCAATCACTCTTGCCCCTCTTACAGCTATTAGTTGCCCACTGTTTGAATTAAAAACATTAGCAACAATGATTGATTCCATTGCTTGTTTTACTACTTCAGCATCTACTGGCTCTTTAGGCGCATCAATGGTTAATCGACTTGTCCCACCAAAAGCTGTTTCAAAAATAAGTTCCAATTTTTTAGTCATTACTTACACCTCCTTCGGTTTATAAATGCTTTTCATTATGCTACTATGTCGGATCGATCATTTCGATAAACAGATACGACAGAATACAAAGTCAAGCTCTCAATAGCTTGAGAAACCTGTAAGAACCCTTCTGCTGTTGCTTCTGGAAGGATATTACTGTACGTTCTTTGACTAAATTCTACTTCACCTGATTCATTCATGCCTGTTTCAAAAACAAGCTGTAGCTTTGAATCAAGCAGCATCACTTGTGCCATAGTGATCACCTCCTTCACCTTTTATATACAAAGATGAAGCGAAAATGGTCAGATAAAATCATAATTTTCATGTTATCTAGTTAAGAAAACAAGCAATCTTTTACTAAATACATAGAATAAACAATAGCCGAAGTGAGGAGGTGACGATATGAATTTATTAGGGTATTTAAACCAGAATTATTTTATATTGATTCCGGCACTATGGGTAATTGGCTTTGCTTTGAAACAAACTCCTATTATTCCAAATTGGACAATCGTGTGGATCTTATTAGTTTTTTCTATTACTGTTGCTAGTTTTGCCTTTGGATTTTCCGCAGACTCAATCATTAATGGAGTAATTGCTACAGGCGTAGCAGTCTTTGGTCATCAAGTTGTAAAACAGACCTTAACAGAGGGAATACTAGGAGATAAAGGGGACAAGCAATAACTACAAACTTTCGCTTGTGTCGTATGTAAGCTTCACAAGCTTTTTTTATGCAAAAAAAGATTTGCCAAGTTAGGCAAATCTTTTTAAATAATCAATTATAAACGAAATCTAGCAACAATGCCCTTTAAGTCATCAGATAAATGAGCGAGCGTTTCAGCTGATGCAGCCACTTCCTGCATCGTTGCTAATTGCTGCTCAGTTGCTGCTGAGGTTTCCTGCGCTGCTTGGACGTTTTTAGTCGTTCGTTCCATTAACTCTGTGATTTCACTCATTACTGTCCTACTTAATTCATTCATTGCCTCGATTGAGTGCTTCACATTCGTCACTTGATCGGTTACTTCTTCCATTGATTGCGAAATATGCAAAAATGCTTCATCTGCTTGTTTTGAATCTTCTAATCCCGCTTGCACTTTCTTCGTACCGATGTCCATTGCGTGAACAGCTTGTTCAGTTTCTGCTTGAATATAGTCAACCATTTGTTGAATCTGATCTGCTGATTTTTTAGATTCCTCTGCTAACTTCCTTACTTCATCTGCAACGACAGAGAATCCTTTTCCATGTTCACCAGCTCTAGCAGCCTCAATCGCTGCATTCAGCGCAAGTAAATTTGTTTGCTCTGCAATGGTTGTAATCACAGCAACAAAGCTTCGAATGTCATCTGATCTTTTTTGTAAACTACGAATTGTCGAAGCAGCATGTAATACAGATCCATTGATTTCATTCATTTGGTGTACGACATTTTGAATGGCACCTTGTCCGTCTTGAGTTCGTTTATTCGTTCGATCCGTAGCTAACAACATTTGTTCACTGTTTGTTGCGATTGTTTCCAAATTGGCTGCTACCTGTTCTACCGATGATGTAGTTTGGGAGAACTTTAGCAATTGTTCTTCAGAATTGCCGACATTTTCTTGCGCTATTGAAGAAACTTGCTCTGATGCTTGTCTACTTTGTGCAGAGCTTGCCGCCATTTCATTGCTACTTAATGCCACCTTATCTGAAGTATCACGTACTTGACCTACAATCTGTCTTAAATCATACAGCATCCTATTGATTGTTCCAATTAAAAGTCCAATCTCATCATTGCTTTTATACTTCATTTTTCCTTGACTTAAATCACCCTCTGCCACGTGACGAATCGCTGTTGTTGCGATGCCTAACGGTTTAGAGATCATTCGACTTATGAGAATTGCACTGACGATTCCTAATACAATCGCCAATATACTACTAACAATAAGAATGATTTGTGTCCGATTCGTTTCTTCAGCAATCAAAGCCACTTTGCTGTTTAACTGCTTTTCTTCATAACTAACCAATTCATTAGCATAATCCATAAACTGATTAGTAAGGTCTTTTGCCGTCGTTGTTGCAATCTCCATATATGCTTGCTCATCCTCAGCAATCTTTAAATGGAGTTGTTGCTCAGATACCTCTTCAAATTCCTTATGTATTTCATCTAATGTCGATAGCAAGCTGTTTTCTGCGTTGGAATCTTGCCGCTCCATAAGTCGCTCTAAATATGTTCTCATTCTATTACGAGCCTGATTGTATTCTTGTAAATAAGAAGAGTCTCCCGTTAATAGGTAACTGTTGACACTTCCAGATTCATGATACATCTCAACTTGAAGTTGCTTTACTTCCAAGGCAATCTCCATTTCATTCTTCATTAACTGTTCATATGTATTTCTTAGACTCATTAGCTCATAGTTCGAAAGACCTGCAACCCCTAAAAACAAAACAAATACAAGGGAAAAGCCGATCAAAAGCTTCTTGGATACAGAAAACCTCATCATTGTCCACCTCTTCACTGGGAGTTAGATAAGCATAATTGTACATCAAATTGAATGCTGAGTCAGTCCTTTTTTACTATTTTTATATATTTTTTACATACTTACTAAAAAATCAAGAGAAAAAAAGAGTCAACACGGACGTACGTGTTGACTTGCAAAATGCAGACCAAAGATCTATTAGGGAGGAGATCTTACATTAGTATTCTATGAATCTAAGGCTCGTCTGCTTGGACAAACACCCTCAATAAATGGCTTAATTTATAAACTTCGAACCTATTTTCATTCAAAGTGACTTTTTTATCAGATGCTCATACTTTTTTGCCGTTGTAAGCTCCACAGTCAACTCACCATTAACAGCTTTTGCTTGGATTACAAACGGTGCTCCTGCCGTGTTTTTAAATCTGAAATCTAAGCCACCATAGGAAACAGTTGCATCCCTTCCTACCGGAACATAACCAACTTGCATTGAATGATTATGCCATTCTACATACTCAACTCCTAATAAGTCGACCGCATTAAACAAAGTTGATGAGGTTTGACATATGCCGCCACCAATTCCCATTACGAGCTTACCATTGACAATCTCCTCTGCAGGCTGATAGCCGTTTTTCTCATCACTCGGTCCAACTGTCGTATTAAAGGAAAAATAGTCACCTGCACCGACAATGATATTCGTTATTGCTTCTGCTGATAATTCTATATTTCTAGTTCTTCCTTCAACTTGAGGATTAAAATTTGTTTTATAAGAAGCAATAACTACTTCTTTCAGCTCAGCTACTTCTGCAGCTTCATACCCACTAGCAGTTACATACAAAGGGAGTTCTACAACCCCACCTTCTTCTGCGACTGCATTGATTCGCTCTATAAGCTCATCCTCCTCAAGAATTATCCTAGGTTTTCCAACAACCACTTCTCCATTTTCATTCAAACGATCTGGAATCATGCGCTGATCAAACCCTTTAGTTTCTTCATCACCTCTAGCAAGTGTTTTCACCCATTGCATTAGTGTTGACTGTGCACTTTCTCCTTGTAGCTCGTTAAGTGCAAATACATGAATGATTTCCTGTGAATCAGGGTGAATGACTCTTACTTCATCGATGATTTCTTCTTCCAATTCCTCTTGTTCTACCTCTTCAAGCTGTGCTAGCTTTTCTCTAAGGTCTTCATTCTCCTTTGTAAGCTCAGCCTCTTTGCTTGAACACGCAACTAACAATAATAAACAACCAATCATTGCAATCTTTTTCATATTTCCCCTCATTTTTTGTTTTTTTACATACATTAAATCTCCTTTATATGTATGTGGTGGAAGAGGAACTATGAGCCATTTATTTTTATTTTTAATTTTCTAATTTTTCTATATAATGTAACCATAACTTAGTTAGCATAGGAGGCTGTTTCATGAACTATGATGCAATCATTGTTGGTGCTGGTTTGGCTGGCATTACGGCAGCTACAGAATTAGCGACAAGTGGGAAGAAAATTCTACTCGTTGATCAAGAACCAAGACAATCGCTGGGTGGGCAAGCTTATTGGTCATTTGGAGGGTTATTTCTCGTGAATTCTCCTGAACAAAGGCGGCTCGGAGTAAAAGATTCAAAAGAGCTTGCTTGGCAGGATTGGCTGGGCTCAGCTGGTTTTGATCGTGAGGATGAAGACTATTGGGGCAAGAAATGGGCAGAAGCCTATGTTGACTTTGCAGCAACGGAAAAAAGATCATGGTTACGGACATTTGGAATTCGCTTCTTCCCAATTGTTGGCTGGGCAGAGAGAGGCGGCTATTTAGCTGATGGACATGGAAACTCAGTTCCTCGATTCCATATTGTTTGGGGGACCGGCCCTGGTCTTGTCCAACCTTTTGCAGACCGAGTGCTTGAACATGAAAAGAAAGGCATTATTGAATATAGACCAAGGCATCAAGTCAACAAGCTCCTTATAGAAAACGGACAAGTTCGTGGAATTACTGGTTCTATTCTTGAAGAAAGCAACATCAATCGAGGAGAAGAATCTTCTCGCACTATAGTTGGTGAGTTTACATACTATGCTGACTTAGTATTGATTTGTAGCGGTGGCATTGGAGGAAACCATGAATTGATCCGTAAAAATTGGCCAGCGAGACTAGGACACCCGCCACAAAATATGATTTCTGGGGTACCTAAACATGTAGACGGAAGAATGTTAGAAATAACTGAACAAGCTGGTGGAAGGATCGTTAATCGTGATAGAATGTGGCATTATACTGAAGGAATTAAGAACTGGAATTCTATTTGGCCAATGCATGGCATTCGCATCTTACCAGGACCATCATCCATTTGGCTTAATGGGTTTGGTAAGCGTTTCCCAACACCGAATTTCCCAGGCTTTGATACCCTTGGTACGCTGGAAGCGATTCAAAAATCAGGACTTGATTATTCATGGTTCATTCTTACCAAAAAAATCATTGAAAAAGAATTTGCTCTCTCAGGTTCAGAACAAAACCCTGATTTAACAGGGAAAAGCATAAGAAAGGTCCTCTCTCGTGTTTTACCAGGGCCACCCGAGCCTGTACAAAAATTCCTCGACAATGGCGAAGACTTTATCATCGCAACAGATTTAAAAGAACTAGTGTCAAAAATGAACGAACTTGTCGGTACAAATCATTTAAACTATGAAGAAATTCATAAACAAATCATTGCCAGAGATCGTGACATGAATAATAAATTTACAAAAGATCTACAAATAGCCTCATTACGAGTAGCACGAAATTATATAGGTGATAAATTTATTCGAGTCGCTAAACCTCATAAGATATTAGACAAAGAAAATGGTCCATTGATTGCTGTAAAATTAAACATTATTAGTCGAAAAACACTCGGTGGTTTGCAAACAGATTTAAACGGACGTGTCTTAAACGAAGCTGGTGAGGCCGTAAAGGGACTTTATGCCGCTGGTGAAGCAAGTGGATTTGGCGGTGGTGGAATACACGGATACCGCGCACTAGAAGGAACATTCTTAGGTGGATGTCTATTTACTGGAAGAACAGCAGCACGGTCCATTTTAGATGAGCTAAAATAAATACTTACTGCCTTTTGAGATCACTCTCAAAAGGCAGTTATAATGTTGCAGACTATCTAAACATATCTGGGAATACATTTAAATCAATATTCCATGCAATTGGCATATAGAAATAGATTAATGCACTTAAGAATACGATTGTAAATAAGCTTAGCCAGAATCCTGATTTGATCATATCAGTAATTTTTAACAATCCTGAACCAAATACGATTGCGTTTGGTGGCGTTGCAACAGGTAGCATAAACGCACAAGATGCAGCTACTCCAGCAGCGACCATTAATGCAAATGGATGGACATCAAGGGCAAGTCCTAGAGATGCCATAATAGGGAACATCATTGTCGCTGTTGCTGTATTTGATGTGATTTCTGTTAAGAAAGTAACAAGAGCGACAACGGAAATAATAATAATGGCGATATGCACACCTTGTAGAACTGTTAACTGTTCTCCAATCCAAAGCGCTAAGCCTGAATCAGTAAAACCTTTGGCAATCGCTAGACCACCACCAAATAGTAACAGAATTCCCCAAGGAATGCCTTTTGCGTCATCCCAAGATAATAAGGATCCATTTTTGGTGTTTTTAGACGGTAATATAAATAGTATAACTGCAGCAATAATAACAATAGTAGTATCATTTACGCGTTGTTGTACAAAGTCTAAGGGAATGAATGATCTTGTTATCCATGCAAGCGCTGTCAAAGAAAATACAGCTAGTACAAGCTTTTCTTCTTTTGACATTATTCCCAGACGCTTCTTCTCACTCTCAATGATTGCTTTTCCACCAGGGACATCTTTCATTTTCATTGGAAATGCAATTTTCACAAGATAAATCCAAGTAGCTAATAATAGAATAACTGCTAGAGGGACACCAAAAACCATCCATCCAGCAAATGAGATTTCATAGTCATAGAGCTCTCTAACTACACCAGCAAAGAGTGTATTTGGAGGCGTACCAATTAATGTTCCAACTCCACCAATTGATGCTGCATAACCGATACCAAGCATAATTGATTTTCCAAAGTTATCAGCACCATCAGTAATGTTTTGCTTTTTCATTTGTGCTTCGACATGAGCAATAACCGCTAATCCAATTGGTAACATCATCATCGCAGTAGCTGTATTAGAAATCCACATTGATAAAAATCCGGTAGCAACCATAAATCCTAATGCTAAACGACTTGTACTTGTTCCAACAATCGTAATGATATTTATAGCAATACGTAAATGAAGATTCCATTTCTCCATTGCTATTGCTATTATAAATCCACCTAGGAATAAAAAGATTGTGTTATCAGCATAAGCACTTGCCACACTGCCTTCAATACCACCTGAAAGCGGAAATAAGACAATTGGAAGTAATGAGGTTACTGGAATTGGAATCGCTTCAGTGATCCACCAGGAAGCCACCCATAACGTTGATGCCAAAATGGCTTGAGCTTCTTTAGGCATTGTGTCCGGAGCTAAAACGAATAGAGTCAAAAAGAATAAGACTGGACCTAAAATCAACCCAATATTTTGTGTCTTAGACCTTTTTGGTTTGCCTTCCCCATTTTGAGCTGTATTTTCATTCATCTTTCCTTTTGATACTACAGAGCTCCCCTCTGTCGGAGGTGCAACAAAAAGTCGTAAAAGATCTTTAATTTGATAATGCCAACTCCACATCTTCCCCCAAAGCTGTTGAACATGATTTGTCATCTACTCATCCTCTCTACTCTGTCAATAAATATCATATATCGTATTAGTTTGACGAATAATGTCATACTAATATTGATAATGTTATACTAAAATTGCTTTCTGTGCAATAACAGATTTTAAATTCTAAAAACTTTTATAATTATTTGCAGTTTTTGAAAATATCATTATTATTCATTTTAGTTTAAAAGGTCGATAAGTGTAAAAGAGTTAACCAGAACACATATTTTAACTATGTACAAACTTTAGTTAATGTATTATTGTATATCGTAAAAAAAGCCGCCCATATATGGACAGCTCTCTTCTACATTATTTATTCAATTCAATGGTACTTTGACCATCATCGTTTATTTCATATTCTTGATTATACATCTCTTCTGCTTCACTCTGGAATATATCTGCTTTTGTATAATCCAACTGTGATCGATCAACTGGTGTAAAATGTTCTGGAGTGAAGAAGCGTAACAGGTCTCCATTGACAACTTTGTCTGAGTAAGACAATCGCTGTTCAACGACTAATTGCATTTCTTCTGCTTTTTCAATTAAAGCTTCATCCTCAATGATTTCACCAGTAGTTGAATCATAAAACGTGTTTCCTACTGAGAAGTATGTTGGACTCACAAAATCTCCGTTACGGAATGGAATTAATTCATCATGGTCCTCGGAAAAGATATCAGTACCGAATTGAACATAGTCTTTTGTTTCAATTCCTAATAAGTGTAATAAAGTTGGCATTAAATCAATCTGACCCGTATACTCATGGCTAACTCCACCTTCCATTCCAGGAACTCGGATAAACAATGGTACACGTTGTAGTCCAGCTTGCTCAAAATCTCCTACTTCATAACCTAAAACTTCACTCATCGCCTTTTTATGGTTGGCTGAGATTCCATAGTGATCACCATACATAATAATGACTGAATTGTCGTATAGACCAGATTCTTTAAGGTAATTAAAGAATTCTTCTAAAGCCTCATCTGCATACCTTGCAGTTCTGAAATAGTTATCAACTGTACGATTTCCAGTTTCATGAGCATCAATTGTAGCCAATTCATCATCCAAAGGATATGGGAAGTGATGAGTGACTGTAATAAATTTAGAATAAAACGGTTGCTCAAGTCGATCAATCATTGGAATCGACTGTTCAAAGAAAGGTTTATCATGCAAACCGTATTCAGCAAGGTTCGCAGGGTCCATATTATAGTAGCTTGAGTCAAAGAAATAATCATATCCAAATGATTTATAAATTTCATTTCTATTCCAGAAGCTCCCATTATTACCATGGAATACTGCTGAAGTATAGCCATGATCAGATAAAATAGCAGGTGCAGAATGGAATGTATTCATCCCTTTCAAAGTGAAAGCAGACCCTTGTGGCAAGCCATACAATGAATTTTCTAATACAAATTCAGCATCAGCCGTTTTTCCTTGTGCTGTTTGGTGGAAAAAGTTATCAAAATACTTTGTATTTCCCTCTCGAATCATCGAATTAAGGAATGGTGTTACTTCTTCACCATGTAATTGATAATCCATTAAGAATGTTTGAATAGATTCTAAATGAACGTAAATAACATTCATATCTTTAGCAATTCCGAAATACTCAGGATTTGGCTCAGCATAATTAGATGATGTAAAGTTTATCACTTCAATCGTATCATTGCTATCAGCCATTACACGTTGTGCAGATGCCTTTGTACTTTGTACAGCATCATAAATTTGATAATTGTACATACCTAAATATTTAACAATATAGTTACGATCAAAACCACGTGTTAATAATTGTGGGCGATCAGATTCAGCTAAACCTAAGTTTGCACATGAAATCGCAAGACCAAGAGCAAAAACAGCTACTGTTTTACGACTTGTCATATCCTTCATTTCGATTTTGATTACTTTAAACGCTAACAGTGCAATTAAAGCAGCTACATCAATAAACATCAGGATATCAGTCACATGCATTAGCGACAATGCACTTCCACCAACATCTCCAAAGTTCTGAGTTTGAGTTAATGTTGGTAAAGTAATGAAATCGTTAAAGAATCGATAAAATACAGTATTAGCGTATAAAAGAATCGACAATAGTGTATAGATGGCTATAAGAGCGATATATTTTCTGCGACCTTTAAAGAATAAAGCAAATCCTAAAAATAAAAGCGATGAGCCAAGTGGATTTAAGAATAAAATTATATGTTGTAGCGTACTTTCAATTCCTAATGAAAATTGTGTCAATTGTACAACATAAGTTTTCGTCCATAACATTAGAACAGCTAGGAAGAAGAAAACGATGAACTTATTCGTTAATTTTTCCTTTCCTTGTTGTAAGTTATACATATGTGTTGCACCTACCTTAATTACGATCAAATTTAATATTTTTTATTTGGTTTTCTCTACATTCATCTTACTAAATCATTGTAACGAATGCGTTTCAATATTATTTCGGTACTTGAAGAAGTCAATACAGAAATATTACTATACAATATTTTGGCCTAAAGTCAAGTTTTTAACTACTATCAGAAAAATCATTCAAGTGAGTCTTTTCTCTCTTACACATATTACCCATAAAAAAAAGCATAAAACCATACAGCTATGTTTACCGAACTCAATGATATTTCACAATTACATTTTCTTTGTAAGAAAACCTTTCACTGTATTAAACGAAGCAAAGTGCCCAAAAGTTTCACTTTTTATAAAATAAATTCGCTCTTAAGAAAAGCCCGCCACTCAATAATTAGGATAATTATTGATATGACAAGCTTTGTGCAAACTTATTTACTTGAAGAATAAGTCATTATTCCTACATACTAATTTTTCGCTAATTTGGGCATCGCTGCTTTAATTTTGTTCTGATCCATTTCAAGTGGATCCTCTGATTGCTTCGCCCTTTTCAAGAAGAACGCTAAGATAAAGGAAACAAATGCGATCCAAGTTGCTACAAAGAAAGCATCATTAATTCCAGCTAGCATTGCTTGCTTTTCGATTTGCTCCTGCATTCCTGCAAGCATGGATTGCGTTGTGCCATTTTGCAACAAATCCGAAACGATTGCTTTGCCATGCGATTCTGTTCTAACAGACATAACCGTAACTAAAAGAGCGGTACCAATTGCACCTGAGACTTGATTCAATGTATTATTCATTGCCGTACCATGTGGATAGAAACGAGGTGGCAATTGATTAAGACCATTTGTAGAGATTGGCATCATACATAAGCTCATCCCAAACATCCTAAACGTATTCATCAGTACAAGTTCCATATAGGTCATTTCCATAGATAATCGGCTAAACATAAATGTCGTAACAACTAAAATACTCAATCCAATGATCGCCAGTGCTTTCCCACCAAACTTATCGAACAACCTCCCAGTAATTGGAGACATAATCGCCATTGTTATTGCACCTGGTAGCATCATAAGCCCTGCATCTAGTGGGGAAAAGCCCATAATTGTTTGAACATAGATAGGGATGAGCAACATTCCTGAAAATAACGCCATATTAATGACCATTGACATAATTGATGCTAGCGTAAACATTGGATATTTATAAACTTGAAAATTGAGCATAGGCTGATCTTGACGCACTTGACGTCTTACAAAAATAAATAATGTAATTGCACCTATAATGATCGTTCCATAAACAATTGGATGATCCCAGCCCTTGTCTCCTGCAGAACTAAACCCATAAAGAATACCACCAAAACCGATACTTGATAACAATAGTGAAAATAAATCAAGTTTCATCGTTGATTCTTGTTTTGTATCTTTTAGTAAGAAATAACCTATCAATAGAACAATAAATCCAATCGGAGCAACAAAATGGAAGAGCATTCTCCAATCATAATGCTGAACGATCCATCCTGATAATGTTGGCCCAATCGCTGGTGCAGCCATCATAATAAGACCAAAGAATCCCATTGCTGTTCCTCTTTTTTCGATTGGGAAGCTCACGAGCATAACATTCATCAAGAGCGGCATAAGAATTGCCGATCCTGATGCTTGCATCATCCTTCCAGCTAATAGCACCGGGAATACGCTTGCTACTCCGGCAATTAGTGTTCCGATTGTAAACATAAGCATTGAAAACAGAAATAATTTCCTAGCTGAAAATTTTTGAATTAAAAAAGCTGTTGCCGGGATTAAGATCCCATTAACAAGCATAAAACCAGTTGTTAACCACTGAACTGTAGACGGGCCTACATTCAGTTCAGTCATGATTGAAGGCAATGCGACATTTAATAATGTATTATTTAAAAATGCAATAAATGCACCGATCATTAATATTGCAATCATGCCATAGGGTGGTTTTTTCTCTATTTGTTGTCCCTCTTTCACTGCTTTTCCTCCCTTGTATACACACAGTCTATAATTTTATACCTATATTCCAGATAGCCATAATCATATACCAAGCATTCCTATATTGCAATGAAAAAATACGAGCACATCGTAAATAATATTTAAAGAAATCTTCCTGTTTTCATTAAGAAATACTAGATAGACCCCATATTCTTTATCGATGTTTTAAATTACTGAAAAATTGCTCTGAAACACCTTGTAAACGCTCGTCATCAAAGAGTGCAGTCGTGTTATGATCAAAGTTAAACACATCGCTAATAAAGGCACACATGATGAAAAACAACGAATACGAATATGCGCGTTTTTCAACTATATGATTCAAGCCACTACCATAATCGAACAAGCTCTAAACAACCCTTACATAATTAATCAAAAGAAATCGTTGATTCCTGTAAGACATTGTCTTATGATCTCGAGGGATCGTGATGGAAGTAAATCGAATAAATAAAAACACCTAAAATGATGAATAATCAACATTTTAGGCGTTAGATCAATATGGTCTATTTTGATAAAAGTAATTTGGTTTCAATCGTTCGTTCTTGTATTGTGAATGAAAAATATGTGTTGATGCCGGTGATATAGGAGGAATCAGCCAAGTCCAATCACCAGTAACCTCCCTGTTTGCATCTCTTTCTATTTCTTCAAACTTCTTGAATTGCTGAGCTGCTGTATGGTGATCTACGATAGCCACTTGCTTTTCTTTAAATGAGTAAAGGACAGCTTCATTTAATGCAACTAAAGCCTTGTCCTTCCAAAGAGATGCGCTTTTTCTTGTATCAATTCCCATTATACTCGCAACATCACTCAATCTGTTGTAACGAAATTCATCTGCCAAATTTCTCGCTCCTATTTCTGTGCCCATATACCAACCATTAAAAGGTGCTGCTGTATATGTAATTCCGCCGATTTCTAAACTCATTTCTGAAATAATTGGAACTGCATACCATTTTAAGTTCAACTGTTTAAATGAATCGTACTCAGGGTGCATAATCGCTACCTCTAACACGATTTCTTCAGGAATGTCCTTAATATAGGGATCGTTATTATTTATTTGGATGACAAGTGGCAATAAATCATACTCTCCATATTTCGGCTTCCAACCAAGCTCAATGCATTTTTTTGTAAACTCCAATGAGTGCGGATCTCCAATGATACCTTGCTCGGATTCATAGCCTGCATAACGAATTAATTGATGATTCCAAATTCGCACATTGTCGGTACTCGATTTTTGAGGGAAGATTGTGATTGTGGGCTTTATTCTTCCACCATTGGTAGCGGATATGATATGTGCAAATAGCGCTTTCATTATTTCCTCTTCTGTCGCAACACTTCGTTGATCTATGACCGTTAGTTGGTTCCAAAACAAACGTCCAATACATCGATTGCTATTCCGCCAGGCAAGCATTGCCCCATATTGAAGTTCCTCAAATGTATGACTATAAGTACCGGTCTCTAAAATCATCTTTTTAATGTCATTTAGCCGGACCTCCAGTTGACTATGCTCTCTCCCCGTCTCTTGATAAAAAATATGTATAAATTCTTCTGCTTCTTGAAGTAGCTGGTTCTCCAAAAAATAGCCTCCTAAACTTAATTTCCGGAATCACAAGTAGTTTTTGCACCTATTAAACTAAAAGAAAAACGTCATTTCCGCACTAAGAGTAGCGTGAAAGGACGTACGATTGTAATAGTTATGGCCTAGTTATATTTCCATGGTTATTCAGCTTATGGCGGGACTGTCTGGGAATCGAACCCAGCTAACCACTCACGGTGGTTACAGATGATTTTGAAGATCACGGGGGACACCAGTACCCCATTCAGCCCCAGTATAGCAACGGTTTTTATTATATCTAGAAAATCTACTACATACAAGGTGAAAACTTAAGAAGTTGTGTCACTTTCTTGTCCACGCCTACATTTTTCCCGTATAATAGACTTATAAGAATAATAAATGTAGGTGAACAACATGTTAGATGGATGGTTTTTATTATTTATCTTATTTTGGATCGTTATATTAATTTCCTTTTTTGCAATCGGTGGATTCTTTATGTTCAGGAAATTCTTAAAACGAATGCCTAAAGAAGATGGAAAAAGCGACTTAGATTGGGAAGAACATTTTGTTAACGAAACAAGAAAATTATGGAAACAACCACAAAAGGATTTATTAGAAGATTTAGTTAGCCCAGTTCCCGAGCTATTTCGTGATGTAGCGCGCCAAAAAATTGCTGGAAAAATTGGAGAATTAGCGCTTAAAGAAAAAGCAAAGAAAATTAATGAAGACTTAATTATTCGCGGATACATACTTGCTACACCAAAGAGAGATCATAAGTTTTTGCGCAAGAAGCTGGATGAAAAAGAAATAAGTGTAGCCCCTTATGAGCACTTATTTTAGAAAAACTATGTAAAAACCCAAGGAACGAACTTCAATTCCTTGGGTTTAACACTTATTGAGTTGGTAATTGCTCATCTTTACTCAATTTATTTTTCAAGTTTTTAAATTGAATAAACATGGCAATTCTCCATGGAACGATCATTGCAAATGCTAATATCCAAAACATGCCGCCAAGTTGACCTAAATCAAACGAAACACTTAAGATTGATTTTGCTGCGATTCGAATGACCAATAAAACAACTAAAATGATCATAAACGCCTTCGACCGTTTTAAATATATCTCATCTTCTCTAATTTCAAACTTTGACGTTTTTATTAAAAAAATTGAAAATACCAACCCTACTCCTGCTGCCTCAACAATTTCAAGAGAAGTCACTCGAAAGTAAGGGAAAATAAACATCAATGCACCTGTGCTCATAAATAGAGGGGGCAATATTATTTTTTTCGCTGTTGCTGGCTTCTTTGATGAACGCACTCGTACAATCATCGCGGCAATCGCCATTAAAATTGCACCGATCGTGCTTAACAAAACCCAATTCATACACTAACATCCCTTTGCAAATAATTTCACTTCTTCATTATAGCCTATTCATAAAAGAAAGTTCATCATATTTAAAATACGAAATAAGTTTATCTGGGATTGTAGACAAAGTCAGGTTTCGACTTAGTCTGCACGCATTCTAGCGATTCTTATCAATTGAAATCTCAGAATGTCTTGAGAACGTTTGTTAGACTAGTCGTGCAGTCAAGTAAAAACCCTAATAGGACACTTTGTTCGTGAGGGGACGGAGAAGACAAATAATATCATTGCGAGTGTTTGTCAACAATCTGAGATAATCTTCATAAACCTTTTCAAACAGACATGTTCCGAGGAATTTCAGCTGTAGCTTCTACCGTAAGTAAATATTTTTTTCAAATTAAAGAATGAGATATTTGTTCTGCATAGTTTTATAGTGCTTGTGCTAGACAGTGAAAGCTTCGGTATCGTAAACTTCTTCATAAAAAAAGATGGCGAATAACCACCATCTTTTTCGAACTTCTTAGCTTAACACTCTAGCAATTGCTTCTATAACTCTCTGCTCATCAAATGGTTTAACAATAAAATCCTTCGCACCAGCTTCTATTGCCTCAACAACCATTCGCTGCTGCCCCATTGCAGAACACATAATGACCTTAGCGTCTGGGTGTTTGCTACGAATTTCGCGAATTGCTTCTAGCCCACTCATTTCAGGCATTGTAATATCAAGAGTAACCAAATCAGGTTTTAGTTCATCATATAATTCAATTGCTTCTCTTCCGTTTTCACCTTCGCCAACAACAATATGACTACCTTTTGTCAAAATGTTTGTTAAGGTCATACGCATAAATTTTGCATCATCAACAATTAAAATTCTTGCCAACACGTGTTCCCCCTCGAATACAACGAATGTCTACTGTATTTTCAATATAAATGAATACACTTTAGATAAACACTTGTCCTTTTCTACTATACACATACTACAATATACCTAATTTTTCACTAAAATTCAATTGGGAATGTGCGACAAAATATGCGTAAAATTGTCATAGTTTTTATTTTTCATTCTAAAATCCAGTAAATCCACCAGTTAATACTGTCAAGTATGAAATAAGCATCGATAATAAATCAAAGAACAGAAGAATTCCCATCACAATCATAATATATCCACCAATTTTCATAATTTTTATATTATGTTTACGAATCCACTGCATTTTGCCGATAAAGAAGGAAAGGATTAAAAACGGTACAGCAAAGCCAATCACATAGGCAATCATATAAAAAATCCCAGAAGATGGATTGTAGGCAGCCAAGCTTAGAACAGCCATAAGTATAGGTCCAGTACACGGTGTCCACCCTGCAGCAAATGCAAAACCAATTAATATGGAACCTAAATAACCAGCAGGACGGTTTTTAAACTCAAAGCGCCTTTCTTTCATTAAGAACTCCGGAGTAAATACACCAACAATCATCAATCCAAAAACAACAATGAATATGGCTCCGATTTGACGTATTAGGTTGGAATAGTCTATAAAGAACTCCCCAATTAAGGAGGTGCTAAACCCTAATGCGATAAAAACGATAGAAAAGCCTAATAAAAAGGCTAAAGTATGGAAAAGGCTACGCTTTTGTAGCAAAGCGTTTTCTTCCTTCAATTCTCCAACTGACATACCTGTTATGTACGATAAAAACGCTGGGTAAAGTGGTAATGTACAAGGAGAAATAAAGCTTAGAAACCCTGCAGATAACGCTAAAAACAGATTGATATCCGTCATGAAAACAACCCCTTTGCTTCAATACAATCTTCATTCTAACAAAAACTATAGGTAAAGCATATTGGATAGTTGTGAAATCTTTGTGTCATAATCAGTAATACTTACTAAAACCGTTGATTTCACAGTATTTGTTCTATAAACGTCAAAAATAGGTTAAAAGGAATATGATTTTTTCTTTTGTATTCCTTACAATAATTAGATATACTAAACAAAAGATAACAATAAATACAAGTAATTATCAGGATTTTACATGGATGTGTTAAATATGCTATCAACAATTTTAATAAGAGAAAACGAACAGAGAGGACTTTACGCTTTGAATAAAAAAGAATTGCTTGATTTAATTGAAAAAAAGCGAAAAGAATTAATTCAAGTAGCTATGACAAGCGGCTTAAGCTCCTCAGCTGCCATTCGTTATAGCCAAGAATTAGACAAGCTCCTTAATGAATACAATCGAAACTTTATAAATAAAAACAATCCTTCTTACATAAAGAACTGAAGTTGATCGTATATATATGTCTACTTCAGTTCTTCTTTTTTGGCAAAAAAAGATCTCTAAGAGTAGAGATCTTAAAATGGAGATAACGTCGAATTTCGACTATTATAACTTGTTAATCGATATTTCCAGATTAGGAAGAATTTCTAGAATGCTTTTAATATACTTATCAGACTAGAAGTGCAGTAAAATGAATGCCCGACTAGAACAAGTGGTTTATAGGGACATATTAACCACATATATGTGTATAATTCTTACGATGTCACAGCATCCTCTAACTTCTCTGTTGATGCGCCATTTTGTAATAAATACATTTTATAATACAAACCTTTCAAAGCAAGGAGCTCTTGATGATTTCCTCTTTCTACTATCTCTCCTTGGTGCAGTACTAGTATTTGCTCAGCATCTTGAATCGTAGATAATCGATGCGCAATTGCAATCGTGGTACGACCTTTTCGCATTCTCTCCAGAGCGACTTGTATCGCTTCTTCAGTTTCCGTGTCTATATTAGCTGTTGCTTCATCTAACACAAGAATCTTAGGATCAGTAGCGATAGTTCTAGCAAAGGCCATTAATTGTCTTTGTCCGCTTGAAAAAGTAGACCCACGTTCTGTCACTTTATGAGCATAGCGATCTGATAGTTTTTCTATAAATGTATTCGCTTGGACAAAACTTGCTGCCTCTTCGATTTTTTCTTCTGTTATCGCATCATTATATAGCTTAATATTATCAGCAATTGTCCCATAGAATAGGAAAGGATCTTGGAGAACTAGGCCTGTTTTTCCTCGTAATTCATTCATTTCATACTCTTTGATTGACTTACCATCTAAGAGTATATCCCCTCGTTCGAATTCATAAAACCGCATCATTAAGTTGATGATGGAGCTCTTACCACTTCCAGTATGCCCAACTAAAGCAACTGTCTCCCCAGGTTTAGCTGTAAAGGAAATATTCTTTAAAACATCTCGTTTTCCATCATAGGAAAAAGAAACATTTTTAAATTCTATTTCTCCATCCTTGATTACATGTTTGCTTTCGTTACTCTGGGCTGGAGCGCTATCCTCTTCATCTAATAAAGTAAATGTTCTTGAAGCAGCAATAATCGCTTGCTGATACATTGACAATCTTTGCATAATTTGATTAATCGGCTCAAAAAAACGATCGATATAATTTACAAATGCATAGAGTACGCCAATCTCCACTGGACTATTCATAGATGAAATACCAAAAAAGTTTAAGACGATTAGAAGTGCCAATAAATAGACGAGGTCTGTAGCTGGTCTCAGCAACAACCCATCAACCTTAATGTTACGCATTCCTGCGTTATAATGCTCATCATTGATTTTTGCAAACTCTTCCTTCATTCTACGCTCTTGACGAAAAACCTGAATGATCGCCATACCTTGAAGTGATTCACTAATTCTAGCATTTAATTGGCTTAGCCTTTCTCTTAAAGCCTGATAAAAAACAGAACTATACTTCCTGTAAAGCATCATAATCATAAAAATGAGTGGAAGTATAACTAAACAAAATAACGCCAATCTTGCATTTAATACAAACATTGTAATAAAAATACCTACTAATAAAAATGCTCCCTGTACAAAAGTTACGAGCACACTTACAAACATTTCCTTAATTGCTTCGGTATCATTTGTCACCCTTGAAACAATGCTCCCAGCTGGGGTTCGGTCAAAATACCTTAGTCCAAGGCTATGCATTTTCGTAAACAAGTCCACACGCAGCTGCTGAATGATCTTTAATGCAATCTCTTGGAATTTAAGCAATTGAAAATAGGAAACAATAAAATTGAGCACGTAGATTCCTAGAAAGCTAGCCCCAAGAATAACTAGTGGCTGTGCATCAAAAATCCTCGGTGTCAAATAATCATCAATAAATATTTTAATAAGAATCGGACCTAAAATGTCTCCAATTGTTGTTAAGGCTAGCAATGCAAATGCGAATAAAATCATTTTTTTATGCGGTTTCGTATATGAAAGCAAACGATAAAATACCTTTCGCTGCTCTTTTCCCTTTAAAGCACGAATTTGCTCCATTTTCTACCCTCCATGCCCTACGAGTTCTTCTAGCTGCTGATGTAAATACATCTTCTTGTACCAACCATCTTCCTTCATTAACTCTTCATGTGATCCTCTTTGAATAATTTTCCCCTCATCCATTACAATGATGATATTCGCATGTTGGATTGCACTTAATCGATGTGCTGTTATAATGGTTGTTTTTCCGTCTCTCTCTTGTTTCAGTGATGTTAAAATGGCTTCCTCTGTTTTCGCATCAACTGCGGACAAGGAATCGTCCAAAATCAAGACTTCTTGATTTTTAAGCAGTGCTCTTGCAATAGAGATTCTTTGCTTCTGCCCACCTGATAAAGATACACCACGTTCACCAACTACTGTTTCATACCCGTCTGTTAATTGCAAAATATCATTATGAATATGCGCAGTTTTTGTAGCATGATAGATGTCTGTCTCACTTGTCTGTGGATCACTAAAAGCAATATTCTCTTTAATAGAGGTAGAGAACAAGAAATGTTCTTGCGGCACATAGCCAATTGCCTTTCTTAACGAATGAAGCTTATATTCTTGTAGTGAATGATCGCCAAAGTAAACCTCCCCTTCAGTTCGGTCAAACTCTCTTATAATCAGCTTTAACAATGTTGTTTTTCCTGAACCAGTCTTTCCAACAATCCCCAAAGTTTCTCCTTGCTTCAACCTGAAATGAATATCTTCTAATACAGGTTTAGTTTCTCCAGGGTATGTAAACCGATCTAGTGAATATTCAATATCTCCACTTGGGATCTTCTCTATTGCTCGCTCATCATCGCGAATATCTACTTTTTCAGCTAAAAGTGAGGACACACGTTCATATGAAGCACGGCCACGTTCGATAATGTTAAAAAACAAGCCAAAAGCAAGCATCGGCCAAATAAGCAAACCTAAATATGTAGTAAATGCTACGAGCTGACCTATAGACATTTCTCCATCGATTACAAATTTAGCACCAAATGCGATCGATAAAAAATATGATAAGCCAATTACAACAGAGATTGTCGGGTCAAATAACGCATCAATCTTTGCCACTCGAACATTTTTCTTTACAACATCATCAGATAATGCTCTAAAATCTTCTGTATCTTCCCTTTCTTGACCGAAAGTCTTAATGACTTTTACACCAGACACACTTTCCTGTGTCTTATCATTCAAATCAGAAAATGCTTCCTGCGCAGTTCTAAACCGTTTGTGAAGCATATTTCCATACCAGCTTGTTAAGATTGCCATTAATGGCATAGGAATTAATGCAATCAGTGTTAACTTCCAACTGATTGTCGTAGCCATTGCGATGATTGTAAATCCTCCTGTTGCAAGTGAATCAATTGCCGTTAGAACTCCTTGACCAGCGGTTTGCTGAATGGCTTGAACATCATTCGTCGCATGTGCCATCATGTCCCCTACTCGCTTCCTCTGATAAAACGCCTGTGACATTTTAGTAAAATGATCGTATAGTCTAGCTCTTAATAACCTTGCGAGCTTAACTGCAGATCCAAAAATCATCACACGCCAAAAATAGCGAAACACGTACATTGATAGTCCTACAACTACTAATAAAAGTGACCATTGTATTGTATTTTCTCTCGACAATGTCCCTTCTGCTATCGCATCAACGAAAAAACCGACTACCCTAGGTGGTACTAATTGAAGTACAGCTACTAAGAGAAGCATGAGTATACCAATGATATATGCACGCTTTTCTTTTTTAAAAAACCACATTAAATCAACAAAAACCTTCATCTTTCTGTCCCCCAATGAAGCAACTTCTTTTTCTATAGCGTTTTAATTTTACCAAAAATTGAAACTTTAAGGAATGAAATTATTTCGTAAACAGTAATTTATTATGTTTAACATAAGTGATTTAGTGTAAAACAAAGGGAAAATAGAATGGGAGGAATTACAGCCATGATTGATTTAAATTATGAAGGCCATTTAACGATTATTGAAAATGGAGAAGGAAAGATATTCATTGAAGTTGGTGGAGATGATCTAACGGAAAAGCTAAAAGCTATCCATGGTGAGAAGGTACGAATTACTATTGAAGAGCTCAAATAAATGAAAACCGAAGTTCTTTGTGATTCTAACATAACTAAAAGAGGCTTTGAGAATGTAGATAAAGTCAACTTACGGCTTTATCTATATTTTTTAAATAAAATAAAAAACTCAGACTGTCTTGAAAATACTTGTCAGACTAGGTGTGTAATCCAGAGAAGACTGGATTAGAACAACCTATGTGCTAACACAATGTATTCCAAAGATTATCAACAGCCTAAAGCATCCTTTTTAGGATGCTCGATTTGTTTCGATATAGTTTTTGAATTGATTGATGTTAGAGATTGAGCGCTTCGGTATTATATAAGCACTTATTGAACTATTGTATATGTAAAAATACTCATTATCTTCTTTTACTTCTTCAATTCCATCCCAATTTGATTTTGTTTCTCCAGCTATTGTCTCATCTATAATACCTAATTGAGACAACTTCATTGTATGTTTACCTAAAATACTCTTATTGTTACCTTCTTTAAGCATTTTCTTCACTTGCTTCAAAATTGATTTTTCATAATGTTTCGGTAAATATACAAACCAAAACACTGCCAATAATCCAAAAATAGTAAAGCTTATAACGTATGAACCGTCTGTAAAATAAGCAAAAAAATAGGCAATGATGAAATAAAAAATTGGAGCCGTATATCGTTGAATCATTAACACCCTTCTTGCAGAAGCTGAGTTTCTTATATGAAACAAATTGAAATGAAGGTAATCTTCTTCAGTAATTGTATAATCTAACTGCATTTTCACTCCCCCTTATCATGATTATACGATATGTAAGTTGGAAATGAATAGGGATATTTTGATAAATAGACTAGATCAACAGGTTAAGGAAAGTATTCATTTCTATCCATATAAAAAACCACTTCATTTGAAGTGGTTTTGAACGTTATTATAGAGCTTCTCTATTATTTACCGTCCATTTTATTCATTGCGTTCATCATTTGATTGATTTTCTTCTGCGATGGCTTCATACCCATTTGCATCATCATCATTTTTAACATTTGTTCGTTAATTGGTGGATTTTTCTTTAAGTAGCTCATCATATATTTACGAGCAATGAAAAATCCTAGCGCTACGCCAGCAAGAAGAGCTATTGTACCGACCAGAATAAATTGCCAGACCATATTCAATACTTCCTCCTTCAAGTTGTCTATCATCAAGTGTACTAGACCAAAGAGTATTATACAATATTTGCTCTCTTTTTTCTTTAGTTTAGATGAATTTTCTTTCTTTAATTGGCTTTAACCAACCATAAAGCTCCTTATCTAGATCAATTGCTAGAAAGGCTGGCTCCATTTTCCTTAATATTTCGAAGAATACTGTTTCCGCATCACACGCCCCAGTAGCTTGTACATGTACTCTACGGTCATCTAATTCAAGAGTTGCATATCCATTGTCCGCAGAATGTATGTAATAGATTTGATGATTTTTTTTGATTCTTTGGTTAAGTTTCATTTCTTGCTTTAGTTGTTTTTGGATTTCCAAAAGTGGAATTGATTTAGTAATAAAATGAATCTGTTTTTCTAAGATGCCCGTTAATTCGCCAAATGATGCCTGATAGTCTTGAAACAATTGATAAATCATTGATTCTTTGCCAACATAGTCTCTTGCAATTTCATTCTCCATTAAGTAAATATCATAGGCTCTCATTCGCTTCCTCCTTCTACCGAATCATCTTGTTTACTCTATTATATAAAATGAAATGAAAGGATAATGTCTGAAATTGCCGAGAAAATGACACTTTTTTTGTCGAATATCTTGACAATAATCATTATTAGAATTAGACAGCAAAAAGAACATTTTAAATAAAGGCTCTGTTTTATTTTAATGTTGATAAAAGTATAAAAAGATGAGGAAACTCTATTTAATAGAATTTCCTCATCTTTAATCAACTAACGCAATTCTTTCACTTACCATAATTAGTGTGGTATTGAATTAGATGTAAGATAAAAAGCCATAAATATACTAATACAACCTAAAAGAATAAGAATTATAAAAACAATCTTTCTCCACATCTGTCCTAAGAAATAGATATTCACTAAAAAGTGATAGATAATAGCACTTCCAACAATAAAAAGGAAAAATTCTCTGGTGTCTTCACTTGAAGGAAGTGGATTTGTGACATTAGATAATGCTATTCCAGCAAAAATGAATATACCTATAATATTTAATAACTTTCTCATACTTACTTCCTTTTTGGTTACAATTTCAACAGCTTGAGACGTTTGAACATAAGTTTCCAAAATCCCCCTTAATTAGACTTTAATAACTATACGGATTTATAGTATAAATGTTTCATAAATTATATATGTTGCATAACATAATCGTACTCCACTAATTGAAAAGGATTAGACATTGAATTTTGATAGTCTCAGACTGTAAAATGTATCAGTATTTCAAATACAAATGATGATAATAGAAACTCTTTGATGCTGTGTTTAGTGCCTTCATTACTACAACTATCCACAAAAAGGAACCAAGCAAGGTAGATATCGAGATACTTTGTAGCGACACCTTTAAAACGGTCTATTCACTGTTTCATACGGGAATGCAGACCATTAACCTTTAATAACGTGTTTCCAGTCATGATTTAATACGATAATGTTCCAATCCTTTTTATTTTGCATAGGTTTTATAGGCTCTCCAAGCATCAGTAACGAGTACATTATGGGACGACAGCTTAGAACCAATCATATTATCAACTTTAGTCTTCACGACTCGCCCCATACAAGCGAATTTAGAGACAATTACTTTTACACGGTCTCTTGCAACAAGAACACAAACCTGTTCGTGACTAATTCCTCTGTGTTTAGACTTTCCTCCACGCTTTCGTGGTTTGCGGTCAGAAATACCATGATTACCCTTTTGAGTGTATAGGAAATACGTCTCGTCAACTTCAACGATACCTTCAAATTGCTCAAAATCCATTTGTTTTAATGCACTTAAAAGTTTGTGTCTCTAATAAAAAAGAGTAACCCAAGTAACCTCTACGATTTTAGCAGATTTTCGCAGAGAATAATCTTTGAACATACAGTCAACAAAAGTAATCCATTCGTCCCCTTACTAGTGCGATATAAGACAGTATTTGTTGTATCTGTAAACGTCTTATTACAACATTTACAGCGATAGCGTTTACGACCATTATACTTTCCAAATCGAACAACGTGTTCCCATGCACAATGAGGGCATTAAAAGCCTTCTTTGAAGCAAGTTTCTCGCATTTCACTGATTAGACGACCATCGACAGTGGAAGAAGGTTCAACATAGCGCTTTACCCATTGAAATACTCGCTCTTTTACTGTGTGAGATAAATTGCCGATATGTCTAAATAAATTATTGAACGCTTTGCTCAACCTTTCCACCTCCCCGAATGTATGTTCTTAGTTTAATAATACAAAGATTTCGTGGAGGTTTCAAATATCAAAATTCACCTTTAACAGAGCCTAAATAAAAAACCTCGTAAATGTTAGTGCTACCTTACCTAACATTTACGAGGCTATTTAAATTCGATCAGTTTTTTTGGATATTAATCTTCGAGTAATTGCTTAACTTTTGCAACAACATTTTCAACAGTAAAGCCATATTCAGCCATTACTTTTGCACCTGGTGCAGAAGCTCCGAACTGATCAATTGCTAGTACCTCACCTTCATCACCAGCGTAACGATGCCATCCAAGTGAAGATCCCATTTCAATAGCTAGACGTTTCTTAACTGTTTTCGGAATAACAGATTGCTTATATTCTTTTGATTGTTGTTCAAAACGATCCCAATCAGGCATGCTAACAACTGCAGCGGAAATGCCTTCTGTCTGTAGCGCTTTCTGAGCTTCGACAGCTAGACTTACTTCTGATCCTGCAGCTAGTAACAATACATCAGCTTGATCCTTAGATGCTTTAGAAATTACATAAGCACCTTTTTTGACACCTTCGCTAGCTAATTCAGAAGTCGTTTCCATTGTAGGAATTCCTTGACGAGTTAACACTAATGCTGTTGGTTTAGAAGTAGATTCAAGTGCTAACTTCCATGCAGCTTTCACTTCATTCGCATCTGCTGGGCGAATGACGGAAAGATTAGGCATTGCACGTAACCCTGCTAATTGCTCAATTGGTTCATGTGTTGGACCATCTTCACCAACCGCAATACTATCATGTGTAAACACATACGTTACTGGTAAGTTCATTAATGCTGATAGACGGATTGCTGGCTTTAAGTAGTCTGAGAATACGAAGAATGTTCCACCGAAAACTTTTAGACCACCGTGTAAAGCCATACCATTCAATGCAGCTCCCATCGCAAACTCACGTACACCGAACCATATATTACGACCATCGTATTGATCGCT
The DNA here is from genome assembly GCF_059874745.1 of Niallia sp. CD-39. Lineage (NCBI taxonomy): Bacteria > Bacillati > Bacillota > Bacilli > Caryophanales > Bacillaceae > Niallia > Niallia sp. CD-39. Next base: position 320,071 of record NZ_JCBCPS010000003.1, on the reverse strand, counting down.
TGAGAAATCCGCAGCACCTTTAATCATGGTATTGTTTGAACCAGCTAAGTCTGCTGATCCTCCAAAGAATGATGGAACTGCTTTTGCAATCGCATTGATCATTTGGCCAGAGGACGCACGAGTTGCAATTGCCTTCCCTATTTCGAACTCTGGGAAATCATGATCCCAACTTTCAGGAAGCTCACCTTTAATTGCTTGCTCCAACTGTAAGCCTAATTGTGGATACTCTTTTTTATAAGAAGCAAACAGTTCATTCCATTGCTTTTCTTTTTCAGAACCAGCAACTTGCACATCTGCTTTAAATTGGTCGTATACCTCAGTTGGAACATGGAAGTCTTCTTCAAATGCCCACTCGTAATGACCTTTAGTTAATACTACCTCGTCTGTTCCTAGCGGAGCACCATGAGATGCTGATTTACCAGATTTATTCGGTGATCCATAACCAATTACAGTCTTCACTTCAACTAATGTTGGCTTTGTTTCATCGCTTTTCGCTTCTTCAATAGCTTTTGCGATTTCCGTTAGGTTATTTCCATCATCAACTCGTACATATTGCCAACCGTATGATTCAAATCGTTGCTTTACACTTTCAGAGAATGATTTATCTAAGTCACCGTCTAATGAAATATCATTTGAATCATATAACACGACTAATTTTCCTAATTTCAAATGACCAGCAAGTGAAGCTGCTTCAGCTGATACACCTTCCATTAAGTCGCCATCACCGCAGATGCCGTATGTAAAATGATCAACAACCTTATGGCTATCTTTATTATAAACAGCTGATAAATGACGTTCAGCCATTGCCATTCCTACCGCCATTGCAATTCCCTGTCCAAGTGGACCTGTTGTTGCATCAACACCCGCTGTATGACCGAATTCTGGGTGCCCAGGAGTTTTGCTTCCCCATTGTCTAAAATTTTTAATATCATCCATCGTCACATCATAGCCAGAAAGGTGTAAAAGACTATATAGCAACATGGAACCATGACCTGCAGAGAGTACAAAGCGATCGCGGTTAAACCAATTCGGATTTTGTGGATTGTGGTTCATGAATTTTGACCATAGCGTGTAAGCCATCGGTGCAGCACCCATTGGCATTCCCGGGTGGCCAGAGTTAGCTTTTTCGATCGCATCAATTGATAACGTACGAATGGCATTAATTGATAGTGCATCAGTTTGATTAAACATGAGATACATCCTTTCGAAATAAATAACTACCTATTAAATATAATAGAGATGTGGTTGCTTTTACAACCTAAAGCAGTCTTTATCTAATTATTTTAAAGTTCCCTCACCATTTTGACATACATTCAATGCAAAGTAAAAGGAGTATGTATAAAATTATGAGGTTACATTTGAAACTATTAATAATGTTACGGGAGTTAGTAAGTAGTCTAAGGTCATCTTTGAATTATTCTAAGAGACACAATTCACTTGTCAACTTCAGCATACAAACATAATCACCTTGTACAGTCCCGAAAAGCATACCAAACACATATTGAATAAACGTCCACTTAAATAAATCAACGGGATCGATACTTGGTCTCCCAACATTAGAATAGAGTTGTTCCAATGAAGGATAAATGAAAGGAAATCAATCGCAGCGTCAAGTTTCTTCACCCAAGAGTAAGTACAAATTAGATGAATTAGAGCGAAAGGCGGTGCATCCTTGAAAATGCTCAGCATTTTCTACGTGCGATGCATTGCTACCGACGTATTCCTTGTCCCCCGGAAGAAGCGTGACAAGTGAGACTGAAGCAGTCACGATAACGACGACTCACGCCATGCCCGCTAAAAAGCTTTCGCCTAAAGCGATAATCGACATCTTCCCGTCAATTTCAAACAAAAAAAGACCGTAGACAAACTAATTTCATAGTTTGTCTACAGCCTAAATCGGCCTTTCAAAAAGTCGCTTAACTCAACATTAATGCAAGTACTTATCATCTTTCGCTCCTTTGAGCTTTTCTGGTGTCACGTCGTTTCCTTCTGGATCAATGATCGTAGTATGCTTTAATGTATCAAGCATTGATGCACGAAATGTCTGTAAGTACTCTTTACGAAGTGCTGTTTGTTCTTTCGCTTCGTGTTCAGTTAAACCAGTCTTTTTAGCTTTATTTGCAAGTTCATTGATACGATCTAATTTATCTTTTGGTAGCATATCATTAGCTCCTTTGTTCAAGTCTTAAAAATACTTATGTCATCTTACTAAAAATTAAAGTAAATGACAAGAAAAGAGCTTCAGAATGTTGACAAACGCTCGCATTCGTTCTTGTTTGGCATCAAAGTCCCCTCCAACGGTTTGTTTCTACTCTGGTTTTCATACGACTGCATGTCTAGACTGACAATTGTCTTCAAACATACTTAGGCTATCCTTTATTATTAAAAAATCGACAGAAAAAAATGTAGACAAAGTGAGAAAACAACTTTGTCTACAATCCTAAATAGAGCTTGATTCTACTAATCCTCAACTTGTTCATCAATGAAATTTTGATAACGGCGGTGAACTGTCGCCTTCGAAACATTATATCCGAAACCTCTCAAAGTTGCTGCAATTTCAGCAAATGTGAGTCCGTTTCTCCTTAAGCGGATGATTTCCTGAAGGGGTACTTCTATTTTTTCACGTCCGCCGGCAACTCCCTGATTAGAGAGGTTTTTCTGGGGTTTGTAGCCCTTTTCTACCGCTCTTTTCATCCCTCTTCTTATTTTTACATTATGTAACTTTCTTTGATATTCCTCGACCATTCCAACGATGTTCAATACCATTGAGTCCGATTCAGATAGTTGCAACTCACCATTATGGGAAATACTATATAACTTCACGCCTTCTTTTAATATACAATGAAGAATCGCAATCTTGGCATTCCCTCTTCCTAATCTAGTCTCATCCTGTATTAGAACAAGATCAATCTTTTCCTCTTTAATGATTGCTAGCAATTCAATCATTCCATCTCGATCTAATTCAAACCCACTCGCCTGTTCTGTAATGATCGAGTGCACTTCAAATCGGTTCTGTCTGGCTAATTGAACTAGTTCTTCTTCCTGTCTTTTTAAAGAAGTTTCTTGAGAATCTTTTTTTGTACTGACTCGACAATAGATGACTGCTTTTTTCATAAAAACTCCTTCTATTTCAATGATTCTGAACTTGCAAGCTCAGTTCCATTCACTTCATGCATACGCCCTTGTACAGGAATCATAATCTGTTCACCAGGATAAATTAATCCCCCAATAATTCCATTTCTCTTTTCTACCCACTCTACAAATTCAACCTTTGAAAAGGCATAGCTTTCCTCATAACGCTCAGCAATTTTCCAAAGAGAGTCCTGTTCATTAATTTGAATATAAATATATGATTCTTCATTTTCAGTTGGTTGGTGTAAAAGTATAGTAGCTGTAACAACCGATAAAACGAATAGAATAATAGCATAATTATAAGAGTTCCACAATTTTTTCATCTTCATCACCTCATACAGAATATACGTTCGTTTCCTTGTTTTTATTTTAATACGAACATTTGTTTTGTGTCAACTAAAAATTCGAACTTATGTTTGTATCTATTCTGAAAGAATGCTATAATCAAACAAAAGAACGACAAAAGGTGCGTGAATGATATGAAAATGTCAAAAAGACAAAAAGACATACTTGATTTTATTAAAGAAGAAGTGAAATTAAAGGGTTACCCACCGTCAGTGAGAGAAATCGGTGAAGCTGTTGGGTTAGCATCTAGTTCGACTGTACATGGCCATTTAGCTCGATTAGAAACTAAAGGGCTCATTCGGCGAGATCCTACTAAACCACGCGCAATTGAAATTTTAAGCATAGAAGAATCCATACCTAAAGTTCCGACAAGAAATGTACCTATCGTAGGTAAAGTTACTGCCGGACAACCTATAACTGCTGTTGAAAACGTTGAGGATTACTTCCCGCTTCCTGAATCAATGGCTGCAATGGATGAAAATGTATTTATGTTAGAAATTATGGGTGACAGTATGATTGAAGCTGGTATATTAGATGGAGATTACGTTATCGTAAAACAGCAAAGCACTGCTAATAATGGTGATATCGTTGTAGCAATGACAGATGAAGATGAGGCGACAGTAAAACGCTTTTTTAAAGAGCAAGGATACTTCCGACTTCAACCGGAAAACGCTACATTACAACCTATCATACTTAATCACGTAAGTATTCTAGGAAAAGTCATTGGAGTTTATCGAAATCTTCATTAACCTACTTAATAGATTAAGGCTGTCCAAAAAGTCCGGAAAGATGACTTTTTAGACAGCCTTTTTATTCTTATGAAATTTGATATGCTTGAGCACTAAAGCTCTCTGGACCAACACGGTTTATAACAAGTGATAGCCCTGATGGAACACTAATATATGCTTGGTACTCAACAAAACCTGTAGCAGGAACGTTAAAATCAGCACCTGAAAGCGATATAACGTTTTCAGAAACAACACCTAATCCGGCAATTTGCAGCGTTGGACTAGCTGAAAACACTGGTGTACTAATGCCATTTATAACACGTACAACCGTAATGTTAACAGTGCTCAATAATGTCAATGCCGCCGCAAATGCTGCTGAGAATTGAAACTGTGCAATAATTTGTCCAGTAGCAGCAGAAGTATTTAAACCTACCGTTGCAAATAAAGCAGGTGTCGTTGTCAACGGTATGGAAATTGAGTTTCCATAACTCGCATTCTGAGAAATCTTAGCATCTAACAAAGTCGTCAAATCTTCTCACCTCCATATAGTAAATAATATATTTTATGAGAAGAACGGATAATTGTTTGGACAAGTTCCTTAGCGTTTTAAAATCAAACGCTTACTACATATTTAGTTCGTAATGACGTAGCGTTATAGAAAAAGACATTTCCTTTTACAACCAAAATTAGGATTTAGTCCCTACTTTTAATGCTACAAAATCAATATATTTATCTATAGTAAAGTTTAAAATATTTAATATAATGATAATACACCATGTATCAACCTAGAGTCGCACCAAAAATCTCGGCTTTAGGAGTGTGAGGATGAATTGTATATTCAATTGTCTTTCGCTTTTTTGATTGGTGGTTTTGTAGGCGTTTGTGGACACTTACAAAAAAAGGGGAAATTGATTAAGCCTCGTAAAACGAAAAGATTTATCTACCTTGGATTTATTGAGGATATGATGATGGGAGCGTTAACTGCCATTATTCTAGTCATGTCAATGAACCCCTCAACTATGATGACAACCGTTCTAACTTCTATTATCGCTGGCCTTGGTGGAGAAGCGTTACTTTCTGGCCTTCACCAATTGAAGGTTCGCGGTAAAGATCATACTGAGTAAAAAGGGAGCGAAAGAAAGCGTAGTATACCGCTCACCTCCTCAGGCTGTTCTACATTGCAGCCTGAGGAATACTCTTTCTATTTTCGGGGACCCTCATTTTGTTTTTTTGATTAAATGACCACTCTCTTCGCCAGATATCCACTGTATATCCTCCTTGCATAGCATGATTATTGTCGCTTGCAGGAAGCTGTTTCCTTATATAATCTCTTAATAAGGTTGCCCATACTTCTTCTTGAATCTGTACCCCTTACTTTCATCGGACGTAAATTTAATAACCTCTATATAACTATTCATTACCTTTTTTAACGTAAATTTCTACATATGAAATCGAATATATCGTCTCTGAATGTCTTGTTCGTTCAATTGTTCTAATTGGAGACTGCAATTGTTGTTTTCATCACCATATGATCCTCTTCACATTTAGCTCGACTCTACAGTGTTTTGAATTTACAACATTCTTGCAAAATTGTATTTTGTACACAACAAAAAACTGGTTTTTTTGAAACCAGCTTTTAGAAAAGTACACTTTGCAATATGACCGGGGACCCTTTTAAAGGTGAGTCGCTTGTAAGCAATTGAATAAACCCTTTTCTAACTACATAGTTCTCCTTCGGCTGGAGTACCCCATTAATAAAAAGGTTCATATAGGAAACCGTTTTAGGATCAGGGATTGTATTTCCGACTGAATCCCCAACCGTGTCAATATCAGTGAAACAATATTGATTTCCTTTTGCAATTGCAAAAAACTCAATGACCGTAACTTGCTTCGGAATTCGGTAATATGAAGGTGGGGTTTTTACAGATGGGAGGGCTAAATAAGGTTTTGATCCCCCTGAACTCTTTAATTTTTTTGAGAATTTCAATGAAATCACCTAAACAATCGTATTCAATCTACTCTAACGTATGTTTTATAAGTCAAAATTGTGTTTGTCTATATGGCCCGTATACGATGTGCGTCTATACGGGCTATTTGCATGCTGAATAGGATAATTATAAAGAAAGGAGATAAAAAAATGCCATTACAGATTATGAAACTAGCGATCGTAGGAGCAGCTACATTAGAACTTTCTCCTACCGTTAGCCGCTTCTTTTATGAAGTAGCAACAGATGTCGTTGGTGCAGTGACATTAACAATTCCTGTTGTTGATTTCTGGGATGATACAGGAGCAGCAGCTACCGAGCTTCCGCCATTATCAGTAGAAAATAGTTATTACAATGTATTTATAAACGGAGTTCTGCAAATGGAAGACCTTCCAATTACGTACACGCCTGGAACTGCAGGAACTGGGCAATTAGAAATTAGCGTTCCTGCAGGAGACACTATTCTTGCAAGCTCCCCTCTTGTTTTAGTCGTAACAAACTTTGCTCCATCTGGTGATTTCACTTTAGAAACTTAGTTTAGTGCTGGAGTAAGCATGCTCAATTCTGAGATTGTAGACAAAGTCGATTTCACTTTGTCTACATGTTTTTTAAGAGGACTTATTAATAGTAAGTGAAACCTGCAGACTAACTTGAAAATGCTTGTCACGCTAGGCGTGCAGGAAGACAAATGAGGGGACTTTGATGCAAAACAACGATGTATGCTGGCGTTTGTCAAAAGTCTGCAAGTGAACCTGCTCACTACTTTTTTGTTATACTTAAAAAGAAGGAGTGATTCACGTTGAACATTATCCTATTTGACGGAGAATGCCACATTTGCAATAGCAGTGTACAGTTTATTTTGCAAAGAGATACGAAGGCAGTGTTTAAATTTGCCTCATTGGATAGTGAAATCGGTCAAAAACTCCTTAAAGACTACAACATTCCATCTGAAGTAGATAGTTTGATTGTACTTGAAGAAGATCACTATTACTTAAAATCAACGGCTGCACTTCGAATATGTAAACAGTTGGACGGTAGCTGGAAGCTATTTTATGGACTTGTTTTACTACCTGCAACCATTCGTGACTTTTTCTATGACATCTTTGCAAAAAACAGATATAAACTGTTTAGAAAAAAAGCAGCATGTCGAATTCCAACACCGGAAGAAAGAAAAAGATTCCTTTAGAATCGAAAAAAACTGCCCCTTGGGCAGTTTTTTCATTAGAATAAGCGGAATGGACGGCAGTTAGAGTTATCGTTTACGTTTGATCCACAATTGAAGTTTTCTTCAACTACTTCGTTCACATTGCGAACCTCAACCGGAAAGAAGTGCTCATTTCGAACGATTGTACGGTTTACATTAATGATCTCTTTAGGGTGAATATGGCGAACTGTCTTAACTTTTGTATGTGTTCTCACTTCTGTTTCAGTTGGGCTAACCACTGTTCTTACATCATCACGTTTTCGCTTATGATGACCTCCGCCACAGCCACGGCAGCCTTGACCCATGAATCCCATGAAAATTTCCTCCTTTATAAGTTTCACTACACTACATCCTATGTACAAACAAGTAAACTTGTCCTAGACATAAGAACATTTATATGAGATTAGGCGATTTATAGTCATATATATAAGTTTGTTTAAAAGCTTGTAACATTTATCAATTTGTGCCGTCTTATTATATGCAACGTACATAAAATTTGGAGGCAGAAAAAATGAAAAAATTAAAAGTTGTTCTTATTCTTTCTTTATTCAGCATGCTCTTAGTTGCATGTAGCAATTCTACAAATGATGTAGCAAATGATGTCGCCGTTAGTGACATTGTTGAAAAAATGAAGGAAGAAATCATTGTGCTTTTAAAAGAAGAAGGTATTGAAGAAGCGGAATTCGATGGAATGCCAATGGGTTATTATGAAGCAAACTTATTATCTGAGTCAGAAGAAGAGCAAATGTTTAATGGGCTATTAATTGAAAACATGGAGTTAGACCTTGAATTACTAGAAGAGGGTATGGTCTTAGCAGCTGCGATGAATATTAATTCAGATCAAATCATTGTATTAAAAGCAAAGGATGAAGAAGGGATAGATCCTTTAAAAAAGAGCCTTGAAAAAGCATTAGCAGCTCAAGAACAAATTTGGTCTCAATATTTGCCTGGCCAGTACGATAAAGTTCAAGAAAATAAAATTGTCGTTAAAGGAAACTACTTATTATATGTAACATATGAAGACCCACAAGCAATGGTCGACATATTTGAAGAATCCTTATAATCATTTGGACGTGACAATATGTTATTTAGCTCACTAGTCTTTTTACTTTTGTTTCTCCCCTTTACATTGTTCATCTATTATATAGGTCCAAGAAAATGGAGAAATGGTATACTGCTCGCCGCAAGCCTTGTTTTTTATGCTTGGGGCGAGCCTGTTTATATTCTTTTAATGATCTTCTCAAGCTTAACTGATTATATTCATGGAATCGTAATTGGTAAAAATAAGAAAACGAACCCTTTTAAAGCAAAACTTGCATTGATTTCTTCTGTTATTATTAATCTTTTAATTCTATCTTTTTTTAAATACGCAGATTTTTTAATTGAAACGGTTAATCAACTATTCAATCAAAATGTAGCAACTTTAGAATTACCACTACCAATTGGGATTTCCTTTTATACGTTTCAGACGATGTCCTATATCTTTGACGTATACAGAGGACATGTTGAACCACAAAAAAATCCTGTCGCTTTAGCTACATATGTCTGTCTATTCCCACAGCTAGTAGCTGGACCGATCGTACGATATGAAAAAATAGCGCATCAACTATTGAATCGAAAATGGAATATGGAACAATTCACTGAAGGAATTTCCCTTTTTTGTATCGGACTCGGAAAGAAAGTTCTCCTTGCAAATAATATTGGTTTTGTGGCAGATACTTTTACACAACAATCCGCAAGTGATTCGACAACACTTGGTGCATGGATTGGGATAATCGCCTTCTCTTTTCAGATTTACTTTGACTTTAGTGGCTATAGTGATATGGCAATCGGTCTTGGAAAAATGTTCGGTTTTGATTTCCCTAAAAATTTTCATTATCCTTATATCGCTCGAAGCGCAACAGAGTTTTGGCGCCGCTGGCATATGACGCTTGGGGCTTGGTTCCGTGATTATGTGTACATTCCGCTCGGTGGCAATCAAACTGGCTTCTGGAAATGGATTCGAAATTTAATTATCGTTTGGTTTTTAACTGGACTTTGGCATGGAGCTAGTTGGAATTTTGTCATATGGGGGTTGTATTTTGGTCTATTAGTTGCCGTCGAAAAAAAATTCTTACTAGGACTATTGAACAAACTTCCTTCATTTTTCAGTCATTTGTATTTAATAATCGCAGTCTTGTTTAGCTTTGTAATCTTTTATTTTGAGGATTTACATGAGATGGCTTCATACTTTGCGGTAATGCTCGGGCAAGGTGAATTCTCTAACGATATTGTGCTTTATTTTGCTTATACCAATATAATATTACTGCTCACATGTACTATTTGTTCTCTGCCATTATACGAATGGATTAAGAAAAACATAGATGAAAAACAGTCACAACTAATGATGAAATTTTTTTCCTTGCTGCTTTTACTAATGTCAATCGCATATTTAGTAGATGCATCTTATAACCCATTTCTATATTTTCGATTTTAGGAGGAGCCGATGTTTATGAAGATCATTCAAAAACTTTATATCTTCTGTTTCATCGCAATTCTTCTTACAATAGGAGGATTCACACTGTTAACAGAGGATACTGTTTTTTCTGATAATGAAAACCGTTACTTAGCTCAAGCTCCATCCGTTTCATTTGCGAACATACTAAGCGGAACCTATATGAAAGATTTTGAGACTTATATACAAGATCAGACGTTTGGAAAAGACTATTGGTTGAAGAGTAAAACATTTGCAGAACAACTACGTGGTCAGAGAGAAAACAATGGGGTTTTTTTTGGAAAGGAAGATTTTTTGCTTCAATCCTTTACATTAAATGAAGAACAATTAAGGAAGAACATTACTGCTCTTAACAAGTTTAATCAAAATCATCCTAAAGTTTCTACCTACCTCTTATTAGCACCAACGAGTAGCACAATTTATCAGGATTATTTGCCAAAGTATGCTCCATCCATGTCAGAGGAAGACGTTCATTCTTATATTCAATCAAAAGTAGACTCTAACATCCAGTTGTTCTTCCCTTATGAACCATTAAAAATGAAAAAAGATGAAGCACTTTACTTTCGAACGGATCATCATTGGACGATGCGTGGAGCGTACTATGCATATATAGATTTTGTCGAACAGTTATCTATTGAGCCCTTCCCGATTGAAGCATTTGACATCGAAACAGTATCAACTTCTTTTTTAGGGACACTTCACTCAAAGGCAAATCCTGTTCATTCCATTCCAGATGCTATTGAAGTGTTCCATCCGCATTTTCAAGTCCAATATGAGGTGGAATATCCTGATTTACAACAGCAGAGCAACTCACTTTATGAATGGGGTTTTTTGGAGCATAAAGATCAATATCAGCTATTTCTAAATGGAAATCAGAGAATAGTACGCATAAAGTCTAATGTTCCTAATGAACGAAAGTTGTTAGTGATTAAAGATTCATATGCCCATGCCTTTGTTCCTTTTTTAGCAAATCACTTCTCAGAAATTGATATGATTGACTTGCGTTATTTTAGAGAAAACGTGAATACGTATATTCATGAAAACGAGTTTAGTGAAGTGTTGTTCTTATACAATCTTCCGAACTTTACGGAAGACCGTAGCATTGTAAGCATACAATTTTAGTTTTTCACCGATGTAGCTGCATGAGATAAAATGTATACAAAACCTATATCCGCTTTTGTCTATATTTTTCTTTATCTACCGGGAAAAACTCCTCAAAATCAGAAACCGCTTGTCACGTTTTCTTCGGAAGACTCGAATAGGGCAATGTGAGGGAACGAATTGAGACAATTTACTTCATCTACGAGCATTTCAATAGTCTAGGTGAAATAAACTGCTCGCCTATTCTTTTCGACCCTTTAACCAAATAAAGAAGTTGGTTAAAATGATTGAAAATAAGAAAAAACCAACATGAGATAGAAATAAATGAAAATAATTTGACCCATCATGCAGTTTCAAAAAATCAAAGTAAACTATAATTGGTTTAAAAATAAACCCTAATAACAAAGCCAATAGTATTCCGTATGGCCAAAATCGCTTCTTTCGAAACAATGTCCATTGATACGTTAACATGTACAATACAGGAACTAAAGAAGCATCTAAAGTAACACTAGGTAAATAAGGCGTAAGATCGTGGGGATATTCCCATAACCCATTGCGAAGTCCAATAATATTCACATATGCGAACCATAAATGATAATTAAGCCCAAAGAATAACACTTGAAACATATATTCTTTTTTCAAATATAGGACTAATAAAAGCAAAGGTAAAAAAAAGGCAATAAATTGCACCCAAAACTGCCATGTATGAAAACTAGAATATTCAGTCCAATATTCTAGCTGTAATTTTGTGATTTCTTTGAATAGATCTCGAATTTGTTCAAGCTTCTCTTCATTCATCGTCTAACAACCTTTACAATAGAAAATCTTTGCATAGCTCTCTTACCTTGCCCACAAGCAAAAAAAATATTCATGAGAAAAGCCGTCTTATTATTTAAGACGGCAGTGTCATTTTAAAAACAATCATATCGAGTGCTTGGATATCATTTTCAAAGATTGGATCTGGATATTGCAGGAAGAAGTCGTGAATTATCGTTGAAAAGCGAAAGCCTACCTTCTGATAAAAAGCAATATTTTCTATGCTAGAGTTTGCTGTACCAACAATCATACTTCGATACGCGTTCTTGTAATTATTTATTGCATTTTGAATGATGGCTTTTCCATATCCATTCCCTCTCATTTCTGGGATGAGTGCTATATTCTTTAACTCAATGGTTTGTTGTTCTTTTTCGATGAATAATGCAACACCAATCAATTCTGACCCTTTATATACTATAAAAAGATCCCCTTGATTTATGTAGCTTCTTACGATTTCTTCACTTTCGTCTGCTAACAACAATAGCCGTAAGAAAGGTTTTCTTTCATTTGTAGAAATTTTCTTAAAAGTTAATTTAATCATATTTTTTACCACTCTATACTTTATAGGTTTGGATGATGTCTCCATTCCGGTCAATGACTAAGCCATTTAATTGTCCACCATATACAGATCCACCATCAATATTGACAAAGGTTTTACATGGGCTTACCCAAACATCACACCTCTTGTCCTCATGTAATCCCATTGTTGGAGTATGTCCATATACAATTATCTTACCGGTTTTGTTTGGGTGATTCCAAGTCCCACGAATCCAGACCATATCAAAAAGGTCCGTTTCCTTCCATTGATCCAATTCTGGATTGAAGCCAGCGTGTACAAATACAACTTCCCCAAACTCTTCAAAATAAGGGAGCTCGTTTAAGAAAATGTATTCTGCTTCACTTCTTTTCATTACCTTTTGTGCACGTTTTATGTAATCATCCCCCGACCCATGTTCTCCTCTTAAAAAGGCAAGTGTCGTTTGATCTCCACCATTTTTATAATACCGGTTCCCATAATGATCGTTCGGTTCGCGAAGAAAGTCTAGGAGCATTTGTTCATGGTTCCCGCGAATAATCGTTACTTGTTCACCATATTCCTCTTTTAATGCCATTGCTTTTTGGACAACCTCTAGCGAATGCGGGCCACGATCGATCATATCTCCCAAAAGAATTAACTTCATCGTTTCACGATCCCAGAATTCAAGTAATTGTAGCAATTGTTCGTATTGTCCATGGATATCACTTATGACGAACGCTTTGTTGTATGCCATGTCTCCAACTCCATTAGTTTTAATATTCACTCATTTTATCAAAATTACATAGGTTTTACCATGTATATGTATCCTCTCCATTACTCTTTCAACATACAGAGTTTGCTGTAAGAAAATTCCCATTTTTTTAACTTGTTCATTCTTGATCAGGAGATACTCTTTGGGGAATTGAATAAAGACTTGGGATAGCTAGATTTACTTTACAGCGATAAAACCAAATGTCGATGCAAGTCAACTGCAAGTTGGACAGTATAAGTCCGACTAACCACCTTGAATTTATGAGAAAAATATATTTTTAACTTTACAACTTTACATTTAAACCATATAATGTAATTAAGTAATTACTTAATTAACTAAATAATAAAACAGGGGGTGCCCATCATTTCCATGAACCAAGTATTTAAAGCTCTTTCTGACCCGACTAGACGAGAGATTCTCGAAATTCTAAAAGACAAAGATTTAACTGCTGGTGAAATATCAGATCACTTTCAAATGTCTAAGCCTAGTGTATCGCAACATCTATCTGTCTTAAAAACAGCTGAACTTGTACAATCTGAAAAAAAGGGTCAGTATGTGATCTATTCTCTAAACACTACCGTATTCCAGGAATTTTTAGGATGGACGATGGGCTTTATTAAAAATGAAAAATAGGAGGAAACAGACGATGAAAAAACATATTTTTCCACTAATCATCATTGCACTTTCCATTCTCTTATGGAGTATGACATTTAATCAATTGCCATCTGAAATCCCAATTCATTGGGATATTAATGGAGTACCAGATCGTTATACGAGCAAAGCTGCTGCTGCAATCTTATTAAATGGACTTTTAATAGGGATGTACCTATTCTTTCTTATTCTTCCAAAGATTGATCCTAAAGGGGAGAATTACGAAAAATTCCAACGAACTTATACAATTTTGATTCCTGGTATGCTTTTGCTCTTCCTGTTCATTAGTGGTTTAACAATCGCTTATTCACTTGGATTTGAATTAAATATGACTTTCGTTATATCTATATTAATTGGCTTTTTATTTCTGTTTTTTGGAAATTATATGCCTACAATCAAACATAATTGGTTTATCGGCATAAGAACTCCTTGGACAATAAGCAATGAAACAGTCTGGAAAAAAACACATCGACTTGGTGGCAAGATTTTTATCCTAGCAGGCGTATTGTTTATTCTATCAGCATTCTTGTCTAATACACTGCACCTAGTTCTCTTTATTACCATAATTGTTTTGTTAGTTTTAGTTCCATCCGTTTATTCATTTATACTATTTAAAAAATTAGGTGGTAACTAAAAGCAACAAATACCTTGTCTACGTAATTCTTACTCAACATCCTACTTTGTTAGCGCAACTTAAAGTATTAGTAAAAAGGTGTGGTTGCCCACACCTTTGAGGTTGTAGACAAAGTCGATTCCCGACTTTGTCTACATATTTTATAAGAGGACTTATTAATAATAGATGAACCGTCAGACTGTCTTGAAAACGCTTGTCAGACTAGGAATGCAGTCAAGTGAAGACCCGAATAGAACACACGGTTCATGAGGGGACGAACTTGACAAACAACGACGTATGCATGCGTTTGTCAACAGTCTGAAAGGTGTGGTTGCCCACACCTTTTTGTATTTAAAATTTAATCAATATAAACCGAACGGATAATCGTCCTCTTAACTACTTCACCTACCTGTGTCTTCCCTTCAATCTGAATCGAGATGTTATAGACTCCTGAAGTTGACACCTTTGGAAGCTTTGCAATAACTTGATCGTTCGATAGCTTTTGTATAGAAACTGGAGTGGTCAAGGATTGACCCTTCTGATTGATCATATCAATCTTATAGGTAATTCCTTGAACATGTGAAGGCTCCTTAATTGAAAACATTCCAGCCCCTTGCTGCACTACACCTTTCATTGCAAACACAAACGGTCGTGTATCTTCATATTGAACCGTGAATAAATAAGCATCCTTGCTGTTCGCTGTAAATGCGATTGTCCATTCTCCTTCTTCATAAGGAAGATTTGTAAACGAAGTACCAATCGCTCCACCAAAGAAAGAATCTTGTTCATTTAACAATTGACCTTTCGATGTAAAAACAGCTCCACTTGGAGATATCAGTTCTACTTTTGTTTCACTTGAAGCTGTATAAACAGTTAATGCATTTACCGCTTCATCACTAACTGTAAATGTTTGTTTAACTGCTTTTTGTGGGGCCAGCTCCCCACCATGTATATAAAACGAATCATTCGTTACAATCTCACTATTTCTACTAATTGAATCTGATGACGCTGCTGTCGAGCCAACTGATGCTGTTCGTAAATGCGGTTCAATGCGAGAAAAAACAGCTGATCCTACACGAATACGGTCATGATCCAATGCAGAATCAGTAAATAGATGCGTTCCATTCGGCAGCCTTGTGCTCCAATCATTGACTAAACCATCATTGGCTCCATGAGTACCTAAGTATTGACCACCTAGCCATAGCGCTGAAAATGTTGGTCCGCGGTTCGTCCCAGAAACAGTATAATATTTATTCCGACTTGCATTGCTATGAACATCAGTCACTTGCCTGAAACGAGCCATTTCACCCACTTGTAAGGAATAAGTGCCATCATCCTTTTGACCAAGAAGTGAGCCTAGCCAGCCTGCCCATGAGCTATAAGCTAAATCGGCTAGATGTGAGCCATGATGCGGAGAACCAAGTGTAATTACCCTGCCAACATATTGATGGGCACCATAATGAATCAATGCTGCTTGTGTATCTGGCCCCCCTTTACTATGCGCAACTATATTCAGTTTCTGTCCTCCAAAATGAAGACTAATATCACGAAGCAAAGATGCAAGCATTTCACCATTGGCGTATTGGTGTGCAGATCCATTCCCTGCAGCATCATGTAACTGGACAAAAACAGTCTGATATCCAGCTTCATATGCTTTCGTGTACATATCATTTACACCGTGATACTCTGTTTCACCATACCAGCTTGTTGAGCTACCATTTTTCCCTTGAACAAATACAATCGGCGGCCTTGACGACTGATAGTTTGGTGGACGCTCGCCAAGAAACCAAACTCCTGGGGTGAAGCGCTCACCTGGTGGTTTAAGCTTACCTTGTGTTTCAGATTGAGCAAGGGACGTACTTGGAATCAATAAAGATAAAATGAATAAGACAGCTAAACTAATCATCGATACCTTCTTCAACGCTATCATCTCCTCCTTAATGGAACCGTTTTCACTACCCCTATATGTTTTATGCTCATGAAACGCACTTTTTCACCAGTAAATAAAAACACGTAAAAACAACTACGGTTCGTTGGCTTTACGTGAGTCTTATGGTTTGATTAACACTAATTTCTATGCGGATTTTCCCACATATTTACTTGTGCTCTCGTTGGCAATGAATCAATCGCCCCTTGTCCTGTCGTTGTTATTGCCCCACATTCATTGGCAAACTTGATCATCTCTTCTCCATACACATCGATAATTTCAGTTAGCGTTTCAACCGTAGTCTTCTTTTCCATTAATGCAAAGAGCAAGCCTCCTATAAAAGCATCTCCTGCCCCAGTGGTGTCAACAACATCCACTTCATGTCCTTGAAGAGAGACTTTTTTGCCATTCCAATAAAGTGTTGCTCCTCTATCTCCTCTTGTTAAAGCAATTGCCTGAACGTTACCTTTGAATAGAGATTGAATCGCCTCCTCTTCTTCCATCGAAGGACAAATCAGTGGAAGTTCATCATCTGCCACTTTTAATAGATTCGCTTTAGGAATAAACGTCCTAATGGTCTCAACGCATTGTTTGGGGTCATTCCATAACGGCAAACGAATATTTGGATCAAAGCTAATCATGACACCTTGTTCCTTGGCATATTGAATCGCTCTTTCATGAGCATCTTTCATTGGACTTTCAACTAAATCCACTGAGCAAAAGTGAAGGATGTCTCCTGATTGAAACCATTCTTTTTCTATATGTTTTGCCTCATATAATAAATCCGCAGATGGTTTTCGATAAAAAGAGAAATCACGTTCACCTGTCTTTGTTAATGACACAAAAGCTAAACTCGTATTTGCATGTGTTGTTCTACGAATTTTATCCGTATGTACTCCTACTTTTACTAGTTCATCGATTATGTAATCTCCAAAAGCATCCATACCAAGCTGAGTGATCAATGATGCCACGCCACCAAGCTTTGCAACAGCAGCTGCTACATTGGCCGGGGCTCCACCTGCCACTCTTTTAAATTGCTCCACTTCCTTTAATGCACATCCCTTATTAAGCGGAACGAAATCAATTAAAGCTTCTCCGATTGAAAAAACAGTTCCCATATTCTATGCATCTCCCCATCTCCCTTTTGTGCTCTCATTATATAACCTCACGAATGATAAGTCATCGCAATAAAAAATTCTATATTTTTCTAATCAATTCCTTTACTATTAAACTATACATAATTAGATGAGGTGAGCATTGTTGGACAACAACAAGAACTTCAAAGAAGAATCAACAAGTACAAAAATCGTTGTCATTGTATCAATGACATTGCTGATGATTTTTGCAATAGGCTTTACATTTGGCTTATTTTATTTTGGTTTTGCCGGCATATTTAAACTTTTAGGAGTCCAATATGATTCATTCTGGTCCCTTTTTATGTTTGTCATCGGCTATTTCATTTTGGGTTTAGTCGGTGATTTATTAATAAAGGCATTTCGCATGATTATGAAACTTCGTGCTGTCTATTCCATTCGTAAACAGCAACTCTATTTTTTCCTTTTTTCTTTCCTCGTAAACTGGGGAATATTATCACTTCTAAATGCAAATATGAACTCTGTTTCACTCCACTTATATACGATGGTGATTATAGCCTTAATTCTAGCCACTTTGGATCTCGTATTTGATGATAAGAAGGACAAATCTGACGAGAAAGAAGAATAATCAGGTCTATCAAATCTCTTCCTTTCATAGCTTTTAATAGGAGGAGATTTTTCATGGAAAAATCATTAAGACAATCGATCATTGTATATATCAATTCAACGATCTTAAGTGTGTTCTTTATCATTATTCTTGCAGCTGTGATTACGTCTACCTTCACTACGAACTTTAACTCAAACACGATTTCCTCTGTCACTAGGGATACAAAAACAAATGAACTTTTTCTCATGCTACTAAAGAGTGGAAATCAAGCGTTTATCCCTGAAGATGCTGTCCAAGATTTTACAACAAGCGGATTTTTATTTAAGGTTGCAGCTAGTATTCAACCTGAAGACCCACGGACCTTTTTAGGTCGAGAAATGCCAGGTTTTTCATTTTTCGATAGCAAACTTCATATCGCTGGTGAAGGAACAGATTATACGAATATGCCAATTGAAACGATACCTGATTTAGAAGATCTCATGAAGGAAGAAGAGCCCGCTGAGCCATTACCGCCAATTGTGGATGAAGTACCAATAGATGAAAGCACACCATCTTCGGTTTATATTTATCATACACATTCGTGGGAGTCTTACTTACCATTATTGCCTGGTGTAGAGGAACCAGATGCCGCGACAAGCAATAACAATCAATTGAACATCGTATCTGTAGGTGCAAAGCTAAAGCAAGAGCTAGCAACAAAAGGAGTTCGAGCTGAGCATAACGATATGAATATGACAGAAAGCCTTCATCAGAACGGCTTAAATGCAAACCATGCATACCAGCATGTACGGCAATTCGTACAAGAGACCATTGCCAATTTAAATGAGCTAAATTATGTGATAGATATTCATCGAGATAGTTTCCGCAAAGAGGAAACAACCACAACAATTAATGGTCAAAACTATGCTAGATTCTTTTTCGTTGTTGGAAAAGAAAATGGGAATTATGGTGAAAACTTAATTCTTGCTGAGCAACTGCACCATGCACTGGAGGCGAACTACCCTGGCATTAGCCGTGGAATCTCGATTAAAGACAAAAGTATGGGCAATGGGGTTTATAACCAAGATTTACATGAGCGCTCCATTTTACTAGAGGTTGGTGGAGTAGATAATAATCGTGATGAAATCAATAGGGCAATACAAGCGTTTAGTGAGGTGTTCAGTGAGTATTATTGGAAACAGAAAGATGCAGAAGAACAATGATCTCAAAAAAATTAGAACCGATCATTTGGTTGATGGTTACTACAATTACAACAGCCCTCTCCTTCTATATTTTCCACTGGGCAATGACATGCTCATTCTTTATTGCTGGGCTTATAATCGCGACTTATACATTTATACAAGAAGAGATTCGTTCATAACGGGTTTCTTTTTTTTTACTTTTCAGTATAATAGAATAAGTGTAGGAGGAGAATTATGGGACGACAAGAAAAAAGACATACTCCAGCCATTTTTGCAAAACTAACTGTTTTCGTAACAGTTGTCTCGACATTGTATGCAATTGGTACACTAATGACATTTAGCAATCCCCATATAATGATCGAAGAAATCTATTATGAAGATAGAGCATTGAATATGATAGGAACTTCATCAAAAAATTACGGAGCATATAGTCATATCAATCAACACTTTGGTGAGGACGATACCTTATATCTTGATTTCAAGTATAGTTACATAGGTAGGAATGATGCGAATATTGATTTTGAATCAACCATTCACTTTGGTTATCATAAAGTTGACAAAGTCTTTATTAAAGGAAAAGGAAAATCTTCAGACCGACTTATATGGGAAGCATCTTCAGTTGTAAAAAAAGAGTAAGTCGAGATTACCTCAACTTACTCTTTATCGTATTATTGACTAGATCCGCTATTCATCTCGTTCATCGATTCTAGTAATTTAGAACTCTCCTTGTTTAAACCGATAAATGACACAGAAATACCTTTTAATGCAAATTTTGATTCTAGCTTTTCAATCGCTCCTAAAGCTGAATCATCCCAAATTTGACTTTGAGTAAGATCAATCACTACCTGTTCGATCACTTCTTCAGTGTTAATTCGTGCCAAGAATTCAGATGTTGAAGCAAAAAACAATGGGCCACGTACTTGATACATTCTTACTTCTTCATCTTCACTTCTAGTTGAAGATACTTGTACCTTCGAAAGCTTTGCTGCAAAAAAGATCATACTTAGCAATACTCCAGCAAGCACACCGTATGCTAGATTATGAGTAATGACAACTGTTCCAACCGTTACAATCATGACAAATGCATCTGTTCTTGGCAGTCGATGAATGTAACGAACTGAGCGCCAATCAAGCGTACTAAACGCAATCATGATCATGACTCCAGCTAACGCTGCCATTGGAATTTGCACGACAATGTTTCCTAAGACAAGAATTAAAAACATAAGGAAAATTCCAGCAACGAGCGAAGATAGGCGTCCTCTTCCACCTGACTTCACATTCACAACAGATTGTCCAATTAACGCACAGCCTGCCATCCCACCAAAGCAACCAGCAACAATGTTCGCGATTCCTTGTCCACGGCTCTCCTTGTTCTTGTTACTCTCAGTATTTGTCATATCATCAAGAATACTAGCCGTTAACAATGATTCTAATAGCCCAACAATCGCTAGCGCTAAAGAATATGGTAGGATAATCATGAATGTTTCAAATGTGAGTGGAATATTCGGTAATGCAAACATTGGTAGCGTTTGAGTAAACTGGCCCATATCCCCGACAGTCCGTACACCAACATTAAAAATCATAACAATTCCAGTAACAACTACAATCGCTACTAAAGCTGATGGAACTGCCTTCGTAATTTTTGGAAACACATAAATAATCAATAAAGTTAAAGCAACAAGTCCGTACATCACTGATGCTTCACCTACAAAATGTTGAAGCTGTGAAGTGAAAATCAAAATTGCTAACGCATTCACAAATCCTGCCATGACAGACCTCGGAATAAAATTCATATAACGCGCAAGCTTAAACACTCCAAATAATATTTGAAGTACCCCTGTTAAAATTGTTGCAGATAATAAGTACTCTAGACCATGCTGTGAAACTAAAGTAATCATAAGTAGCGCCATCGCCCCAGTTGCACCAGATATCATTCCTGATCTACCTCCGACAAACGCTGTGACAATCGCAATACAAAACGAAGCATACAATCCAACCATAGGATCTACGCCAGCAATTACCGAGAAAGCAATAGCCTCTGGAATCATGGCCAAAGCAACTACTATTCCTGAAAGGATATCTCCCCTAACATTTCCAAACCACTGACCTTTTACACTTTCTATCATTCTTCCAAACCTTCCTTTAAGTATATTTCTTGATGACCTTCGACTCTCACAAAAGTCACTATTGGAAGGAAAAACAAACGAATTACATCTGGCATTTATAGGAGATACTTAAATTTATTATAATAATTAAGATTACCCACAAGTTGATCAGATGCTTTCGTTTAATCTATGTAATCAATAATATATAAATTTCAAGAAACTACTATAATAATTTATAACAAATGAACATTTGATACAAGATAAAAAAGAAGCACTCATGAAGAGTGCGACGCGTTGATGTAATATTCTTCGTCTGCTTTGGTTGTATTTCAATCCACGCACTCATGAAGAGTGCGACAGCACTTAATTTAAAGCCTTTCATATCAATGCTTTAAATAGCCTAAAGTGCGAATATATTTCAATAGTACTAATAAATTGATAATTTTTCCACCCGAAACCGTATAACCACTCTAATATTAAAAGGTGCGAACCCTCTAGTCATTTTATGTGAGCTTAGGGTTCGCACCTTTTAATTAATGATCATTATTAATTAAGAAGTCACGCATTGTTTTTTCATATTCTGCTGGTTCTTCAATGTAAGGCATATGAGCACTGTTTTCGAATACATGATACTCAGCATTTGGTGTGAGAGAAGCAAAATATTTTGTAGATTTTGGTGTTGCTTCATCGTAGTGACCACAAGTATACAATGAAGGAATGTGAATTCTATGTAAGTCTTTCGTGCAATCAAACTCTTTCAAGTTCCCCGTTACATGAAATTCAGAGGGCCCCCACATTGTGTTGTACACTTCTGTTCCTCGATATTTTCTCCCCTCTTTTAAATAGGCAGGCATTGGATCTAATCTACAAACAAATCGCTTATTAAATTCAGCTGTAGCGGCCGCATATTGTTCAGAATCCGTTTGACCGTTTTCTTCACATTCTTTTAATACTCTTTGAACTTCAATTGGAAGGAGCTTTCTATTTTCCTCTTGATCATCTGCCCACAGTGGAGCACTTAAGCAAGGGCTCGAAAAAATCACGCTTTTAACTCCTGTTTGATTGTTTAATAAATAGGCAGCTGCCAAAGTCGTTCCCCAAGAATGTCCGAGAATATGTACTTCATCTAGTCCAAGACCGTCCCTTACCTGTTGAAGCTCCTCAACAAATCGATCCAGCTTCCATAAAGATGTGTCAGATGGTCGATCTGACTTCCCACACCCTAATTGATCATAAAATATAACCGGGCGATCTTTTGCCAGTACATCTAGTACTTGCATTGACCAATGGGAAGAACCTGGTCCACCATGTAATACAAGGACAGGAACCCCTTCTTTTCCCTCATCTACTTTCTTATACCATACCTTTCCACCTGTTACTTCAATATATCCTTCTTTTACTGTCATCATGATTACCTCCAGTTCAACTTCCAGTTTATCATGAGAAGATTTGATTATCGACTGCTTCATTCATTGATTACACAAAAAAAGAAGGTTGAATTCTCCTTCATCAGTTAATCACCTTATAATCGATAAACATGTGGATAGGTCTCTTTGAAACAATTTCTCGTATCAAAGATAACAGAAGCATTCTCTAGTAGAAGTTGATAGTTCAAACGATCATGATTCGTTCCAATAACAGCGCAATCATATTGCGATAAATTCATTTCATTTATTTCTCTACTTATATATATAACACCATCTATGCATATCTCATTAATCAACGGGTCATGGAAATCCACCTGATAACCGATTTCAACTAGATGTTTGATCAATGAGATCGATTTAGATTCCCTGACATCATTCACATTCTTTTTATAAGCAACTCCTATAATTAGGATGTGTGGTTGAAATATATTCATATTTTTCATTAACTCTTGTATTCTAGTGGAAATGTACATCGGTTGTTCATCATCAATTTTTTTTGCAAGATTGATAAAAGATAAGACGATACCTTCTTTTTCCGCCTTCCACTTCAGATAGATCGGATCTACGGGTATACAATGACCACCAATACCTGGACCCGGTGAATAGGGTGTGAATCCAAATGGTTTTGTACTAGCAGCTTCAATTACTTCCCATACATCTATTCCAATGCTGTGACAGAGACGTGCAATTTCATTCATAAAAGAAATATTGATAAATCGTTGAGTATTTTCGAGTAACTTTGCCATCTCTGCAATATTTGGAGCTTTCACAGGAACTAAAGTATCAAATACTTTACTATAGACATTCTTCACCTTTTCTAGACATTCTTCAGTGATCCCACTAATGATTTTAGGAATTGATTGTATTGTATAGGAATTTCCTGGATCAATCCTTTCTGGTGAAAAACCTAAATATATGTCTTTCCCAACCACTAATCCGCTACTTTCTACGTAAGGCTGTAGCAATTCCTCCGTTGTCCCAGGGTACGTTGAACTCTCTAAAATAATCACTTGCCCATTGGTCAAAATAGGTAGAATTGAATCCATTGCATTCTGAATAAATTCGAGATTTGGTTCACTATCTTGTTTTAAAGGTGTTGGTACACAGATAATTATGACCTCAACATTTTTTAAAGACCAATGAACATTTGTTGCGCAAAAACGTTGTGATTTCTTCATTTCGAGGATCTCAACATCTTTTATCATAGGTAAATAAGAACGATTCTCCTCTAAATCATGAAGTTTATTTTTATCAACATCAACTCCTATTACACGAAAGTGATGCTGAACAAACAATTGAGCTAAGGGTAGTCCAACATAACCTAAACCGATAATCCCGATTGTACCATTCAAAGTGTCCACCTCTGTTTCTCTTGTTGCTCTTTTAACATATGAAGGTTGAAACAGCTAAGTGATAATAGCCAATTATTTAATTAATTTTTTTGCAGGGTTTCCAATATGCGTTTCGTTAGCAGGAATATCTTTTGTTACGACGGATCCAGCGCCAATAACTGCATAAGCTCCAATGATGAGATTAGGTAATAGAGTAGCATTATTGCCAATTTTCGCACCTCTTCTAATGGTTGGACCAGTATAGCGCCCATTCCCACTCCCCATAAATTTGTCATTGGACATAGAGCAACATGGACCAATAAACACTTCATTCTCAATTACCGTATCTGCCGTAATGTATGAAGCAGTTTGGATTGTAACATACTCACCGATTGTTGTATTCGGTTCAATCATAACCTGTCTACCAATAATCGAATACTGACCAATTTCTACCTGCTCACGAATACTTGCGTGATCTGCAATAAATACACCTTTATGAAGTAGGGAACCTCGGTAAAGGGTTACTTGATTACCGATTATTGACTCTTCATTAATGATTAAACTGTCTAACTTCTTTCTCGGTTTTCTTGCCATCTTTTTATTAGAGGAAGGCACTTTTCCTAAAGTGACAAAATCCCCGATTGAGACATGATGATGAATAACTGTACCCTCTTTAATTACACAATGATGACCAATGTCTACTTCATTCCCGATAACTACATTTTCTTCAATCACCACATACTCACCAATGGATGATCCTTCCCCGATCTTCACACTCTCATGTATACTCACTCTATTCACCCCCTCTACCTCCTATCTAACCCTTCCATTTCAGTTGTGGTAAAAGAAGGAAGCGGGAGAGTTATTTCTTTATTATTTTGAGAAGAAGAATAAAATGCAAAGATTGTCTCCAGCGACTTTAATGCTTCTTTTCCATCTACAATCAGTTCCGGTATCTGCCCAGTTATCGTTTGATGAATATTCTTAAACATCGTGCTATGCTCATCTCGCTCTGATACTTTTTCTAAGAACTCTCTCCGTATTTCATCATTCATTTCAGCTATTTCAAAGCGCACGACTTTATCTAATTGAACTCCTTCCAAAATAATTGTACCTTTTTCAGCGAATAATCTTAGTGCGTAACTTTGATTGTTAGGGTATGTGATGATGTTTGCATCAATCAATCCTTTTGAACCATTTCTAAAGGTCACTATTCCTAAAGCAATATCTTCAGTTTGCTTATGAGTTCGGACATTTACAAAATCACCATACACTTTTGCTACATCCCCCATAAACCAAAGCAATAAATCTATAACATGAATTCCTTGATTTATTAACATTCCTCCATCTTCTTTCCAAGTACCTCTCCAAGGCGCCTCAGCAAAGTACTTCTCTGATCTTTGAATGTACATAGAAACTGCTCCATAATAGATGTTCCCTAGCATACCAGTCTCAATTAACTTCTTAATTTCCATCATAATTAAGCGATAACGAATTTGATGTCCAACAAAAAGATAGCAGTTTTGATTCGTTGCAAGATTGATTAATTCGTGAGATTCGTGGAGTGATAGGCTGAGAGGTTTTTCGACAAGAACATGCTTCTTCCTCTTAAGCGCATGTTTCGCGATCGGTGCATGAAGATGAGAGGATGTAACAATGACCACAAGATCAATATCATCAATCCAGAGAAGCTTTTCATAGTCAGTATGCATTGAAACAGGATAGTTATTTCCTTCTCTAATTAATGACTGAAGCAAACTCATCCTTGTAAATGACAGATCACTAATTGCCACAATCAAAAATTGCTCTAACATTTGAATCGTTTTTACATGCTTCTCTGCCATTCTTCCGCAGCCTATGATACCAATCCGAATCATGGTTTATCGCCCCTTTTTAAAAACACTTAATACACGAATGATTTCCTGCTGTTCAGGTTCAGTTAAGTTCGGATGCATTGGTAGTGCTAGCAAACGTTTCGCCTTTTCTTCTGCAATTGGAAAATCACCCTTTTTATACCCTAAATGGCCGTAGACAGGTTGTAAATGTAGAGGAAGTGGATAATATGATCCAACAGAAACACCATTTTCCTCCATGTGTAGCGTTAAGGTTTTCTTTTCCTCATGCTCAATGGAATAAATGTGAAAAACATGTGATCGTTTTTCACCCCTATAAGGGATAGATACTCCTTCGATTTTTGATAGATCGTCGTAATTTTCGGCAATTTGTATCCTCTTCTCATTCCACAGATCAATGTACTTTAAAGAAATACGCAAGATTGCGGCATGGATTTCATCAAGACGACTGTTGTATCCTATTTCATCATGATGATACTTCTTATAAGAACCATGATGCCTTAACTTTTTCATCCGCTCTGCAAGTTTAGGATTGTGAGTAACCATTAACCCACCGTCTCCGATAGTGGATAGATTCTTAGTCGGGAAAAAAGAAAAGCATCCAATGTCACCAAATGTTCCTAATTTCTTTCCGTTATTTTCAGCACCAAATGATTGACAGGCGTCTTCTATAATAAAAAGATTGTGTTTACGTGCTAATCGTAAGACTTGTTCGATCGAGCAAGTTTGCCCAAACAAATGAACAGGTATAATCGCTTTCGTTTTTGAGGTGATCCGCTCTTCTATTTTTGTAACATCAATTGTGTAGGTAGCTGGATCAATATCAACAAAAACAGGCACTGCACGCACTCGTGAAATGGCTTCTGCAGTCGCAAAAAAAGTAAATGGCGTTGTAATCACTTCATCTCCATCCCTAATATCAAGTGCTTGTAATGCGATGACTAGGGCATCCGTGCCATTTCCAACTGAAACGGAGTAAGAAGTATTCAAATACGTACAAACCTCCCTTTCAAAGAGGTGTACCTCTTCTCCTAAAATATAATTCCCAGATGTAATCACTCGTTCAATAGCACGGATCAGTTCATCTTGTAATCCATAAAACTGCCTTTGTATGTGGACTAAAGGTATCATCAAAGACCCTCTTTTCTGATTGCAGGTTTAATTAACATATATGTAGGAAGCGCCAATATATACATCCAATTAGATACTAGTGATTTTTTAACAAAGTATCACGTTTTTTATTTAGAAAGCATAAATTACTGATAGCCCATAGTTTCTATTTTAAAGGAGGATTCATAGTGGAAAAAGATGACATATATTATGATATTGTGTACAAACAAGGTGGATTCAACAAGATGTATCATAAACACTATGAACATAGCATTTATTATTCCATTTGGTTGAAAGCTGTTAGCTTATTACGGAAAGAAAACAATCCTAAAATCATTGATATTGGATGTGGTGTTGGTCAATTTGCGAACTTGCTGTTTGATGAAGGTTTCTTACAATACAAAGGTCTTGATTTTAGCTCAGAGGCGATCGCCATTGCTAAAAGTGTAAATCCAACTTATGAAGATTGCTTCTTGATTGATAACGTATATACTACAGATTTATTTAAAGAAGACTATAATGTAGTCATTTTGTTTGAAGTGCTTGAACATTTAACAAATGATCTAGAGGTGCTTAAAAAGGTAAGAAAAGGCTCAACTGTCCTACTAAGTGTACCGAACTTCGATGATGCAAGTCATGTTCGCTATTTTAATACTGATCGTGAGGTAGCCAAAAGATATGAAGAGCTTCTCACCATTAATCAATTGCTTACCTTTCCTTTAAATGGTGGTAACAAGATCTTCTTGTGTGAATCAATACGAAAGTAACTATTCTTTCATAAAAATGAGGCAAGGTGATTCTTAAATGATTGATATTAGTCTTTGTATGATCGTAAAAAATGAAGAAGAAGTCCTACATCGATGTTTAAGCAGCGTAGCTCATCTATGTGATGAAATAGTTATTGTTGATACAGGTTCAACAGATCGTACTATAGAGATTGCACAAGAATTCACTGATAAGATATACCAATTCGAGTGGGTCGATGACTTTTCTGCAGCGAGAAACCATGCATTCCAAAAGGCAGAAAAAAGTTATATTTTTTGGATCGATGCAGATGATATCCTCACTGACAACGACCAAATTCAGTTCAAAAAATTAAAGGATACTTTAAGTACTGATATTGATTATGTATCATTTCTATACAATATTGCATTCGATGAATTTGGCAAACCAACTTTTAGCTATCGACGTAACCGACTGGTTAAACGAGAAAAACAGTTTATATGGATTGGAGCAGTTCATGAATATTTAGAGGTATATGGAAACGGAATTGAAGCAGATATCTCTATCACTCATAGAAAAATTGATAAGACCATTGATCCTTCAGCAAAGAATCGCAATCTTAATATATATGAACGAAGGTTAAAAAACGGGGATACGTTTAGCCCTCGTGACCTATATTATTATGCAAATGAACTAAAAGATCATGGGAAGTACCGTAAAGCAGCTATCTATTATCAAGAATTTTTAATTACTGAAAAAGGGTGGATTGAGGACAATATAAGAGCTTGCCTCAATTTAGCTAACTGTTATAAGCTGCTTGGTCAAAACAACAAACAGATGGAAGCTCTCATATTGTCTTTAAAATATGATGTTCCTCGACCTGAAATTTCTTGTCAAATTGGGGACATTTATAAAATTAGAAATGAATACAAAAAAGCGATTGTATGGTATCGCCTTGCCTTAGAAGTAGAAGTAGATTCCACCCATGGATTTACAGAACAAAGCTATTCTACTTGGTATCCGCATCTCCAGCTATGTGTATGCTATTGGGCAGTAGGAAACAAAGACTCATCCTTTAAACACCATATCCAAGCAAAACATTATCGACCAAACGATACAAAAATCTTATATAATGAAAAGTTTTTTAATGATTATTACAAAGAGGAAAAGTGAGATGGTATAGATGAGGAAGTTAAACCTTTTATTTATAGCAAGAGATGACAGTCAATATACTGTACGCGCAACTCACTACTTTCTTAATGAATTAAAAGCTAGTGTAAACTTGATGGTCTATCATAAATCAGGAAAAATTGATGACATTATTGAACAATGTGAAGTAACACCTGATTTCATTTATATTCACGATTTTTTAGAAAATGGAGCACCTATTATTACAGGTGTGAAAGATTTACAACTTCCTTTTGCTATTGGCCTTCAAGATTTGCATTTCCGTTTTCCCAAACGGAAAGAATTCATTAAGCAATTGGGTGTTAAGCATATTTTTACGTATTGTCGCGATAAGTTCATACAATGGTTTCCTGAATTTATGAAAGGAATGCACTGGCTTCCTC
Source organism: Niallia sp. CD-39 (assembly GCF_059874745.1). Taxonomy (NCBI): domain Bacteria; kingdom Bacillati; phylum Bacillota; class Bacilli; order Caryophanales; family Bacillaceae; genus Niallia; species Niallia sp. CD-39. The sequence continues at coordinate 290,784 of NZ_JCBCPS010000003.1, read as the reverse complement.
ATCATGTAAATACAGAAGTTTTTAAAGATTACCATTTACCGAAAGACATAGACCTACTTATGACAGGAGCTGCTTATGATGAAGTCTACCCATTACGTGTACACATTATTAAGCGCTTTGAGAATAGAAAGGAATTTTTAAGAATTGAGCATCCGGGTTATCGAAACGTAAAAGAATCAGATTCTAGTACAGTGATTGGTGATTCCTATGCACGAGAGCTAAATCGAGCAAAAATTAGCTTTACTTGTGATTCTATATTTAAATATCCCGTTAAGAAGTACTTTGAAATTCCTGCAAGCAATACTTTATTAATGGCGCCTTATTCATCTGAATTAAGAGATTTAGGCTTTATTCCCGGTGTAAACTTCGTATCGATTAACGAACATAACTTTGAAGAAAAAGCATACTATTATCTAAATCATAATGAAGAGCGAAAATTAATTGCGCGAAATGGAATGAAGCTTGTGCAACAGAGACATTCTACAAAAATAAGAGCCTCGGAGTTCCTCGAGAGTATTAGACGCATCCTAGAAGAGGAAAGAGGTTGATAAAGGTGTTCCATTCACCCAAAAAGTACATTCATAGGGTGTCGCATCGATCTGTTTAATTTACTTCATTACCTTCAAACATGCTTGATTCTATTATTCCGTAAGAAAACTCCGTTCACCTTACTAAACTCTATTTTACTCTCCAATTAATACTCTAGTTTAAAATAATGAGTAGCATCTTGAAGCATTTCTTTCTCCATTGGGTATGGTTGTCTAAGAAAAAACACTTAAACATCGTTTTAATAAAGTGCAACATCATTGTTTATACTTAACCATGTACCTTCGATCCAGTTCGTTTCTAGTAAAAAAGCATACATCAATACATTCAATTAAGCTGGCTGTTTATTGAATAAGATAGGAGGAAACTAATAGATTGATTGAGCAATCTAAACAATTTTTCATAGTCTTTGATGCAGTAATACTGGACTGTCAAAATGATAAATAGGCATAAGACTACGTGCCTCAATAACGGATACCAATGAAGACAATTATAGGTATAGTGCAAACTAGTACAAGCATATGAACTTACAAGTTGATTATCAATGTCAAGGTGAAGACTTATCAGAGATTTTTTCTTTAAAGGTTGTTCAAATCGTTTTATAGTAAATTGAATTCTTCATTATGTAAGAAGCTTATCTAAAAGATTAAAATTACCGTACCGTTTAACAATATCTTCCTATTTTATTTGTAGGATACCTTGTGACAATACGATTGTTCTCCTAGTGTTATGAATCCTCTCATTAATTCTGGAAGAAGAAGGCTGTGTCGCATTCAATTGACACAGCCTTCTGAATTTATTTTACGAGGCTTATTACAAAGCCATCATACCCTTTATTTCCAACAGTTTGAATTGCAGTAGATTCAATACGAGGTTCATTTTCTAGAATATCCATAAATTCACGTACACCTTGTACGCGCTCATCTTCACTATTTTCGTCAATAACTTCACCATTTCGGACGACATTATCACTAATGATCAGTGCTCCACTATTCGCTAATTCTAATGCCCATTTCAGGTAGTGAGGATTATTAGGTTTATCTGCATCTATAAAAATCAAGTCAAAGGAAAGACCCTTTTCTTTAAGGGTAGGCAAGGTTTCTAATGCTTTTCCTACTATTACTTCAACTTTATTCGTACAACCTGCAGTCTTAATGTTTTGCCTAGCTACTTTTGCATACTCTGGTTCAATTTCAAGCGTATATACTTTCCCAATTTCAGGGAGTGCACGCGCAAGCCATATACTACTATATCCACCTAGAGTACCAATTTCTAATATGTTTTTGGCTCCTTTAATTTTAGCTAATAGGTATAGAAGTTTACCTTGTGGTGGTGAGACATCAATTTCTGGAATACCAGCCTTTTTGTTAGCTTGCAATGCCCCTTCAAGTGTTAAATCAAAAGGTAATAGTTTATCAATAAAATATTCATCTACATCTTTCCAAACGTTATTCACGATAATGGCAACCTCTTTTCCATTTCATTTTTATATTTCCAATAAAAGTGTATAATAAATTTAATCATAAATAAAATATATTATTATTATCAATCCATAACCTTTAGTTATGTTTAGGAGTGAAATTATGAATATACATGGCTTAAAATTGTTTTATCAAGTAGCAAGTACAGGTAGTTTCACAAAAGCAGCCAAGTTGATGTGTATTAGTCAACCTGCAGTTTCTAGCCAGATAAAAAAGTTTGAACAAGAAATTGGTGTTCCGTTATTTAAACAACAAGGACGAGGGGTTGTATTAACTGAATTCGGGAAAGAATTAGCAAAAAAGGCTGAAAATCTTGTTGCTCTTGAAGAACATATTGAGTCTTTTATTGAGGATTATCGACTTGCCAAAGCAGGATCAATTCATATTGTTGCAACGTATCTACCTGCCAACTTTTTACTACCTAAATGGGCAGCTACATTTAAGAGTGAGAATGAAGAAGTTAATTTAGTCATTACGACTGCCAATACGAAAGATGCTTTTGAGCAGCTCATACATTATAAAGCCGATATTGCAATATATGGAGGTGGAGTATCGGAAAGACCAGATGAAATAATGTGGGACGAGCTTTTCGAAGATGAGCTTTGGTTTATTGTATCAACCTCTCATCCGTATGCTAATAAAACTATTTCGTTAGAGGAGATGGTTAAAGAATCATTTATTATGCGTGAAGAAGGAAGTTCAATGAGAGAGCATCTATTTTCTTTATGCCAAACTCACCAAGTAAGAGCACCAAAAATTTCGCTTCAATTTAGTGGAATTAATGAAACAATTCGTTCTGTAATGGCAGGATATGGTGCTAGCTTTATTTCATCGCTCGCTGTTCAAGAGCATGTAGAGACTGGTCAATTGGCAAGAGTGTACGTCCAGGATATACATTACAAACATAAAATTGCTATTTGTACAAGAAAAGCTGAGAAGCAGAGTTTACTTGTACAAAAGTTTATAGATACTGTTAAAAATAGCTTGTGAGTATACTTCTGTCGATAAAGATAGCGCTGTTTTTAGAATCAGGCATATTGTGGCTTTCAATTTCCTTAACGATAACAGATCTCTCGTCGTTATTGAACAAACGGATGCATTGTTATTTAAAATTGACAGCTACGCCTAATTGATTTGCCGCTTTATATAATTGCTAATAATAAGGTTACTAGAGAGTTAAACTTACTCTTAATGAGCAGGAATCAGATTATATTTTTAAATAAATTTCGAGAAAAGTTATAGCTTTGTTTTGAAAGATAAATAAATCAAAAGCTTTCGTCCATTGGATTAAGTCCGTGACTTATTATCAATGGTTGAATAATTAAGTATGAGATTCCACATCCTAATTAGACAGCTAAAACGAAAAATCATGTATTGGGAAATTTAATGCTTAGAGGGGTGTGCTTCTTTTGTACGAAAGTATTATTAAGATAGAATCCTATACACATGCTGAAGAATTAAAATACTGGATACATCAAGATGTATTTAGTACTCAATGGTGGGTTATTTGTCTACTTAACTTTACCTTCTTTTTATTACTCTTAAAATTGATTGATCGTTCCAAACTCCTCTTAATATTACTCACTTTCTTTATTAGTTTTACGTTTATTGGTTTTATTAATGAAATAGGAGAATATTTTAATTTATGGAACTATCCACACCAGTTCATCCCTTTTTTTAATAGCGTAAATGCTGTTGACTTTTTTGTCATTCCAGTAATTATGACCTTACAATATCAACATTTCATAAAATGGAAATATTTTCTGTTTTCTAATCTAATTTCAGCAGCAGGAATTGGCTTTATCGGTGTACCTATTTTTGTACACTTTCAATTTTATACATTAATGAACTGGAATGTCTTTTACTCATTTGCAACTTTATTCTTATTAGGCATAATAATTAAACTGCTTATGGATTTTATATATAAAAAATCATTACAGACATAGAGCAACTAAAGAAAAAAACTGATCAAATTGATCAGTCCAGACTGTTGACAAACGCTCGCATTCGTCGTTGTTAGTCTCGTTCGTCCCCTCATGAACCGTGTGTTCTATTTGGGTCTTCACTATGGCGGCACCCCTAGTCTGACAAGCGTTTTCAAGATGGTCTGGGGGCACCGATTATTAAAAAGTCCTCTAAAAAAAATGTAGACAAAGTCAGAAATCGACTTTGTCTACAATCCAACTGATCAAATTGATCAGTCTCTTTCATTCAACTCTATATACTTTTCATTCTATTGTAAAAAATGATCTCTAAAAAATTCAAGTTGGTAATCCAATGTAATTGGATCATTGAACATAAACGCATAACCATCAGCTTCAAACACTTGATTATTTTTTACTGCTGGTATTTCTTTATAAGATGTTGTTTCTTGGAATGAATTGTCTTGATCACTAAACTTACTAATTACTAAGTAATCTCCGACATACTCATGCAAAACTTCTTGTGAGAGCATATAATAACCATCTGCTTTTGCCATTTCTTCTACTTTTGGATGCATCTTCATTTTCATCTGTTGGTATAGAACCTCAGTTCCTCTCCCCCAGTTATCACCAAACACACTCATTTGTTTACTATAGCTTTCTAAAACAGTAACAGTGGCATCCTCACCAATTTTTGCTTTTACTTCTTCTCCGTATTTACTTGCTTTTTCTTTAAAATTTTCAACCCATTCTGTTGCTTCTTTTTCTTGATTTACAAGCTTGCCAATTTCAATATGTTGTGTTAAATAATCAACATTTCCATACGTGTATGTAACAGTTGGGGCAATTTCACTTAATTTATCAAGGTTTTTGCTCGTATTAGCCGCGACAATCAAGTCAGGATCTAACTCTATTATTTTTTCTAATTCTTCATCAGATATGACTTCTACATCTTTCAAATACTCTTCATAAAGAGGACTAACTTTTGACCATTCATCTACGCCAATAACATTCACACCTAGTGCTAAGAAATTCCCTACATTACCGCCTACAATAGCAACTCTTTGAGGATCAGCAGGAACTTCAACTGGTCCAGTTTCCGATTCATATGTAATTGTTTCTTTTTGAGCATCTTGATCACCGTTTGTATCTGATGAAGCATCATCATTCCCTTGCGCTCCACATGCTGTTAAAATAAAAAGCAAACTAAAAATAGAAATTAATTTCTTCACTTCTATACTTCCTCTCGCATTAGTTGATATTGAAAATCAATATCATTTAATTTGATAGTATGCTTTAGCATCTATTTTGTCAATATAATTTAATAGAATTAAGAATATTGTCAAATCATGTCGTACTTTCCGATCATATAATTCAAAAAAAAAGAAAACATCCGCTCTGTATGTTTTCTTTACTTTGCTTGACGATCTGCCTCGTGCAATTGCATGAGCAAATCAAATGATCGTTCACCTAATAAGTTTTGCAACTCTAAAGTCTTTTTTTCAGAAGCGTTCAATGGCACCATGTGAAATTGAACAAGCTCAGTTACTCCTTTTACAAATTTATCTTCATAGCCTAATAAAGTAAGCCAATAACTAGCTAATTGAGATGAAACAAATTCGTGACCGAAGAAGTGTGCATACTTCGTTTCTTCTCCCTTAATATTTTCAAACGTCTTACAAAACGCCTTCCCTACATCATGAAACAAAATTGCCCACAGTAGCTGCAGACGATTTGATTCGGATGAATGCTTTAATAAATGGTCGTATGCGTTGTATGTATGTCTGCTAACTGAAAAGTGATGATAGGAAGAATCATGAGGCAGATCGGTGATCGCTTTAAAATCATCAATAATCGCAAGTTTGGAAAAAAGTTCATCATGGCCTTGACCAGAAAGAATCGCCTTTTCTAAAAATCGCCTTTTTTCTGCTAATTCATTTCGCATATCAGACACAAAGACAACTTGGTCGAAGCCTTCATTGACAATTGGAATATGCAAGCTTTTGTACATTCGATCAATTGAGGAATCCTTAACTACTCTATTCCTCTTCTTGTTTCGACTCCGAATTGTATCGATATGTTCATTAAAATAATAGCAAATTTTAGTTTCTGCCTTTACAATATGCTGAATTAAATGCACTCTTCGCTTCCTATTCGTATTTGTTGCATCATATATGACACTCTTTCCTTCGATTAAAAGCTGCCGCATCCTTCCGTTCATTACTTCAAAAACGTGATCATTATGGGCTTGAACAGATTCATCGCCATATAATTCTTCTCGAATATCATCTGACGAGAGAATATGCGCATTTTGTGTAATTGCAAGCTTCTTAGCAAACGTTGATTTCCCACTGGCTGGTAGACCTACCATTAAATGAAAAGTTGACACTTTCTCTTTCATCCCTTTCCTTTATACTCACTGTAATTCCGATAAATATGTTCTTTTAGTTGTTCGTTTGTTAACTTTTCATCTACTTTTTTAAAAACCAAATATTGTTCTGCTTTTGGAATATTTTTCGCAACAGTTACTGCGAATTCTTTACGTGTTGAAGATTTGCTGATCGTTTGCTCGTAATGAGAATTTACACGATGCTCAAGTTGCTGAAGTGCTTTATTTAACCGAATTTCTAAAGCTTCAAGTTCTTCTCTGAACTCTTCAGGTACTGAACGGATGAGCTCATCAATCTTATCCATTTTCCAATATTCAGTTTTTAGTTTATCTGATAAACCGTACGCAATCCGATGAATATCGTTATACCGTGTACCTTTTACTTTTAACCTCATCCCATTCGACCATCTCAATACCCAGCCTTCTTGTTGATAATCAATTGTTTCCTTTAACTGTATTGCTTCATTCATAGTTAAAAATTGCTGTTCAGTCACGATCAATCCTAATTGCTTTCCCAACATTTCTAATTCTGAATAAGAATAATCATAACCAGTAAATCGGTTTACTGCTCCAATTAAGATAATATCAGACTGTCCACCATAATTAATGACAACCTTTGTAACTGGGTCAATGATTTCGACAAGTAATGTCAATTCATCTGGGATGTGTACATCATGATACTTTTCTTCCCAAATTTTTTGCGCAGCCATTGCTTGCACTGAGTCAAACGAACCTCTCGTTGCCCAATATGTTTTCCCATTAAGCTTATAGCTGATCCCTAATGAGCCATCTTGCTTTACTGTAAACTCGGGTGGCTCATTAAATGGAATATTCTCTTCCATCTCAGGCATTTCACCATAGTTGAAGAACTTCGAAAATGGTCGAGCCAATACCTCGCCTGTACTTTCATTCATAATTAAACCTCGGCAACTCATCGTAATCTCATTCCATCGTTTATCATATGTAGCATGCTCGCTATAATTTAAAATGACAATGTCTTGATTTGTAGGATGAGCTCTTCTCGTCACATACTTTTGATCTACCTCATGCATATATTGAGCTTTCGAGAACATCTTCTCACTTCTTTCTAAAAGTTAATTCTATTCATTATTTCCATGGAATAAATTTCGTCCTTAATTCCTTTTCACTCACTACAATTCTAACTGATAAATCATGAGTACGTAACACATATTCCTTCACACCAATGAACTCGGATTCCACAATCATATAAAACAAAGTACCTTTGGAATATCCAGAAATGGTTTCCTTAAGCATATACTTCTTCATTAAACATCCGTTCTTTCTAATTATAGTAATAAAGCTAATATTAAATGAACAAAAGCATTTGTTCAATTCATGAAGACTAAAGAATTCTTCTAAAAAAACAAGGAAGTGTCGATATATGATATGGATGTATTGAAGCTCTCAAAGATTTACTTACATATAGAACAGATCCTTATCTAAAGTTATAAGTCGGTACAAATATATACTTTAATTAAACAAAACTGATGCTTACATTTATGTTCGAATGAATTCCTCTTTATATTGTGAATTAAAATGAGTAATTTCAACTAGACTTGTTCATAATAAACATTTGAAGTTATCAAATTTACTGAATGGAGCTGGAAAAATGGATGATGTTACAACAAACACAATAGAATCTGCTTTAATTCATTACAAGAAAGGGCTTGGTGTTTTCAGTAAAAAAATGCCCGAATTCGTTGAAAGTTATAATACCTTCACAGAAGAATGCTTCAAAGAAGGTACTCTATCACAAAAACAAAACAATTAATTGCCTTAGGAATCAGTCTACATGCTCAAGATGAGTACTGTATTATCTACCATACGAAGGGTTGTCTTGATCATGGATGCTCCGAGGAAGAGATATTTGAAGCAATTGGTGTGACTGCAGCTTTTGGTGGTGGTGCGTCTATGAGTCAGGGTGTAACTCTTGTTCAAGATTGCCTTCTTCATATGAACCAGTTCAAGAATTAATTAAATTCTATTGATGAAAAGGCTAGGAAGGATGTGCTCATATTCATTCTTCCTTTTATATTTTATATAGTTTAACAACCCCGCTTTCGAAGTTATTCTAAAGTATAGAACCATAAGTTTTTTTCAATAAGCGCGGAAAATTCCGCTATTAAGATTGATACATCATAACATTGTGTACCTAGTGCAATTATGTATGAAACACATGCATTAGTATGGCTTTGGCTCGTTAAGATTTATAAAATATTCTATTTTATTTAGATTATAGATTTTTCTTAAACTGATCATTTTTTAAAATTGTCAGTTAATTCGAAACTTTATCTATCCTTAATTCGTAAATAAGTTTGAGGTGATTCAATGGATATCATAACTATTGTTGCTTTTGTCACAGCTGTAGATCTTCTATTGCATTAACATACGCAAGAACACTCGAAACGAGAATGAAAGAATTAGAGAATCATATTCAACTTCAAGAATAAAAATAAACCTTGGTATAAAAAGGTTTTAGTTCTTTTGAAGAAGAAAACGAATGGAGGAATTGTTCATGGTAAAAGGAATGTTTTTACTTATTATTGTGCTAACAACATTAATCATAATCCGTAAATCAAAAAACTCGAAAAAAATGTAATTCGTCATACTTTATTTTGAAATGGAGCTATAAAAAATCACATTATCTCTAATTTCCACATTACATTAACTAACTTCATAAGTTTTAGCTCCTTCCAATGACTTTTTCTGAAAAAAGTTCGTCTATAGGATTGACTCCACTTCATTGAATTTCCTTCCTTACCGAAAGGTGCTGACTATTTTTTCGCTATCTGTATGATTATTCGGATGACATTCTTAAATCAAGAATCTCCTTGTCAATAAAACAGCACTCATTAAATTTTCTTCTTTTAATAAACGTAAAGCATTGTTTGAGGTCATTATTTTGTTTTTTTATAAATATGCCAAGCCTATACAATCATAGTTTAACAACAAAGGTGGGATTATAATGACAACAAGCAATCATGAATTTATATTTTATACAATCGAAGGCTCTAAGCTTAAATCAATTTTCAAATATGATTTTGCTTTAGGAACGACACTTTATTATGTTTTTAAGACCCTCTTTTCAAGTGAAGTTATTTCATTAGTAGGTTGTATCTTAGGAACAGAAATAGTCAAACGAATTGTGAAAGTCTCCGTCACATAGACAACTCAACTATCAACCGGGGTAAGGAATCTATAGCTTTGAGTAGGGGATCATTACTTTTGATAAGGAATCAGCATCTTTCGATATAAAATCAGCATCTTTGTTAAATAAAGATAGAATAGACTATAGGTATAACTACTAAAGAAGGTAGAAACTATGAAAAAAGTGATAACCACACTAATAATTATCCTCGCTATATTAAACGTGATGTACTTCTTTACAACAGGTTCACCATCTTAACTATTACCGGATTTATTTTACCCCTCTTGTTAAAGCTATTTTAATTACATGACTCCACCTATTACTCTTTTCACTCTTTAGAATTTTTTTGAGTTAATACCTCTGACTTTGGATAGAATGGATAAAAAAGAGGTGATTACATGTGCGGACGTTTCACACTTACAGCAACATTTACAGAAATAATTGATCGCTTTGATATTGAGGCAGCAATTCAAGAAGAACTTTATAATCCAAATTTCAATGCAGCCCCATCTCAATCGGTTTTAGCAGTTATTAATGATGGATCAAAAAATCGATTAGGCTACCTTCGGTGGGGGTTAATTCCACCATGGTCCAAAGACTTGAAGATTGGTTACAAAATGATTAATGCAAGAGCTGAAACTGTAAATGAAAAAGCAAGTTATCGAAATCCATTTAAAAAGAAGCGTTGCTTAGTAGTTGCTGACTCGTTTTATGAGTGGAAAAGACATGATGATAAAACGAAAACTCCAATGAGAATTAAACTTAAATCTTCTAATTTGTTTGCTATGGCTGGATTGTGGGAAGCTTGGAAATCTCCAGATGGTGAAACGATTTTTTCTTGCACTGTTATTACTACTACGCCTAACGAGCTTGTAAAAGACATTCATGACCGTATGCCAGTAATTTTGAAGCCCGAAGATGAAAAGATTTGGCTAGATACTTCAATTGAGGAATTAGATAAATTAAATAAACTTTTAAACCCTCTTCCAGAAGACCTAATGGAAGCCTACGAAGTATCTCCACTGGTTAATTCTCCTAAGAATAATTCAATAGAACTGATACAGAAAATTTGCTAAGGTTATGTTTTGTCTACTTAAAACAAGTTTATGTCCATAATAAAATAGGTCAGCTGGTTTTAAGGGTGGAGGCATTCTTGCTACTAATCATTTCAAAATACCTTGAGCCTGTTTACATCTCTCAAGTATACTTATTTATGTTTCATTCAAATAAAAAATGATTTGTTATAATTTAGACAAAAACAATAGAAAGAGGCTAGCAAATGGCTAAGCTACTCTCCCCTGCTCTAACTGTTACCTTTCTCTGTATTCTAGTAGTTTCTATAATGACTTCAGTTGGTAATTTTGATTCTAATTTATTTTTGAACTACGTCATTATTTTTCTACTAACCTTAATATTTACTTTATTGCTAAGTATCTTAAATTCATTAAGGAAATAACATATGGTATTTTCTTGGGGGTTACTAAACAGAATACACATGACAAACAAAATGCACACATAAGAAAAATTTAGTTAATCTATCAAATTTCTAGCGATGAACTAGGACATTAGGTCACAACGAGATTTCTAATTAAACAATCGCTTTAAGTAACCCTCCCCATTCAGTAAAACATACGAATGCTGTACTAGAACTAGAAGCAGGTGCATACATAAAAAGAGTATATTAAAATAATGCACCTATATTAAACTTCGCTCAATAAACAGACCGCCTCTAAACATTGGTTTAAAGTGGTTCTAACTTATAAATACTTTAGCAGGTATTGCTCGCCCTCCCAAGGACAATATAGTGGTATCATATACAGAATTGGTGTTGATTTTAAGACAGGTCGCGTAACTCAGCTTTATCCAACGAGCACTTATTTTCCACAACTTTTGTTACCTTAAGGAGAAATTATGAAAGTTACTACCTATATATACACTTCTGAAGCATGGTCAGATAACTCGAATAAAAATTTTGTAAATATTAAAGATTTCACTGACATAACTAGAAATTCTTTAAAAGGAAATATGAATATCGAGGATATTAATTATAATGGGTTTATAGAGATAATTTATGATAACAATATAATTATAGGTGAGGATGCACATGGAACTATCTCAAACCTTTGGGCTATCTATTTCCAATTAGTTGCAGAATTTATTGAGAAAAATAAATCGGTTGAATATTTCCATCCTGAAGGAGATGTACTTATTAAGGTTGACTTTGTAGATAATAAAAGTATCCTATTTTCATTTGCTAATAAAAATTATATATTACCCAAGAAAGAATTCTTGGAAAACGTTATAAACGCTGCGGAAATTTACTACAATAAAGAAAACATTCTTTATATAGAATGCTATAACTACCCCTTAATCCAAAATAGAATAATAAAATTAAAGGCTCTTTTATCTAATATGGATTAATAAGTGAAAGCCCCTCCAAATGGAAGGGCTTCTCTAGTTTAATTAAGTAATCCTAATCGTTCTAATACCACTGCGAACTGTTCTCTTGTCAATGGTGCCTTTGGGTTTGTTCCATCTAAGATTGCCGTCCCATCTTTCCCTTTTTTTACTTTTGCCTTATCCCATGCAGTCTTCGCCCAATCCCCTACTTCACCTACTGTTACAACTTTATCAGCTTTTTGATTGACTAAATTCTTCAATTCATTTATTTGTCTTTGCAAATTTTGAGCTTGTGACACAGTTAGTCCCCCTTCATTTATAGGTTTAGGAATCGATGCTTTCTTCTTTAGGTTGAAAGCATTAACCATTCCATTCACATGTCCAATTGCAAGTGCTTGTAAAAACTCTTCACTCTTTAGTAAAGCAGCATCCTGTTGGTTATCTATAAACAGATTCTCAGTTAAAACTGCTGGCATATTAGACTCACGTAGCATATGGAAATTCGCCTGCTTCATTCCACGATCCCGAACATTATACGATCTTAATTGTGAGATGACGGCTGAATGTATTGCTGCTTGAATACTTCCTGTGTTTGATGATGCTGAGAGTGTTGTGTATCGGAAATCTTCATATCCGGTACCGCCACCTGCATTAATGTGAACAGATAATAAAAAGTCTGCACCCCAGCTATTTGCTAGGTCAGTACGTTGTTTTAAAGTCAGGCTACTATCGTTTTCGCGACTTAATCTTACCTGGACATTTTCAAATTGAAGTAGTAATACTTTGATCTTCAATGAAATATTCAGAGTCAGATTTTTCTCCTGCAGACCGTTTCCGACTGCTCCAGGATCAGACCCACCATGACCAGGATCGATAAAAATCTTTACCATTTTGTATCACCCCTTACTTTAAGTTATTCAAAAAATGATCGTCCGTGTGGACGATCTCAATTATGCTACTAATCAATATTTATACCAATCATTCCCTTAATTTCTTTGTTATAAGTTTCTTCTCGTTTTGATTCGATGGCCATTCAATTTTCTCCGTTGATTGGTGGACCTATAGGACCCGATCGAGGTACATTTTCGAGAAATTAAAATCCCTCTTTAGCTATATTCAAATGAATAGTTGTAGATTAAGTCAATATATCAAAAACTGAGTTTGTGACCTTGAAAACACTTATTTGTCTACAGAGGATATGAAGAGCAGCACAATTACTTTAATCCGCGGTTACATATTAAAGTCACAGAGCTAGTTGAACTATAATTGCATAAACGATTTATTCTCTAGTCATTTGCACAAAAATCAGATTTAAAAAAGGATACTATATCCAATTAAGCGAATATAAAAATATACTAGATAATTGAAATGGAGGAAATGTTGAAATGATTACACAAGCAGCCCAAGTTTCTATACTAGTTAAGGATATTGAAGAAGCAAAACAATTTTATACCACAAAATTAGGGTTCATCATTCGAGACGAAATAGAATTTTCGCCAGGGTGGAAGTACGTAACTGTTTCACCGAGTTCTGACAATGAAACGAGATTAGAATTAGTAAAAGCTGAAAACCCTGAACAAGAAGCGATCATTGGCAAGCAAGCTGAAAACCAGGTATTAATCATGTTTTTAAGTGACGACATTGAAAAAGACTATCGTGAAATGAAAGAGCGCGGAGTTACTTTTCATGGAGAACCGAAAAATGTTCCAGGCGGTAAAGGTGTAGGTTTCGAAGATTTGTATGGTAATGCATTTGACTTATTCCAACAAATTTCAGAATAATTAAAAGGTAATTTGTAGTTATTAAGCCCCTCCAAACGGAAGGGCTTATTTACTTAAAGAAAAACCCCTCTAAACATTGGTTTAGAGGGGTTCTAACTTATTAATACATTTGTAGGTATTGCTCGCGCTCCCAAGGATGAACTTGCGTGCGGAACATATCCCACTCAATTTCTTTTGCTTCTACGAAATGTTCAAAGATATGCTCACCTAGAGCACCGACCATAACTTCATTTGATTTTAAGTTATCAAGTGCAGATACAAGTGTTGCTGGTAGATCAACGATTCCTTCTGCTTCACGCTCTTCCTTGCTCATAACGTAGATGTTGCGATCTACTGGAGCTGGAGGTGTTAAACCATTTTTAATTCCATCAAGGCCAGCTTTTAGAAGTAAAGCTAATGCTAGATATGGATTTGCTGAAGGGTCAACACTACGTACCTCAACTCGAGTACTGATACCACGAGAAGCTGGGATACGGATTAAAGGAGAACGGTTTCTTGCAGACCAAGCAACATAGCAAGGTGCTTCGTAACCAGGTACTAAACGCTTGTAAGAGTTTACCGTTGGATTCGTAACCGCTGTAAAGCTTGGTGCATGTTTAATGACTCCAGCGATGAATTGACGAGCTGTTTCGCTTAATTGCAACTCACCTTTATCATCGAAGAATGAGTTTACACCATCTTTAAATAATGAAACGTTACAGTGCATACCTGAACCATTAACACCGAATAATGGTTTTGGCATGAATGTAGCATGTAGACCATGCTTACGTGCAATTGTTTTAACAACTAGCTTGAATGTCTGAATTTGGTCACAAGCTGTTAATACGTCTGCATATTTGAAATCAATTTCGTGTTGCCCTGGAGCAACCTCATGGTGAGATGCTTCAATTTCAAAGCCCATTTCCTCAAGCTCTAACACGATATCACGGCGGCAATTTTCCCCTAAATCTGTTGGAGCTAGGTCAAAGTATCCACCATTATCATTTAATTCTAAAGTTGGTTCGCCAGCTTGATCTAGTTTGAATAAGAAGAACTCGGGCTCAGGTCCAAGGTTGAAATCAGTGAATCCTAACTCTTCCATTTCTGCTAAAATTCTACGTAAGTTGTTACGAGGATCTCCTTCAAATGGAGTTCCATCTGGGCTATAAATATCACAAATTAAACGTGCAACTTTTCCTTTTTCAGCAGTCCAAGGGAATACCACCCAAGTATCTAGATCTGGGTAAAGGTACATGTCTGATTCTTCAATGCGAACGAATCCTTCAATTGAAGAACCGTCGAACATCATTTTATTGTCTAATGCTTTTTCCAATTGGCTAATTGGAATTTCCACATTTTTAATCGTTCCTAGAATGTCCGTGAATTGCAAACGAATAAACTTAACGTTTTCTTCTTGCGCAATGCGTTGAATGTCTTCTCTTGAATACTTTGCCACTTGAAATTCCTCCCTTAATTGTTAACAAGTTAATTTTATTATTAATGGAAAAAGCGAGACATATCCCCTTGTCTTAAAGGGGTACGATTAAAACGACCTGCCTGTGTAAGCTCTTTTCTTAGTAGCTTTCTAAGTTCTTGATCGGTAATATCATGTCGCACTTTTTCATCTTGCTTATTCATTTCAGCAGCAATTATTTGCTGTTCTTTCATATTAAACAGCTGTTTAATTCCAGCCATGTTTACACCTTGATCAATTAAGTCTTTAATCTCTAGCAATCTATCGATGTCATTTAACGAATAAAGACGTCTATTTGTATCGGTTCTAGCCGGAGAGATCAATTGGTGTTCCTCATAATAACGAATTTGCCTTGCTGATAATTCTGTTAACTGCATCACAATCCCAATTGGAAACAGCGGCATGGAGCGACGAATTTCACTACCAGTCAACTATCTCTCCTCCTTTTGTAATCATCTTATGAACTCATTATATGCAATGTTAGATTTCCTGTCAACTAAATGTTATGTTTTATAACATGAAAATACAATTCTTTATTTTCATAAAAAATTTCTATTTGTTTGCCCATATTTTTAAACCACTATCTACATTCCTTCTCACAGAACTTTTAAACATAAATCTATTGATTGAATCCTCAAAAAACTTCTATTAGCCTATACCCCTTTACATTCTGCTAAAATTACAGTAATACATTCATGAAAAAGGTTGATTAAATGGGGGTACAGTAAAAAATGTATTTTATGAAAGAAAAAATTCTCATTTTTCTTTGCCTCATACTTGTCGTTTTATCAGGATGCACAATTAATGGTAATCCTACTCCAAAGGATTTCCTTAATGATGGCAACTCAGACATCTTCATCCTCGATAATATTGTATATTCTAATGTTGAAAACGTAGATTGGGTAAATGAATTAGAATATAAGATTGGTGAAATAATTGGTGAAATAACAAAACAATCAAATAAAGCACGGAATTTTAAAAACGGCACAGCTAACAAACTACCCGTTGGTACCAAAATATACGAAACTGATACACCAATCGCAATTGCTATTGTAGACGGTAATGAAATACCTTATCTTAAGATGATCGAAGGATAATAGATTAATGCCTAACTTTATTAATGGGTTTCTTTTTTGCTCTAGCAATCATCATTACTGAAGTTGTTAATAAATTTAAACATCAATAACATTGATCCGAAAACAGTCATTAAAAAAACGTGCAAAACAAATTGAACTGCTCATTGTCTAGCGACAAAAGAAGTTCAGTATTAGTCTGCACGTTTTACCTTATAATAACCCTTTTTCAATTAATCGGTTTATAGCCGTACATACGGCAATTTTCACATGAGAATAAGTTAGGCCACCTTGTACATATGCAGCATATGGTGGGCGAATTGGACCATCAGCTGTCAACTCAATGCTCGCACCTTGAATAAATGTTCCCGCAGCCATGATTACATCGTCCTCATACCCAGGCATATAGCTTGCGTATGGTGTGACATGTGAGTTTATCGGTGATGCAAATTGAATCGCTTGGCAAAACGCAACCATCTTATCAGCATCATCAAATTGAACAGATTGAATTAAATCTGTACGCTTTTCATCCCACTTAGGGAATGAATTCATGCCAAATTCCTCTAACATTGCTGCAGTAAAAACAGCACCTTTTAAAGCTTGGCCAACAACATGTGGTGCAAGGAAGAATCCTTGGTACATCTCTTGCAAGCTATAAAGCGATGCTCCAGCCTCTCTACCTATCCCCGGTGAAGTCATTCGATATGAGCAAGCCTCAACGTAGTCTTTTTTTCCGACTATGTAGCCACCTGTTTTTGCCAATCCACCGCCAGGGTTTTTAATAAGAGACCCTGCCATTAAATCAGCACCAACATGACATGGTTCCATTTCTTCTACAAACTCGCCATAGCAATTATCTACAAAAACGATGGCATCAGGCTTAATACCTTTTATAAAGTCGATCATCTCTTTAATTTGAGCGATTGTAAATGACGGACGAACAGCATATCCCTTTGAACGCTGAATGCCAATCACTTTCGTTTTTGGTCCAATGACATCACGAACTGCATTTAGATCAACCGAACCATCTGCAAGCAATGGTACACTATTGTAACCAATTCCGAAATCCTGAAGTGAACCGACTCCGTTTCCTCGTATTCCTACAATTTCTTCTAATGTATCATATGGCTTTCCTGTGATATAAAGAAGTTCATCTCCCGGACGGAGTACTCCGAATAATGCGATCGAAATCGCATGCGTTCCTGAAATAATTTGAGGACGTACTAATCCCGCTTCTGCACCAAACACTTCAGCATAAATTTCTTCAAGTGTATCCCTGCCATGATCATCGTATCCATAACCGGTAGATGGTATGAAATGTGAATCACTTACTTTTTTATGTTGAAAGCTTTGCAGAACTCTGAATTGGTTCTCATCAATTCTTTCATCGATGGATTTTAACATTGGTTCGATTTGGTTTTCTACTTTTTTTACTAATGGCGCTAATGTTTCTCCGTATGTTAACTGTTTAAACATGTTCTTCTCCTTTATTTCGCAAACTTCTTTAATACCCCTGTTAGCTGTTGATCCTCACGATAATACCCTACACAGTGATAACAATCTGCTTCTTCTATAAAATACAAATGCTTCAAAACGGTCTCTGTTTTTAACTGCGATAGTAGTTTTCCTTCGTTAGCAGGCAATAAGATTTCATAGCGCTTCATTTTTTTTAGGACTTCTTTTTCAAGCTGCTGTTTCAACTCTTCGATATCCAACTTGTCCAAAGCGCTGATTTGCACATGATGAATATTTGTAGTTGGCACAAAGTCAGGGTGAACCTCGTCCTTCTTGTTATAAATCGTAAGCTGCGGGAGCTCATCTGTTTCTAAATCCTTCATTAATGATTGAACGGTTTCTTCATGTTGAAAATAATCTGGATTAGACATGTCAACTACATGAAGAAGAACATCAGCTTCTTTCACCTCTTCAAGAGTTGAACGAAATGCTGCCACAAGCGATGTTGGCAAGTCTTGAATAAAGCCTACCGTGTCAGTAATAAGTCCTTGGAAGCCACTTGGCAAGGTCATTCTTCTTGTCATAGGGTCTAGTGTGGCAAATAATTGATTTTCTTCATATGATCCAGCATCTGTTAAGCGATTGAATAGCGTTGACTTCCCTGCATTCGTATACCCAACAATAGCAAACTGAAAAGCCTGATTTCGTTTTCTTCGTTCCCGATAACGAACTCGATGCTTCACAACGACTGCTAATTGCCCTTTAATATCATCTAATCTTCTTCGAATATGTCTGCGATCGGATTCAAGTTTTGTCTCACCAGGTCCTCTCGTCCCAATTCCTCCACCTAGCCTTGAAAGCTGTGTCCCTTGACCTGCCAAGCGCGGCAATAAATAGTGAAGCTGGGCATATTCAACCTGGAGCTTTCCTTCTTTTGACCGGGCACGTCCTGCAAAAATATCAAGGATTAATTGGGTTCTATCAATTATACGGGCATTCACATGTCCAGAAATATTACGAACT